>DAYVGO010000064.1:0-44643 GCA_045399315.1 Arsenophonus sp.
CTTTATATGAAGATGGTTTGATCCCAGAAGCGGAAAAATTATTATCGACCTGTGATATTCCTGTGCCGATTGATGTTCGTGTGACGACAGAATTTTCTGAGACTGCAGAAGCGGTGATGCTAACTAAGTGATGTCAAAATGTTATCCGTAATAGATTCTATTTTATTATCAAAAAAATTAATTATAATATTGTATTGAATTAAAACCTTATAGAATGAATAGTGATAATATTAAAACACTATTTATTAAAAAATAGTAATAAATGAAAGCTAATGTTTACTAAACAGCGTAAATATTACTGGCTTTATCGCGTTAATATAAGCTTAAATTTTCATTCTTTATAATCAAACGGAAATATTGGCTTAAGTTAAATTATTTTGTCGCTTTAATATTACCCAAACAGAGATATTTTATTTCTAAAAATTCGTCAATACCATAATGGGAACCTTCACGTCCGAGTCCTGATTGTTTAATACCTCCAAAAGGTGCCATTTCATAAGAGATGTGTTCTTCATTGATGCTAATCATACCTGCTTCAAGTGCTTCAGCCACTCGATAGATACGGCTAATATCACGTGAATAAAAATAGGCTGTTAAGCCAAATTCGGTTGCATTGGCTAAATAAATTGCTTCTGACTCGTCAGCAAATTTAAACAATGGCGCTAATGGACCAAAGGTCTCTTCCTTAGCAACTTTCATTTGGTTATTTACATCAACTAAAGCCGTTGGCTCAAAGAATAATTTTCTTTGCGGGGCAACATTGCCACCGGTTAATAGGCGTGCACCTTGCTCAATAGCGTCAGTAATATGTTGTTTTACTTTATCGATAGCTGGTTGATTGATTAACGGACCAAGTTGGGCATCTTTTTCGCTTGTCGGCCCGATACGCAGAGTTTTTACCGCTTCACTAAGCCGTTTGGCAAAGGCGTCATAAATAAATAGTTGCTTGCACCAGAATACGATTTGCACACACAAGTTTGCCCATTATTACGAAACTTTGCTGCTATTACACCTTGAACAGCTGCTTCTAAATTAGCATCATCAAAAACAATAAAAGGTGCATTACCACCAAGCTCTAACGAAATCTTTTTGACTGTATTAGCGCATTGTGCCATCAATAACTTACCTACTTGGGTTGAGCCGGTGAAGTAAGTTTGCGGACAATCGGACTGTCTGTCATAACCGAACCAATGGTTTTTGCATCACTACTCGGTACAATATTCAAGACACCGGCTGGAATACCAGCTTCTTCAGCGAGTACTGCTAATGCTAAGGCAGACAGCGGAGCTTCGGTGGGGTTTGAGAATAACAGTACAGCCGGCAGCTAGGGCAAGAGCGACTTTTCGTGTGATCATGGTATTGGGGAAATTTCATGGCGTAATGGCGACCACAACACCAACAGCTTGTTTGATGGTCATTATTCGGCAATTCGAGACTGGGGAAGGGATTGTTTCACATAGGTTCGCTTTCCTTCTTCTGCAAACCATTGGATAAAACTAGCACCATACGTTATTTCGCTCATTGCTTCGTTATAGCATTTGCCTTGCTCAAGGCTTAATATTTCTGCTAAGGCTGACTGATTCTCTATAATCAGATAAAACTATTTATTTAAAATCTGACTACGTTGTTTGGCGCTCATCGTTTGCCAGGCTGGTAATGTCTTTGCCACGGTATCAATCGCTCTTTGGGTTTCAATTTTACTTAGCTCACTGACTTTAGCGATTAAATTATCATTAGCAGGATTGACAACATTAAATGTGGTCTGGCTGTCAGCATCAACCCATTGGCCGTTAATATAAGCTTGTTGGCGAAAAAGGGTATAATTAATGAGGTTATTTTCCATTGATTTTTCTCCAGGATTTATAGATGGTATACCATTTAATATTTTATCCTTATTTTTAATAATGGCTAATAAGCGCAAAAATAACAAATACATGCATTGATAGCTGATTTTATCCAGCTGGAATTATAGTTATCCTCATTCCGACCAGCAAAATTTTTTATGATTCAGAAAAAATACCATATTAACCAAACAACAACTAACAAAAATTTTATTAAATTAAGACGATATTTTGTTAATGAGCTTAAATAATGAGATTACTTTATAATATTAATACCATTTTGATATGTGGAACTCCATCTTCATCATAGTCATCACCAATAATATTATAGCCGAGGGAGCAATAAAATTTTTGGGCGCTATATTGGGCTGATAAGATGATATGCTGGTAGTGATGTTGGCGGCCATAATTGGCTACATGCTCCATTAATAATCGGCCAATGCCTTTATTTCGTTTTTTTTTAATACTGCGACACGCCCAACTTTTAATGCCTGGTTTGATATGGCTATCGCTCTCAGAATGCCAATAACTTGATGATTATGCTGAATAATAAAATATAATGCTGTATCATCATATTCATCGATAAAAACATTTTTGCGAATATTAAAAGTTTGTTCTACGATTTCTGGTTTTCGTTTACCAACACTTTCCTTAATTTCCATGTTATTTTTATGTTCCTAAGGCATAAATCTTAGACAGTGGATAATTATTGCACAAAAATTTCTACTAACTCATTTTATTTATAACGATAAAAGTTATTCGTGCCTTTATAGCAATTATGCAGACATTTAGTGTAGTTTTTTGCTTATAATGACTTCATTTTTAATAAAATATACGATCTTATATTAGGACAGTTAAATCTATTATTTCCATCATATATTTGATGGAATGCTTCAGCAAAAGCTCTTCTGCTTCGCCATTATTACCTCCTTGCCAATAATAAAAAGCAGGGGATCTTGGCTCAGTATCACCTAAATCTGCTTTCCAGGCTTCTTGAAACTATTCCTTCAGCTAAGATAGTCTCCAGTATGACCTAAGATAGTTTGTCCCATGTTTGCCTTCTCGCCAAAACTACGATCTATTGCATGAGTATATTCATGCAAAATTAAATTTGTCAAACCGTGGTTTTTCGATATACTCCATTTGCCGGTTGTTGCGTCTTTGCTCAAAGCAATAACGGTTTCGTCACCATTAATTCCAACATCAGCACCTTTTCCCAATGTCTACCCCCCCCTGTAACATCTTTCCATGTCATACCATTATTCCATCCTCTAGGCGTTACATCCCGTAAGTGCCACCTATCCGGGTGATTAGTTATATTATCATTTGTTCCGGTGATGAACTGACCTAAATCATTAGCTTTCTTTAGCACATTTAGTGGGATTTTTTGTAACTGACGTATTATTTCGTTTATATCTATATCTAGATGACGGGGAGTGGTGATTGCATAAGACATATTAATTAGATTTCTTTTTTCAGCAAAATCAGCAAAATCAGCAAAATCAGCAAAATCAGCAAAATCAGCAAAATCAGCAAAATCAGCAAAATCAGCAAAATCAGCAAAATCAGCAATATCTTTCATATGTTCCAGTGTAATTTCCTCATTAGAGAAAGACATTTTATAATATAATGAGTACCATAGTTCCGTATAGATATGGTGTCCATATGCATTTAATACTGCCATTAATACATTAATGTAGGTTTTTTCAGTAATATTTAGTACGGCACGTTTCTCATGAAATGTAAAATTTCTTCATTATCCTGATTTTTCTGCATATTTTTAAGTGTGGCATATTTATTTTTAATAAAGTTGATAGGTTTTTTCAATATAAGCAAGATGGTCGCCTGTGGCGACGACTTGTTATAGCCTTCCAGACTGCAGAAAACAATCTAGAAAGAAACCATCTGTAATCTATTTTAAGGCAATAAAATCAAAACAGGCTTAGAGTATCTTTTAGAGATAACGCTTTTTAGAGTTAACTCAGGTATATTTTAAACACAGGTCTAATAATTTTCTTAAATGAAATTTGCTAATCAAGCCTAAAATTATTATTTGAGTTAACATTTGACCTTATTGGTGTTAGTTTGTTATCCATCAACATGCTTAATTTATTGTAACAATGAAAAAATAACTCTTTATTTTCTGATTATTACGAAATTTTAATCAGCGAGATAGAGACATAACTGCCAGAGCTAGTGAAAAAGCTAAATACCTGCGCAATGTAAGCTTATATTACTTCAATCGGATAATGGAAGTGTTTAAAGGTTTGTCCAACAATTCGTATGATTAAGTATTTATGCAGGAGTAATAAAACCAACAGAATAAAACACTATTATCCTAAGACAGAATTATTAAGACATTAACTGTCAGATTAAGCCTAAGTGACTGCAGTTAAGCTAGGGACAACTTCGACCTCCGGTAGGGGTGGTTTGTCACACACAGCACAATTTTATCTGTTGGTCGTCTAAAAAAAAAGCTGGCAACTCGGTCTTAACTAATTTATCGCTGATAATGCAATATAACCCTTGCCTACAGGAAGGGTGCCAAATGTGTATCCTTGTTCCCCAATCGCCTCGCAGATTTTTTGCCATATTACTCGATACATTCGATCTGTAGGGTGGGCTTTATCGGAAGTAGACACTTTAATTTTATCACCCTAATAATATCATAATTACAGCCGTCGATAAATTTATTACTGGCCCTATGACCTTGCACTCCTTCTAATAAATGTAATTTTTCATACAGGTTTGACATGGATTCTGGTTTCAGTAATGACGCCATATCCACATACATATCACCATTACGTTTAGTTATTTCTCTTAGAGTGTGATTAAATAATATGGCGCCACTTTCAAAGTTATTAATTTGCCGCCTGACATTATAAAAAAGATTCTTAGATTTATTTTCATCAGGTGCC
Organism: Arsenophonus sp.; assembly: GCA_045399315.1. Taxonomy (GTDB): domain Bacteria; phylum Pseudomonadota; class Gammaproteobacteria; order Enterobacterales; family Enterobacteriaceae; genus Arsenophonus. The sequence goes on from DAYVGO010000064.1 coordinate 4,760, forward strand.
ATTTGATATTCTGTCTTAGCCGAATTAATCATTTCTTGATATCGTGCAGCCGACAGTGGCAGCCCCATATTTATATAAATAAAGTGGGATTTATTTGGACCTACGATATTAACCAATTCTTTTCGCCGTTTATTGGCAATTTTATTTGCTATTTCGTGCATCCTCTCGGCCGGCAGATCTGCCGTGTAAAGGTCGTTAGCGCTTAACCAAATAATAAAAAGAAAGTCTTCATCTTTATTCATTCCTAATGATAAAAAGTCCTTCTTGAAAGCATTCACCTCATTTTGCATCGTAGTGAGTGACAATTTGTGAGCAAAGGAGTGCGGTAAACCACCAGTGGTGCCCCACCAACAGAGTAATTCTCATAACGAAACCACAGATCAGAATCGTGCCCCCAACTGGATGCTGGTGTAAGAGATTGATGCTTCTTGGTTAATTTTTTCGAAATGGCATCATTAGCAATCACCAGAGATTCGGCGCCAGTAGCTGCTTCAAACATATGATCTGTCCGGTTACAACAATCACTATAACTTCCTGTTGGATCTACCGTCATTGCATCGAATGCGCTCGCTAGCTTACCAATCATGGAACTGGCCATAATACTCGTGTCAGACAAGCTGTCGCCGAAGACAATAGCATTACGAAATCGTGTGGGTTTCATTTCCTTTTTTCTCTCGTAGATTAAATAAAACATCCGTCGTTAATTGCAAGAACTACACAACAATACATGCTCTACCAATTTGTTTTTTTATTTCTTACTGTTACTCTTATACATCCATCTGATAGAAAAGCAGTGACTTTGTTGAATAAATAGGACTACTACGAAAAGCTTTCTAATTGGTAACGGCCATTTACACTTTAATTACTTAACAATACTACCTGCTACCCCATACCTAACTTTCAAGATTAATATGAGCGAAGTGATAAAATGAACGAATCAAAATGCTGGTATGGAATTAATTTTAATTTTTGTAGCTATATTTTTGGCAGCGAACCGAGCAACTATAATTAGATTAAGTTGTATCACTTTATAACTTCTCATCGCGAATAAATTAAACAATCATTTCCTTTGATGTCACTATCTCGAAAATATATTCATTCTAATGATATAAATCCGCTTTCTTGATTTGAGTAGTATTTAGTGGACGTGCTGCTTAATAGGATAAAAAACATCTCCCATAGATGTTCCACCATACCCTCGTTTGTGAATAAAGATTCTCTTGAAGTACCAATTAATCCTCCCATCAATGGGTGCAAAACGACAATTTGTCCGTTATTGGTAACGATAAAACTTTCGTTGTAACTGTTTCTGGTTATTCCATCTTAGCCATAGCAAATATTTGCCATTCCATAACTACGATTGTCGTTATGCCAAATACCACACTAATCAAGCCGATGATTCTGATGTAAAGAGTACAACTAACATGTATCCGTATGCGGTTGAAAATCATAATCTACCCCAGTATTTCACACTTGAAGTTCAGACCAGAAATTTTCAAAATAGCGTGCAACATAAACTCTTCGCAGCAAGTACGTGCCTTGTCAAGATCGCTAAAGCTTTGCGGTAATGAATGGTTACTGGAGTGAGGCTTAAAAGCAGTGTTGCATAATATAAGGCATTACATCTGGTTGATTATAAAAAAGATTCAATTCTTAACCTGTTTGCTTATGATGATATTCATTTTACTAAACAGACATGTTTAATGTGTTTGAACTGCTTATTACTAGTAAGAAAAATAAAAGAATTAATTAACTTGAAGTAATAAATTTCTATATATTTCCTTTTTAGAAGGAAGAATAATGAGGAATTTTATTTAACTTAAGTGAAATAACCATTTGCTCAAATTGTAACCTCCTTTTAATATACTAATTGTAATTCTTTTTTGATATTTATTATCCCTAAAATAACTATAAAATTTTATGACTACATTATTACCAATCAAGATATTGAATTAGCGTATAAATATTCTCTCTTAATGACAGCGAAAAAGTACCGAGACATTATTGGCTTAAGAGAACCAAACTCGCTTGGTCAGACTTTACTAAAAGAAGGATATCTTTGTAAGAATTTTCATATGAAGGCTAAATCTAGCCCTACTGGACCAACAGCAGGATTTATTACTGAAAAAGCTTGTTATTCTAAAGTCTTACCTAATGATTATCCTAAACATGATTCCAATATCCAATCAGCTAAAGCAAAAGGAGCAAAAGCATTAGACTTGGTTATTAGTGAATCAAGGTTAAAAGAATTGTTAATAGGAAACTCAATTGATTTAGGAAATGAAATATATTCAGCTTATTATCCTGGAGGAGGAGAAAAATTTTTTATTAATAAAAATGGTAAGCTATTTGATTATAATAAAAATCCTGTAAAAGTTATGACGAATCCACCACAATATGGTGAACAGATGACCGTTTTACGGCCAATTACTGCAGATTATGATCTCTTTGCTGTTATTTCTAGAGAAAATCAATCTTATAATCAACTGCCATTAACCGTCCCATCACGTTTTATTAGAGAAGATTGTGCTCTTTTTAAGAATCATAATTTTGATTTTGCCAAGCCAAGATCAGTTTTTGGTGAAGGCGATAAGAATATGGGAAATATACATTTTTTTGCTAAAGTTATTATTAAATCTTTGAACAATTATGCTAGAGATAAAGGTTATAAAGGAGGTAACTTAGTTTGGCATGGTAATGAAACAAGTAATCTATTTAGCCCTGTGTTTGATATAAATGATTACCCGATATTCTTTCATCCTGATGGTATTATTTTAAAGGTTAAAAATCATCTGATTTAAGAGAATATTATTCCATATTTAAATCTCAAGGACTTGCTCCTGAATATAGTCTTAGGTTTTGATTTTAATCAGTTCTGTTGCATTAATAGTAAAAAATTATTTCATCCTAGCAAACGAAATTTTTCAATATTAATGCAACAGAGCTGCCGCTTAAAAGTTTGTTTAACCTTACACATACAACTACTCATATCCTTAGAATAATATTCAAATAATTATTTTATTAAATAGACATTTTTAATGCGACAGAACCATCAGAGCTGCAAACAAATTATTAGAAAATAACCGATATAAAAAATAGAGATAAGACAATGCCATTATAAAAATACATTGTTGAGCAGACCTTCGTTTCATCAAAAAAGCTATCGAGCCATGCTAGGCTTTAAAACTTACCATACCACAAAATTTTTACTAGAAGGAATAGAAACATTGTATATGTTAGATAAATGACAAATTCCTATCAATGGGCAAGCTATCCGGCCAGTAGATACCTTTTATGCAAAAACTCACCATATAATCAATCTTAACTTATCATACTTAATGCAACGAATAGAAAATATTACCGCTAAAAATCACACCATGATTTCACCTATCAGAGTAATTAAACAAATTCCAGAAGGGTTATGTTATAAATAAATTGTTGTGACACATAAGGGTTAGCACGAAATTTTGCTACTTCATATCATTCTGCATAACGGTAGCATTTCCAAATAAAATAAAAGGTTATTTATGAACATGTTAAGAACACAAACAAGACGCTTTACATTGTTGGTCTGGCCTTCAGCGGCCTGGCTCAGGCAGTCACTGTTGCCATGAATATCATGGACGCTAAAGATACCACCATTCCATCAGGCACTATTGATGTACATTCCACTCAATACGGCGTGCTTTTTACGCTAAACCTGAAAGGTTTACCGCCTGGCATTCACGGCTTCCATGTACATACTAACCTGAGCTGCGCTCCAGCAATGCAGGACGGCAAAATGATAGTGGCTCTGGTGACAGGTGGCCATCTAGATCCTACTCATACTGGTAAGCATGAAGGCACATGGGGCAACGTCCATCTTGGCGATTTGCCAGATCTATATGTGGACAGCACTGGCAAGGCAGCCTACCCAGTGTTGTCTCCCCGTTTGCGCGTGTCCGATCTGAAAGGTCACTCGCTGGTGATCCACGTTGGTGGTGATAACCACTCTTATCACCCTGTAATGCTAGGTGGGGGTGGCGCACGCATTGTTTGTGGGCTGACATCATGAGAAACGGATGCATACCTATAAAGATTATGATCAGAATAGAAGCGACATGAGTGTTAGTGTAAAGCATGAATGCGATCATGAGGTGATCTTTCCAACGATTGTATTACCAATATTTTCATGGAGATATTAACGATGATATTAAACGAAGGTTTGACGTGGCATGAGTTTGGCAGTATTTCTAATGGTCCAGGAACAACGGTGCAAGATGTATTTCAATTAATGTTTAACACACCAACTAAGGAGTACTTACCTGCTGGAATGTCACTGTATAAGTTCAATGGATACCCCAAGCTAGCGAGAGGGGTTTTAGATGACTCAACTCCTTTGTCCACGTGGTGGAGTCCAACCGAACAATTCAAGCATGATGGAGGGTTGGAACAACATTGTTTGATTGCCAAGTTAAATGGTGTATCGTTACGCGAATGGGAGCCGCTTGACTTCAGTGATCAAAGAGAACTGGAGTTCACTTGATTGGTTGCTTAAGATAACGCTAAAAGTTCCCGTCTATGCTTGGTTTGGTGGCTTTAAAGGGATGCCACGTATTGACGCAGGAGCACATTCTTTACGGAGGTTTGAGGCTGAGGCAAGAGGGCGTAGCTCAGGTTTGCCTGGCGGCGGCACACAATTCTATATTCCCAACTTTATGGTTAGGCATATAGAAATGCATACATTCTCAAAAATATAATATAGCAATTCTGTCACATTAAGATAAATACTAACGTGATATTTGTCCACGCTACTATTGAGTATTATTCTACTATTTTCCAGTCGGGCAAAATAGTATAATGAGGATAGTGAACGCATGTTAGTTTCAAGCGCCTCCACACAGACGTGGAGAAGGCACCAATATATTGTAAAAGAACAAGGTATTCAATCTATATGTTGTAGTTACAAGGATTCACTACAATGTGTTTTTTTCAATAATTAATTGAAGTTCTGACAACTCGATTGAATCCTTAGTGGGTGAGCCAATCGTGCGGATCTCATACCCAGGAGCCTGTTTGATACTCTTGAAAATTACTATCCCAGAAGCAGAGGAGCAGTGTTGATAGAGATAATCCACCACAAAATTTGCCACGGAGTCTTTCAGCCCTGGAACAAACACATTCGGCTTAGGTTCGATAAACCAGAGTTTCATTCTACCACGCACCGCAGGCGGCAAATCATTTGCCAGTGTGATCAACATTGATATCTCCCAACAACTGTGGAATGTCTTTGCCAATTCTAGCCAGCAGATCCATTTCAATAACCCGTTCTCTAAATCTGGGGGATACTAGTTCTTTATTATAACGACCTGCCATCTCTTTAGTCAGGGCAAACACCAGATCAATACAGAGTGTTTCCTTATAAAGATCTGCTAAATCATAAATAAAAGGTAATGGACTTCCTGAATGAATAACCCATATGTGGAGAATATCCTATAGTATGGATAGCGGAACACAAAATGCCATATAAGGCTGTATTGGTGGAGGTTAGTATCTGATTAACGGTGTCGCTTAACTCCATCTTTCCTGGGAAAACTGCCTGCCTTTCTAGCCCCCACACCATATTGCTGAGCTTTTTGCTGATAAGGTGCCCGTACTCTAGCACCTTCCATACACATCATTTCTTTAAGCGATTTGCCTGTTAAGTTGGCATCGGGAAAACGGTAGGCAAATATACGCCAAGCTACTTCCAATGCCGCTTTTCTATTACACGAAATCATAGCTTGCTGGTGCAAATTGTGTCTGTTCTCAGTTGGTTGAAAACCTGCGGCGTAAAATAGTAGGCTATCTTCGCCAAACCAGCAAATAGCGCAGTTGGCTGCCGCCACTGTTTTGACGGCTTCATGCGTCAACGTTTTACCTGGCTCTAGCAGGATGGCATTGAGCATTGCCACGGGCAAACGTACTATGTTGCCTTCGGCATCCAACCATTTTAGGCTACTGTCATTGATCTCCAAGCGCTCGCGTTCCAGGTAGATAAAAGGATATTTATCCTTAAAATAAGGTAAAGACTCTCTGGTTATTTTTACAAATAAACGTTTACTTGCTACCACTTGCTAACTTCTCGCTAAAGAGGATCACTTGTCAATCACGATAGCGTTTTTGCTCGCCGAATGCTACAGGGATATCATTAGCGTTAATATTTCTCCACCTTCTGCCAACCCTGATACTACCTTGAGATCACTTACCCGCTGTTTTTCACTCGCCATTTTCTCTGCAGCTTGCCCAGCGTCCAGTAGATTGGGAAATTGTCCTTGAAAGATAAACTCGGTTGGCACACAGTTTTTACGCCCCAACGCCAGATCCCACAACGGATTCTGCAAAGCCTCCACCGAGGTTGCTAACAAATCTGCTAGTACCGCCAATAAAACCGTAAAAGCACAATCTTGCAAATAGTAACGATAGGTGATTTTTGTCCCGTCCCCTACCGCTTTTTACCGTCGCTAGTTTTCGGGATCAGCAAACGCTGCCAAGAGTCTTCATCATCATAGCTACTACTTACCATATAAAAATCACACAACAAAGGTTCGCACAGGGCAACAGTGTCGGTTTTATTCTACCGGGAAAAACCGAGCACTTGCATATCAAGATCAGCAAACCGAGCCAGAAATGACTCCTGAGAATCAGCAGCACTTAAGGCGGCACAAAAGGCGCACGCTTCTATTGCACTAATAAACAGCAAGGTATCGTTTCCCAGTAGCTCTGCTATTTTATTGCTACAACTCGCAGCCTGTTCAGTATTGGCTCCCGCTGCCATGCATTCTGGTGTTAATACTTCTGCCACTTTTTTCGTCCGCATTCCTAATTTGATACCAAAATCATGCAAAGCTAAACAAACCTGGCGCTTCCAATATTGGGCACTAACCCTGGCGTGCGTGACCCCCTTCGACTACCCCGTTTTGGGCGCACTCACATCATCGCGATTCAAGCAGGAAACCGGGAAAGATTGCAGAATGTGGTATTCAATACGGATATTTTTCAGTGATTGCATGGTGCTGATTTCTTTTGGCTAAAATAATAGAGGGTCGATAACGGGAACGATCTGCAACAGCCCTCAGCCGAAACTGTGGCCTCACCCCAACCCTTTGCTAAAACTGGCGTGAAAACGATCCTGATCGGTAACAGATAGGTTGCCGATCAAAGTGGCTTGTTGGAGGGTGATCCGGTGCTGCGCCTTATCCTGGAATTGCTGCACATTAATGGCTGCGACTCGTAAATGAACCGGGTCAACGATAAAACCCCAATTTTGGCCGCATGCTCAATAAACCAAGCTGCGATAGCTTCTTGCACTTTAATCGGCAGTAGTTTTCTGATCTGATTGTTGCGACGGGTAGGCGACACAGTGACGGTAAAACGGTAATGTTGATGTAACAAAAATCCCGGCGGTATTAGTTTGGTTTCAATGATGCCATGATCGACGATCTACAGTAAGCGATCTGATAGTATCAATAGTTGGCGATATTGATGATCGCTACCTTTATCCACCCATTGAATACCACTTGATTCACTGCTTTGTTTGGCTTCTTGGTTGAGGACATCTTCAAACAGTCCATACACTACACGGTGTAAAGAGTAGAGATCAGTAATTTTCAGCGCTTTGATTACAGGTCGATCCAGGCGCAGAGCACTGACGTAGCTTGTCATGCTTTCCCCCTGATTTTTTCGTCAGGATTGTGTTAGAACTGCTGCGCCCAGCGCGCTTTTTTACGGCTTGAATTCATATTAAGCCAGCATAAATCTTCTAACAGTGCCGCATAATCTAACAGTTGCGTGACACGGTTTTGGACCAAGCAAAGCAGGGGACGCAAAATACGGCAAGCCTCTTCCGTATCCTCACAGGCCAGCATGCACCGCAGATGTGCCTTGGCTTGCTCCGGTTGCCTTCCTTAAAGAGCAGGCAATGGCTTGGCCGATCTTCAAGTCGCCATTTTCTGTTTGATCCCGGCGTGCTACTGCTGCTGTAATCAAGGCAAAAGGTAGCCGATCGTTAGCATATTCCAGGTTTACACCGAACGCTGCGAGAGTTTCCCAGCTTTGGTATTCCGTGGCGGGATTATCTCCTCTACACAAACGGGCAGTAAAGCCTTTATCCTGTTGACAACGCTGGAATAGGTAATCAACAAAGGTGCTATTGCGATTAGTAGATTGTGTATTCATGCCATTTCCTATTTTAAATAAATTGCTAAATTGGCTTTAGCTTTTGCCCAGGCATCCAGTTGACGCACAGTCTGATGAGGGCAAGTATGGTTAAACACCTGTTCGGTATAGCTAGCAAATTGACACCACAGTCGGTGACAGATATCCGGCTTACCACAGTCATCGACAAGTGCTTGAGCCTGACGTTCACAGAGTTGCCAAAAGAGATGAGTCGCCTTCTTCACATAATTACTGCAATTCACTAATAATGTTTTGTAGTAACTTATCACACACCAATACAGCATTTTGGCGAGTTTATCAAGTTCACTCATCTCTTCTTTGAAACGGGCAAACCATCTTTCTCCTAAAAAACTTGGCTCAAGCCAACAAAGGGATTCCACCACATTATTTAAACCAGAGACTTATTGTTCTTCCGCATTACTACTGACTCGCATTCCTCCAGACAAATAGCAATAGTTTCCGTCTGGTGCTCCGCTTTACTCATAGCAAGCCGTAATTGGGTGCAGTCAAAACGACTCTCTTGCTGACCAATAAAACTGAGCAAGCTAGTAAGCTCACGCCAAGGCCACCATTGAGGATCTGCCCAACGTATTTTGGCCCTTTACCACTAAAATCTATTGCAATGGAGGGATCGAACATGTCTGCTTTTTAACTGGCGTGAGTAATGCTATCCGAGTAATACAGTCCTTCATCAGTGAGCAGGTAAAAACGACAAAGGGGTATAAGCCGTTCCATCAATGAGCCTTTAATCTCTTTCGCAATGGCACAATCTTTACCTTGTGGCATCTGCTGCTATGGTGCAGTACCGAGGCGTTGGGGTAAATAGTTAACTCGGCAATCTCATCTTGAGTAAGTAGATTCAACCAGATGGTTTTTAGTAACGATGAGCCTAAACAGAAGTTGTGTAGTAATCTCATGTGAGCAACTGCTGGTCCGGCTTTACTATTTACGCCTTTGCCGTTCTCTTTGGTTTTTCCCTTATGTTTATCACTCAATACCACCCTGTTATCGGTTTTTTTTTACCAGCAAGCGCAACCCCCATCTGCACCAACAGCAGCAGTGATTTATCTGCATCATCTAATGTTTTTTCTGACTGTGATTGGGTGAGTATGGTGGTGTTGCCTATGGCGACATTAGGTAGCATTACACCAAATGGCTTAAGAGCTGCACTAGCAATCGCTTGCATCTGCAAAAAGGGGCACAAGTCATAAAGATAAAAATGGTCATGCTATTGATCTAAATAATCACAGACCTGTACAGCCATCATTTGCCAACCCAACTGCTGCTATTGTGCTTCATCGTCTGGCGTTGCCGCTGCCTGGGCAATCGCCTGTAACAACTTCAGAATAGCAATTTTCTGGACAGGATTGCCCCCCCAACGCTCGGTATTCAGGGTGAGTAAAAATATCGCGTAGACTAACCCTGCCAACATCGACAATCGGGAGCCATGCTTCATCAATAAGATTAAAACGATTTTCCGAGGGTTCACTCCTTGATTTTATTTGCGTAATCCAATGTCGTCCCGATAGACGTAGCTGTATTTGCTACTATAAGGGGAGTGCTCTGCCATCGACAGCTTTGAGTTCATCGGTTTGGCTAACTAACACTACAGATATTCCAACCTCATCCCACTCCTTACTGCCAAGATATAGGACTTTGCCTAACCCCACCTCTTGGCACCAGTCTCTCGAGGGTGCGCGAGGCAACTGATGCTGACGGCAAGTGACTATATGTTGCATGATTTGTGCGGCTAATTGCCACCATGTTGTTTTGCTCTTGGCATCATAAGAAAACTGTCACAGTAACAGCAGTTGTGGCTGTTTCCTGTTCGCTATTGCGAGTTTGTGCTTTGCTTTCAGGCAGGGTTTTCCCTCCTTGGACTAATTTCACACGTGCTAGTTGCTTTAAACTAGTTGATCCTTTGTGATAACGGTTGCCGGTAATCAATTCTTGTTACCATTGCGTCATGTTACCTTGTTCTGTTCGTTGCTCATAACTAGTCTCCAGTAAGGGGCGGATGTCTTCCGGCAGCGTTACTGTACCTTTCTTCCGCCTGGTGCTGCTAAACCTCCAGGCTGCGGCACAATATATAAGGGTAATAAACGCTGGCAGTGGAATCAAAGGCTATCCATGGGTTCACTTCTGTGGCTTGATATTCCGGAGCTAAAACCAGGCCTGGCAACGTGCCCCCACTGGACGTGGTGTCGCTTGATGCCGCCATAATCGACCCAACCGCTGGAACAACATATTGGTAGTAGCAAAGAGGGTAACTAACAAGTCAGAATCAATATCCAGTGACTGTTCCAGTACCTGAGTGTCGATCAGAATACGTCCATGTTTGGCTCACTTATCCCAGCCGGTTTTTCCATAGTGGTGGATCCAGTGTTCTTCATTGATTTGCCGATGCATGAGTGTGAAACATGAATGCAGCAGACCACAGGCAATGCTTAATTCTTGGGTACGCGCGGCAAATTCGAGATAACGATCTTACGTTTTAGTAATGGTATTCTCAATCCACAGCACCTGCTCACGCGTCTCAGCCCGATTTCCAGAACTAACTGATGCGCCATCGGCATAATCTCAATAGTTACTTGCTGCTGTTGGGTGATCGCTACTGGGTATTTTTTCAATAGTTCTGCGTTGTTTCCCTGCAAAGCACTGATCAGCGGATACGTCTGTGTAGCGGTAGATTGCCCAAGTAACTCTGTACGCCGTGAACTAGTTAGTGTTACACTGACAATGATCACTGTACAATCTAGACTACGTAGCTGGATGATAAGCGCATTAAGGATCGTACTTGTATAAATATCATAGCTGTGTACTTCATCCAGGATCACCACCTTGCCTGCCAGACCAAAGGCACACACAAAACCATACCGCACATTCATTGCCACCAAGAGCCTGATCAATAGTGCCTACCACAAATGGCGCCAGTAAGCCGTGTTTGCTGTTGTGAAACCAACTGTGGCCAGGTCACACCTCCTCACCCAGTTCGTGCTCCCATGAGCCAGGCATTACCATGTAACAGCAGTGAATGATGATGAGGGCTATCTTCAGTGAGAATGGTTTTTAGGAAGTGATTAAAGTGGTTATAAATTTTGTTGGAGGCCAGTTGCGTGGGTAATGCCAAAATAAATTCCACAGGCTTCCCCACGTTGTAGTACCTGGTACACGGCGTAAAGTGCCGCTTCTGTTTTACCTAACCCCATCGGTGCTTTTGAGATATAAATACCTGTACCCGAGCAATTTTGATACAGGGTGATTTGCGCTGGTTTGGTTGATAAGGTGTGCCTTGATTGTCTGAAAGATATCGCAAAGGTTAACCCGTTACGTAAAGTAGGCGTTATACATCTGGCATTGTCCAACACGCTGTCAATATATGGCCACCATGGATCTAAAGGATTTTCAAAAAAACTGCCGGAGCCAACCCAATCGGCTACAGTGGTTAACCTTGCAAGCAGTACTGCCTGCTGATGATTGCGAATCGATAGAAATTCTTCATTTAACACCGCCTGAAGTGTCAACACTAATTGATGCCGTTGCTCCTGCCATGACTCACCACATAATATTTGTGAATTTGCTAAAAAAAGCCAGTATTGGGATTAATACCATGATACTGCCCTGCGATTTTGCCGATATCAGGATCGTTACAGATAGCGTCTAGCGCTATTTTACTAACTCCTGCATGCCTACCCCATTGCATTTCATCAATGCCAGTGAATTCTACCAAAGCAGACAACTAAGCAGAATTACTCTCTGGAATTGAGCGTTGTAGCTTTAAAAAAAGTGGGACTAACTTTACCTATGTCATGAACTGCTGCCAATAGTGCGCTGCCAGGTGGGAAAAAACTCTGTTGTAAGGCAGAAGGGAATCTATTGATTAGAGCACGTGCTATTTTATCCGTAATCTGACAATGCTCAAAAACATTGTGGTCCGAGATCATTCTTATTAAGTTTTTGCCGGACAATCGAGGTAGAAACGAGCGGAAGAGTGCGTGAGATTTCCTGCTGGGTACTAGGTCTGCGATTTATAATTTTTTCAGTACTCCAATATTAGACTAAATCAATTATAAGATTGAAATCGATAAAAAGTCTTTCTTTGCTCTTTACCTTAATTTTTTGTAAGAAAATATGTATCCATCAACTAAAACCTGCACTAATAAGAACAAACAATGCTCACTTATGCGATTTCTTAGTAAAAGCCGACATGTTGTGGATAGTATTTGCTAAAGTATATTTAATTCCACCGCTGTTTTTTCTGTGGTTCCTTATCAATTTTTACATGTTAAAATCAGTTACTGATACATTGATATATTCATTTATATGATATGAAATCAGACAGGAGTGGATAGTAAGTGTATCTTGCTCTGCCTGATAAGGTTCTATAATGGTGATATTTTGACATCTGGAAGAAGCAAAAACTTGGCACTTCGAAGTCGATACTTATTTTGTTATTTCCATGCTGAAATCCAGTATATTTTATTATGAATCAATATTTATCATATTGTACATAAGGTTATAAAATCTGAATAGATATCATATATTATCTATTTATATAAAAATCAAATTATTTATTAATAAAATCAATTAATAAAAAACGTTAGAATAATCTAAAAAGATTTTCATTAAAGTTTACTAGAGTCTTTTTAACAATTTTATGTTTAGATCATAATAATGTGGTTAATAAACGTTATAAAATTTGATTAACAGAGATAGAAATCAAGTTATTTATAATAAATAACATTATATATTATGTAGTTGAAAAATATTAATTTTTCGTATGATAAATATGTTAATAGTAAAAAAAGAGGTTTTTATCTTAATATTAATAAAACGGCCACAAACTCGTTTTTACGAATGAGTTATTTTAAGTAGCACAAACTGATGAATATTTGCCAGCATTTACTAGTCACCAACTCTGTCAATTGAATTGAGATAAAATACTTTTTAGCGTGAATATGACTTGCGTTATCTTAATTGAGTTTACTGAGTTATTGCATTAAATAATTATTTCTCTTGATGGTAAGGTATTATTTTTTATTTTAATAGAAAAAAATTGGTATGATTATTATGTTAATACTGTTATATCGATTTGCTAGCGCAAAGATAGAAAAGACTTTTTAGTTTTGTAGCGACTGTAATAGTATTGTTATAAATACTGCAAAATTTAACACTATATTTTTTCAAATATGATAAAAGCTTAAATACATTTTTTTGAGCTTATCATCTTACAAGTAGCTTAATAAATTGCTAATTAAATAAAGTAATTAAATTTGGCACTATTTGAAATTTTTTTAAACCCTAACATAAAATCACTAAACTCCATCCCTTTATTGACCAATTAAGTGATATTCAAAATAAGCCAATCTACCACCTGTATTTGTAAAAATAAAATAATGTAATAAAATCTTAGATTTTGTTAAAAAATTAACATAATTAATTTTAAAAAAGTTGGAGGGAGTATGGGGGGTAATTATACACGCATTAGAATAAACTATAATAATTCTAATCAATCGGATATTAGGCATACATTACCTACTTCACATCCAGTTCCTACCATTAACCCTTCTGATACTTCACCGACGTCACATACTTCCCATATTTCAACGACGTCGCTACATCAGATGTAATATTTAAGTCATCAGGAACAGGTCTAGATAATAAGATTATACGCAAACATTTCCAACATCAAATTCGACTCACTACCATCTGTAACACCTCATCGGTCATCAACATTACATGCAACATCCTATTTACCGAATTCGGCCGCTTCTCAACAAGTTACTAATTTTATTCATTATCATGAAAGAGGAGAGGTTCTAATAGCTATCGCAGTTTTAAACCTTCTTATGATATTAATCAAGCGGCAACCAAGATATCGCGAGAAAATGCAACTTGGAATGGCAAAGATGTGCTTGGTTGAGGCGCGGAAGTAACTTATTCTTTTCAAGATTGGGGGCCAGGTAAATACACCGGGTTCAAATAAAATGGTTCACCTTAGCCAACAACAAGAGCAAGTTCCGCTGGCACTGCAGTCTTGGGCTGATGTCGCCGATATTACTTTTATTGCTAAATTTTCACCCAATGAACCAACAAATCTCAATTGCAGTAATTTCAATTGTGAGAAAGATCAAGCTCTTGCTTATTTACCCTTTTCTGGTGCACAAGTCTGGCAATATTGGTTTAATGTTCAGAATCATTCAGAAAATTTATATCCAATGAACGGGAATTATGGCAGACATACTTTAGTCCATGAAATTGGGTATGCACTAGGTTTATCTTATCCGGGAAAATATAATGCAGGAGAGGGCGTTCGATTAAATTATAATCGTCACGCAAGTTATAAAGAGGATTCCCGCCAATATAGTATGATGAGTTATTGGCCTGAATCTACTACCGGTGCTTACTTTCAAGGGCTTTATTCTTCATCTCCCCTGCTTGATGATATAAAGGCTATATAAAGGTTGTATGGGCCGAATATGAATACTCACACTGGAGATACAGTCTATGGCTTCAATTCTAATACTGGCATAGATTACTATTTAACCGATGATACCCGTTTACCCCTTATTTTCTGTATATGGGATGCTGGAGGTAAAGATACTTCAGATCTATCAGGATATTTTCAAGATCAACGTATTAATTTGAAAGATGCAACATTTTCTGATGTTGGTGGTTTAAAAGCAAATGTTTCAATTGCATATGGAACAATTATTGAAAATGTTATCGGCGGTTATGGTAATGATGTTATTGTCGGTAATGATGTAGCTAACCATATTAAAGGTGGGGCCGGCAATGATACTATTTTATGGTGTACTTGGTGCTGATTATCTTTGGGGCGATGGTGTAAATGAGCAATCGATTAAGTTTAATCAGGTCCTACAAAAGCTTAATTCACCTGTACTTGATTTTGTGACTTTTAGTTCAGAACAGTTGCAATCCCTGGAACGTGAAATAAGTTCATCTGATCCAGTCAATGCCGTTGAAATAACAGAATTGGAAGCTGTACAATCCACTACACAGCAAATAGCAAAATCACTGTGAGGGATTATGAAATTATTGAAGAGGATCGTTTTATTTATCTTTCTATTAAAGAATCAACCACTGCAGCTTATGATTCGATCATAGGATTTCAGGCTGGTATTGATAAAATAGATCTCTCTGCAATGAGGATTAGCAATAAAGCACAAAATTGTAATATTGATTATGTTGTTCAGCGCCTTAGCGATACAGTTGGAAAAGTTGCAGTAATCAATTATACAAATAATATACATCGTCTTGGTATCAAAGGTGATGCATTAGAAGGAGATTTTATGGTAGATATTTTAGGTACCTTTAATCCGGATACTGATATTATTTTATAAAACCAGATTTAGATTAAGGAAGAATTTATTTATTAAAGTTTTTTCACCGGCGAAATAGTTAATTTTATTAACAAGCTTAATTGTTTATTTGATGTTTTATCACATAAATTGATGATATTGCATTAGTGTATTTTGTCAGGATATTGATATATCCTGGCTAAAATAGATTGGTTTATTTAAATAGACCTGATTGTTATTATTAACAATAGTGAAATAATTATTTTAGTGAATAGCTAATTTAAAACGTATAAAACTGAAATTTTTATTTCTTTATCGATTCAGTATTTATCTAATAGTTTGATCATTACTGTTGAAACTATGACAAATAGAATACTATTTGTATTGTGTTTAATGCCATAAATCTTAGCTTTTAGAAATGATATTAAGAGAACAGGAATTAAGCAATATATTATTTTTTAGTAAATTATTTTTGCTGAAACTAAACAGGGATGTATTTTAATCATATTACAATAGTAATTTAAAATCTTTATAAATTTTATATAATTAATTTATTGACGATGAAAAAAGAGGCCAAAAATACTGGCCTTATCAGGTTAGAAGGAAGTGTAAAACCTTATTATTATTTTTGCTAATTCTAGTTACCATTAATTTTTAACAGTATTCTCTTTTGCTTCATTAAATTAATTAAAGTTTATTGTTTCTGTGGTTGAGTGTTTTGTTGCATGGTAGCTGCTTTTTCTTTAGCACTTTCAGTTAATTCATTGGCCTTATTTGTTATATCCTCTTTAGCTGCTGCCGCTTTATCAGATAGTGTTTGTACTTCGGAATTAAACCCTTCTTTAACTTGAGTGGCTTTCTCTTTTGCTTGATTTGTGACTTCAGTCGCTTTATCTGAAATATTTTGTTGTAACTCTGAGGTCTTCTGTTGGGTTGTTTCTTTTAGTTGATCTGCTTTTATTGATAGTTTATCAGCTTCTACAGATGCTTTATTTTTTATATCTGCGGTAGCTTCTTTTGCATCAATAACAACTTGCTTTGCTTTTTCGGCACTGGATTGTTTTATTTGTTTAGCACTCTCTTTGGTTTGTTGAATAGCATCATCGACTTTAGGTGATTCATCACAACCAGTAACAGTGGCTATTACACCCGCTAATATTAGCGTACTTAGAATTTTTTGGGTCATTGATTTGTTCCTTTCTTTATATTCATGGACGATCATAAATAAGTGTATAATCAATAAATAAGATTTTGACATTATAGATACATTAATTAGATAAAGACATAAGACAGGGTATAAGATTTTAACAATATAACAACTTGATATGTACAACTCTGTAGCTTAATGTCCGTTATTTATTAAGCATACATGAGAATTAGTGGAATGAAAAAGAATTATTACAAGTAATTGCACTAAAAATGAAAAATGGCTCCCCTTTTATTGTTATGTTGATTAGATACTTAAAATCAATAAATCATATTGTATCTTAAACAGACAAGACGCTCCGATAGACACGTCTTAATTGTGGTCTCTGGTAGGACATATTGTCTGTGATTAAGATTTTAAGTTAATATTATTAGTGAAGAAATTATCAGATTTTTCTTTAGCTGTACCTCGACAACCTTCATCATAGTGCTCACCTTCCCAACGACCAACCAGTGCCGCTCTCATGGTATTACCCATGACATTTGTAGCTGAGCGTCCCATATCTAAAAAAGGATCAACACCCATTAATAAAATTAAGCCGGCTTCCGGAATATTAAATTGGGTCGGTGTTGCAGCAATAACAACCAACTATGCTAGTGGTACCCCTGCCATACCTTTAGATGTCAGCATCAAAATCAACAACATCGTGATTTGTTTACCCACACTTAAGTGGATATTACATGCTTGACCGATTAAAGATAACTGCAAATCAGCAATAAGTCATTGAAATAACAAGATTAAATGAATAACCGATTGGTAGGACAAAACTAGCAATCTTATTTGAAATACCGGACTCTTCAAGTTTTTCTAAAGTACCCGGGAAAGCTGCTTCCGAGCTCGCAGTTGTGAAGGCCAGCAATGCAGGCTCCATAATGTTTTTGACTAAGCGAATAATACATGGGCCAATGATTATCACTGATACGCTAATTAAGATCATCCAGAGTACTGCTAAAGTGAAGTAAAATTCACCCATAAAAATACCCGTGCTGATAAGTACACCCAAGCTATGTTCAGAAATCATAGCTGAAATAGCAGCAAAAACGGTAATTGGGGCAAAAAACATGACGTAGCCAGTCAGTTTTCGCATTACGTAAGCCAGTGAATCTAGAATTTTAATAATTGTTTCACCTTTTTTACCTATAGCAGATAAGCTGTATCCCATGAAAATTGAAAAGATTACAATCTGTAAAATCTCGTTACGTGATATTGCGGCGATAATACTGGTCGGTATTGCATGAGCAATAAAATTGTGGAAAGAAAAGGTTGTTGGTTCAATATTTGTCACGGCTGTGCTGGTACTTGCTACAAAATTAATGCCTATTCCTGGTATAAGGATATTAACGATAATTAGACCAACGGTAATTGATATGAAAGATGCGATAATGAACAGCAATAAAGTTTTTGAGAAAACACGCCCTAAAGTTTTGGCGTCACCCATTCTGGAAATACCAACCACGAGGGTTGAAATAATTAATGGTGCAATGACCATTTTAATCAAACACAAAAAAATATCGGTAATAATCGAAATATTTTCGTCATAGCTCGTTGTTATTTCTGTGCTGGTTAGCGAATTCAATGCAAATCCAACTATTATTCCGGCAATTAGGCCTATAATAATCCAAGTAGTTAAGCTCTTCAATTTCATAATGGTTCAGTTTTTGTCAAGCTGGTATTACTGCTCATATTATTTAACAAGCCCTGAATTGTATTTTAGTGTTATTATCTAAGTCATCTTTTTTTTAATTTTGTTAAGTAAATGTTTTTAAATGAGAAATAATGCCGATTTGTTTTTATCAAAATTGATATAATGTCCTGGTATAGATAAATGGTCAATATCAAGTTAAATGAATAACTTATATTTATTATTAAATTAATAGTTAAATTACAGCTATGTTAATAATTCATACTATTAGATATCATGCACGTTATTATTTTCATTTTTTATGAAATAATACTGAGTGGAATGATAACCTTAACAGCATTAAAGTGAACAAACCATATAATTTAATGAATAATTTTAGATTTTATGACTTAATAAACTAATATTATTAGTTTATTTAATAATCTAATGTTTTTGTAATAGGAAAATGCAACTATTTTTGCTATTTAGACTAACAGGTCAGCTTTTTAGCTATTGAATGATGGGTATTTGAAGCAAAAGTACAGCATTATGATTTTGCCTTAACGTTAACCATTGTGAAACTGGTTGCCAGAGATAACTGATTTATGCAAATTAGATTGTTAATGATGTTAGTCCCCCTAAACTATAATCAGGGGACTGGATTAAGACGCTATTTTTTTAGCTGATCATAGGTTTTTAATGGTTGTTTACTATAGGGATCTCCAATATAACGGGGAGAAGGCTGGAAATTTTTGTTAACGACACTTTTACTGGCATCAAATCCATCATATTTGAGCCCGGCTAAATCTGACCAAGTATGGATCAAATGCATAATGCTGTAGGGTCTATTCACCATATTGTCTAAATGGTATTGATGGATCTTAATCCATTGTGGTGATTGCCAGATAATGAATGGGATCTCATACATAGGACGCGTTGGTGCTGCTTCATTACGGCCTAGTGTATGATGTGGTGATGTGTCAAAAACTTCTTCACCGTGATCAGAAAAATATAATAGAAAACCGTTCTCGTTAGATGCGGCGAAATCTTTGATCAGTGTTGCTACTACCTTATCATTAAAATATTGTGCGCTATCATAAGCGTTGTAATCTGCTTGCTCACTTTTTCTAAGGTTAGCGGGTATAGTATCGGTTTTATTATCAAATATCCCTTCATCTTTAGGATAACGATAAGCATATTTCATATGAGTACCAAGTAAATGGACAATGATGAATTTTTTCTCTGCTGGATCTTTTAATACTTCATTGAAAGGTGTTAGTACTGATGTGTCATATTGACGAGAACTTTGAGCCATGTCGTTGTTAAGATAATATTGTTTATCTGTCTGACGGGAAAACGCAGTTAACATCGTATTACGCTGGGTTATGGTTTGTTGATTGGTGATCCAGAATGTTTTATAACCTGCTTGCTTCATCATATTCATTAAAGAGGGATGTGTTTTGTAAAGTTCTGGCTGTAACTGATCGGCGAAGGTTAATACTTGTTGTAACGCTTCGATAGTGTAAGGGCGAGAGGTAATTACGTCGGTGAATATTTTGAAATTATCTGGGTATTGTACTTTTAGTGCATCTAATTGAGGTGTTGTTTTACGGCCATAACCATACAAGCTCATACGGCCTCTGCTTGTCGATTCACCAATGACCAACACTAATGTTCTTGGCGTCGCCCCATTACTATCAATTAAATTTTTTAAAGGAGCAATTTTAGCATTATTGGTTAAAATAGCTTCCATGTTAGTAAGTTGATTTTGATAGAGAAAGTAACCACTAATAAATTGCCAGGGAGCGGCATAAGCCATTTTTGCATTTAGATATGGTATTAGATCATCAAGATCACCGTTTGATTTTATGACTTTTTTATAAAAAGGCGCGCCAAAGAGAATACCAATAATAATTGTTGATAATATAACTTTGCCGGAAACAGAGATATTGATAGGTTTTATCCGTGTCCATAAAAAGATGGCAATAAGGGTATAAACTAATAGGGTTGTGATAACTTTAATACTTAAATATTGTGTTAAGAATTCACCCGCTTCATGTGTATTTGTTTCAAACATAATAAACATGACACTTTGTGAAAGTTGTTGATCATAAACAATATAATATGCTAGGGCAATAGCAGATGATAGCCAGAGAATAATACCTATAATTGCAGTAATCAGTCTAATATGACGAGAAAAAACCAGGGCAGGAATGAGCCAAAGCGTGCTGTATAAAAGAGATTCTCTGAGACCAATAGTATTACTTTGACCAGTTATGACAACGATGATCTGAATAACCGTAGAAAAATAGAGAAAAAAGATAAGTAACCAGATAAAGGCTACTAAGTTATTTTTTTTACTTGGTGGAGGATTAAACATGTAATTTATGCTCATCAATTTGATTTTTTTAACATAAGGTTGCTATATTATTTTCATTAGCGGGGTCTTTTTTAGAGACTGCTAATTTTTTGAACATTAAACGAAATACAGATAATTGCAACAAAAATATTGTTGTCTTTAGTTAATTTTTGATAGTATGTTGTGTATCTTGCAATCGTAAACATGTATTATTTTATTATGCTTTCCTTAGGTTAACACTATGGTCAATTATTTACTTTTTTATAATAAATGTGAAAATGTAGTAACAACAATAACTAGTTCTTTTGTTGGATGACAAAATTAATAACTTCAAGTGTTGTTCTTTGAACCTTCAGGGCAGATAGCACAATATAAAAAGTAATGTTTGATCTTAAAAGTAAATATTCATTCATTAACTAAAATACTTATCATGGTTGAATATATTTATACGTTATCTTTTATTTACTTTTTAAATGTTAATAAAAATTAATAAATATATAAAATGATATTAATCAATATTTTTAACTAATATAGTGCTTGTCAGGTTGAGTGATTTTTTGTTAATTAAGTATAAGCTAAAAATATTAAAAAGATTTTTTAATTGATAAAGTTACCATTAACAAACTAATTAATTCTTATGTTGGGATTTTTTCGTTGTCATCATTTTTAGTTAAATAAGATTCATTAAATTTAACTATTTTCGTCAGAGTCTGTTTAAGATGTTAATATTATTAGAAAAATTGGATAAATATAAAGCAAAATAAACGGCATTTTCATCACTCTATATGTGTTGCACTTAGCGCAGTTACAACAATAATAAATGATTTGATGCTAATTACCAACAATATGCAAGACTTCGATTTTGCAACATTGACAGTCATTGGCCTGAGGAAAATATAAATAAAAAATCAATAATATTAGTGGAGTTATTGTGGAAACTCCACTGAAAGTTATTTTATAAAATATTATTTGTTGATATATAGAATATTTATTAATTGTTTTTATTATTATTTTTTTTGAAATATTTTTATCATTATTTTATTTATTAATGAGTTGGCCAAATGTTATTGTTGTTATTCTCTTGTCCTCCATTATTCCAACGGTTATTATCATCATTGCCACCTTGTCCGCTATTGTCCCAGCCGCCATTACAACAATTTCCGCCTTGTTCACTATTGTTTGATCCGATGTTATTATCTTATTCTATTTTTATTGTTAATTTGCCAACAAATCTATAAATAGCCATACAGCGACTTGGCCCACTGCCATTGCACAATAAATAGAAATTAGCTAAATCAATATTTGTAATGGTGGCATCTGGTTGAATATCGCTGGTTTTATAAAAACTAACTCCTGCATAGGCTCCTGTTTCCCCAGTTATAAAATCACTATTATTTTTTACCATTCCTCACATAAACCAACGATCATGATCAGCTGTTTTTTGTTGGTAATCATTTATTGCATAACCTGTTCCTGGTGTTCCTGTAGTGTAAACTTTGATACCGTTATAAGTATCAACATATGTATTGTAATCACTTGTTTTTGCAATTATACGAATATTACCTTTAGGACAGCTGCCGTGAACTTTAGTTTTCATATGGCCTTCAAGGGGGCCGATAATTTTTGTACCTATAGGAGCATTTGATTTCATCGTCACGGCTCCAGCAAAATGGACATAATTTTCTGCTATGTACTCTGATATTAGATCATTAGACCATGCTATTTTTACAAAAAGAAGAGGTATTAGTTTATATATTAAGTTCATAGGTTTTTATCCTCAAAAATAGTTTTAGTGTATTAAATTTATATTTTTATAGAGTGATAAATTATCTGTAGTTACTAATGCTTTGGTGTGAAAATGTTAAGTTTATTATTAGTTAATAGAGAAAAATTAATAGATGAGATTTTTACGAAATAATTTATTATTTATTTTAAGTGATTTCTATTTTTGGATTGCTTTGATTAAATATTTTTTATACACATTTCTACCTTACCATCATTTATCTGATTTGACTAAGGCATTAAATACACGGTTTATTGAATTAATTTAATGAATTAATTGTATTTATAATTTAATTTTTGGTATAAAAATTTAATCTTTATAATTTTAATTAGTATTGTTAGAAAACTATTTTCTTTATGTCGTTATTAGTAATAAAAATTAAATGAATGGACAGTTATAAATAATAATGGTTATTTAAATAAAATATATTTATTAATCAATATATGTAATGCTATTAATTAAAAATTTCAATCAATAAATTGATTTGTCGCCTGAATCCTTAGTATTTATCAAACTTGTAAAAAAGTAATACAATCTATTAGTATAAAAATTAATAATACCAACAATAAAAATTTGTTTTCTTTATTAGTAAGAGTAATTAAAAATATTTTTAATTAACTTTGGCAGTACTTTTTTTATAAAAAATAAAACTAATTAAATACATTTTTGTAAAAGATCAAAAGTAATATTAAGTTATTTTAATTGTGAATAGATTCTTATTGTGTGTTAGATATGTTTATTGGTGCTCAGCCTTATTGATATCTGACAGCATAAGGAATAGAAAATGGAAGAGTATAATATTGTTATCAAATTTAATAGAGATATTATTCAATCAAGAGATAACCATTCATTAATTTTAAAAACTACTGTAACCCAAGATAACTTTTTAACCCAATTTAATTATCGTTCCATTGTGACTGATGAAATGTTGGCATCACACAAGCGCTTGAATATAGTTAACTTTAAAAATTTAGTGGGAATTTGTTATGTCAAAGATATTGACGGTATGTCTTTCGAGGAGAAGAAGAAGCTTGCACAAAAAATGGTTGATTATGGTTTTGTTGAATATGCTTATGTAGAAAAGCTGGAGCTGATGAAATTACCGTACAACCTTCAAACCAATGGTGAAGAACTCCCTATTAGTCATACGGTTCATAATATACCAAATTTTATTCATCTTCAGGGATATAAAGACGGCATTACGCCTGACCATAAAGGAATTGATATGGAGTATGCTTAGTCTCTTGGAATAACTGGTCAAGGTATTAGCGTTACAGATATTGAATGGAATTTTAATTATAACCATATTAATTTAAAAAAAGAGATACCTTAATTGAATTAGTTCCCGATCTTGAAGGTGCGGATAATGATCATGGCACTGTGGTAACCGGAATAGTGTATGTTAAAGATATAGGATTTGGTGTTAAAGGAATGGTGCATGGAGTTGATACATTTTATGGTATTGCTGAAGATACTTATGGACGACCTGAAAGTATAGCTAGAGGGCTAGAAGTTTTAAGTGTCGGTGATGTTTTTATTTATGAACTACAAGCGCCTGGTTTAAGGGATACATATGTTTCCGCCGACTTTGAGTATGCTGTTTGGGATATAACCCAAGAAGCGCTTAAAGCAGGTATTTTTGTAATTATTCCGGCTGGAAATCGGAATGGAAATTTAGATTACGATACGGAGTCAGCTAGCTATGAAGAATACAGAAATCGGCCTGATAATGGGATCATTTGTGTTTGTGCTGGTAATAAAAAAACGCTTGCTACTTTAGATTTTTCTACTTTTGGTAGTCTGATTCATCTACAAGGTTGGGGAGAAGACGTTGTCACAACAGGTCATGCTGATTTATACAATAGTGATCCTAATAATAATTATACAAATACTTTTGGGGGAACATCATATGCAACACCTATAGATGCATCCACCGTAATTGCTACTCAGTCTTGGTATAAACAACAAACAGATCAGTGCCTAGCCCCCATGAAATGCGTGTCCTTTTAATTGAAACTGGTATACCACAAAATATTAACGTACCAGGGGAAAACAAACATATTGGCCCATTACCTAATATTTGCAATGCAATTAACGAATTAAAACGGCGCTTATAAGGGACTGTCGAATTAATATTAATAAATGATAGCTTACAGGTTTTAATAATAATTTAATTTACATAAATAATATGAGTATAGTTAGCCAAGCTTAAAGGTTTCCACTAACTTATTGAGTTGATATTGGTTTGTTTATGTGGCGGTAGCTGATTTATTTACTAAGTTTACGTAATTTAGAAGAAATAGTGGAGAAAAGAGGGAATTTGACATTGGTTACTCCACTATCAATTGCTAGGTTTTACCCTTAAGCTCTAATTGACCATAGTTACCAAGCAGGAACGGAAAAATTATGTTGGCGCAGGAAGGCTGGATCAAGGTTAATAAACTCCTTAAGAATAATCTTAACTTGTCACCCTTAATACGGCAATCTAGTGAATTTGGTGCATAGGGTTTACGTAATTTTTAACTACTAGTGATGATAACAAGTTATTATTGTATTAGTTAATTTTAATTATATGTTATATCAATGTTGTTGCTGCTGTAACAAAAAAGTATAAAAAATTGATGATAATGTGTTCTATTGGATGAATATAATTTATGATTAAAATCTTTTTAGTGCTCTCAATAGGTTCTATACTTGGTGGTATTTCACGCTGGCTTTTATCAACGAAATTAAATCCATTAATTGCACTTTTACCTTTGGGTACTTATATCTCTAATGTGGTTGCTAGTTTTATATTAGGTATCCGCTTTTGCCTATTTTCTAACCACTATACGTTATCTCCTGAATGGCGATTGATGGTAATAACTGGTTTTTGTGGTTGTTTATCGACTTCTTCTACCTTTTCATTGGAAGTCATGCTCTCCTTTCAGCAACAGCGCTATTACCATGGATTTTTGGAAATCTTAATCTATGTAGTGAACACACTGTTAGTGACTGACCTTGGTATATTCGTTTACCAATTAATTCAGAATCGCTAGGAGTCAACGATTTCTGGCCATATAAATTTGTTTAAAGTCGTTTTTTTTCAGCTAAATCTAACGCAAAATAACTTAAGATAAGGTTAGCACCGGCACGTTTGATGGCGCCTAATGTTTCCAGGGCGACATCGATTTCATTAATTGCGCCAGCTTGGGCAGCAAATTTAATTTGGGCAAATTCGCCGCTGACTTGGTAAGCAGCTAATGGCAGTTCAGTTCGCTCACGAATATCACGGATAATATCGAGATAAGCACCTGCTGGTTTTATCATTAAAACGTCAGCGCCTTCTTGCTCGTCTATTAATGATTCCCTAATCGCTTCAAGGCGATTCATTGGATCCATTTGATAACTTTTACGATCACCGATTAAGCTGGAACTTGCCGCTTCACGAAAAGGGCCATAAAGGTTGGAAGCAAATTTGGTTGAATACGACATAATGCCAGTATGAATAAAACCTGCTTTATCCAATGCATCACGGATCGCTATCACTTGTCCGTCCATCGCGGCAGAAGGCGCAATAAAATCAGCGCCAGCATTTGCCGCGGTGACTGCTTGTCGGCCAAGATTTAATAATGTTGCATCATTATCAACGCTATTGTTAACTAAAACTCCACAATGGCCGTGAGAAGTATATTCACAAAAGCACGTATCTGACATGACGATCATATCAGGTACGGTATCCTTACAGGCCTTTGACATGCGAGCGACTAAACCCTGCTCTTGCCAGGTATCGCTCCCAGTTTCGTCGAGATGATGGGAAATACCAAAAAGCATCACTGATTTGAGCCCGGTGTTAGCAATACGTTCGATTTCATAAGGTAACTTATACTCAGGAATACGAAAAACCCCTGGCATACTGGCAATAGACTGATAATCTTTAATTCCTTCTTCAACAAATATGGGCAATATAAGATCGTTTAGCGTCAAAGTTGTTTCTTTAAATAAAACGCGAACCTTTTCTGTTTGCCGTAATCTTCTTAAACGATGAATAGCTTGCTGACGTTGCACTCTTACTCCTTATAATTGCCACATAATTTATAATTAATAGTATTAATTTCTTGCATGATAATGATATTTGCTGCGTAGCATATGTTATTAACTCATCTTACATCTTTATTGATAGAGTTGATTTTTTATACTTGCATTTTGTGTCATTGGCTGAATCCTAAATAGAGGTAAATAATTAATACTATTATTGTGGTAACCATAGCATAAGGCATTTGTGTTCTGATATGTTCAATATGATCACAATCGGTTGCCATTGAAGCAACGATGGCGTCGCTAGAAATTGGCGAGGTCATATCACCGAAGATTGAACCGGTAATAGCTGCTCCAATCATTAATTCGGCAGGTATATTAATGGAAAGTCCTAATTGTACGCCAATAGGGATCATAATAGCAAAAGTCCCCCAAGAAGTACCTGTTGCTAATGACATGATGGTGCTGATTAAGAAAATAAAGGCGACAGAAAAGCCTGCCGGTAATACGTCGGAAGAAATTTGTGCAATATAAGCACCAGTATTAAGATCGGCAGAAACATTGCCCATTAAAAAAGCTAAAATCATTACTGAGCTAATTTTGATCATGCTGGCGTAACCGATATAAACTTCCTTAAAGAAACTTTCGATCGTCAAAATACCACGGGCTAAAAACCAGACAAAAGAAACTAAAGTGCCAAACATGACAGCCCAATAAACAGAAGTTGAGCCACTGCCTTTAGTGAACTCGCCATTACCGGTGATATAAAGAGCGATAGGTACCATTAAAACTGTTGTCAGGATTGGAATAAAAAAGTTTAATAGAGAGTTATTTGCTGGATGATCAATAACTTCTTCATCAACCATGGCAGATGGCTGATGAGAGCCATGTTGAACGGCAATGGCTTTTTGTTCAGCAATTTTCATGGGACCCCATGAATAATCGGTAAGGATATAAAATAGTACTGAGGCCAATGATAACCAAGCCATAATATTATATGGCATAGCATTAGCGAGGATTTCGAATGGTTCTCCTGCAATAAAACCTTTAGCGATTTGTGCACCAATAACTCCCATCATGGCAGCTCCCCAACCATTGATTATGACAGAAGAACATACTGAGACGCCTGATGTTTGAATGATATAGGCCATTTTCTCTGCGGAAACACCATAATAGCGGGCAATATTTTTGGTGGAAGCTCCAGCGACTAATTGGTTAATAGAGCTTTCAATAAAAATCATTATTGATATAAACATGGCTAGTAGTTGGATAGTTCTTTTATTTTTTATTAAGTGTGTTTTATTGGTTAGCAGATAAACTAAACTTCTAACACCACCAGTGACACTAATTAATCGCATAATTCCACCGATCAATAAAATAAAAATAATAGTTTGGGTATTGCCGGGTGATGCAAAAGTGGCAATAATTCCTTTCAGGGTTGCTTGAATTCCTAAAAAAATATTGTGATCATTAATGACGGTATAGCCAACTAAAATACCTGTTAGTAAAGATAAGATCACTTGGCGTGTCATTATCGCCATTATGATTGTGATAAGTGGTGTGATTACTGTCCAAATTCCGTAGTTATTCATTGCGATACCCTGTTTCTAGCTGAGTATTAAAAATTAAGTGCTTGCTCTAAATCGTTAAGCAGATCATCAATATCTTCTATCCCGACGGATAAACGTAATGTTGTATTGTAAATGCCCATTTTCACTCTTTCTTGTTCGGTCATCGCGGAATGGGACATTGTTGCCGAATGGTTTACCATGCTTTCAACTCCACCTAATGATTCGGCCAGAACAAAATATTGCAATTTGCTAATAATGTTTTTTACGTTATCTCGATTACCATCTATATTAATTGTAACAACAGCACCACCAGTTTTCATCTGTGTCTGACAAATATGATATTGCGGATTATTTGCTAGTCCAGGGTAGTATACCTTTGTGATATTACGATGATTATTTAAATATTCGGCAATTTTTAGCGCATTAGCACATTGTCTTGTCATGCGAAGATCTAGCGTTTTTAATCCTCGTAATGCTAGATAAGCATCAAAAGGAGAAGCAATTGCACCGATGGTTGTTTTAAGAACATCGATTTTGTCAGCAATGTTGGTTTGATTGGTGATGA
Organism: Arsenophonus sp.; assembly: GCA_045399315.1. Lineage (GTDB taxonomy): Bacteria > Pseudomonadota > Gammaproteobacteria > Enterobacterales > Enterobacteriaceae > Arsenophonus. The sequence goes on from DAYVGO010000064.1 coordinate 33,401, forward strand.
CTGCTCCTCCGATTAAGTCTGAATGGCCACCAATGTATTTACTGGTTGATAACATGACAATATCAGCGCCTAATTCAAGAGGTCTTTGATTCCAGGCCGTGGCAAAGGTATTATCGACACAGGTTATAATGTTATTTTCTTTGGCCAATTGACAAATTTTTTTGATATCAACGAGTTTTAATAGTGGATTAGTTGGACTCTCTATCCAGATCAGTCGGGTATTATTACGTAAATGGTCTTTAACTTGTTGGAGATTATTGAGATCAATATAATCGATCTGGTGACCACTTGTTTCTTTTATTAATTTTTCAAACATACGGTAAGTGCCGCCGTAGACACCTTGCATGGCAATAATATGAGAATTTTGTGGTAGCAAGTTTAATATTAGTAAAGTTGCTGCGACACCAGAGGCTGTAGCGCTAGCATAAATACCATTTTCAATATTGGCAAGTACTGTCTCATAAGCATAGCGAGTTGGATTTTTAGTTCGTGAATAGCTGAATTCACCCCTTATATCAATATCTTGTTGAATAAAACTACTTGCGGTTGTTATGGTAGGGAAAATAGCATTGTTGGCTTTATCAATCTGTTTGCCACCATGAATTAAAATAGTTGAAAATTTTGTCATTATTACCTTTATATTTTTTAATCAATATTAATTCATTATATAATAACAAGTATAGTTGTATAAACGAATTGAATTGTATTTAATTAGTATTAATAAGAAAGGATTTATTAGTTATATTTATTAATAGTATTTATTTTATATCTATATGTAAAAAAGTAATGTCTGTATCCCATTGAAGAGCCCATACACTTATGGTTTATACTATTTATTTAATTTAATAATTATTGAATAATGTGTATATCTTTTTTATTTTAGTTTTTTATGTTGAAATATCAATAAAAATATGGTGTTTATAGGGTTATGACAAAAAATAAAATATTATAAATTAATACAAGATATTATTTTAATAATATTCATGTTAATTATTTATGTTATTATGAATAATAATATGTTATTTAGTTTTTATTGATTTTACTATTCATATTTTTATATATCAAAGTAGCTAATTAAATTTTCTATTAAAGGAAAATTATATATTGTTAGATTTATATTTATATTAAATAATATCAGAGTATACTTTAAATTTTATTAAAAAATATTTATAGTCTTAATATGAAATTATTTGTTATTTATTATGTTAGTTAAAATAGTCGAGTTTGTCGTTTGTATTAGTATTTAAATCCATTTATTATAACTGATTAAGATAATTATAATTATTAACAACAATCTAAACAAAATTAAATTTTAACTTAGAAAGTAAAATTATTGATTCCTGTAATCAGAAAATAATAGTCAGTAACTAGCAAAAGTTTAGCTATGCATAACTGATATGAAGTGGTCAAAATATTAAGTTTTTAAATCGTAAGTTCAGTTAGTCATAAAGGGAAAAATGTGAATGATAATAAAGATTGAGTTATTAAATGATATTGAGTTAATCTTTAGTAACAAATACTTTCATTACATAGCAGTTATATACTTGTACAGTATAGTTTTGTATTGAAATAATTCATTGAATAACACCGTCTTTTATTAAATATTTTTAACGTTATTTTATCTATTTGTATTTATTTTTTAAACAAATAATAGTTCTTAAATACTGTAAATTAATGTTGGTTTTCAGTGAAAATAAATTTATAACAGCAGATTTTATTTGATAAAGATATTTAGAAAAAAATAAATTTATTTATTAAATAAAATATTAAAAAAGAATATCTTATTGTAAATGTTTAAAAAATATTCATTATTAGATAATAAAATGTTTTATTTATGCTATCTTAAGGTATAAAAATATAGATTAAATTTAAAAATATATTAATTATGTTTATTTTTTGTTGTGTAAATAAAAAATATTATAATTATCTTTATTATCATAGAGTTATTAAAATGTTTGTTTTTTGATAGTTTTAGGCTATCAATTATGCACAAACGGATCGATAAAAACAGATTGCATAATTGAAGTAATATGACTTCAATCTTTTCTTGTCATAGAGAACTATTATAATATATTATTATACTTCTTATATATTTTATTATTTAAAATCATAATGATGCTTGTTTCATTGGTGGAGTTAAGTAATGGAATTAACCAATTTAAATTTATTTATATTAGTGGTAAGAGTTGTCTAACCTTTTATTTAATGTAAATAATTAAAAGTCTGTAGAATAACAGATAGTGCAATTTTATTATTGATACCATTTCAAAGGATGGCTATTAATTAGACTATCAAATAGAGTCATATAGAGGATGCTTATTATGATACATCGAGATTTAGTGTTTCAATTTTTAGATTATCGATTACATTGCAATGAAATGTTGATGAAAAATGGAGAAATTATTGCAATACCACCCAAAGAATTAAGGGCATTAAGTTGTTTAGTAGCTAATAGTAAAAAGATTATAAAGAAAGATGATATCGTTGCTTATGTTTGGCAAGGTGGGGAAGTAAAAGATGAATCGATTGTTCGTTGTATATATTCATTAAGAAAATTATTTAAACAGGAAAATTTGATTATAACTATTTATGGTAGAGGATACTGCTTTAATGGTGATGTAAAACTTATTGATTTAAATTCAAAGAATGATCATCAATATGAAATTCCTAATCATGATAAGCGCCAAAATGGACATTATATGCAAAGTATTGGAAGGATATTACCTGTATTTAAAGAGGGTATTTGTTCTTCAAATTCAATAAAAGATAGTTTTCAGCGCTTAACAATAAATGTTAAGTGTAAGTAGTCATGATTTCGTCATAATTTGGTTGTGATTTTTGTCTAATTTTAAGGTTTAATGGAATCGTGTTTTTTGCTAGAAGCTGGTTTCATGTTAAGGAGCAAGTTTTGCGGCAGAGTGAATCTATGTGGATAAAATATGACGAAATTTTATTAGAAAATCCAGCTCTTTATTATGTTATTGCAGCAAGTAAAACAGAACTTCGCATTAGTTCAAATGAAAATCAAGAAATTTGCTGTTTTGATATTGGAGATAGTGGGATCATGATGATTTTACCTTCTAAAATAGATGTTCTATCGGGTGAAATCAGGTTAAAAAAAGAAAATATCTTACATTTAGCCAAAATGCAGGCTTTTATTGATAAAGCAAATAATCAAATCCATAGTTTTAAGAATAATTATCTCTCTGCATTTATTAAATTTAATTTTGATACTTATAAAAAACAAAAAAATCTTGAATATTGGTTTTTGAGTCAACAAATTAATAGAGAAAAAAAGGCAGAAAGGTTTTTTTCTTTATTACGCCAAAATGAAGAATATCGTATCGTCAGTTTTCTGCTTGAGGAATCGATGTTAGAAGGGAACCAGAAACTACAGAAAATGAGTGTGAAATATGGCTTATCCGTTTCTTATTTTAGAAAGCTAGCAGGAAATGCATTAGGTAATTCTCCTAAAACTGAGTTAAAGAAATGGCGGTTAGTCAATGCATTATTAGATTTGAATGACAAAAATCAGAATATTACACAAATAGCTTTTAAGTATGGTTATTCCAATTTGTCTCATTTTTCTGATGAAGTGAAGAGTTTTTTGGGGATAAGTCCGAGCCGGTTAAAAAGATACTATCAAAAGAAAGGATCTAGTGTTACTGATGAAGAGATTACTGATAGAAAAAGATAGTAGTATATTAATTTTTTTAGTGTTTTTAAATTTCATATTGTTGTCAAGTTCAAAAGCAGTATCAGATCAAAGTATCGAATCAGGTTATATTGCTAAAAATGAAACCGTACGTGGTGTTTTTGATGCCTTATCTTCGGTTATCAATAAACCGATCGTAGTTAGTCCACTTGCAGCAAAAAAGAAAATAACTGGCGAATTTGATCTTAAATATCCTCTTGATACTTTAAAAGATATCACTCAACAACTTAATTTTATGTGGTACGATAATGGTCAGGTAATATATATTTGTGATGCAGTTGAAATGCGTAGCATTGTTATCACTTTGCATAATACAACAATTCAAGAGATAAAAAAATTTTTAAAAGATTCAGGTTTATATGATGAACGTTACCCACTGCGCTCTGGTAGTAACAATAATTTATTTTATATATCTGGACCACCAGTATATATCGAGACGATCATTAATACCACACGGTTTTTAGATGAAGTGACTACTGGTTTTGATGGCCGAGAAAAAATAGCAATTGTGCCACTATATAATACTTTTGTAGAAGATCGTCATTATCAATATAGATTTAATGATATTATTATTCCTGGAATGGCATCGATAATAAATAAATTAATGGATGCATCAACTAACAATATTTCAAATTTCAAAAATCATACACTAAAAAAAAATCAAGATGAGTTAGTTAAGCAAAACAACAATACCTATTTAATAGAAGATTTATCTTTAAATAAAGCTAATATTTCTATTATATCTAATCCTGGTAACAATAGCTTATTAATAAAAGGTAATGAAGAACAAGTAAATTACTTACAAAAAATTATAAAGCAGTTGGACATAACTAAAAGGCATATAGAGCTATCAGTTTGGATTATTGATATAGAAAAAAAAGCACTTGATCAGCTCGGCATAAAATGGAGTGGTAGCGCTAATATTGGACAGAAACTAGGTATGTCAATAAATGCTGGAAGAAGCACTATTGACGGATCTAGTTTTATGGCAGATATATTTGCATTAACCAGAAATGATAAAGCAAATATTGTTTCTAGGCCAATGGTACTAACACAAGAAAATATTCCAGCAATATTTGATAATAATCGAACTTTTTATACCAAGCTAATTGGAGAAAGAGCAACAGATTTAAAAAATGTTACTTATGGTACAGCCATTAGCGTATTAGCCAGGTTCACTATTGATAATCAAATTGAAATGATGATTACTGTTCAGGATGGTAGTCGAGGAGAACAGATAACAGATCATTTACCAGAGATAGGGAGAACAGATATTAGTACTATTGCTAGAGTACCTCAAGGTAAAAGTCTATTAATTGGTGGCTATACTCGTAATGAACATAGAAATATAAAAGAAAAAATCCCATTGCTTGGGGATATTCCTTATTTAGGTAATATATTTCATTATACCACGGAAAAGAAAGATAGCTTAGTAAGAGTATTTCTCATTCAACCCAAAGAAATTATTAATCCTTTAAGTACGAATGCTGAAAATATTGCTAAAAGAGTAATAGAAGATAAATTTGATCATAAATTAGAAAACTGGATGGCAAATTTTTTGAGTAACCGTTAATGAATAATAACATAAATAATTCTTATAATATGGTGCAGTATATGCAGCGCCATAGACAAAAATTAATTATGGAGAAAATAAATAATCAGGAAAAAGTAGATCGGCAAGAAGCATTCGATGCTGAGAACGAGGATGAAATAGTAGAAAGGTATCAATATAGTCAAAAAAGAAAAAATTTAGTCAATGAACAAGGAAAAATGATATTACTATCACGAATTAGACAAAGACGGGAATTAATCAAAAAAAACGAATTAGAAAATTGTAATGAATTTGACAATGTGTTAGATGAAGAAATCGACCAAAAGATAGATAAAGTAGTAAATATCGTATCTTCAGCAAATCTTACTACTAAATTTTTAGTAGAACGACTTAGAAAGTTAATAACTGATGATAGTGATTTAGTTATTGTATTGCGTGCGTTAATTAAGCGTAATATGCTACATAAAAAAAATAGAAAAAAAATAATAGATATATTAAATTACGTAGAACAAACCGCAAATAAAAAAAGATTAAAATCAGGAATTAATGTTGCATTAAAGGCACGTATATTTAGTTCTAAAATAGACGTTAAACCCTATTTACTTCGTGAAAGTTATAGGCAATTTATTGAAACAGATTTATATGAGATACAAATTTATGGTAGCTGGATTTCTACTTATGGGACACAAAATCGAAAAATAATTTTGGAATTTATAGAAAATGCAATAATTACTGATATTAATTCGAATGATCCCAGTTGTAGCCGAATAGAATTTGGCAATCTATTATCAAGATTAAATCAAGTAAAAACAATCAAATCAAGTGATGAACTATTCGTTGTATCTTTAACCAATTATTATAAAAGTAAAGGAATCCCTTTCCAGGAATTGACAATAGCATTATTTTTTATTGGTGTACTTGAAGAGCCTAATGCTACAAGTGATTTTTTAGATTTATTATTAAAAATAGATACTAATGAAGATAAAAGACGAATAACTCAGTTGATTTATAATTTGGTTAAAAATTTACCACTATATATTTTTATTAATGAAAATGATAAAGAAATAATAAAAGACAAGTTAATAGAAAAATTAAATATTTTTTTCATATTAAATAGTATAAAAAACTATAATATTTGAGCCAATATGAATAAATTTCTAAATGATATAAAAAAACATTCAGAGCTGTTTGTATTAATATTAGTTTTTATGATCATTTCAATGTTGGTAATTCCATTACCTACATATTTAGTTGATTTTCTAATCGCATTAAACATTATTTTATCAGCTTTGGTATTTCTATCTTCATTTTATGTCAATAGAATATTAAATTTTTCGTCATTTCCTGCTATTTTATTAATAACAACATTATTTAGATTATCGCTAACTGTCAGTACAAGTCGATTAATATTAAGTGAAGCAGATGCAGGAGAAATAGTTGCTGTATTTGGACAATTTGTTATTGCTGATAATTTAGTCGTAGGTTTTGTCATTTTTGCTATAGTTACAATTGTGCAGTTTATGGTTATTACCAAAGGTTCAGAACGTGTTGCAGAAGTTGCTGCCCGTTTTTCTCTTGATGGCATGCCAGGTAAACAAATGAGTATCGATGCTGATCTACGCTCTGGCATTATTGATGCCGATGAAGCTAAGCATCGTCGTAGTATCGTAGAAAGGGAAAGTCAGCTTTATGGCTCCTTTGATGGTGCAATGAAATTTATTAAAGGTGATGCAATCGCGAGCATAATTATTATCTTTATAAATTTTATTGGTGGCATAAGTGTTGGTATTAGCCAACATCAAATGGATTTTTCGCATGCATTAGCAACATATACGATTTTGACGGTTGGTGATGGATTGGTGGCGCAAATACCCGCTTTATTAATTGCTGTGGCTGCAGGTTTTGTTGTAACTAGAGTTAATGGTGATAATGAAAATTTAGGTAGAACGATTATTAATCAATTGTTAACTAATCCTTTAGTTTTAATTATTTCAGCAGTTATTGCATTAAGTATTGGTAGTTTACCCGGTTTCCCTTTTGTTGTTTTCATGTTGATTTCGGGAATCTTGGCTAGTATGTATTATATTCAGTTTAAAAGAAATAAACCAAAGAACCAAGATATTACTCTAATTGAAAAAAATGAAATAACTAATATTGAAATAGATAATCAAGGGGTTATCAATAAAAAAACAAATGAAACGATACCTTTAATTTTAGTTGTTAATAAAAAGATAATTGAAAATTTAGAGAAAGAAAATATCACTGACAAATTGAAAAAAAATTTTTATTTAGATTATGGAATAAATTTACCTGATATTATGATAAGTGATTGTAATGATTTAGAAGAAAATACTATAGTATTGTTGATTAATGAAATAAAAGCAGATCAATTTTATGTTAGATGCAATGGGTATCGTCTTATTAACAAGACAGATGAAATTGAACATCTTGGAATCCAAAAAATTACTATTAATAATGATTTTTGGATAGATGAAACAGATTATGAAAAAATTAAGGAAATAGGTTATTTATGTCACCATTATATAGATGAAATTTATTTTAATATAGCCAATATACTGACTCGCTATGTACATGAATATTTTGGTATACAAGAAGCTAAGCAAGAAATTGATAATTTAGAAGAGAGATATCCAGATCTTATTAAAGAAGTAGTAAGACATGCAACCATTCAAAGAATAGCTGAAATATTACAACGGCTAATTAATGAAAAAATATCAATAAAAAACATGAAGTTAATTATGGAAACTATTGCACAATGGGCGCCAAAGGAAAAAGATGTTATTTTACTTGTAGAACATGTTCGTAGTGCATTAGGAAGATATATTTGTCATAAATTTTCTAGAGGAAATAATTTAAATGTTATTTTATTATCGAATGAAAATGAAGAGGTTATTCGATCTAATATTAGGAATACATCGGCGGGTGCATTTTTAAATCTAGAACCTAGAGAATCTGAATATTTATTAGATAAAATATCTTTAGCATTAGATAGTGTCCCTTTATCTTATAATGATTTTGTAATTTTATGTTCAGTTGATATTAGAAGATTTTTTAAAAAATTTGTTGAAAATAAATTTAACAATGTGGATGTTATTTCTTTTGGTGAATTAACAGAAACGGTTTCCGTAAATGTATTAAGAACGATTTAAAACTAAATAGAGAGAATATGCATATTGATATTGCCTTATTAGTTCGTGATGCGCTAGTACATAATGGTTGTGATAAAAATTTAATTTCTGATTTTGATGGACATTCAACGATTACATTAGAATTTAGTAATTCATTGGATATCAACATAAGTGTTGATGATAATTGTGTCTGGTTGTGGAGTCCTCTATGTGAAGAGGAAAGTAATGTGATTTATCAGTTAAGTGAAAAAATATTAATGGAAGAATGCCAGTTTACCGTGACAAAATAATTACAATTAGTTTCTCGTAATAGAAATACTAATTTGGCTGGTGTTGTATCACCTGCATATTTAGCCGATGGAGCCGGGTTTTTTTTTGCTGCCTTGGAGGAATTTTTCCACCTAATAAATGATTATTCAGAGGTGCTTCATTAATGGATAAAATCACTTTAAGCCATAGAATATATAAGATCCAGTCTCTATTAGGAACAATAATTGAGGCCAATATTGCTGATTGTGAAATTGGTGAAATTTGTCATATTCATAAAAATTGGCGTGATACAAAAATTATTGCTAAGGCACAAGTTTTGGGTTTTCAAAAAGATACTGTAATACTAGGGCTAATTGGTGACTCAATCGGGATCTCAAAAGATAGTGTGATTATTCCAACAAAAGAACATTTTACAATTAAACTTTCAGCCGATTTATTAGGCTGTGTTATTGATTCAATGGGAAATATTGTTGAACGCTTAAAAGAAAAGAGTGACTTATTCAGCAGTGAAAAGAGAGGGATTAACCGAAGTTCACCAAGTTATTTGCAAAGAAAGCCAATACGACACCCATTTGTAACTGGTATAAAAGCAATAGATGGATTAATCACCTGTGGCATTGGTCAACGTTTGGGTATTTTTGCTTCTGCTGGATGTGGCAAAACTTCACTTATACACATGATTATACAACACGCTAGTGCAGATATTTTTGTCATTGCATTAATTGGTGAGCGGGGTCGTGAGTTGACTGAGTTTATCGATACATTGAAAAAAACTGGTCATATAGATAAATGTATTATTGTTTACGCTACATCTGATTATTCTTCAATAGATCGTGCAAATGCTGCTCTGGTGGCAACAACAATCGCAGAGTATTTTCGAGATCAAGGTAGTAACGTAGTATTATTTTTAGATTCAATAACACGTTATTCTAGAGCATTACGCGATGTTGCGCTAGCAGCGGGTGAACCACCAGCCCGTAGAGGATATCCTGCCTCGGTATTTGAAGCGTTACCAAAATTATTAGAACGGCCGGGGCTTACTGAAAAAGGGGGAATAACAGCATTTTATACCATATTATTAGAAAGTGATGATGAGCCAGATCCGATTGCCGAAGAGATCCGTTCTATTCTTGATGGACATATTTATTTAAATCGAAAATTGGCAGAAAAGAATCACTATCCAGCTATTAGTATTTTACAAAGTATAAGTCGTGTAGCTTCTCAAGTCTGTGATCAGCAGCACTTGAATTATGCCGCTCAAGTAAGAAAAATTTTTAGTAAAATCGAAGAATTGAAAATATTTATAGATTTAGGGGAATATAAAGAAGGCGAAAACAGTGAAAATGATGAGATGTTATATAAATATAACAAGATAAATAGTTGGCTTATACAATCTCCAGATAAAAAAAAACTTTTGAATTAATAAAAAAGGAGATGTATGAGATTTTATCATGATGTAAAAAAGAGACATACTATGCTATGTCAGAAAATGAATCAGAACGATATGTTACTCAAAAATTTATATCATAAAATAATGTTAATAGAAAATGAGATAAATGATATAAATAAAGAAATTTTTTTTATTAATAACTTATTAAAAAATATCAATAATATAGGTTTTTTATCAAGAAGTCAGTTATTTGCAATAAAAAATAAACAAGCCGTATTTGAACGTAAATTAATAGATTTAAAGTTGGAAAAAGCGAAAAAAGAAGCTGAAAATCAGGCTGTTATTGTAGAAAAAAAAGAAAAATTAAACTTTAAAAAATTTTTATATAAGAAAAATGAAAAATATATTTTTTTATTGAAAAAAGAAATAATTAAAATTAAACAAAGGAAATATCTTGTTGAAGAAAATGAAATAGAGGAAGTCCTTTATGCTAAAAATAAACTTAATAAAAATTAATAGTATACAGCCAAAGCAAAATGGAACATGCTCATTAGATGATATTATTGAAGAAAAGTTAAAAAATAATAAGATATTATCAGACATTAATTTGCCAAAAAACAATAATGTTAATATGTTATATGATGATGCTATGTTTTATGATTATAAATATACGAATGATGTTAATGAAGATGATGAACTTAATGATACTAATGATATTTTAATTAAAAATGAAGAGATTTATCATACAATTGTAGATAAACAATTTTATAATGTGTCTTTGAAATTATCTGCTAACAACTTAGAAAATATTGAGTTAAGTAATTATTCCTTATTCAAAGATTTTACCAATGAAGAGCAGATAAAAAATGATAAATTTAGTAATCAGAGAAAATATATTTCAACAAATAAAATATCCAGTCAAAAAAATTTAATAAAATATGAAAATAGCGTTGTAAAAAATGACAATATTAATAATACAATTGATAAAAATTGTATAACTACTTTAATTGATGCTGTTGACTTAGAACACACGGGTCAAAACAAACAAATTAGAGTAAGTCATTTTCGCTATAAAGAAATGGATTTAACATCAAATTGTGCAGTAATACCAATGAATTATAAGAGCAGTATTGAAAGAGATTATCATAATACATTATTTTTTTCTAA
>DAYVGO010000020.1:0-69889 GCA_045399315.1 Arsenophonus sp.
TGGCTGGCCAATACCAGGGAAAATGTTGTTGTTAACAAACGTACAACGGCAACAATATTACCAGAAATAATTTATGAATGATCATTTTTTGATCAAATTTACACTGGTATTTAATCAATCGCATTGTTAACGGGGACAAGGAAAGGTGAAATTTTATCTTTAATATAGGCTAATGTTGACTTAAACAGAAAAATAGCTGTAATTACCGCTGACAATGCAAAATCAGGTAAAGCTAGAGCTATCCCATTAAATGATGAAGCAATCTGCATCTTAAAAACTTTAGATGCAGACTGTGAATTTGTTTTTTCCTCTAATGGTAGAAAAATTAAAAATATAAGCAGGAGCGATTTTGATAGAGCACTTGGGTTATCAAGTACTTATGATTTCCGCTTTCATGACTTACGCCATACATAGGCAAGTTAGCATGTTCAGAATTGAACCCCTCTAATGACTCTAAGAAAATGAAGAGGATGGGAAACACTTGAAATGGTAAATAAATATGCACACTTAAGCGGCGAAAATTTGACTAGATACAGTAACATTGTCACATTTTGGCACATAACGAAGAAGATAGAAATCAAAATAAGCATTTAAAGATAGCAACCATATGATTTTTATATATTTCTTTATGATTAATTTAATAAGAATAAAGTGAACAATCAGAAAAACAGTCCGATGTGTAATTTACAAATTTAGTTAAATAAATTGGTGAAGTTAATTATTAACTTAATAACTAGTTAGCCACTTTTTCACTCACTGCCTGAGGATTATGAGTGATAAACATGGCATCTCCATAACTAAAAAAACGGTACTTCTCTGCTATTGCCTCTTGATAGGCATTCATCGTATTTTGATAACCAGCAAAAGCAGATACCAACATAATTAATGTAGATTCAGGTAAATGGAAATTAGTAATTAATGCATCAACAATCTGGAAATGAAAACCCGGATAAATAAAAATTCGCGTATCATCAAAAAAGGGAGTAATAATGTCTTCTTTACACACATCAGCGGCACTTTCTAACGCTCGAATCGAGGTTGTGCCAACCGCAATAACTCGCTTACCTCTAGCTTTACACACCAATACTGCATCCACCACCTGTTGAGAGACTTCAACATATTCAGCATGCATACGATGTTCAGCAACATTTTCGACCCGAACAGGTTGAAACGTTCCAGCCCCTACATGAAGTGTCACAAAAGCCATAGCTACCCCTTTTTGCCGCAGCGCCACTAATAACGACTCATCAAAATGTAATCCTGCTGTAGGCGCAGCAATTGCACCAGGCCGTTGACTATAGACTGTTTGATAAAGCATTCTATCCATCTCTTCATCAGGACGAGCTATATAGGGAGGCAATGGCATATGACCAATAGCATTTAAAATATATAGAACATCTCGCTTATCCTGAAAAACAATTTCAAATAGTGTATCGTGCCTGGCCAACATAATGGCTTTGACACTTTCATCATCGCCTAATAACAATTCTGTCCCAAGTTTGAGCGCTTTAGAAGCACGAACATGTGCTAAAACCCGATGGGGATCTAATATGCGCTCAACCAAGATTTCAATTTTGCCACCAGACATTTTACAGCCATAGAGACGAGCGGGGATAACCTGGGTATTATTGAAAACCAACAGATCACCTGGTTCTAATTTATCAACAATCTCAGTAAAAATACCATGAGCCAGTTTACCTGTTGCACCTTCTAAAAAAAGTAACCGGCATTGACTACGTTTGGCTAATGGATAATGGGCTATTAACTCATCTGGTAATTTAAAAGCAAAATCAGAGACACGCATTTCTTTACACTATTTCATTAAAACAAGTGCACTAGTCTAGTGCGGCTATAAAAATAGTGCAACAAATAAGCATCACGAAAACTAAAAATTCATTTATAATGACACTATGAATTTTCTTGCACACTTGCATTTAGTCAGCGAGCATAAAGTTCCTTATTAGGAAATTTAATGGCGGATTTCATTCGAGGTGATCCAGCAGGCTTATATTCACCGGATATTGTAGCCGGAATTAGGCTACATCGTCAGGTAGATAAATACACCGATCAGCATCCTATTGTTATTAATGCTAAACAACTTTTTCGACCGCAATATCGTCGAGGAGCACCGATCACACTCGATTTAATTTGGAACCATTTTCTCGCGTTATATTGGGATCAAATTGAAGCAAATCAAACATAGCCACAATTTATTTGTCTTGCTCGCCAGCAAATGAACCGAGCTTATATCATATACCCCGGAGAAATTTCAAGAATTAAATGAATATTTATGGGTCACAAAACTGGCTGATGTGCTATACAGAACCTGAATTTATTCATAGTGTATTAAGAAGCATGGCTCACAGACGTCCTAAGTTGGTTAATTTAATTGGCTCTTTTGATGACTTTATACTGCATTACCCTTATTTTTCTACTTTTTTTGGCAATTTTATCCAGCAATGATTACCTTTATCGAAACTCATTTGGAAAAATGATCGCCATTAATAAAAACGAATAAACCCTAGCTGATGAGTGACTAAGGTTTATTTGCTATTAAATTAACACTCTTTAGGCATCTCGCTTTATATCAGCATTGTCTAGTGCTAAGCCGATCATATAGTGCAAAAAATACTAAAACGATTAATGATGGTACAAGCCAGGCTAAATCATGAGCATACAGCGGTAATTTCTTCGCGATATCTGGAATAAAGGTTTGCAAAAGTTCAGAAGCTTTCATGGCATCTAGTAAACCAAATATCAGACTGGTTAACATTGTTGGTGCGACTACCCTGGATGCACATTTCCACCATTTCAATGTAAAACTCATTATAATTAATACAATACATGGTGGATAAATGGCAATTAATACTGGGATAGAAAATTCAATCAGTTTACTTAATCCTAAATTCGAGACCACCATAGAAAAAATGCCAAGCATCCAAACTAAAGTACGATAAGAAATTGGCACATAAAGTGCGAAGAATTCGGCACAAGCACAAGTAAGTCCAACCGCAGTTACCATACAAGCAACAAAAATCAGTACCCCTAAGAAAAAACCACCATAATTACCGAAAGTATGTTGTACATAGGCATGCAATATATCGGCACCATTACTTGCGTTAGGTATTAACGTGCCGCTATTCTCCCCAAGTTTAAACAGCGAAATATACACCAATGTTAATAGCATACCGGCAATTAGCCCGGCCCACATCGTGTAACGCGTCAAAAGAGCAGAATTTTCAACTCCACGTAAGCGTGCAGCATTGACAATAACAATACCAAACACCATCGCACCCAAAGTATCCATGGTCAGATAACCATTAATAAAACCATTAGAAAATGCCATATAGCTATATGACGACGTTGACATAATAGGATCACCTGCTGGCCAAAGTATAGCAGCAATCCCCAACACAGCCAGCGAGATCATTTTTACCGGCGCCAGGATATGTCCAACATTATCGAGCAATCGTCCTGGATAAAGTGAGATACCTATCACAGTGGCAAAATAAATTAGGCTATAGATAAATAATGAAGTCGACGACACACCACATATTAGTGGGGCAATGCCTACTTCATAAGAAACCGTAGCAGTGCGAGGTGTCGCAAATAAGGGGCCAACGGATAAATATGCAACGATAGCTAACAACAAGCCTGCACATTTGCCAATTGGAGCACTAAGCTTTTCGAGGTCACCATCAACTTTTGCTAGCGCAATTACAGTGAGAACTGGCAAGCCAACACCTGTTATCAGGAACCCAGCTGCCGCTGTCCATACTTGTTCACCTGCTTGCAATCCAACCATAGGAGGAAAAATAATATTTCCTGCTCCAACAAATAACGCAAAGGTCATAAACCCTAACGCTAAAATATCTCTAGATTTTAAACGATATGCCATAACTATTGTTAATTTCTCGTTATTTGTAATCAAGCTTAAGTAGAATAAAAAACCTAAACCATTTCTTACTTATTGACTGTGATAAATTCTGTTTTTTAATCAATAACAATATTTAATTAACCTGATAGATTTGGTAAAAACAAAAAATACGCCAATAAATGACACCAAGTAAAACTTCTATCATGATAAAAGGCAATAGGAAACTCAAAAAGCAGAATAAAGTTCTGAAATAATTTTTTATTTAGTGATTAGTTTTAGTGTTTACTCAATATGCGTTATATGATTTGCATAAAAATTAACCAATCCAGAAATCTATTGTTGCAAAAATATTTTTAGCCAAATCCATCTAGCTACAATCCAATAGATGACTTTCAATTTTGCCCTTTGTCGATTGTTACAATTAAGCTAGACAGTAAAATAAAACTAAATACCGAAACCTTTACTTAATTGGCTTTCAATGTTTAATTGGGAATGGTGATGTATTAAAGCATGTTTAACAATAGCCAACCCTAATCCCATAGCCCCTCCCATTCGACGTGAACGTGATTTATCTGCGTGATAGAAACGTTCGGTTAAACACGGTAAATACGTTGCAGCAATCCCCGGGCCATTATCGCGAATAGAAAAAAGCGCTCTCTGTTTAATTTGTTGCCAACAATGTGAATAGATGTTCCGGCTGGTGTATGATTAATCACATTTATAAATAAGATTTGAAATAGCGCTTCTCAGTTGCTCTGTGTTACCATAAACTTGCAATTTTTCATCCACATCAAAAACAATCTCTTGCTTACCCTGACTTATATTTATTACATCCTATTTGATGATATTTAACATTGACGGAATGTTTATTTGTTCATTCAAATTAATATGGGGGAGATTTCAATGCGGGAAAGCTGAAGCAATTTTTTAATTAAACTATCCATGCACGCTACTTGCCCACGCATTGACTGCAAAGATTTTTTATTAGCAGATTGACTATTGATCTGTTCATCCATGATTTCCAAATAACCTTGTAAAACGGTCAAAGGGGTACATAATTCATGATTAGCATTAGCAAAAAATTCGCCCCGCGATTTTTCCAATTTGACCTTTTCCGTTATGTCTCTTACAACCATAATTGTTCATCGATATAAGACATAATTTGAAATTCAACAACCATGCCGTTATTTAACTCTATGGTAAACAGTAACGAATAATCCGCCGAAATAAAATATCGATTGAAATCAGGATAACGAAATAAATTAAAAATAGCTTACCCACTATCTTCCGGCCAACGAAAACCTAATAAATATTTGGCCAGACAATTACACCAAACCAGATTACCTTGGGTGGTTATCATAATTACTATCTTAGGTAAAGATTCTACGCCATTACGGAATCGCCTAATAACTTGTGCTAATTCACGCCGGCGTTTACGGTTACGTTGTTGTAACTGATAGATGCCATAAAAAGTCGGCTCCTAAACACCTTTTCCGCTTGGTGGAAGTAAACGACGTTCAAGCCAAAGCCATCTGATCATTTCAGTAAATTATAACCATGCAAAACCAAAGCGACTAATAGTGAAATCACCAGTAACCAAGGTAAATAACCAATAAAAAGTGATAATCCACATGCCGGCAAACAGAATAAAACTAGAGACACAACTAACTTTTTCCAAGACAAGCGTTCAAGCATGGCGATTTTTCCCTATAACCAACAATCAATAACAGACAGAGAAACAATAGCCTGTATCTCGAAAGGTTTGGATCATTTTTTCATGACCACCTACAGATAATGCTTTATGTAAACGACCAATATGCACATCTACTGTGTGATCCTCAACATAAACATTAATCCCCCAAACATAATTTAATAATTGCTCACGATTATAAACTCGTTCAGGATGGACCATAAAAAATTGTCGCGAGCCATCGATGAAACGCGCCGTAAGATAGCTTTTAATCTAACAATCATTTCTTTAGGTGAAAAAGGTTTAGTAAGAAATCATCTGTGCCGATTTCAAGACCTCGCACCCGATCTTGTTCTTCTCCCCTGGAGATTAGCATTATAATCGGGATATTTTGTGTCAGTTGATCACGCTTAATATGCGCAAGAAGTTGGATACCTGAGCCACCAGGGATCATCCAATCTAACAAAATAAGATCAGGATAAGGCTCTATGAGCTGTGCAATGGCTGTATCATAATCGTCAGCCTCAATTGCTTGAAATCCATTCTGTTGTAGTACAAACAAACCATATCTCGGATCGCAGTTTGATCTTCGGCAACCAGAATGCGTCTTAACATGATAGATCCTATCAACATTTCAATATTAAATTAGTACGCACAACATTATTTCATATTTATGACCACGATATGAAATATTGTCTCGAATTTTATTCAGTTGCAAATTTTTAGATTTAACATGAGATTTGATAAGCAATACACACAATTAATTAATAACTGAATTTTTGAACTATATGGTTAAATTTTTTATCTATGATTTTCTTTAGCAGCCAGATTATATAGTTATCAATATCCTATCAGCCCAAAATTAATTTACAACCTTATTAATATAAGGAGAACATAATGCCAAACAAATTTATTGAAATGATGAAAAAAAAAGAACTATTTACAATAAAGAAACGTTAAAATAAATTGTTGCTAAAGAAATATTTACTACGACCGAGAAAAAAATCGATAGTTTTGCTGTTGGTGCAGGAACAGTTTTATTTTTTGAAAAACAAAACGTTATCAAAGAATTACAACAAAAATTTCCACTGTATGCCTATAATTTTCCTATTTGGTCAGAACAAAGTAGCGGTATGGCACAATATGCGGTTTGGACTAGCCTGGCACAAGAAAAAGTAGGAGCATCACTACAACACTATAACCCACTAATTGATGAAAAAGTACATAAAAGCTGGAATATACCAAACTCGTGGAAGTTACGTGCTCAATTAGTATTCGGTGCAATTAAACAACTGGCTAATGAAAAAACATTTATTGACGATGACATTCGTTTCAAAGTCCTTAGTGAAGATTAGCTCAATCGTTGGCAAAATTTATTTTGTCCACAAATAACCTATCTATTGTCACTGACTAATAACAAGTCGGTATAACAGTATGCAAAACTAAGTTAGCTTTTAGGGTCTTAGGCTATAGCAAGGTTTGTTTGAACTATATTGACTATTTACCAATTGAATCAAATATAAAAAATAACAGACAGAATGGCTGTTGTTATTAATTTTTACCTTTATGTAATAGACTAAATCTCAATTATTCATAAGAATGAAAATTTGCATAGTTAATTAAAAAAAGAAACGCAAACCTGTCTCAACCAAAAACCAATTATCTTTTTCGTAAGTTTGATTCTTACTATGAACATGGTTACATGCCATCTCCAAGTATAAAAGTAATTGCTTATTTTTTATTATTGTAAAGTCTTTATCGACTCCTAACGTATAAGTCTGCTTGGTATAGTCAAAAGTTTTTTATCTCCAGAACGGAGTCCATACCCTGCATATAAACCGGTATCTGATCGTGGCCAATCCCACTTAGCAGTAATACTATAAAGATGAGCCACCCAATCCCCTGTCACAGATGTTGGTGTCAGTGTTTTTCCTGCTACCACAACATTAGTTGATTGTAATCGACCGTAATCAACTCCGATTGAAACGGTTTTATCAGCAAAAATATATTTGCCGCCTAATGCAAACATATTGTCTTGTGGTTTTTTTCCTATCTGGTTTTCTCGCCAACAGATTGAGCCCAACCAACAACCAATTCGAAATCCAAAACGTTTTCATAAAAAACTGCCAATGAATAAGCATCAGTAATATCAATGTGATAATGATAAACCATACCTGCTGACGGTTGGAATAACTGCCAGCAATTTTAATACCTTCAAATAAAGGTGTTTCTAAAAAAATTGTATGCGGCAAACGTACGCTAAAATTATCTTGTCCAAGACCATGATAAATAGTATTGTTTTTCTTTTATTGCATAGAATCTGAGGATATACTGGTATTACGATTTAGTACATCAGCAAAATAGAAAACACCGGTATGGTTGTAACCCAAATTAGATTTTGCTACAGAATCAATAGGAACATAAGTGCGGCCAAATTGTGCTTTTCCATATTTTATTTTGCATGGGAAATACCAACATATCCGGTACGATTATAGAGTTCAAAGTGACTGTTAGGATTTTTGCTATTCGATTTCTGTGTATCTAAACCTAATTCAATATTGTCAAATACCTTAACATCATGAGGTAACTTGTGTTCAACAAATAAACCAATACGACTAGCATCATCATCAATAATGGATCTATTCTTGTCAGTATCCCAACTATTTTTTAATCTAATCTGCCCATAAATATCAAAACGTGTATATTGATTATCATAAATACTTGTTGCCTGTATAATATCTGCTAAAGATAAAGAAATAATAAATGTTATGATGAGTTTTAATTTTATTGCCATAAAAATACCCATTAATTTATGCTGAACATAATAATTAAAAACACTAATTTCAAATAATAAAATAAATTCCTTTGCTTAAATATAATCAAATAGTTATAATAAAATAAAAAAAAGAATTTATTAAAAACTCACCTCCTCAGCAAACAAATAAAATCAGCATGTTACTATAAGCATATAGTAAAAAATTATTTTATGCTAAAAATAAACTTATCTTTATATTCTATTCTGGATAATAAAATCTTATATAAAATTAATTAACTTATTAAATAAAATTAATCAAAAAAAATAAAATGTTATTTTTAGTCTTTTTCCATTGATTAGTAAAAGCAACATCTAACAATAAATAATTATTAAAATAACAATGAATAACAGAATATTACCCTATACTTTTAACTCAATTTAGCCATATAAATAAATTATTATTTAACATAAAAGCGATATAGACGGACGGATAAAATCCACTAAAACTGTTTTTAATTGGTAAAAATAGTTATTGAAAACTAGGGCCGAAGAGTGTGATCTGTTATTATATACCCAATTTTTTGAACGAGTAATAACGAGGAAATCTTGAGATGTGGTTTAAAAATTTAATGATCTATCGCTTAAATCGAGAATTCATATTATCCCTAGATAAGCTTGAAAAACAACTTGCCACACTGGCTTATAGCCCATGTGGAAGTCAAGACATCATAAAAATAGGCTGGGCTTCACCGATGGGATCTCACAGTGAAGCTTTAACACATGTAGTGAATAATCAGATCCTAATTTGTGCTCAGAAAGAAGAAAAGATCCTGCCAACACAGGTAATCAAACAAGAATTACAAGCTAAAATTAAAAAACTAGAAACAGCTCAAGCTCGAAAACTGAAAAAAACCGAAAAAGATCCATTGAAAGACGAAGTTATTCATACGCTTCTACCAAAAGCTTTTAGTAAAATAAGTCATACTTATATCTGGTTAGACATAACTAATAACCTGATTATCGTAGATGCAGCCAATACTAAACGTGCTGAAGATAACCTGGCGTTTTTACGTAAAACGTTAGGCTCACTGCCTGTGGTGCCGTTGAGTTATCAAACTCCGATCGAACACACTTTAACTAAGTGGGTACGCTCAGGCAAACCGGCAAATGGATTTAGTTTACTGAACGAAGCTGAATTAAAAGCATCAGTTGAAGAAGATGGCGTGATCCGTTGTAAAAAACAAGATTTACTCTGTGATGAAATCATAGCCCATATTGAAGCTAAAAAGCGAGTGACCAAGTTAGCATTGGACTGGGAAGAGCGTATTCAATTTGTTCTTGCGGATGACGGAACAATTAAACGACTAAAATTTAGTGACCTGATAAAAGAGCAAAATGATGATATTGATAAAACAGATTTTATTCAACGTTTTGATGCTGATTATATCTTAATGACCACCGAAATTAGTGCACTAATAAAATGTCTGATTAATGCTTTAGGTGCAGAAATTAATGCTTAAGTTGATTAGCTTTATAACACTATAAAACTATTGGGTATGGTGATTGCTAATCGCCAATTTAGTTTTATCAAAAAGATAAATTTAACCATATAAACTAGCAGACAAAAAAATTATTTGGCTAAATTATTAGCCATTCTCTAGTGATTAATTGTTTTATTTCAAAAAAATATAATAATAATTTTTAGTTATATTTAGCTAAAAATAACCACCAAAAGCAATAATAAACATAACATAAAAATAAAATAAGAATTTTTCTTATTTGCTAAACTGTTTATTGAATATATCAATTTTCTTTTTCATATAGGAAATATTAAATATTTAAAAAAATATTATCTTCGCTAGACAACGTTAATACAACTATAATTAATATTATTGATATATTTTGCTGTATGTAGCTATTAAAAAGTCAGCCCATTAAACTTTTAAAAATAGTTTTAAAACATAGCTATATGAGGAGATGCATATCTTAATTATCTAATAAAAATTAATTAGATATAAATCGTATTATAGATATAAGTATATTATTTATACAAGTAATTTATAACACAGTTGTTTTAAGGCCAATAGCTATTATCTAGGATGTTGATAAATGTTACAAAATATTTTTAATAACAATTCTATAATTAAATACTATTTTGATACAAGTATTTTTTTAAATTATTTTTATTAACTAACTAATTTATTAAATCACCTTATTTTTTATAATTATTCATATAGACTCCCTACCATATATCGTTAGCTTAATAATAAAAATTAATAACCATTAATTATATAAAATATATACATAAAATTTTGTCATCATATTTTAATTTCAATTAATAGTTTTTTATTTTGTGATATTAAGAAATTTGAAATAATTAATTACTTTATTTAATAACCATAAAATTAATATGGAAATAAAACAGCAGCAGATATAAAGGAACGATTGATTTGTAGCTAACGTAGTTAATAAATGCTGGGTATTTAATTACCCAGCTTTAGAATATTAACAATAAGCTATTTGCTATTTTGTGACATCTCCATGCCAACTAATCCTACTTTAAGATAGCCAGATTTACGTAATAAGTTCATTACATCCATTATCCTTTCATAATTTAGTGTTTTATCCGCTTGAAAAAAAATAGTGGTTTCTTTATTTGTACCTGTTATTTGATCTAGTACTGATGCTAATTGTTCCTGAGTCACATTTTGCTCGCCAACATACATTTGGCCATTAGCTTTAACCGTTAGAAATAACGGTTTTTCAGGTCTAGGTTGGGGTTTAGCTGTCGAAGCCGGTAAATTAACTTTAATATCTACTGTCGCTAATGGTGCAACAACCATAAAAATAATTAATAAAACCAACATGACATCAATAAATGGGGTAACATTAATTTCATGCATTTCACCATTATCATTTAAATTATCGTTTAAACGAATTGCCATAACCACTTATCCTACTTTTTTTACTATTAGCTAAATCCAAATCCCTACCTAATAATACCGTCGCCTGTGCAACTACATCACCAACTTGACCACGAAAAGTATTAATCATACGAGCAAATAAATTATAAATAACAACAGCTGGTATTGCCGCTACCAACCCTATTGCCGTTGCTAGCAAAGCTTCAGCTATGCCAGGCGCCACAACAGCTAAATTTGTCGTCTGAGAATGTGCTATCTTAATAAAACTATTCATGATGCCCCAAACAGTGCCAAATAAACCAATAAATGGAGAAATAGCACCTATGGTCGCTAAATAGCCATTACCTCGTCCCATATAACGACTAATTGAAGCAACTACTCTTTCTAGGCGAAAACTGGCACGATCTTTAGTTCCATTTAAATCATGACTTGCTGCTGATAATGTTTTTTCCGCGATAACTTCATCATATAATCTTCGAGTAACACTGTCTTTTTTAAATGTTGCCGTAATTTTTACCGCATCATCGAGTGATTTTACATTAGATAATTTTTGCTGCTCTTTGCCTAACTGCTGATATGCTGTAACCAGTTCGATACTTTTTGAGAAAAACAGTGCCCAAGTAATAATTGAAGCAACAACTAATCCTAACATTACTGCTTTTACAACTAAATCAGCATGCTGATACATACTCCAAATCGAAAGATCTCGATCAAATCCTCCTTGAGTACTTAATAAATTGGGTTTTTGTTGTTGTGACGCTAAATTTTTTCCAGTGGAAAGATCTTTCTCGCTCAATTGCTCTTCATTAGCTGGGGTAGCTGATATTTGGTTTGCAATGGATATATCTTGCTGATTAGTTGTGTTAGCCGGCTGAAACTGCTCAGACCGATCGGCCGGATTTGTCTCGGCGAATGTTATATTTATCAAACTCATTGCCAATAAAATAGAAGCTATCAATTTACGCATCAGTTGACCTATCACTCTTCGGTTATTTTACGCGACTCTTTTAGCTGATCATACTTAATGCCAGCCAGTCCATTAGTAGTAAATTTTCATTTACCACATTCTGATTGTGAAAAACAAACTGATCATACCAGACATTACATTATTTGATAGTAATGATCATTACTATTTGATGAAATTTTATTTATTTATCGGTTACCTAAAGATTCTATTGCCCTTTGAACACTAGCCAGAAGTAACCATTGCAGTAAGTTTGATCTCCTTTCAATATTTTCACTATCAGATAAACATTTTTTATCAAACTCGTTTCCATACCTCTAAGGTTAATAAATCCAACATAATCCAGCTTTTTAAGGTAAACTAGCAACTATATCGGTTCTTCACTTAGTTGTTATTAACAGGATAAGCTATACAAGTTCTTAATGAGATCGTGATAGCAATTTGGCCTCATGATTTTGCTAAACTAATTAATCCCGATGTTTTATGGATTATTTATGCAGTACTTTTTATAATTATTGTTTTAGAAAACGGTATTTTTCCTGCTGCGTTTCTACCAGGAGATACGCTGCTTATTCTTTCCGGTGCTTTGATTGCAAAAGGTGTTCTTTCCTTTATCCCAACAGTTATTATTTTAACCATTGCTGCTAGCTTGGGTTGCTGGTTAGGTTTTTTGCAAGGCAGATGGCTTAGTGACACAGATATAATAAAACAATGGTTAAAACAGATCCCACAAGAGTATCATGAACGAGCAAACAGATTATTTAATAACCAAGTTTATATGCGCTTCTAATCGGTCGTTTTTTAGCTTTTATTCGAACGCTATTACCTGTTTTAGCAGGCTTTTCAATATTAAGTCATCGTCGCTTTCAACTATTTAATTGGCTCAGCGGCCTATTATGGATTGGAATTATTGTTTCGTTAGGTTATGCAATAAACCAAATTCCTTTTATAAAACGTCATGAAAATATTGTCCTGAATATTTTAATTTTCTTACCTATTCTGCTGCTTATTAGCGGATTCATCGGCTCACTTATCTTATATTAGAAACATAAAAAAACCAATTAAATAGATTACATTGTGGTAGTTCAGGATATGAAACGGCCCCTGTTAAAGGAGGCCATTGCAAATAGTTAGTGACGGATCATTTCATGCATCTCTTGGACAGAAATAACCTGATCTGTAGGATCGGCGTTGAGTGAAATCACTGTCGCAAAACCCCCATTGATAGTAGTATCATAATTCACTTTATATTGTAATGCACTACGCCTGATAAGCTTTGAATCCTCTATTGCTCGACGTCCCGCGGTAGTATTGACAATATAACTGTATTCACCATTTTTTATTCTATCTTGAATATGGGGTCGTCCCTCATGTACTTTATTAACTAGCCGAGGATTGATACCTGCCTCACCCAGCACAATCGCTGTACCATGAGTTGCATCTAACTCAAAACCATGCTCAATTAACTTAGTGGCTAAATCAACAACCTTGGCTTTATCATTCTCTCTAACTGAAAGCAACGCGCGCCCGGATTTCTTTATAGTAGAAGAGCAGCCAAACATGGCTTTAGCAAATGCTTCAGCAAAAGTGCGACCAATGCCCATAACTTCACCAGTAGAACGCATTTCTGGTCCCAAAATAGGATCAACACCTGGAAATTTATTAAATGGTAACACCACTTCTTTGACAGAATAATAAGGTGGAATAATTCCTTTTGTTACACCTTGTTTAGCTAAAGATTGGCCGACCATAACACGAGCGGCTACTTTTGCCAGTGGTATTCCTGTTGCTTTGGATACAAAAGGCACGGTACGTGCAGCACGCGGATTGACTTCGATTAAATAAACTCGATTATCTTTAACCGCAAATTGAACATTCACTAATCCTCGAACCCGTAGTTTAAAAACCAGTTTTTTTACCTGTTCACACATTACATTCTGTATATTATGGCTCAAAGTATAAGGTGGCAAGGAACAAGCAGAATCACCGGAGTGAACGCCAGCCTGTTCAATATGCTCCATAATACCACCAATTAACACAGTTTCCCCATCACAGACAGCATCTATATCAACCTCTATCGCATCATCCAGGAAATGATCGAGCAAAACTGGTGCATCATTGGAAACACTAACTGCTGTCTGAAAGTAACGGCGTAAATCAGTTTCGTCATAAACAATTTCCATTGCCCGTCCACCTAAAACATAAGAAGGACGTACAACTAATGGGTAACCGATACTATGAGCTTTTTCTATTGCCTGTTCAATGGTCGTAACTGTGGCATTTTCTGGTTGTTTAAGGCCTAAACGGGTCACTACTTGTTGAAAACGCTCACGATCTTCAGCTCTATCAATCGCATCTGGACTAGTGCCAATAATAGGAACGCCCGCCTCTTCCAACGCAAGCGCTAATTTTAATGGTGTTTGGCCACCATATTGTACAATCACACCTTCAGGCTGTTCAATTCTGACGATTTCTAACACATCTTCTAATGTTACCGGTTCAAAATAAAGACGATCAGAAGTATCATAATCAGTAGAAACAGTTTCCGGATTACAGTTTACCATTATTGTTTCATAACCATCCTCACGTAAGGCCAAAGCGGCATGAACGCAGCAATAATCAAATTCAATCCCTTGACCAATGCGATTTGGTCCTCCACCTAGTACCATAATCTTAGATTTGCTATGGTTAGGATTAGCTTCACATTCATCTTCATAAGTGGAATATAAGTAGGCGGTATCTGTGGCAAATTCTGCCGCACAAGTATCCACTCGCTTAAAAACAGGGTGAAGTTTATATTTATGGCGTAATTTACGCATTTCAGCTTCAGAGACACCGACTAATTTAGCCAAACGAATATCAGCAAACCCCTTTCGTTTCAAAAGCCGCAAAAATTCCACAGTCAATCCATTGATGCCAAACTCAGCAACCTTTTCTTCTAAACGAACAATTTCTTCAATCTGAACCAAGAACCAACGATCAATATTGGTCAGATTAAACACACCATCGACAGACATACCCGCACGGAAAGCATCAGCAATATACCAAATACGTTCGGCACCTGTGTCTTTCAATTCACGACGAATTTTGGTTAATGATTCTAGTTCATCTAAATCCACTTTAGGATCAAAACCGGTGGCTACCACTTCTAACCCACGCAATGCTTTTTGCATCGATTCCTGAAAAGTGCGGCCAATCGCCATCACCTCACCAACAGATTTCATCTGAGTTGTCAGCCGATCATTACTACCAGGGAATTTTTCAAAATTAAAACGTGGGATCTTAGTCACTACATAATCAATTGAAGGTTCAAAAGAAGCAGGAGTGCGTCTACCGGTAATATCATTCATCAATTCATCAAGTGTGTAACCTACCGCTAATTTCGCTGCAACTTTAGCAATCGGGAAACCGGTTGCTTTTGATGCCAAGGCGGAAGAGCGTGATACCCGTGGATTCATTTCAATAACAATTAATCGACCCGTTTTAGGATTAACAGCAAATTGAACATTTGAACCTCCCGTCTCAACACCAATTTCTCGCAACACTGCCATCGAAGCATTGCGCATAATTTGATATTCTTTATCAGTTAAGGTTTGAGCAGGAGCGACAGTAATAGAATCTCCCGTGTGGATCCCCATCGGATCAACATTTTCAATAGAACAGATAATAATACAATTATCATTCTTGTCACGAACGACTTCCATTTCGTACTCTTTCCAACCAATAAGCGATTCATCGATCAATAACTCATTAGTTGGTGAAAGATCTAAACCTGCCAAACAAATGTCTTCAAACTCTTCACGATTATAGGCAATACCTCCGCCCGCCCCCCCCATAGTAAATGATGGGCGAATGATGCATGGGAAGCCGACTTTTGCTACTACTTCTAACGCTTCTTCCATTGAATGGGCAATACCTGAACGTGCAGTTACAAGACCAATTTTCTTCATAGCTTTGTCGAATCGCTGACGATCTTCTGCTTTATCAATTGCATCAGCGGTTGCACCAATCATGGTGACAGCAAATTCTTTTAATACGCCTTTACGCTCTAATTGTAAGGCGCAGTTTAATGCAGTTTGCCCTCCCATAGTAGGCAAGATAGCATCAGGGCGTTCTTTTTCAATAATTTTGCGTACCACTTCCCATTGAATAGGCTCAATATAAGTGGCATCCGCTAGCTCTGGATCCGTCATTATTGTTGCTGGATTAGAATTGACTAAAATAACTCGATAACCCTCTTCACGTAGTGCTTTACATGCTTGAGCACCTGAATAATCAAATTCACAAGCTTGGCCAATAACAATTGGGCCAGCACCTAAAATCAGGATACTTTTAATATCTGTACGCTTTGTCATTTTTCGCTCCTGATCAATCAACTTGAGTCGCTAAATTTATTTGACGATATTTTTTAATTAATTCAATAAAATAATCAAATAGCGGTTCTGCATCTTTAGGCCCAGGGCTTGCCTCAGGATGTCCTTGAAAACCAAACGCAGGCTTATCGGTACGATGAATGCCTTGTAAGCTACCATCAAATAATGATTTATGGGTAACGCGCAACTTGTCAGATAAGGTTGCTTCATCAACTGTAAAACCGTGATTTTGTGCCGTAATCATGACGCGATTATTAATTAGATCTTTTACCGGATGATTGCCACCATGATGACCAAATTTCATTTTGACGGTATTTGCTCCACTAGCTAGTGCGAGTAATTGATGACCTAAGCAAATACCAAAAATGGGTATTTCGGTTGCTAAAAACTGTTTAATTGCTTTAATGGCATAATCACATGCAGCAGGATCACCAGGACCATTAGAAAGAAAAATTCCATCAGGTGCCATTTTTAATACTTCATCAGCAGATGTGGTTGCTGGAACAACCGTCAAATAACAACCACGATCAACCAGCAATCGTAAAATATTACGTTTAACACCAAAATCATAAGCAACCACATAATAAGGTAATTGCTCTCGTACCTTAGTAGTCGATATTCCATTTGCTGCCAGATGCCAACTTTCTTGCTGCCAAGTATAACTATCTTTGGTGGTCACTTCTTTAGCTAAATCCAGCCCTTTTATTCCGTCAAACAGCTTAATTTTTTCTAATGCCAATTGTGCATCTAAATTATTACCGGTGATAATGCAACCATTCTGGGCGCCTTTTTCCCTTAATAGTCGGGTAAGCTTACGAGTATCAATATCAGCAATTGCTACTGTTTTATGACGCTTTAAATAATCTGTTAAACTTTCTTTGCCACGAAAGTTACTATAAATTAATGGTAGATCGCGTATAACCAGCCCTTGTGCATGAATGATAGTGGATTCTTCATCATCAGGATTGATTCCTGTGTTCCCAATGTGAGGATAAGTAAATGTAACAATTTGGCGGGAGTAGGATGGATCAGTGAGGATTTCTTGGTATCCAGTTATTGATGTATTAAAAACAACTTCTCCAACAACAATTCTTTCAGCTCCAATGGATCGACCATGAAACTGGGTTCCGTCTTCCAAAACCAATATAGCTGGCTTAATCAAAATACCCTCCAGAAGAATAAAAAATCATATATTGAGCATATTTATTCATGCATAAGCCAATAAATTAGTGCCAAAATGGACTTTAAGCAAATTTTTGGCAAATTGCGCGCATTCTAATGATGAGAAGAGTGATTGTCTAGTAAAAATAATTTTTTGTTATTTTTTAGTTAACTTATAATGAAAAATTATTGTAAGTAGTAAGATGATAAATTATCTTATCAAAACAATCGTTTGCAAACCAAGATAATTGCAAAAGTATCGTTTACATAAATTTCATTGTCAAAATGCGCAAAAAATCGGTTTAATCGATAAATTTTTTTATTTTTAATAATAAAAAGAACTGTTATCAAAGAAAAATTTAATAACGCCATAAATGAAGCGCAAACTAAAAAATTACCTTTTTTATCAAATAGTTAAAAAATAAAAAGACTAAATATTGTCTAAACTTAACACATCTTTCATACTATATAGGCCATTATTTTTCCCTATTAACCATAAACAAGCCTTAACTGCGCCATTTGCAAATGTCATGCGACTTGATGCTTTATGAGTTATCTCTATGCGTTCACCAATATCAGCAAAAATTACCGTATGTTCACCAACAATATCACCAGCTCTAATCGTAGCAAAGCCAATACTGTTGTTTTCCCTTTCACCAGTAATACCTTGACGACCATAAACTGCACAATTTTTTAAATCACGATCAATTGACTTTGCAATAACGTCACCCATCGCTAATGCTGTTCCTGATGGCACATCTACTTTGTGCCGGTGATGAGCTTCAATAATCTCAATATCACTATATTCACCCATCACTTTTGCTGCTTTTTCTAATAACTTCAAAACCAGATTAACACCAACACTAAAATTTGCCGCTAATACAATTGGGATCGTTTTCGCTGCTTCTTCAATAGTTTGTATATCAGTTTGATTAAAACCTGTAGTGCCAATGATCATCGCTTTGGCATATTTTTTACAAACTGACAGATAATATTGTGTCCCTTCGGGACGGGTAAAATCGATCAAAATATCAAATTTATCCAAAACATTAATCAGATCATCACTGACTACCACATTTAAGCGACCAATTCCGACTAATTCCCCACCATCAGTACCTACAATGCTGGAACCCTTTCTTTCTAGTACTGCTCCTAAAATAACGCCTTTTTGTTGTGAAACTGCTTTGACCAGTTCACGTCCCATGCGACCACCAGCACCAACAATGGCAACACGAATATCTGAATTAGCCATGTTTTTCTCTCTTGATTAAAAACAGATTAAATTGTCTAAGTTTGACAAGGTCAACACGCTTCTTAACCTAATATTGGTAATAAATCGCCAGTTATAAAAAAAGCCATTAGTTGTTGACTCCATTAGTAGAAAAATTGCTTTAATATAAAATGAATTTAATAAGATAACAAAATAGCTATCATATTTTCTTTATTTCAACACGTAGCTCTTTTGGTACCTCAAAAACAATATTTTCTTCATGACCGGCAAGTTCGATCATTTCACTCGCACCTAACGCTTTTAAACGTTCAATGACCTGTCGAACAAGAATATCCGGTGCAGAAGCACCAGCAGTAAGACCAATGATAGAGATATTTTTCAACCAATGCTCTTGAATATCATCAGCAGCATCAATCAGGTAACCAGGCTTCCCTGCTCTTTGAGCCAATTCAGCAAGACGATTGGAATTAGAAGAATTTTTAGAGCCTACCACTAGTACAATATCAGCCTTATTGGCCAGTTCACGCGCCGCTTCCTGGCGATTAGTTGTCGCATAACAGATATCATCTTTACGTGGCCCGACAATATTTGGAAAACGAGTATTAAGCCCGTCAATAACATGAGCAGTGTCATCAACGGATAGGGTAGTTTGTGTCATGAAACAGAGGTTATTTTCATCTTTTACTTGTAAATTCCAAACATCCTCTGGCGATTCAACCAAATACATACCACCCGCCGGGTTATTATATTGTCCCATGGTACCTTCAACTTCAGGGTGTCCTACATGACCAATTAAAATCGTTTCTTTACCCTTACGGCTAGCACGCGCAACCTCCATATGTACTTTCGTTACCAATGGACAAGTTGCATCAAATAACATAGTCAGATGACGTAACTTAGCTTCTTGTCGGATTGCCTGAGAAACACCATGGGCAGAAAAGATCAAAATAGCACCATCCGGTACCTCAGAAATTTGTTCAATAAAAATTGCACCACGTTGACGCAAATTATCAACCACATAACGGTTATGGACGACTTCATGCCGCACATAAATTGGAGCACCGTAGAGCACCAAAGCGCGATCAACAATACTAATTGCACGATCAACACCCGCACAGAAACCTCGAGGATTAGCCAGCAATATTTGCATTTGATCCCTCCCATTTCGGGTTAATTTCCACCACTTCAATGTTAAAAATGATGTTGTGAACTGCTAACGGGTGATTAAAATCAACAGTGATAGATTCTTCCGCCACCACTTTTACCATACCCAGCATCTCACTGCCGTTTATCGCCGTAAATGAGATGATAGAACCCACTTCTGGTATACCGATATGAATAAAATCCTCTAGCTTGAAATATTGGATCATATCCGGGTTAGATTTACCAAAAACTTCTTCACCAGCTAAAGTAAACGTTTTTTTCTCACCAACACTTAAACCCATTAGTTGTTTTTCAAGTGCTAGCGAGAGGCTTTTATCGCCAAGGCGAAAAAGTACCGGTTTGCCCTGATTATAAGATGAATCAGCAATTGAACCATCTTCTAATTTCATCGTGAAATGCAGTAACACAGTACTATCTGCTTGTACTAACGTTAACATGACAATAAAAACCTATTGTTAGAAATAAATTAATCTGTTATCAACATAAACGAACAATATACTAACGTTCACTCGCTTTCTGATCAGAATTGATAAAGCTTTCTAGAATGATTAGTGCAGCACCGATACAGATCACCATATCAGCAATGTTAAATGTTGGCCAATGCCAATCACCCACATAAAAATCAATAAAGTCGACCACAAAACCATGGACTAAGCGATCACACAAATTTCCTAATGCTCCACCAATAACTAATGCATAAGCAATGTTACTCAATTTTTTGCTAACGCTCTGACAATACATCATCACAATAAGTACTACACAAATGACAATCGCGACAATGGCAAAGAACCAACGTTGCCAACCGCCTTTATCTGCGAGAAAACTAAATGCAGCACCAGAATTTTGAGCATAAGCCAAATTGAAATAAGGCATCAAAGGTATCGACTCATATAATTGAAAATTATTCAAAATGAGTTGTTTACTACCAAGATCAATAATTAATACCACAACCGTTAACCATAACCAGCGTAAGCCAGTAGAGCAAATAGAATTTTTCATTAGGCAAACTTACGTATTTCACCGTTACCGGCTACATTAGTAACACAGCGGCCGCATAATTCTGCATACTCCGCCTCCCGACCAATATCTGTCGCATAATGCCAACAACGAGGACATTTATTACCTTCCGCCTTGTGGAAAGCAATTTTCAATCCACTCAGTTCACTGTTCTGTGCTTGAACTGGCGCCTGTACAATATCAATCACTTTAGCTTGTGAGGTTAATAATACAAAACGTAACTCATCATCTAAGCGATTAAGTATTTCAGTAAGTTCTGTATCCGCATATAAAATTACTGCAGCTTCTAACGAGCTACAGATAAGTTTGTCTGCGCGAGCTTGTTCAAGGACTTTATTAACCTCACTACGGATAATTAGTAGCTTATCCCAAAATTCATCATTAAGCGGCTCATTATCATCCAAACCAAACAAGCCTTCATAATATTCCTCAGTAAATACATATTTGGCATGCTTACCTGGCAACTCCTGCCAAATTTCATCGGCCGTAAAAGAAAGGATTGGCGCAATCCACCGTACCAATGCCTCTACTATATGGAATAAGGCGGTTTGACAACTACGACGAGCCAAATTATCACTTTTGACAGTATATTGACGATCTTTAATAATATCTAAATAGAAAGATCCCATTTCGACCGAACAAAACTGCATCAGACGCTGAACAACTGCATGGAAATCATAGTTAGCATAATGCGTTGCAATTTCCGCTTGAGCGGCTTTAGCACGCCCTACAGCCCAACGATCTAAGACTACCATTTCTTGCGGTTTAACTTGATGCAAATCCGGGTCAAAGCCATTCAAATTTGCTAATAAAAAACGAGCTGTATTACGAATACGCCGATAGCTATCAGCAGAACGTTTTAAGATTTCATTTGAGACAGCAATTTCGCTGGTATAATCGGTTGAAGCAACCCATAACCGTAGAATATCAGCACCTAAATCATTCATTACATCTTGTGGACTAACGGTATTCCCCAGCGATTTTGACATCTTACGACCTTGCCCATCAACTGTAAAACCGTGGGTTAATACTTCTCGATAAGGAGCTTTTCCCTTCATCGCTGTCGATAGCATTAGAGACGACATAAACCAACCACGATGCTGATCAGAACCTTCCAAATACATATCAGCAGAATGACCTTTAAATTCAGGGCGAAGATCTACTACAGCATAATAAGTTGAACCAGAATCAAACCAAACGTCAAGCGTATCTGAGACTTTAACATAATCAGCTGCATCATTGCCTAATAAAGCAATAGGATCAAGATCCCACCACGCCTGGATACCCGATTTTTCTACATGTTTAGCAACTTCTTCAATCAGTTCTAATGTACGTGGATGTAATTCTTCTGTCTGCTTATGTACGAATAATGCCATTGGCATACCCCACGCACGCTGACGAGAAATACACCAATCCGGACGATTTGCAACCATAGATTCAATTCGACTCTGCCCCCACTCTGGGATCCATTTAACACCTTGGATCTCTTTTACTGATTGTTCACGTAAACCATTTTTTTCCATACTAATAAACCACTGGGGTGTAGCACGAAAAATAACCGGTGTTTTATGCCGCCAGCAACAAGGATAACTATGCTGTAATATTTCTTTATGCAGCAGTACACCTTTTGCAGCTAAAAGTTCGATAATTAACTCATTGGTTTTAAATACAAAAACCCCATCCAAACCAGGATAGGTATTGGGTAAATAACAGCCATTTGGCCCAACTGGATTTGCTATCTCAAGTTTATATTTCTGACCAACAATATAATCTTCAGGGCCATGACCAGGTGCAATATGTACAACCCCGCTACCAGCGTCTAAAGTAACATGATCACCTAAAACAACAGGCACATCGAAATTCATAAATGGGTGATGAAAGCGCAGCAATTCCAATTCTGAACCATTGCATTCAGCTAAAATTTGCCACTCTTTTGCTTCAATACGCTGCATTACCTCTTCAACAAGCGATTTTGCCAAAATCAAGCATTCAAAATTATTGATTTTTACTAATTGATATGTCAATTCAGCGTTAACCGCAATAGCACGATTGGCCGGTAGCGTCCAGGGGGTTGTTGTCCAGATCACTGCAGAAACAGGCAAAGTTGACGATTTTATGCCAAATTTACTATAAATATCGGTAGCATCAACCGCACTAAAGCGTACATCAATGGAAGGTGATGATTTATCATAATATTCAACTTCAGCCTCCGCTAAGGAAGAACCACAAGCTGTACACCAGTGAACTGGCTTAACACCTTTTACTAAATGACCATTCTCAATCACTTTACCTAACGCACGAATAATATTAGCTTCGGTATCAAAATCCATGGTTAAATAAGGCTTATCCCAGTCACCAAGTACACCCATTCTAATAAAATCAGCTTTCTGGCCTTCAATTTGTTGTTTGGCATATTTGCGACATTCTTCACGAAACTCAGCTTCCAAAATCTTATCTCCTGGTTTACCTATGATTTGTTCAACTTTATGTTCAATCGGTAAACCGTGGCAATCCCAACCAGGAATATATGGCGAATCAAACCCAGCCAACCCTTTAGATTTAATAATAATATCTTTGAGAATTTTATTAACTGAGTGACCAATATGAAGACTACCATTAGCATAAGGGGGACCATCATGCAGTATAAACACCTGTTTACCTGTTTTGGCCTGACGAATAGCTTGATACAAACCTTCCTTGTACCAACGGGCTAACATTTGTGGTTCTCGTTTAGCGAGATCACCACGCATAGGGAACCCTGTTTGCGGTAAATTCAGGGTATTTTTATAGTCACTCATTTAGATTCTCAGTTCCAGTTTTTTGCTAAATATCTTAATTATGACGACTGAAAGAATTGTCTTGCAGCCATTATATCCTTACCGATTTGCTGTCTTAATGCATCAATAGAAGCAAATCGCTGCTCGTTGCGCAATTTTTTACGCAGTACAACATCAATATGACGTCCATATATATTCATGCGAACATCAATCAAATGAACTTCAATTTGCTGATCTACCCCATTTACAGTCGGGCGTGTACCAATATTGGCAACAGCTTGTAATGGTTTATTAGTTAAACCATATACTTCTACCACATACACACCTTTAACTGGCATAACCAAACATTTAAAAGGTATATTTGCTGTCGGAAAACCAATAGCGTTACCAAGCTGGCGGCCATGAACTACTCGACCACTTAACCGATAGGGATGTCCCATAAGATTCTCAGCAAGGGTAAGATTATCACTTAATAACGCTTGCCTGACAGCAGTACTACTAACTCGCTGTCCTGCATCACAAAAACTTTCGGTATTGGCTACCTGGAAACCATATTGTTCACCGGCTTCAGAGAGATATTTAAAATCCCCTTGTCTATCTTTGCCAAAGCGAAAATCATCACCGATAGCCAAAAATTTAACACCCAGTTTTTTAACCAGCAATTGTAAAACAAAAGTTTGTGGTGTTAATGAAGCAAATGTGTGATTAAATTTAACACATAATAAATAATCAACTCCGTATTCGGCAAAGTATTTTATCTTATCACGTAAACGTGTTAAACGTGCTGGTGCATTGGCAGCCAAAAAAAATTCCAATGGTTGAAGTTCAAAAATCATGACCATAGTTGGCAATCCAAAGCGCTGACTTTGTTGTTTTAAATGTTTCAATAACGCCTGATGCCCCCGATGAACAGCATCAAAATTGCCAATAGTCAACACACAACTATGATGATGTGCTCGAATATTATGTATACCACGAACTAACTTCATAATCGGCTCAATATATTAAAAATTGCTCGATTATACCGCTTACTATGTTCAAGGTTAAGTCAGGATTTGATTAATATTTATAACAAAGTTAATAAATTCTCGTTTGTCAGCCAGGAAATATTTAATCTAGCCACTTTTCTACAAATTCATCTTGTTTTTCGCATATAAAACTGTATTCTCACTCACTAAACTGATAAAATCTTAGTTCATCACAACAGATCGCATTGCTGTACACGACGCTTATTTACACAAATTCATTGACAAATGAAGGCTAAAAAGGCATATTCCTCGGCCTTTAGATTGTCCTAGATGAAATAAATATTTGGGAGTTCGAACTTGGCTAATATCAAATCAGCTAAGAAACGTACCATACAATCAGAGAAACGCCGTCAGCATAATGCTAGCCGCCGTTCTATGGTGCGTACATTTATCAAAAAAGTTTATGCCGCTATCGCTATTGGCGATAAAGAAGCAGCACAAAAAGCATTTAACGACATGCAACCTATTGTTGATCGTTATGCTAGCAAGGGCTTGATCCACAAAAATAAGGCTGCACGTCATAAAGCAAATTTAGTGGCACAGATCAAATCAATGTAATTGATTTTGTTAAAAAACCGGCTGAAGCCGGTTTTTTTATCACTACTGAAAATGGCTATGGCTGTTTATTAAACGTTTGATCAAATAAACCAGAAAAATCTTTATTACAGACACGTTGCACTGCTGGATGCTGGATCATACGTTCAGCAAAAATAACATAATATTCTTCTTTTACTTTATCCATATGGCCAATTTCAACAACTTCATTATCTAAGAAAATCTCATTAGCATATAACGATGGTGCGACGAAGATTGCGTTATGATACATGCCAAATGCTTTCATCAAGGCGGCGTCATCAAACTCACCAAGAATTTCTATCTGCAAATTATTATTCTGGATCCAAGAAAGCAGATGACGACCTAACATGGAACGTCGACCAGGGATCAATAATCGCCGCTCTTCCAGACAAAGTGGAAAAGGTTTCTCAGGTATTGGCTTACGACAGAAAAAACTAACCCCACATTCGCCAAGCTTAACGGAAAATAGCCCTTCTTGTTGTGATGAATCAACAGGACAATCAGATAAGATCATATCTAATTTATGTTGACTTAATTGCTCTAATAAAAGCTCATGTGTCGATTCAAAACAACGTAAATGGATCCGTTCATGCTCAACGATAGCCGTTTCAAGAACACGACTAACTAGCCGTTTAGATAAAGCGTCAGCGACACCAACATCAAATAGCAAATTCGATTCACGACTATAATTAACAATATCTTGCATTTCCTGACTTAGCATAAACATTTTATCAGCATAACGAAAAACCAATTGGCCTAACTCTGAAGGAACCAACCCTCTGCCTTGCCTTTTAAATAATTTACCATTCAAACGTTCTTCTAATGCCTTGATCTGACCTGTTATTGTCTGAGGCGTTAAATAAAGTTCTTCAGCGGCGCCAACTACGGATCCCTCTTTACAAACATGCCAGAAGTAATAGAGATGATTAAAATTGAGATGCGACATTCTCATATCGATTCCTATTAGTACCACCAAAAATACTATTTATTTCAAAATATAACTTAAAAGTAACTTTATCTTGCCAGATTAGGCGTTTTAGCGCTATTAGCTTTCTTCGGTAATACACTATTCAATAATAATAATCCTAAGATTGCAGCTAGTGTCGAACCGATTAGAATCCCTAGTCGTGCATAAGTACTAAAATTATCTAAGCCCGCAAATGCTAAACTTACGATAAAAATTGACATGGTAAAACCAATACCACAAAGTACCGAAACAGCAAATATTTGCTTAACATTAATCTTAGCCGGCAATTTGGCAACTCCTAGTTTTAACGCTAGCCAACTAAACAGAAAAATACCCGTTGGTTTGCCAATTAATAAACCTAACGCTACGCCGACCGGTAACGCACTGGCAAGATCGTTTAGCGTAATACCACTTAATTGTATGCCTGAATTAGTAAAGGCAAATAACGGCAAAATTAAATAAGCAACCCAAGGATGTAAAAAATGTTCTAATTGTTCAGAAGGCGAATTATTTTTATACCTTTTAAATGGTATCACAAAGCCTACGATGACACCTGCTAATGTGGCATGGATGCCTGATTTTAAAATACACACCCATAAGATGATACCAACAAACAAATAAGCAGAAGTATTCTCTACTTTACGCCAATTCATCCATATTAATACTAGGAGAGAAAGTATAGCTAATCCTAATGCCATAAGAGAAACAGACTTTG
The DNA here is from genome assembly GCA_045399315.1 of Arsenophonus sp. Classification (GTDB taxonomy): domain Bacteria; phylum Pseudomonadota; class Gammaproteobacteria; order Enterobacterales; family Enterobacteriaceae; genus Arsenophonus. The sequence goes on from DAYVGO010000020.1 coordinate 27,220, forward strand.
TATAAAATAAAGCAATAATGATAATCACACCAAGATCATCAATAATTGCCAAGGCAAGTAAAAATACTTTTAACTCTGTTGGTACACGCTTACCTAATAGCGCCATGATGCCCAGTGCAAATGCAATATCGGTGGCAGCTGGGATCGCCCACCCCCGTCGAGCAATGTCATCAGTAGCATTAAAGAATAGGTATACTATAGCCGGTATTAACATGCCGCCTAGCGCAGCAACAGCTGGGAATATAGCTTTATCACGCCCGGCTAACGAACCTTCTACCAATTCTCGTTTAACTTCTAGACCAACAACCAAAAAGAAAATGGCCATTAAGCCATCGTTAATCCACAATAAAAAAGATTTATCAATATCTAATGCACCAATTTTAATCGCTAGTGGAATATTAAGAAATTGCTGGTAAAGACCTTGTATTGGGCTATTAGCCATAATCAAAGCTAAGATGGCAGCAATAATTAGCAGCACCCCACTTGCGGCTTCTAATTTTAAAAATTGTCGTATAATTGCTGTCATGATTATAACCTCGGTGTTAATTAGAGCAATTAATTTTACGTTAATGTACTAAACTCGGAAAATCAATTTTTTAGTATAAATAATTCGTATATGCCGAACTATTACAAATAATCTAGACTCTATTTTACCACTTGCTGTTTAAAAATTTTATTAATCTGGAAAAATAGTTAGTTCATTTTGCTACCTAAAAAGCAGGTAATAAAAACCATGTTAATTTGCTTTTGATAAAACTCCATGATGTTGTTAATAATTTTCTTGGTTTTTTTGCCAACTAGTTAATTTTGCTGTTGGTTGTGTCTCGACTTTATTATTTGTCTTAAATTTTGGTTTTAATGCAATATCTTGACTTAGTTGTATATATGCGCTTGCTATCTCTGCTATTTCATCCTCTGGTGTTAAACGGTAAACTTGCTTAGAAACGATTATATGCTAGTTTTTCTTATCTCTAGTTTCTTTTATTTCTGATAAGCCCTCATAAGATACTCTGATTCTTGCCGTGCGAATTCTTCCACTAGCTTATTTTCTTTCAGATAAGATTCAATTCGATTTAGCTCTTTTGCGGTCAAGCCTTGTTCATCATACTGGTATGGTTCTAAGTCTATAACACTAGTTTTTTCTCAATATTTAGCTTTTCATCATCTTTAATTTTGATAATTTCTTGATTTATATTTTTATTTATCAGCATAGATTTTAGTTCTATTAAATCACTAATATTTTCAGTTAGTAAGCTACCTAATTCTGTTGTATTTTTTATATGCTGAATGCAATCTGTCCACAGCTGCCGAAATTTGATTATATTTGCTACATCTATCTTATCTACATTGACCGCAACAACTTCTCGATTAAAATCACTTTTAATTCATTCTTGCTTATAGAACAACACTGAATTTTAGCCGCCGCAATCAATTTCTTATTAATTTTATAGTCGGCATTATGTTTTTTAGCTTCAGATTGCAATCCATTAATTAATTCTTTTTTCAAATAATGTTCGCAATTTTGCTCCGTTATCACTGCCTTGTGAAAAGAAAACTGTCTAAACGAATTTCTAATACTCATTTCCAAACGATGTTGACATAACTATTCTATTTCCTATCCAATAAATTAATTAAAATTAAACTAAATTGTATAGAAAATTCTGTTAAGCTCACGTTTAATTTACTGAAATTAACTTAATTTATTTTTTAAAAAATTAACCAGAAAATTTGTATAAAATCAGCAAAATTAAAAATTTTAACCTAACTAAAATAAATCCCATTAATTATTACTTTTATAAAAAATCTTAGTTATCTTTTTTATTGTTAAAATCAAATTGAATAATATTATTTTCAGGCAATAAAAAAACATCGATCGTTGACTATCGATGCTCTATTAATTTAGCTAAATGATATTATTTGGTCAGATCATCAAAAAACTTTTTCACACTATCTAAGAAACTTTTTGAACGAGGGCTGTTGCCATCGCTTTCACCGTTCAAGGATTCACCAAACTCTTTCAACAGTATTTTTTGTTTTTCATTTAGTTTAACTGGGGTTTCCACCACAATACGGCACATTAAATCCCCCGTCGTACCACCACGAACAGGCTTAACGCCTTTTCCTTTCATGCGGAAAATTTTTCCTGTTTGTGTTTCAGGTGGAATTTTGAGACTTACTCGACCATCAAGTGTCGGTACATCAATTTCACCACCTAGTGCTGCAATCGCAAAGTTAATTGGTACTTCACAATATAAGTTATTACCATCACGCTCAAAAATAGTATGTCTTGCGATATTGACCTGAACATATAGATCTCCGGCAGAAGCTCCATTCTCACCAGCCTCACCTTCACTGTTTAAACGAATACGATCACCGATATTAACCCCGGGTGGAATTTTTACTGACAAAGTTTTGTATTTCTCTACTCGACCATGGCCATGACATTTAATACAAGGCTCTTTGATAATTTGACCACGACCATGGCAAGTTGGACAAGTTTGCTGAACAGCAAAAAATCCTTGCCGGATCTGAACCTGGCCTGTGCCATGACAAGTTGAGCAAGTTTCTGGTTTTGTGCCTGGTTTAGCACCACTTCCATTGCAAACATCACATTTTTCTAAAGTCGGAATACGGATCTCTTTGGTTACACCACGAACTGCTTCTTCTAAGGTTAATGTGATTTCGTATTGAAGATCTGCCCCACGAGCCGAACGCTGGCGTCTACCACCACCAAAGATATCACCAAATACATCACCAAAAATATCACTAAAATCAGCACCAGAAGCAAAACCTCCGCTAAAACCTCCGCCCATGCCACCTTGTTCAAAAGCCGCATACCCATACTGATCATAAGCAGCACGTTTTTGTGCATCAGTTAAAATTTCATAAGCCTCTTTAATTTCCTTAAACTTACTTTCCGCTTGCTTATTACCCTGATTACGATCTGGATGATATTTCATTGCCAGACGTTTATACGCTTTTTTAATCTCTTTCTCGTCAGCCGTTTTAGCAACGCCTAAAACTTCATAATAATTTCTTTTTGCCATATTTATTTTACCCTTAACACACGCAAACGGGCGTAGAGTTCCCCCAACGCCCGTACCCGGTTTTCAGTAACACAGAAAATAATCCTAACCTTCGTTACTGTGCCCGCTAAGAGCCACTATTTTTTATCTTTATCCTTATCGTTGACTTCTTCAAATTCAGCATCAACAACATTATCATCTTGTTTAGCTTGAGCATCTGCAGCCGCATCTGCTGTACCTGCTTGAGCCTGCTGTTGAGCTAACTCAAGTAGTTTGGCAGAAGCTTGCACTAGGGCTTGAATTTTCGCTTCAATCGCTGCTTTATCTTCACCTTTGCCCGCTGTTTCCAACTCAGAAATGGCTTTTTCTATGTTAGTTTTATCATCAGCATGTAACTTGTCACCAGCTTCTTCAATTTGTTTACGCGTACCATGCATCAATTGATCAGCCTGATTACGTACCTGAACTAACTCTTCAAACTTACGATCTGCTTCCACATTTGCTTCTGCATCATTTACCATTCTTTGGATCTCATCTTCTTTAAGCCCAGAAGATGCCTTGATGGTAATGTTTTGCTCACGGCCAGTATTCTTATCTTTAGCTGACACATGTAAAATACCATCAGCATCAATATCAAAAGTAACCTCAATTTGTGGCATGCCACGTGGAGCCGATTGAATACCATCCAAATTGAACTGTCCTAATGATTTATTATCACTAGCGCGTTTACGTTCGCCTTGCAATACATGTATGGTTACTGCCGACTGGTTATCTTCTGCCGTTGAAAACACCTGACTATGCTTTGTTGGAATAGTGGTATTCTTGGCAATCAATGTTGTCATTACACCACCCATGGTTTCAATACCTAAAGATAGTGGCGTGACATCAAGTAACAAGACATCTTTAACATCGCCGGCTAACACACCACCTTGTACTGCAGCACCGATAGCAACCGCTTCATCAGGGTTAACGTCTTTACGAGGCTCTTTACCAAAGAAATCGGCAACCGCTTTTTGTACCATCGGCATACGTGTCTGACCACCAACAAGAATGACGTCGTTAATATCATTAACATTTAAGCCCGCATCTTGCAGTGCAACTTTCACCGGCTCCATTGAACGTTTAACCAAATCTTCAACTAGTGATTCAAGTTTTGCCCGAGTCACCTTAATATTCATATGCTTCGGACCACTTGCATCTGCAGTAATATAAGGCAGATTAACATCAGTCTGCTGAGCGGAAGAGAGCTCGATTTTAGCTTTCTCTGCCGCTTCTTTTAAACGTTGCATTGCTAGCGGATCATTGCGTAAATCAAAACCTTGCTCTTTCTTAAATTCATCAACCAGATAATTGATCAGGCGATTATCGAAATCTTCACCACCTAAGTGAGTATCACCATTAGTTGCCAGCACTTCATAAGTTTTTTCACCATCGACATCATCAATTTCAATAATTGAAATATCAAAAGTACCACCACCTAAGTCATACACTGCAATAGTACGGTTACCTACTTCACGATCTAAACCATAAGCAAGCGCCGCTGCGGTTGGTTCGTTAATAATACGTTTTACATCTAAACCAGCAATACGGCCTGCATCTTTAGTTGCTTGACGCTGAGCATCATTAAAATAAGCAGGTACGGTAATAACAGCTTCAGTAACTGGTTCACCTAGATAATCTTCGGCCGTTTTTTTCATTTTCTTTAGAACCTCAGCAGAAACCTGAGGAGGAGCCATTTTCTGTCCTTTAACATCCAACCAAGCATCACCATTATCTGCCGCAATGATTTTATAAGGCATAATAGAAACATCACGTTGAACTTCTTCATCTTCAAACCGACGGCCTATCAAACGCTTAATAGCAAAAAGTGTATTTTGTGGATTAGTCACTGCCTGCCGTTTTGCCGGCTGACCCACAAGAATTTCACCATCTTGGGTATACGCAATAATAGAAGGTGTGGTACGATCACCTTCGCTATTTTCCAACACACGTGCACTTGCACCATCCATAATAGCTACACAAGAGTTAGTTGTACCCAGGTCAATCCCAATAATTTTACCCATCTAAACACCTCCAAAGGGAATTCTTAACCAATCTAGTTACCAACCTATATGAGGCTCAATTAAGTTTTTTTCAAGGGATTTTTTCCCTAACCTCAAAAAAATCTACCTAACAAGAAACCTGGTGACAGTTTGATAGATTGACCATTGGTAACTACGATTTTCATTAAAATGGGGACATAAAAATATTCATCAAGGGGAGAGTAAAAAATTTTATTTTATATAAAAGTCATTTTAATCTTTGTTTTGCTGCAAACACTACTGATTATACTTGTTTTTCTCAAGCCCCAATAGCATATATTAATTTATATCATATTGAATTATATATATTTAATGACATCTTAGAGAAACGTATGAGTTCAAATAATATTGCCAATCCAGGTCCATTAGGTTTGATGGGTTTTGGTATGACAACTATTTTACTAAATATTCATAATGCAGTTTTTTTCCATTAACTTCCATGATACTTAGTATGGGTATCTTTTATGGCGATATTGCCCAAGTTATTGCCGGTATTTTTGAGTTTAAAAAGGAAATACATTTACAGCAACAGCATTCTCTTCTTATGGCCTTTTTATGGTTAAGCTTAGTTGGGTTACTGATGCTCCCTGAAATCGCATTGGTGCAAGTAACACAACTGATTTTCTGGCCGTTTACCTAGCACTTTGGGGTATCTTTATACCTTATTTATGTTTTTCACTACGTTAAAAACTAATCAAGCACTACAATTAGTTTTTGCCAGCCTAACGGTACTCTTTGCCCTGTTAGCGATTGATAATATGTATGAAAACCAAACCATGCTTACCATTGCTGGTTTCGAAGACATTATTTGTGGAGCAAGTGCTTTTTATCTGCGATGGCAGAAGTCATCAATGAACAATTTGGCCACACTATATTATCTATTGGTAATAAATCGTAAGTAGCATCTAGCACTATTAATAAAGCAGTTTTATACTTCTTTATTAGCTATTAAAAGCGATATTCATCTTAGCTGGTCTGCTTCACTACTAAGTGCAAATCTAACCAAAACTAGCAAACCAATGGTTACAAAAAACTCAAGTAAAGAATGGCTACCCATCATCATTAAATTTCCAACTAAAACTCACACCTGACTAGCAACTTTTAGGCGGCTCGCTGAATAGATAGTCTGTTGCTGTGGCAAGGATTAGGGTTGGTACTATTGCCAATCGCATCGGACACTATGACAAATATGAAGAGATGCTGGATTTAAAAATAGATAGTTATTTATCACAATTCAAATTAATTGCCATTTTAATAATTGGCCAAATCATTCACTCTGCTAAGAACACCAAGTTAAACAACTTCATCGCATGGCTGATTTAAGTCGAAATGCTTTAATAACTTTGGGATCAGTTTCAATATAGGGACCATCTAATAATAGAATGAAGTAAGGCACACTGGCAAAAATACCGGCAACGATTTCTGTTCCTTGATCATCTTTATAAACCTGCTAATGTTTCTGTAATTGACTTAGGTTGCCCTGGTAAATTCAAAATCAATGTTTGCTTGCGGATAACGTCAACTTGTCGTTAGAGGATCGCCGTCGGTACAAAATGTAAACTTATTTGGCGCATTTGTTCACCGAAACCGGGCATTTCCCGATCGGCAATCGCTAACGTCGCATTCGGCGTTACATCACGCAGAGCTGGCCCAGTGCACCAGTGGTTAAAACCAAATGACAAGCCAACTTATCAACTAATTCACACAGTCTATTTTCAACAATTATTTATTCATCAGGGATCAACCGTGACTTAATAACAAAAGGTGTTTTAAGGGCTGTTGAAAACCAATTTTCAAGCGCAGGGAGCCCCTGATCTTGATAAATTCCATTTGCTGTCCGATCTGAAACAGAAACCAAACCTATCCGCAACTTATCCAATAATATCCTCAAAAATTCGATATTGTAAACAAGAGGTTAAATAATAAACCTAGGCAACTTATGCTATAGCTAAATAAAAGTGTAAACAATATTATTGACTGGTCTTTGCCACCTATTAAGCAAGCAAATAAAAGGAAAAAGTCAAGTAAGATAACTTACTCGACTGTTACTTTATAACAGCGAAATATCAATTATAGATGATGAGCAACCATTTTTTCCAATTTTTCCTGATCGATAGCAAATTTACGAATGCCATCAGCCAGTTTGTCTGTTGCCATTGCATCAGCATGATGTTGCCAATAAAATTCCGCTTCGGTCATTGGTAGCGGCCGTGGCTGAATTTGGCCATTGAATTCCAATTTGCGAACAACTTCACCTTGTGACTCAGCAAGTTCTTTAAGCAATGCCGGAGAAATCGTTAAACGGTCACAACCTGCCAATTGCAAAATTTCACCACTGTTACGGAAACTTGCTCCCATCACTACCGTTTTATAGCCATGCTGCTTATAATAATTGTAAATTTGTGTAACTGAAATGACGCCAGGATCTTCTTGCGGCGCATACTCTTTTATCTTAGTATTTGTTTTATACCAATCAAGAATACGACCGACAAAAGGCGAAACCAGATAAACACCGGCTTCAGCACAAGCTCGCGCCTGAGCGAATGAGAATAACAAGGTCAGATTGCAGTTAATACCCTCTTTTTCCAACTGCTCTGCCGCGCGGATCCCTTGCCAGGTTGAAGCCAACTTTATCAAAATACGATCATTTTTAATGCCGGCATTATTATAAAGTTCAATTATGCGGCGAGCTTTTTTAATACAAGCATCACTATCATAGGAAAGACACACATCAACTTCTGTTGAAATCCGTCCTGGAATTAACTGTAAGATTTCTAATCCAATATTAACTGCTAATTTATCACATGCATCAATGACTTGTTGCTCGCGTGAATGACTTTGTCCACGCGCCCATGTGATCGCTTCATCAATGAGTGCCTGATATTCTGGGATCTGAGCCGCATTAAGGATCAAAGAAGGGTTAGTTGTTGCATCTTCGGGCTTATAAAGCTTCATTGCACTAATATCTCCCGTATCTGCCACAACCGTTGTTATTTTACGTAAGGAGGTTAATCTATCGATCATTTTTTAATCCCGTCTTTATTCAGATTAAGCCGAGGCCCAAAATTCTATCTTTCTGGATAATATCACACATTGATATCACAACAAATAAATTTACCAACCATTGTTTTGATAACAAATTAAGCTCGCTATTTTTCACACAATATTGTCGTTTAAATAGCAATAATTAACGTTAAATGCTACAAATAACCCCAATGATAGCAATTCTCTATTTTGATAAAGTCGCTTATTTCTGAATTTTACTGGGTATTAATTATGCTTATCACAATTTCACCAGCCAAAACTCTCGATTATGAAAGTCCACTTGTTACTACTGAATATAGCCTACCAACCCTGTTATCACAGGCAGAACAATTGATTCAGATCTGCCGTAAACTTACGCCAGCAGAAATTGCCAGTCTAATGCATATTAGTGATAAATTAGCTGGTTTAAATGCGGCTCGTTTTGGACAATGGCAAACTAATTTTACCTTAGAAAATGCCCGGCCCGCGATCCTAGCTTTTAAGGGCGATGTATACACCAGTATGCAAATAGAAAGCTTCACGCCTGAAGATTTCCACTTTGCGCAAAAACATCTTCGCATTCTATCCGGTTTATATGGTGTATTACACCCACTTGATCTGATGCAACCATACCGTTTAGAAATGGGAACGAAATTAAACAACAAACATGGAAAGGATCTTTATGCCTTTTGGGGGGATATTATTACTGAAAATCTTAATCAAGCACTAAGCAAACAAGGTGATAATATTTTGATCAATTTAGCATCAGATGAATACCTTAAAGCAATTAATAACAAAAAACTGGACGCATATATTGTCAAACCTATTTTTCTGGATGGGAAACATGAGAAATATAAAGTAGTCAGTTTTTATGCTAAAAAAGCCCGCGGTTTAATGAGTCGTTTTATTATTCAAAATCAACTAAAAAACATTGAACAACTAACTGAATTTAACCTAGCCGGTTATCAATTTGATAGTGCTGCTTCTAAAGATAACGAATTAGTCTTCAAACGTTCACAACATGGGTAAAAATGGAAGCACATGCTTCCATTTTGAGGAATTATTAGTTAGGAGCAAGCGTGAATAAAAATTGACGCAATAAAGCGAAATCGGCTGATAATTTATGGGATAATATCGGTAATTTAGCCCGTTCAGCTAAAACCGTCAGTAATGGTAATGTCTTACCTAAAATACTCTCGACACTCTGTTTAAATTTTGCTGGATGTGCAGTACTTAAGAACAGACCGTATTAATTATCTTACAATTGATCCATAATATACGATATGCAATAGCAGCATGCATGTGGCTCGGAAATATAGTCTTTACTATCTAATTGTTGAAGTGTTTTTACCGTCATTTGATCATTAACAACACCATAACTAAGCTCATCAAGTCCCCATTGCTGGCGTTGGAAAAGCACCTCTATGCGTAGCTAATTATTTGGTAGGCTGACATCCATCACATTGACAGAGTTGCTATCGTCTGATGTGGCAACCATTGACCTTCAGACAGACAACGGGGAACAGTATCATTAACATTAGTCGCAGCAATAAAACGTTTCACCAGTAACCCCATCGCTTTCGCCAATAAGCCGGCGGCTAAATTACCAAAATTACCACTAGTACTGAAATAACTAATTGCTGACGCTTTTCCGCTGGTAGCTGGGCAACGGCTTCAAAATAATAACAAATCTGTGCCAATAAACGGCTAATGTTAATAGAATTAGCCGAAGTAAGACCTATATGCGCGATTTAATTCTTTATCACCAACTGCCTGTTTTACTAATGTTTGGTAATTATCAAAGTCACCCTTGATTGCGATAGTGTGTATATTTTCCCCTAAGGTACAAAATAACTTCTCCTGTAAGGAACTGATTTTACTTTCTGGATAGAGAATAATTAGCTGAACATTATTGAGACGATAAAAAGCATGAGCTACAGCAGCACCGGTATCGCCTGAAGTAGCGGTTAAAATAGTGATAGGTTGATCACGGGCAATTTGTGCTAATATTGGTGCCATAAATCGCCAACCAAAATCTTTGCATGCCAATGTAGGACCATGATACTGCTCCAGGCTAACAATACTTTCTTCTAATGGCCTAACAAATAATGGAAAATTAAACGCCTTTTTTACACACTTTGGCAGCATCTCAAAACAAATTTCATCTCTAATCTAGGCTGATAAAATATGGCTACTGCGGGTGATAAAATCGGACTGCAACCATTCACTCATCAATTCATGACTCAGTTTTGGTAATTCCACTGGGGAAAAAAAAGACCCTATTTTCCATCAAGTCCTTGTTTAACTGCCTGCACAAAACTGACCTGTTCGCCTTGATTTTTTAAATTATATAATCTCATTTTTAGCTTATCACTCTTGCACCCGTTGGATCCAAACGACACATATGCACAAAACTTGCTTTATTTTGTAGGTAATACTGTATCAACCATTGTTTTACTTTCTCAGTAGTCTTCTTTTAATGGTAAATAGCAAATAATGTCGGCCCTGAGCCAGAAATACCACAAGCAACAGCGCCTATATTTTTTACTTTCTCGCTGGCTGATCGAAAACCGGGCAATATTTGAGCTCGATAAGCTTCAACAATTACATCCTGCAGCATGTCAATCGCTAAATCTGTTTGCTGAGTATGACAAGCATGAATGAAACTGGCTAATAATCGACCATGGTTAACCATATCCTGCCGTGTATAATGGCTAAGTAAAATAGCCCTCGCTTCTGCGGTGGTAATCTTGATCCCCGGGTAAGCCATGACCCAAATCCAATCAGCAAAAATTAGGAATTGATTGGCTGATAATATTATTGTGTTCGACGACCAGCTGCATACCGCCCAAGTAACATGGCACAACATTATCATAGTGAATACTTCCAGCTATACGGTCTTCCAGTTGTCCCATCATTAATAACAGCCTATTTTTATCAAAAGGACGGCTGGCATATTCATTTAATGTCATTAGTGCTGCTACTACCGAACAGGCACTAGAGCCTAAGCCAATAGGCATATTTTTTTCCAATGTTATTTCAACATTGATTGACTCGTCCAGAAATTGATAAAACAGCTGCTATGCCTGATAAACGATATTTTGCTGTGGCTGTAGTGGCAATTTGCTAACAAAAGATCCTCTATTTATCAAATTAAACTTATCTGCTTTGACTACAGAGACACAATCGCCTAATTGCTTATTGTCTATCTAGTAGAGAACTGCACTCAATACATTAAATCCGACACTCACATTGCCAATCGATGCTGGCGCATAAACTTTAACCATTTTATGCTCCTAATTTCCATGTTAGTGTCCGTAATATATCGGCAAACACACCCCACAGCAGTAACATCATTACCGGCACCATAGCCTCTTAGTACTAATGGAATTGATTGATAATAAACGGATATAGAATGCCAAAGCATTTTCACCATTTTTAACTTTATATAATAGTGGATTATGTTCATCGACGGCCACCATTTTTACCAGACAACAACCATCTTTTATTAAACCGACATAACACAGCACTTTTCTCTCTGATGCCGCTTGAGCAACCCTCATTTAAGATCATAATCTAATTCGGTTAAGTGTTGAAGAAAACTGTTAACGTCTCCACTAAGATCGAAAAAAAATAGGTAATATAGGTTCAATTTCAATATCACTAAGCTCTAAACAATAACTAGCTTCACAGGCAAGGAGCAGCAATTTACGCGCAACATCCCTACCGGAAAGATCGTCACGAGGATCCGGTTCAGTAAAACCTTTTCCTTTAGCTAACCGCGTCGCTTGCGATAACGAGATACCTTCATCAAGTAATCCGAAATGTAGGATAGTGAACCAGAAAGAATGCCACTAAACTGAAGCAGTTCATCACCAGCATTGAGCAAATTCTGTAAATTTTCAATGACCGGTAAACCAGCACCAACATTGGCCTCATACAGAAATTTACGCTTTGATTTCTCGGCAACTAAATGGATCTGACGATAATAATCCATGCTATCTGTATTGGCTTTTTTATTTGGCGTAACAACATTAAATCCTGCGTTGAGCAAAAAGGCATAGTGCTTCGCTATTTGCTGATCTGAGGTACAATCAACGATAACTGGATTTAGAAAACAATGTTTAACTGGTAATTGGCATAGAGCGCTTAAACTAAGAGACTGTTTAGATTAGGCTAATTGGATTTGCCAATTAGCCAGCTTTAATTCTTTAATATCAGTTAACATTACCTACGAATTAACAATTACACAAACTCGCAGAGCAATATGTTTCTTTTGAAACCAATTTTGTTGCCGATGAATTTGTTCAAGTAAAGCACTGCCAACACCAACAATAAAAACATCGATAATTTGATCGGTGTTAAATAACATTTGGTGACATAACTGCACGCCAATTGTAGTCATTTTATTATCAATTACAGCAGAAATTGAACGCTCAGAAGAGCCTTGTGCAATAGCAATAATATTAATATTGCCGCGGGTTAAAGCAGAAAAAACGCGGGCAACCATGCCTACCATGCTCTTCATACCTGGCCCAAAGACATTGATCATCGCCATATTATTTAGGCTGGTGATCCCTTTAATTGGCATACTTTTACTGTTTTCAACATTGCCAATTAAAATGCCATTTCCATTAGGCGCTAGAGCATTTTTAATTAAAAAAGGAATTTGAAACTAGGTAATCGGAGCGATAGTTCGAGGATGGAGTACCTTAGCGCCAAAGTAGGAGAGCTCCATTGCTTCCTAATAAGATATTTCTGTTAGCAAGTGGGCATCTGGCACGATATGAGGATCGCAAGTATAAACACCATCCACATCCGTCCAAATTGCACAATAATCAGCTCGTAAGCATACGGCGAGCACAGCAGTGGAATAATCTGAGCCATTGTGTCCTAATACGGTTCATTTTGCATATTACCGGCCGTAAAACCTGCCATTAAAATAAGATGATCATTAAGAATATTCAAGGCCTTAATACGCTGGCTGGATTCCCGAATATTGACTGTCGCACTCAGATAATGCCCTTCAGCAAATAAAAATTTTACCGGATCAATAATCGTTATTGAGTAACCCCGTGTGTACAATATAGAGACCATAATAGCGATTGAAATTTTTTCGCCACGGCAAGTTAAGTCAGCATGAATATTTTCTGGACATTGCTCCAATCCTAATAACGAAATATCCTGTAATATTTGCTAAATTTGAATAAATTCATCTTCAATTAATTGCTTGATTTTTTCATATGCAAAATTAGATTGTTTTTCTTTCAACCCACTGAGTAAGAAAGAAAAAATCTCATTAGCCCTTCGATATGCACAGTAATATCTTTTCCCACCGTCGCCGCTTCAATAATCGCAGCAAGATAATCCGTGATCTTAGCTGGTGCTGATAAAACTAGTGCAACTGGTCCCCGTGCTAAATTTATCTGCTACTATATTTGCAACGTTAAGCATTTTACTATCGTTTGCAACCGAAGTTCCGCCAAATTTGAGCACACGCACTTGGTTTCACTCCTGAAATTGGGTTAAAAAAACGTGCATCATTTACTTGGATACGGGCTTTACGGGCTTTATGTTCGATTTAGATTTTAGTTATGCGTCAGCCCCCATAATCAATGATTACGGTAGCGGTAATAATGGTGGTATTGAGGTTAATCTTATGCATCACTGTCCTAACTATCTATCCAAAAAACGTTTAGCTATATATTGATATTGGTTAAAACAATTTTAATGCAAAGTCAAATAATTTGTTCTTTAATCACTAAAAGCAATTAAATATATTTGTTTTTTTATTAAGGAACTATTGTAAGCAAGAATACATTGCACTTTAAGCAGTTAAAAAAATATCCATAACCAAATAAACAAGAATTTTTATCTATTTCAATAAGTGATGCTTGTATGTTAACTTGGATAAACAATAATATGTGGCGAGGCGTTGATATTTTCATATAAATTAGCGTCTATTTTAATATAAATACAATATCTTTTATGACACAAAAAAATCATATAATTTAAGTAATAATCTTTATAATAGCTTTATTTTGATTTTGACGTGTATCAATAAAAGTCATTTTTTTAGGTGGTAAATAGCTTTTTAGCTGTTATATTGCTGTTAACATAAAATGAGAAAAAAATTGTTTAGTAAATTTCTTTTAGATTCGTCATAATTGTTTTTTTGTTACAAAAAATTTATATGAACTTTAATGATATTCGCTAAGCTTTCACTAGTATTATAAAATGAAATTAGAGAAAACATGCTTTTGAAACATTAGTGTGTAGATCTGGTAATTTATATTGTAGAGAGTTAGGTAGCACATATGCAAACCCCACATATTTTGATTGTTGAAGACGAGATTGTCACACGCAATACCTTAAAAAGCATTTTCGAAGCAGAAGGCTATATTGTACATGAAGCTACTGATGGTGCCGAAATGCACAATATTTTATCTAATAATGATATTAACCTTGTCATTATGGATATTAATTTGCCAGGTAAAAATGGTCTGCTACTTGCACGTGAATTACGTGAGCAAGCTCATGTTGCGCTGATGTTTCTTACCGGGCGTGACAATGAAGTTGATAAGATATTAGGATTAGAAATTGGGGCTGATGATTATATTATTAAGCCTTTCAACCCTCGTGAATTAACAATTCGGGCACGAAATTTACTTTCCCGCACAATGAATCTTTGCAAAATCGGCGGGGAGCGTCGCGAGGTTGATAGCTATAAATTTAATGGCTGGGAACTTGATATTAATAGCCGCTCTTTAATTAGCCCTATTGGTGATCAATATAAATTACCGCGCAGTGAATTCAGAGCTATGTTACACTTCTGTGAAAATCCAGGTAAAATTCAAACACGAGCCGAACTCTTGAAAAAAATGACAGGACGTGAATTAAAACCCCACGACAGAACCGTTGATGTGACTATCCGCCGTATTCGTAAACACTTTGAATCCATACCGGATACACCAGAAATTATTGCCACCATCCATGGTGAAGGTTATCGTTTCTGTGGTGATATTGAAGAATAAATATAAAATATTAAACCCCTTTTATTTAGATCGGGGTTTTAATAAATATATTAATGCCACGGCACTAATAGCATTTTTAGGAAAGCCATCAATTATTTTGTCTGAATAAGTCAGATAAATAAGTGCATTCCGTTGCTTATCGTAAAAACGTACTATCTGCAGTTTTTAAAAAATTAATGAAGTACGTTTTTGAAAAACAACTTTCTCTTTTTATTATTTAATCTTATCATCTATAATTATTGGCCCAACCTGTTGGCAAGAAATTGCTGCATCAGCAGTATCTTCTGCCAAGCCTAAACCTCCTTTAATATCGCCCGTTTTTGTCCGACTCCAATAACAAGTTATATTGTTAATATCTGGATCATCAAATGCTTCAATAACAAATTTATTATCAGGACCAAAAAATTTAAATACAGTATCAACAGAACCAATTTCTTCCGCAAAAATTGTATTCGGTAAAAAAAATATTATTAAAATAGAGAGTAACTTTGTTAAATTTAGCATGATATTAATTTTCCTTAATAATAAAATTATTTTTACGTTATTAATATCTATAAAAATAATAAAATAGCTATATAAAGTAACCTATTATTAAATGGATGTTTATTATAAAGTCCTTATACTATTTATAGGTGATTATTTTAATCAGGTATTTCTATGGATCAAAACAATATTATTCACGATTTATTATATTGGATCGATACACATTTAGATCAACCGCTATTTCTCGATAACGTCGCGGCTAAAGCAGGTTATTCAAAATGGCATTTACAGCGAATGTTTAAAAACATCACTCAGCAAGCGATCGGTTCTTACATCCGTGCTCGTCGACTTTCCCGTGCAGCTGTTGCCCTTAGACTAACTAGCCGACCAATTCTTGATATTGCATTACAATACCGTTTTGATTCACAGCAAACGTTTACCCACGCTTTTAAAAAACAATTTGGCATTACACCTGCCCTCTATCGTCGTAGAGAAGAGTGGTGTGCTACAGGAATGCAACCGCCAATTACATTAGAACAACAACAATCACCAAAAGTGGCCTTTGTCACACTGGCACCCAAACATTTAATAGGAATAGAACAAACCTGCTCTTATATACTAGAAGAATGGTCTACTACCTGTGCCAAAATGTGCAAACATTTCTGACAATATTACCGAGAAAAAGCCAAGCTTATTCCTGAGGAAGTTTATGGTTTACATCATGTCGTACATAACTCAGAAAAGGATAATGAACAAACTGTTTTATATATCACCGCAGTAGAACCACAATATGCTGATAACGATAATAATTTATATCAATCGATTATTATTGAAGACTGTGATTATGCCCGATTTACTTTTGAAGGAAAGCCACCCAAAAGTAACCTGCAACAATTTCTGTATATGATTTATGGTGTCTATTATGCCCCAACTTAATTTAACTCGTCGCGCCGGACACGATATTGAACATTATCAACTCAAAGATCCTAATCATCCTAGATGTAATTATAATGATCCAAAAAATCATATGGCCGTGTTTGATTATTTTGTGCCAATCAAAAGAACACCTTCCTCCCTCTGAGTCTATTTGATTATAAAGGTTACTATGTCATTAAATCCAAGGGATTTTTCCCTTGGCAAAATTTTCAGCTACCATTAAATATTGCCACATTAGATTTACTGTTCATCTAATGCAGGCTCAATTAAATAAGAAATATCCCCTGCTATTTCTACTACCCAGCCATTGGCTAACCAAGGTGTCTCCTGATAATCTACCTGGGAAATAGAGCAGTTACGTAAACGTAAATGTCTTTCAGCATAAGTCGGTACACCAAGTATACGATTAAGCAATGCTCCTAAGCCTATTCCGTGACTAACCAATAAGGTATACTCCCCTGCTGGTAAAGAACAGCAATGCTCCAAAGCAGCAAACATGTGTTCCGTTATCTCTCCCATTGATTCACCTGCTGGAATACGTGCCCCAGGAGAACTATTAACCAAACTCCGACGCCAACACTCTTCTTCATCACTTAACGTACCAATTGCACGCCTTTCAAGTATTCCTTTATTTAATTCCCGTAAGTGCGGCTCAAGTATTATGTTACAATGGCAAACTTGAGCGATAATTTCTGCTGTTTTCTGCGTGTGTCCTAAGTCGCTGGATAAAATATGGGTTATACCAATTGATTTAACTCTTTCAGCAACCAATTTAAGCTTATTTTATACCAACTTCAGTCAGCGAGCTGTCAGATTGTCCCTGAATACACCTAGCCACGTTCCATTCAGTTTCTCCGTGGCGAACAAGATAGACCTATAACATAATAATTTTCCGTTATACTGCACAAAATAAAATTTTTAAAGGATATTAATTAATGTATAAAGTAATCACAGCAACCGCAAATCCAGCTAAAATAAACACTATTAACTTAGCCTTTCAAGCTGTTTTTGGTGCTGGCAATTATCAAATTAATAGCATCATTGTTAGTAGTAATACAACCACTTCTACTTATTATCCGTGACGGCCACGAGTTAAGCGATGTAATCGCTAACATCACTGGAATGGCTAACATTAAACATAGCGAAGGCGCAATTGATTTCTTTACCAATGGTTTACTCAGCCTTACCAGCGTCTACCAACAAGCACTTATTTTGACACTAATATCTATCCAACATAAAATTTGTAAAGAACTTAATGTGCTACATGACGACTAAATCATGTCAGCTTTGCCTAATCGTTTGAAGACAGACAAAAGGTAAACTGTTTCACAAACAATAAAACATTTTACGACCTGAGTAACTGTTGTTGCAACCAAGCTTTCACTTCGCTAGTAGCACTTTTCAGACTATTGGAACCCCGCGTAATGGTTGCGATCCCGACACCTAATTCACTTTGCAGCTCTCGCTGACTCATTTCACCTTCTATTAATGCCTGTATAATCCGAACTCTAGTCGCCAAAACCATCCGTTCATCTGGGGTTAAGAATAATTGTAAAATGGGTTGCTGTAACTCCTGTTGAAAAGCTTTCCGTAATAATTCCACGAAACATTGCCAATCGGTATTTTCTTCAGGTTGAAGTGCTGGATCAATAAGATAGTTTTCCATAATATCCACCGCATACTATTTAACTAGTACAATAGTATAACATAAACTATGGGTGGATAAATATAAAAAGCACTAATAGTTCATCATCCCTTCACATTTGTTAACAAATTAACTGAATTGCTGAGAAGATGTTGATAATAAAGGGTGTACCAGAACATTTTTAACATAACTTCGAGTTTCAGAAAATGGGATACTTTCAATAAAAGCGATAGCATTCAATTTGCCGTTGCTGACTGCCAACCAACGACTAACTCTGGTAGACCATGCATTATAAGCAGCTCTAGCTAACACACGATTAAAACAAAATTGCTGAAAAATTGCTTCTAAATATGCTGTACCAATTTCAATATTTTTTCTGGATTAATCAATTACGACTATCGGTATAATCAGCTATACCATTAGATTTCACTACTTGTTGTGCCGTTTGTGGCATTAACTGCATTAAACCAATCGCATCTGCTGCCGAATGTATTTGTGGATTCCAACAACTTTCTTGCCGGGCAATCTCCATGGCAAAATTTTTATCAATTTTTTTATCTTTCGTATAGTGTTTAAACTCATGTTCCCAGGTAATAGGAAAACGTTCTATTAAGTGATCCCACAATTTACCAATTATAGTCGCCTGTAAACTTAAATCAGCCCAGCGATGCTCAAATGCGTAACGTGCTAGCCGCTATTGGCGAATTTTTTTCTGCCTACTAAGGAGATTGATCCATTCAGTTCGGGCTAAGGTTTTCTTTTGCCAAAACAACAATTCACTAACTCGCCGCACTTCAGGTCATGAATCGATATCATCACCAGGTTTAGTAGCAACTGCCAACTTAACCGAATATGCCATGATGTTCAGTTTTTGTGCCATAACCATGGAATAAAATCCACGCTGCTTTACCAGGTTAAATAATATCTTTTTACCTTGTTTATGTTTTCCTCGATTTACCAAGGTTATCGCCCGCTAATACTGCCTCTCTTCCTTACTTTGGCTTTCTTTAGGTAACCGCTGCAACCATTGTACAAGTGAAAGCATATCATTACTCACCAACGCTAAACACACCCTCCGTTCACGCAAAGAAATGAAAGATGAATGCTGAATAGTATCATCACGCCACTTGGCCTGCTGTATTGTCACATCAGCGAATAATTGCCAGGCGATATCATCGTTTAATTGCTGCCGTTGTCTATGGCTCATTTTCTGTGCTTGGGTAATAATCGGGATCACTATCTTAGCCTTCTTTACTAATTGGCCAGCAAAACAGTCAAAGATCTCCAATATTACTTGCCGGTTAAAATCAGAAGGTTTGACCATACGGGCAAATTCCACAACGAAGGAGGATCTTTCTGTAACGTGGCCAAGTGCTGACCAATGATTTGAGCTTTAGCTGGTAAACGATTTACTAAGCTGGCAATCAGAGCAGCATCATTGTTTTTGATAGCTAAAAAAATACGTTGCAAAATCAATTCAGTCGTTAACTGTCCCGCCTGTTGCAAAGGGTAAAAAGTTGATCACACTCTTTAGGAAGTGAATAACCGTGTAGTCAAATCTCTTTCGCTCCCCGCCATGCCACTTGCTTATTACCTGTTTGTCGTTTTGCATAGTAATAATTACAGAGTGCAATAATCGCTTTTGGTAGTTAGGGGTTAAAAGATAGCAGGCTCTGCCATTCGCCGCGTTCGGCAAGCTGATTGACAAAAAGGGTTGCTAGTTTTTGGTTTAGCGGAAAATAAGGATATTGCCTAATAAAAGCCTTAACTTGCGGTACAGAAAGGGTATTAAGATGTTGCGTCAATCACCGATATTCTAAATAAGGATAAAGCGGATAGTCAGTTAACGTTGGCATCAAACGAGCTACTTGATTATCACCATTGGCATCCCACGCTTGTTTAATTGCCTGATAACGCTCTCATTGAGCGATCAATAAGGCACCCAATGCATGGAAAGATACCACAAGATAATCAGTAATAATATCTCTTTCCAGCACTTTTTCGGCCCTATTGTTCACTCCTATCTACGATAACAATATCTATATAAAAATATTATTACCAAAAACAAATATAATCAGTGTACTAATTTGAAAAATACATCATAAAAACATAATTTCATATGATTGCAAAATTATTGCCAGTATGCCTGACAGGCAATAACCTACATAAAAACTAAAGTAGTGATGATAGTAAATAGGATGATATATAATAACCAGCCAGCAGCTTACCTGCTAAATAAAATGGCTCAATCTAATATGAATAAGGTAATCATTTATTTAGAAAAAACTTTATGGTAAAAATCATCCACAAATCCTGATTAGGATCACATTAACATTATTAATCACAATTTATGCATAATTTAAAAAGGGGCATGAATATTTTCTTCAAATTAGATAAACAACACATTGATATCTAAAATTATACAATTAGCTAAAAGGTAGAATAAATTGGCACAGTTCGTCTATTCCATGCATCGAGTGGGAAAAATTGTCCCACCCAAAAGACACATCTTAAAAAATATCTCTCTTAGCTTCTTCCCTGGCGCCAAAATTGGTGTTCTCGGTCTGAATGGAGCGGGTAAATCAACATTACTTCGCATTATGGCTGGCATTGATACTGAAATAGAAGGTGAAACACACCACAATCCAGGGATCAAAATTGGCTATTTACCCCAAGAACCCAAACTCAATCCTAACCATACTGTCCGTGAAACAGTTGAAGAAGCTCTCAGTGAAATAAAAAATGCCCTTACTCGCCTTGATGAAGTTTATGCGGCCTACGCTGAGCCTGATGCTGATTTTGATAAATTGGCAAAACAACAAGCAGAGTTAGAAGCTATTTTACAATCACATGATGGACATAATTTGGATAACCAGTTAGAACGTGCAGCTGATGCACTACGTTTACCCTCTTGGGAGACTAAAATAGAACAACTTTCAGGCGGAGAGCAGCGTCGGGTAGCCATTTGTCGTCTATTGTTAGAAAAACCCGATATGCTATTACTTGACGAACCCACTAACCATTTAGATGCAGAATCGGTTGCTTGGTTAGAGCGTTTTCTACACGATTATGAAGGTACTGTGGTCGCTATCACTCATGATCGCTATTTTCTGGATAACGTTGCTGGTTGGATCCTGGAACTTGATCGTGGCGAAGGTATTCCTTGGCAAGGTAATTACTCCTCTTGGTTAGAACAAAAAGAGGCTCGTTTAGTACAGGAATCTTCCAGCGAAGCTGCCCGCCGTAAATCGATCGAAAAAGAACTGGAGTGGATCCGGCAAAATCCTAAAGGCCGTCAAGCAAAAGGAAAAGCGCGTTTAGCTCGTTTTGAAGAGTTAAATAGCGTTGAGTATCAAAAGCGTAATGAAACCAGTGAGCTCTTCATTCCGCCAGGACCACGTCTTGGAAACAAAGTCTTAACGGTAGAAAATCTTAGCAAATCCTATGGTGAGCGGGTCTTAATTGAAAACCTCAGTTTCTCGATCCCCAAAGGGGCTATCGTTGGTATTATCGGCCCAAATGGCGCAGGCAAATCGACACTTTTTCGTATGATTTCAGGTCAAGAGCAGCCTGACTCGGGTATCATAACCTTAGGTGAAACCGTTAAAATTGCCTCAGTTGATCAGTTTCGTGACACAATGAACAATAATAAAACAGTGTGGGAAGAGGTGTCTGGTGGAAAAGACATTATGCGGATCGGTAATTTCGAAATCCCAAGTAGAGCTTATGTCGGACGTTTTAATTTCAAAGGTGTTGATCAGAGTAAGCGAGTTGGAGAACTTTCTGGTGGTGAACGTGGCCGTTTACACCTGGCAAAACTACTCCAAGTCGGTGGTAATATGCTACTACTGGATGAACCAACCAATGATCTGGATGTCGAAACGCTGCGAGCATTAGAAAATGCATTACTGGAATTTCCGGGCAATGCTTTAGTTATTTCCCATGATCGCTGGTTCCTTGATCGTATTGCCAGCCATATTATTGATTATCAAGATGAAGGAAAAGTCACTTTCTTCGAAGGTAATTTCAGTGAATATGAAGAGTATAAAAAACGGACATTGGGCGCTGATGCGCTAGAACCTCATAGCATCAAATATAAAAAAATGAGTAAATAACCCAAATAGGATAAGGCTTGTTACTGCAAGCCTTATTATTCAGAGACCGGCGGATTTTCATCCATCATAAGTAGTTGTTGAACCAGCTCAACACAACGTAAAAAACGGTCATCATAATTAGGCGAATTAACCACCACAAATTCCACTTGATTTTCCAGTAAGAGATCGATCAATAAATTTTGAAATGTTATACGTTCCTCATCACTGCCCAAACTACGCAATCCATCAGCAACCCATGGGGTATTATTTTCTAACAAGATCACCAAGTCAAAACGATATTCATCAATCAGTGCTTGCACAAAAGGGTGAGCCTTACCTTCATAGCGCATACAAAAAGCTTGGGTGGTAATAAAATCAGTATCGATAAACACCACTTTATTGGCATACTTAACTGCAAAGTCAATATATTTTGCATGCCCTAATGCGATCTTGTCATAGTCAGAATATTGTAACGCCATCTCATCACCGCCTAAATGAGAAAAAACGTAATCACGTCCATATTCCCATACACTGGTGGTGTTAAAAATATTAGCTAGTTTGTTAACTAAAGTTGATTTACCACTTGATTCTCCACCTAATATGGCAACCTTACGGACAAAAAAAGGTTTTACTTCGGTTGGAATATATTCCCAATAACGAAATGGAGCTTGTCTAATTTGATTACCACTAATATTCATAAACGTGCGTTCAGGATCGATAAGCACGACTTCTGCCTCAAGATATTTTTTATAATGAGCAATATCTTCTACTTCACCAGAATAAATAAATTGTGGTTGAATGTTCTTGGCCATTAAAAACTTTTTCATTCCTTCACTCCACGCTTGCCAGCCATGTGGATACGGCTCTATACCCTGTTCATCAAAAGAATGAATATAAATATTTTTTTGATACTTAAAGGTTTGTAATAACCAGCGTAGCCGATCGCTTACTGTAGGTTGCTGTGACATAGAACTATCGATAAAAAGTGCTCTATCTCGAGGTTCGTCATGACAAAGGATGACATTTAATTCATCAACTTGACTGCAGGCACGCTGGATCAAATAAATATGCCCGGTATGTAATGGATAAAACTTACCAAATACCACCCCAACACGTTTAGGCTTTAACGGATATTCAATATTTAAAAAACGATGTAAGGCAGCAATTTTTCGCGCGCTAGGATTGTTAATTTTATCATTAATTAATTGACTCAAATAACCTTTTGTCATACCGCAAGCTGTAGCAATCTGTTGTAGAGTACAACCAGTTTGCTTGATTGCATGTTTCAAATAATCAAACTGTTTCATAGCCGCTCCGGTTAGTCAAAGTCTTCCATAACCATTAATGCCTCTGACAGTTTTTTAACACCAAACAACTGCATATTAGGTAATGATTTTTTGGGTACATTAGCAAAAGGAACAATCGCCCGTTTAAAACCATGTTTTGCCGCCTCAATGATCCGCTCTTGTCCACTAGGTACCGGACGGATTTCACCGGCCAATCCAACCTCACCAAAAACCACAACATCACGCGGCAGTGGGCGATTACGAAAACTTGAGACTAAAGAAAACAGTAAAGCAAGATCCGCACTGGTTTCTGTCACTTTAATCCCACCGACAACATTAACAAAAACATCTTGATCGGACATTTGTAATCCTCCATGCCGATGCAAAATGGCCAGCAAAATAGCTAATCTATTTTGCTCCAAACCAACAGCAACGCGCCGCGGATTAGTTAACAGTGAATAATCCACTAACGCTTGAATTTCCACCAACAATGGGCGCGTCCCTTCCCAGACAACCATCACCGAGCTACCCGATGTGATCTCTTCTCCGCGACTAAGAAAAATAGCGGATGGATTATTCACTTCTTTTAACCCTTTCTCCGTCATGGCAAATACACCAAGCTCATTAACCGCACCAAACCGATTCTTATGGCTTCTTAAAGTACGAAATCGCGAGTCAGCTTCGCCATCGAGCATTACCGAACAATCAATACAGTGTTCAAGTACTTTGGGGCCGGCCAAAGAACCATCTTTAGTCACATGCCCTACCATAATAATGGCTATACCGCGTGTTTTAGCAAAGCGGGTAAGATAGGCAGCAGTTTCTCGCACTTGTGCCACACTACCCGGTGATGACTGTATATCCGCCATATGCATAACCTGAA
This sequence comes from Arsenophonus sp., assembly GCA_045399315.1. Classification (GTDB taxonomy): domain Bacteria; phylum Pseudomonadota; class Gammaproteobacteria; order Enterobacterales; family Enterobacteriaceae; genus Arsenophonus. Next base: position 51,712 of record DAYVGO010000020.1, read on the forward strand.
TAGAATCAATTACCATTAATTTTGACTGTTCCTGCTCGGCAATTAAACAAATTTGCTCAATACTAGTTTCAGATAACATATTGAGATGTTCGGACGGTAATCCTAATCGATGAGCTCTCATCGCCACTTGCTGCAAAGACTCTTCACCGGTAACGTATAAAGTTTTCATTTGTGATGAAAGTCGACACATGGTTTGCAACAGCAATGTACTTTTACCGGCACCTGGATTACCTCCAATTAAGATAGCACTACCCGGAACCACTCCACCACCAAGCACGCGATCAAATTCTTTAAATTCAGTAGAAAAACGCGGCACTGCTTCTAAACTGATGGCAGATAATCTCTGCACTTGATTACCGGCAGCGTTGCCAGCATAACCATTAAAACGTTCTGCTCGCGAGGAAGAACTGGCTGCTAACCTTACCTCTGTGATGGTATTCCAGCTATGACAAGCAATGCATTGCCCTTGCCATCGAGGATAATCTGCACCACATTTATTACAAACAAATGCTCTTTTTACTGCTTTTGCCAAGACTATTGCCTCTCTGCTGTCATGTTCTGATCGTTAACGCTCTTCATGTTTTAAACCACCACTTAAAATACAAAGCACTGCCATTAAATCAGCATGTTGAATCACTATTTTGGCCTTAGCCTGTACTTTAGGTTTAGCATGGTAAGCAATACCTAGCCCAGCCCTACGGATCATTTTTACATCATTCGCACCATCACCAATGGCAACCGTTTGCTCGATTGGAATAGAATATTGCCTGGCTAATTTTATTAACGTTTGCGCTTTGACTTTAGCATCAACAATGTTGCCATTCAGTTTACCTGTTAATTTGTTATCTTTAATTTCTAGTCTGTTAGCAACCGTTACTGTCAATTTTAATTTTTCTTTTAAATAATTAGTAAAAAAACTAAATCCACCCGAAATAACAACAACATGCCAGTCAAAAGCCTGTAATTTACAAACCAAACTGGTCAAGCCTGGTGTTAGAAGCATATGCTCTAATACTTTGTGCAAAATTTGCACATCCGTTCCGGCAAGTAGTTTAACTCGTGCTTTTAGACTTTCACTAAAATCAATTTCCCCTTGCATAGCACGTTCAGTAATTTCTGCAACCTGCTGACCAACTCCCGCCAGACGAGCAATTTCATCGATGCATTCAATTTGAATTGCCGTTGAATCCATATCCATCACCAATAATCCTGGCACACGTAAACGGGGAATGTTACCCAGTGGCACGACATCTAGACTACATTCTTCAGTTATTTTTTTTATTTTTGCAGTTAAGCTACCGGCGATACGAACGACTTGATAATCATCAATCCGCCAAGAAGAAACAATGACAATGGCTTTACCTGAGCGTTGTTGAAACTGACTAATACGTTGTTTATTAAGCCCTCGCCCATAAAGCAACCAACCACTATCACCAGCCCGATAATCCAATGGCATCACTTCTTCACCACTTAATGAAAGCGGTAATCCTGGCCACTTTTGGATCTCATTAGGCAAATAACAATAGGTTAAACTGGTCGACATTAATTCATACTCCTGTAATCCAATAACGACAATTAGCCAACAAAAAAACTACTTTTCAAACTACCTTATCATCACAACCTCTGGCATATGATAATTAACTAAGTTTAAAAGAGCCTATTATGACTAAAACGAAATTAAAGTTTCGATTACATAAAACAGTTATCATTTTAATTTGCATCTCCTTACTCGTTATTCTAGTCCAAGGAATTAGCTATTTTAGTCGTTCACAACAGCAAATCAGAGTTGAACGGTTTAAAGAGCTTGCCCAAACACTAGTTGAGCAAGTTGCTTTTAGCTCGTCCAATTATATACAAAGTGATGGTAAGAATTTTAATAATGAACAGATCCTTGCCATTCTTAAGCAATTAACAATCAATGCACATATTCTCGATGCAAACGTCTATTTGAACGACAGCACTCAAATTCAACATGCCGGTGAAAAGGTGGCTTTACGAGAGCGGTTATCTCTTAATCAACTCCTATCCCACAACTATGTTAATTACCAATTGATTGTTCCAATCTTAGATACCAAAAAACCAAAAGGCTTTTTACGTTTAACCATAGATGCACATCAATTTAGTATAGGATCTAAACAAACAGATAATATGGCGAATTTATTAAGGATTATGCTACTCTTAACGTTGATTATCGGTTTTATATTGGCTAATGTCTTAACTAAATCCATTGCCATTAATTGGCCAAAAATACCTTTTATACCAAACTAATAAACAATCAGCTAATCATTACAAAAGAAATAAAATTACTAAAAAATAAAGCATAGTTATTGAGTAGATTAAAAATCACAATATCAATAACCAAAAAAGCAGATTAAAATCTGCTTTTTTGGTTGGTTTATACTTAATTATTTTTTCAATCAAGCAATAGCACTGATTCTAACACAATCTCAACCATCTCATTAAATGTCGTTTGCCGTTCTGCCGAAGTCGTTACTTCACCACTACGAATATGATCAGAAACCGTACAAATAGTTAATGCTTTAACACCATATTCCGCCGCAATACTATACATACCCGCAGCTTCCATTTCTACCGCCAAAACACCATATTTTTCCATCATATCAAAAACTTGCATTCGTGGTGTATAAAAAAGATCAGTAGAAAAAATATTGCCGACCCGAACCTTGATATTCTTGGCTTTAGAAGTAGTTACCACATTATGAATTAAATCATAATCCGCAATAGCAGCAAAATCATTATCATTAAATTTTAGCCGATTCACCTTAGAATCAGTGCATGCCCCCATGCCGATAATAATATCCCGTAATTTTACGTCATGACTAATAGCACCGCAGGAACCTACCCTTAGTATCGTTTTAACATCGAAGTCAGTAATTAACTCTTTCATATAGATTGAGCAAGAAGGGATACCGATACCATGTCCCATCACAGAAATACGACGACCTCTATAATTACCAGTAAAACCTAACATACCACGAACATTATTTACCTGACGACTGTCGGTCAAAAAATTTTCTGCAATATGCTTCGCACGTAGCGGATCACCAGGCATCAACACAACATCAGCAAAATCGCCCATCTCAGCATTAATATGTGGGGTAGCCATAAATAAATTTCCTTTTATTTCTTATTAGATAACAGTGAGAATATAAACAAATATTTCCCATCATACTTAAAACAGCGCCTTGCCATATGTCATGGGGGATAAACCAAAATAACGAGCCACAGTTTGACCAATATCTGCAAAAGTCCGTCGGTGACCTAATGCACCAGGTTTTACTATCGGCCCATAAACTAAAATAGGAACATTTTCCCGTGTATGATCAGTTCCTGGCCAAGTCGGGTCACAACCGTGATCAGCAGTAATAATCAAAACATCACCATTTTCAATTAATACCAACATTTCTGGCAAACGGCGATCAAATAACTCTAATCCGGCTGCATAACCAGCAACATCTCGACGATGTCCATAGGAAGAATCAAAATCAACAAAATTAGTAAATACTATGGTATTATCAGCCGCGTTTTTGATCTCTTTAAGACTGGCATCAAATAGTGCTTCAATTCCGGTTGCTTTTACTTGTTTAGTAATGCCAACATTGGCATAAATATCTGCGATCTTGCCAATGGACACCACTTCACCGGCTTTTTCTTCAACCAATTTTTTAAGCATGGTTGGGGCAGGTGGTTCTACTGAATAATCCCGACGATTACCTGTGCGCTGAAAACAGCCGGCCTTGCTGCCAATAAAAGGACGTGCAATAACACGACCGATATTATAAGCACCATCATCTAGCGCTTTTCTCGTTATCTGACAAAGCTTATAAAGATTTTCAAGACTAAAAGTCTCTTCGTGGCAGGCTATTTGAAAAACCGAATCGGCAGAAGTATAAAAAATAGGTTTCCCTGTTTTCATATGCTCTTCGCCTAATTGATTCAGGATCACCGTACCAGATGAATGGCAATTACCAAGATAGCCGGGCAAATTAGCCTCTGCTACTAACTTATCCAATAATGGTTGGGGAAAGCTGTTTTTTTCTTCGGTAAAATATCCCCATTCAAACAAAACCGGAACTCCAGCAATTTCCCAATGGCCTGATGGTGTATCTTTACCAGAAGATAACTCACTAGCATAACCATATGCACCAATAATCTCGGCATTTTCATCCAACCCTATAGGAAATGTTCCTGATGATGCTTCTGCCGCTTTTCCTAAGCCTAAACGTGATAAATTTGGCAAATAGAGTTTACCTTTGCGTCCCTTATTAGCCTCCCCAAGCGCACATGCTTTAGCGATATGCCCTAAAGTGTTTGCGCCCGCATCGCCAAATCTTTCAGCATCAGGCGTTGCACCGATACCAAAAGAATCAAGAACTATAATGAATATACGTTTCATAACCTACCTTTGGTTAGTTCAAATTCAATTAATCCATTATTAAGCAAAAAATAACTCATTGCATAACCAAAGTTTAGAATAGCTATTTGCTATCGCAACTAAAATCAAAAAATAATAGATGTCATTAATTAAAAAATTTGCTGTTATTAAAATAAATATTTTCATTTTTTTGCCAACCAATAATTACTGAAAAGTTGCATAAAAAAAGATAAATAAAAGCTAATAGTCGTCAGCGAAATTATCCATTGGGCATCCCAAAGTAATTAATACACTAGTTAATAAGCTAGATGTGCCAAAACGAAAATGATATTTATCTACCCATTCCTTTCCCATAATACCATCGGCTAAAGCCAGATATTGAGCAGCTTCTTCTACAGTACTAACGCCACCAGCTACCTTACAACCAACCTTGCTAGCAACGCCCATCTCTTGAATAACCTTAAGCAAAATTTCAACATTCTCAATGGTGGCATTTATCGCTACCTTACCCGTTGAGGTCTTAATAAAATCAGCGCCGGCCTCAATAGCAATTTCGGCTGCTTGGCGAATAAGAGCAGCCTGCTTTAATTCACCGGCTTCAATAATGACTTTTAGTAAAACCCTACTAGTAACACAAATTTCTTTACACACCTTAACCAAATCAAAACCAATTTGCTTATTACCTGCTAACAATGCCCGATAGGGAAAAACAACATCAATTTCATCAGCTCCATAAGCAATAGCATCTTGTGTTTCAGCTAATGCAACAGCAACATCATGCCCACCAAAAGGGAAATTAGTTACAGTTGCAATGTGAATATACGGGGTATTTTGTTCAGCTAAAACATTACGTGCCAATGGAATAAAACGAGGATAAATACATATCGCAGCAGTATTGCCCTGTGGTGTTTTTGCTTGATGACATAATATCTTCACTTTTTCATCAGTAGCACCATCATTTAGCATGGTCAGATCCATTAAATTTAATGCGCGTTGAGCAGCTAATTTCAATTCCATTATAACGACTCTCTACAGCTAATGACCTACTTGTTTCAACTATGAAACAATCCATTTAATACACAAAATTTATTAGCTTACGATAAAAAGAAGCAGGCAATAGTAGCACTCATCAAATTAGATAACGAACCGGCTAATACCACTTTCAAACCTCGTCGAGTAACATCTTTACGACGGTTTGGTACAATTCCACCTAAACCACCAAGTAATATGGCAACTGAAGCCAAATTAGCAAAACCACATAATGCAAAAGAGATTATAGCTTTGGTATATTCAGAAAGCACTTGCTTACCCGCAGCAATAATCTCGCTATTAGGTTTTAAGTATTCGCCAAAATTCATATAAGCAACAAATTCATTGACCACCAACTTTTGCCCGATAAACGAGCCAGCGATCGTCGCTTCATGCCAATCAGATAGGCAATCGATGCGAAGATCCAACCCAAGATAAATTCTAATGATAAACCTGGAACATGGATCCAGCCACCAATCACACCCAAGATACAGTTAAGTAAAGCAATCAATGCCACAAATGCCAGCAACATCACACCAACATTCACAGCAAGTTGCATGCCGGAAGAAGCGGCAGCGGCATCAATAATGTTAACCGGTCTTTCTTCACCACTAGCTACACTAACCATATTCACTGCATCATGGGTTTTCTCTGCTTCCGGTACCATTAATTTGGCAAACAATAATCCCCCTGGAGCAGCCATAAAAGATGCCGCAATTAGATACTCCATTGGCACCCCCATTTAGGCATAACCCGCCAAGACAGAGCCAGCAGCGGAAACTAAGCCACCATACATAACAGCAAATAGATCAAAATTAGTCATTGTAGCAATATAAGGTCTGACAACCAAGGGCACTTCGAGATGACCGACAAAAATATTGTCAGTGGCCGATAATGACTCAGTACGTGAAGTGTCCAATATCCATTGCAAAAATCCACCTAAGGTTTTGATAAAAAACTGCATAATACCAAGATAATAAAGCACGGCGATTAATGATGAAAAGAAAACAATAATCGATAAAACACGTAAGACAAAAATAAAACCACTACCGCCAAATAGTTCAAACATTTTATTGGAGACCAATCCACCAAAAATAAAATCCATACCAATTTGGCCATAACCAATTACATTAGAGACTGCGTCAGATACGGTTTCTAAAGAGTGAAGAGTGCGGAATTTAATTGCTTGACGATTACTGGAAAAATGATAGCGATAAAACCCAATACTACCATCCCTAGCAGGCTCATCATGAGTTGCATGAATAATATCCCTGTGTATTTTATATCAAACGAAAAGTTTCTATTGTTTAAAAAAATAAACTGCCAGTTTAATGCACCGACATTATAACGATTTCGCATTAATAACTTGCAGTCCATATCACAAATAATAATAACGAAAAAAATAAATTTTGCCATACATATCACTTACGCTAACCTATATTGCCGGCAAAAATTAGCTAAATAAGCGCCTTAAACACCATTAAATAAACATATAAGTAAGATTATTGATCAATATTTGCCAGCTCTTTTTTTATATTAAATAGTCGCAAGCTATTGTTATAAAGTTGTGCTTCAATTTCCTCTGCTGGCTCTGGCCGAATATTACATAATGCTTCAAAGATCAAGCGTATCCTTTCGGGACGATTAACCTGCCCCTGAAATCCGGCTAAGGGCATATCAGGTGCATCGGTTTTAAGTACTAATAACGTCAATTGCAATTGCGCAATTACTGCTCTGGTTTTCTTAGCCCGTGCATAGGTGATCACACCACCTACACCAATAAAATAGCCTAAACGGATAAAAACATTCGCCTGCAACAAACTGCCAGCAAACCCATGTATCACATCTTTACTCGGCACCTCAAATCGTCTTAATAAAGCAGCTAATTGATCATGACTCTTACGCGAATGAAGAATAATTGATAAATCATATTGTTTAGCCAGCTTTAATTGCTAGATCAGCAGTGCTTGTTGTTGCTCAACTACTGCATTAACAACAAAATAGTCCAGGCCTATTTCACCAACAGCAACACATTTATTGCTGTTGTAATGCAATAATGCCTCTAATTTAGCAAAATGATCGGGTGAATAATATCGGTGACACCAACTTGAACTGCCTGTGAAAAGCTATCTTCATATCATCAATAAATGGGGAAAAATCAAAATGACAATGGGTATCAACAAACATCAATAACTAATCCTTCATCACCTGATTTTGGCTCGTTTTCTTGTTGATTGGATAGCATATCAGCAGACAAAGATGCCGAATTAACAGCTAGATTATTACTAATAGAAAGCGGATGAGAGGCTAACTCATTAGCAGAAAAATAGTGCCCCAAGTTAGCTAAAAAATAGCGACCACAGCGACGTCCAATATGATAATCACGCTCCAATGTTGAAATGTGGCTACCTAATGCACAACTCATTAAAGGTTGCAGTGATAAATTTTAAAAATTTGAATACCCGGCGGTGGCGTAGCAATAAATTTTTGGGTCTGTTGGTAGCTTTTAATATGCACTTTGATCATATTCGCCATACGCCTTATATTACGGTGTTCTAGCCAACGAGTTATCTTCTTTAACCATTCGGATGGGTAATAAATTCCAGCAAACACTGTTCTAATTACCACGGTTGTTTTTGCACCACGATGATAAGCTTCCTCAACTAGTATTGAAGCGGTTATACCACCATGATAAAGCTTACTATTATATCTTGCCCCCCTGGCGATAAAATCCCGGGATAGCACTTGATGCCCGAATAATATCTAACCAGTCTCCTGTGTTGACTACAATAAACAGGACTAAAATCATTATAGCAACATGCACTAATTAAAAATTGGCGTCCGCCATCTAAGCAAGCTAATCCAGTAGAAAAATCAAGTGGTAAATCACGAGAGGTGACATCAATTAACCATTCTAAATCAATCACATGACTACCACGAATAAAACGTAATGGATTAAAAAACTGAGACTTAGTGGTATATTTAGTGATCACTTGATAGGCATAACCGCGCTGCTGACAAAGACAGGCCAACAAATTTTGTGTACCAGCGGAGGTTCCTATCATTATATCAAAGGGATTGAATGCAACTCGGAGAAATTCATCCAATACACCTAAAAATACCATGCTGGCCACCACCCTCACAAACTAATGCTATTTTGCCGGTATTAGCTACATTATCATAGAAGGTTAACGGCTCAATATTACCCAGTGTAACTGATATATGTTTTCCCATGTTGCTTATTTCCCCTTGAAACTGATAGTAGACCCTTTAAATACAATCTGCTATTTAAAATCCATTATTGCTGTTTAATACTGAGATTTTTAACAACTTATAACAGTGGGGAAATCAATCAATACAATAATTAAAAACAGTCACATACCCCCCACTAATAACAAGTGAGGGTAATTTAACAAAAAATCAATGTGCAATTAATGCTCACGCGTTTTACAGAACCGAATTTCAGGATAACGCTCTTTGGTTAGATTAAGATTTACCATCGTTGGCGCAATATAGCTAAGATTGCTACTGCCATCTAAAGCCAGATTCTGTTCATTTTTACGTTTGAACTCTTCTAACTTTCTTATGTCATCACATTCGATCCAGCGTGCTGTTGACACATTTACCGGCTCATAAATAGCTTCAACATTGTATTCACTCTTCAAACGTGCTACCACCACATCAAACTGAAGAATACCAACAGCACCAACAATAAGATCATTATTTGCTAAAGGATGAAAGACCTGAACAGCACCTTCTTCTGATAATTGAACCAATCCTTTAAGTAACTGCTTCTGTTTTAAAGGATCACGTAAACGAATACGTTTAAAAAGCTCAGGCGCAAAATTAGGAATTCCAATAAACTTTAGCACTTCACCCTGGGTAAAGGTATCACCAATCTGAATAGTGCCATGATTATGTAATCCAATAATATCACCGGGAAACGCTTCTTCAACATGTGATCGATCACCAGCCATAAAAGTGAGCGCATCTGAGATAACCACATCTTTTTTATTTCGCACCTGATAAAGTTTCATACCCTTTTGATAACTACCAGAGACAATACGTAAAAAAGCTACCCGATCGCGATGTTTAGGATCCATATTAGCTTGTATTTTGAATACAAAACCAGAGAACTTTTCTTCTTGGGCTTTTACAATACGGCTGTCAGCCTGCCGCAGCATCGGTGTTGGAGCCCAATCGATCAAACCATCTAGCATATGATCAACACCAAAATTACCCAAAGCGGTACCAAAAAAGACCGGTGTTAACTTGCCTTGCAAAAAAGCATCTAAATTGAATTCGTGAGAAACCCCTTTTACTAACTCAAGCTCTTCTCGTAACTGAGCAGCAAAATCATCACCGATCACTTTATCCAAATCAGTATTATTTAATCCTTTAATAATACGTACTTCTTGAATAGCACGCCCTTGGCCGCTCTGGTACAAAATGGTTTCATCACGATAAAGGTGATAAACCCCTTTAAATAATTTACCACAACCAATTGGCCAAGTAATAGAGCTACAAGCAATACTCAATTCACTTTCAACCTCATCCATTAATTCCATTGGATCACGAATATCACGATCTAATTTATTCATAAAGGTTAAAATAGGTGTATCACGCAGCCGAGTCACTTCCATCAATTTACGTGTGCGATCTTCAACACCTTTCGCCGCATCAATTACCATCAAACAACAATCGACCGCCGTTAAAGTACGATAGGTATCTTCCGAAAAATCCTTATGCCCTGGCGTATCGAGCAAATTAATCAAGCAATTTTTATAAGGAAATTGCATTACTGAAGTAGTAATCGAGATGCCACGCTGTTTTTCCATTTCCATCCAGTCGGACTTAGCATGTTGATTCGAACCTCGGCCTTTTACTGTCCCAGCCTTTTGAATAGCCTGGCCAAATAACAGCACTTTTTCTGTGATCGTTGTTTTCCCTGCATCAGGGTGAGAAATGATAGCAAAAGTTCTTCGCCGCTGTATTTTTTGACAAAAACTATTCTCATTCATTATAACTATCCAACATACACAACCTGATGTATAAAAAATTGGTAAAAATTCTACACTGACAAAGTCATTTTGAAAACAATTACCAACTAACTAAAAAAACATTTTTATGTAGTCTACAAAATTAAATACAAAAAGATCAAAAAATTGTTTTTAGCTAAATATGAATTATTTAATTAAAGTAGCAAACCTATTACTATAATATTTATTACATGATAGTGTTCTTTACTATTTTTTTATTCTATAAAATATTATAAGCCTTTTTCCGCTAATATCAGTGCATGATTGACATAAATATTAACTACATCATATTAGTTTGAAAAATCTACCTATCAGTAAAAGCAGAAAATAATATAAAAATGCCATCAAAAAAGGTGACATTGTTGAGATCTTTTGAATAAAAATTATTTAATTTAACAACAAATAAGATAAATCATCACCATAATTAAGTTTATTAATTAGCTCATCAAGCTGCTGGCGTACATTAAAGGAATGCTGGGTAATGGTCGAATAATGACAAAACATTAACTGAATACTTTCCTTTGATACCTCTATATCATACGCTGATTGGACAGATAATAACGTTTTAATATAAAAATAATCAGCAAAATAATAATAAAGTAATCATAAACTCTGCTTCAAATCATATAACCCAAACTTTTCGTCGTATATTTGATAAAGAAAATAGTTTTTTAGTACATATGGTTCAGATAACCAACTGGTTGATAAAATGTTTTGCCATTCATCATCCAATTTTTGCCAATTAGTGGCCATATCTTCATTAAGTGATGCTGATTATAAATCAAAAAAATGCATAGTATTGGTGAAAGCCGGCAACAAATAGTGTTGAGAGCGAACCATTGTGGTAAAAAAACATAACATAATTAGCAACAAGGAAAATTTTAATGATGCCTGGTGAAAGATGTTAGCTGTTTTCTTTATAAATATATTTTTCCATTAGTTAATTTTTCTACTAATGACATAAGTATACATTCAACTTGGCTATAATTGTCCTCGACCTGGTAATCAATTGATTGTAAAAACACAAAAAACTGGGCTAGCGCATAGAGATTATTTTTAATAACAGGACTCTCCGCCATAATTAAATGGCTACAAAATAACTGTATGACCTGATGCGTTGCATGGCCAATTTGTGCTGATCAATTATACGTTTTTCAGTAACTTTTGCATTTTCAACTAGGGTATTTTCTTCATATTTCATCGAATCTGGCTGAAATAACACTAAACGAACCACTTCAGGACAAGAAAAACTTAACGAATGTTGAGTATAACCATTCAGTTGCGTTTTTGATCGTGGATGAGTCTGGCAAGTATGACTTTAATGCCTTGGGGTCTAATGTTTTATAAATGCCACACAACTTATCACTGCCAAAAAACGGACAATTTCCTGCTTCATTCATTGCGATATAAGAATAATTGTTAGTACTACTACCATTAGGATATTTAATAAGATGTTTATTGCTGATCTGTTTGATTGCAATTTGATGCGCTGTTTTATATTTTTTATGGGTCTTTTTATCGATATTAATCGTCCAGCCACGGCAACAATGTGATAAACACTGATCTACAATGCATTTAAATTTCTTATAAAAAAGCGAGATAATTTCTCTATGTTGTTTCATTGCAAATAGACTCTATTAAGATAATTTTGCCACACAAATTACTAGTTAATAACATCTATCAATGGTGCTATTATCGAATATAAACCATTTTTTTATCTTAATTAAGCTGTTTTATATTTATAAAGTAGACATACTGTCCGGTATAATAGTCAGTGCCATAACCACCGCATCTTCCCGTTTTTTTGCCGCCGGATAATAATTTTTTCTTATTGTGACAATATGAAAACCAAGTTTTTCATATAGGTGAATTGCAGCATGATTTGATTGCCTGACTTCCAACCATAAAATTTGAATGCCCTTATTTGACAAATGATCAATCAAATAACGAAGTAAACACTCTCCATAACCTTGACCTTGATAATCAGGATAAATAGCAATATTAAATAGTGTTGCCTCATCAAGCAGAAATTGTGTGATAACAAAGCCAATTAATCGATTTTGCAAACTGACCTTTAAATTAATATATTGCTTTCCTTGATTACTGTAAAAAATTTTCTCACTCCAAGGAAAAGCATGACTTATCTTTTCAATAGCAAATGCAGATGCCAAATCAGTTTGATCTAAATTCGAAATTATTTTCATACTGGCATATTTGCGCCCATAAAGCGCTTTTAGACTGAGGATTACAATAAATTTCTGCCAATGGCAAAGTATGGATTAGCCACTTCTTTGAAGTGATTGGTAACTGTTTGCCTAAGATCCAACAAGGCCAATTAACTTCTTCAGGTAACAGCGGTATCTCTTTAGTTAATAGACAAACTACCTGACGACTATCTATCATCATTGCCCGTAAAATATCTTTGACAAAAATATTACTTAAATCAATGCGCTCATCAGAGATGATAACTAATTGGGTAGAATCAGGAATAGACACTGCATGTTCACCACGCAATACCGTCGGATTGCGTAATGTCCATTGCATAATTCCCATGCGCTTTAGTAACTGATCTCTAACCGTCATCAAACTAGCTCACAACGATACATACCAAATCTACCTTATCAAACAGAGCTACATAAATCAAAATAAAGCATGCCGGCAAAAACCTTATCAATAAATTGCAAAACTTAGCAATAAAAGCGTGATCAGGATTTCTCACAATAAGAAATTTATTTTACTAAATCTATACTACAAATCGAATATAAATTTTACGCCCAAATTATTAAGTGACAAATCACCTAAATGATCGCCAAATATTTGCTGAAAAGGAACCATTGGATTGAAATCTAATAATAGTGATACAATCGTGATAATAAATTTGTATCTCACTAACTTATCAAAATTTACCGCTCTTACGAGAGATGTTTTTACTTGCGCCACGTGGCGAATTTTTTTCCTTTTATAGGCTATATAAAAAATCATAAAGTAACATAGGAGTCCAAATTTATGTCTTCACTGACGCCTGCTAGTGAAGTGATTTTACGCCATGATGAATATTTTATTGGCCGTCGCGTTTTAATCGCTGGTGACCTACAAGATAATATTAGTGCAGCAATTAGCACTGAAATTTTACATATCTTAACTAATCAATATCACTACTGGTTATCATTTAACAAACAGCTGGGCAAAAATGCTCATTATGACTTAACTCTGGCAAAAAACCTGGCTGAGCAATTTAATACATTGATCTATTTTTGGCCCAAAAACAAACAAGAAGCCAATTTCCAACTACAAAATATTTGCTCAGTTTTACCTATAGGTAGTAATATCTTTATTGTTGGTGAAAATCGTAGTGGTGTAAATAGCGTCGATAAAATCTTAAAAAAAATTGGTTGTGTACGTAAAATTGATGCAGCACGACGCAGTAGCCTCTATTATTGCCAGTTAGAAAAACAACCATCATTTCATTTACAAGATTGGTGGAATATTTATAAGGTAGCTGATATTACTATCAAATCACTACCAGGAGTATTTAGTCAACAAGCACTAGATACCGGTAGTCAACTACTCCTTTCTACATTTCAAACACCAATAAAAGGTCAGTTATTAGATATGGCATCTGGTTGTGGTGTACTAGGCACGGTTATTGGCAAGAAAAATCCTAGCATAAAATTAACTCTCTGTGATACTCATGTTGCTGCCGTAACTTCATCTATTGAAACATTAAAAATAAATGACTTAACCGGCCATGTCACAGCAAGTGATACCTACTCTACCATTGAAAATACTTACGACTGGATAATTTGTAACCCGCCATTCCATGATGGATTGAAAACAGATTATTCAGCCGCAGAAACAATCATAAAACAAGCACTTAATTATCTAAAACCAGGTGGAAAATTCAGAATAGTTGCCAATGCCTTCTTGCCTTATCCAGATTGGTTAGATAATGCTTTTGGTCGCCATGAAATACTAGCTCAAACAGGTAAATTCAAAATTTATCAGGCCAGTAAATATCGTTGAATCTCATATGACCAATCTTGACTAAAATAATTAACTGTTAAAAGATTATCTAAGGCATTGTTATCACTTTTATTTTTAGGACGTTTGAGATAATAATGGAAGTAGTAACGTTCTTTAATAGTGAATTTAATATAGCATCCGTAAATAATTTATTTTAAATGACCAAATTTCATAAAGGTAATGATTTAAATTATGTGTTAGTCATTAAAGTTCCAATTATCATTTAAGTAATTAATTATATATTTTTATCATTTTCCTGATTAATTTGTTCAGTACGGTTTTCACTCACATCTTCTAACACATGATAAGCAATCGCACAAAAAAGCGAATTTAATCTTTTCATATCGCCAAGTAAACTAACATGCAAGTTGCTGGTATCTAGACTTTGTACATTCTGTTTATGTAGGCGCTCAACATGTGCATAAGCATAACGTTGATTTAATAATCGAAATCGATGCTTAGCTCTTCGTAATCGACGCGCATTATCTATATCACCAGACACAAATACCGACATTGCCAAATTTAAGTTATTCTGCAAACGCTCCATAAGTATATTCAGTTCCTTAGCGCCTTCATGTGAGAAAACATATTGCTTGTCAAATACTTTTTTAACTATTTCTATAGCCATACGACTAATAATGGTTGCTGATTGCTGTAAATTCAAAGCGGTATCAATAATTTCAGCCCAGCGACGAGAATCAGCTTTCCCCAAGTCATTTTGTTGAATTTGGGCCAGGTAGAGTTTAATACTACTATGTAGCATATCGATCTCTTCTTCTAAATACCCAATATAACGCCGCTGTATTTTATTACCATTCAGGACTTCAGCCAAACGTTGCACCATTTGCTCAACGACATCCCCCATACGTAATGTTTCTCTTACTGCATTAGCAATAGCTAATGACGGTGTCTCTAAAGCACCTTTATCCAAATAACGAGGCGCAAAAACCTCAGTTTCTTCTGGAGTATTAGGAACAAGACGTTGACATAAACGCGACATGAATTCGACAAAGGGCAGCATAACTAAGCAACGTAGTAAATTATAAAACACATGAAAATAGATCACGACTTCAGACGCATTAAAATTATACTGACCAATCCAAGCAGCTAATTGTTTAATCCATGGTAAAACCAACATCGCACCAATGAGTTTAAATAACAAACTACCTAAAGCCACCTGGCGTGCTGAACCACTTTGCTGACTACTACCTATCAGAGCCAATAAGCCACTACCGATATTTGAACCAAGAACAATAGACAGACTAATATAAAGCGGTACTAGTCCTGCTACACTTAATGTTACAGTCAACAAAACAGCTGCCAGACTGGAATAAGTGAGCATCGCAAATACAGCACCAACCAGTAGTGCTAAGTCAGTATCACCACTTAAAGAGGTAAAAATTGCTTGTATAGCTGATGAATTAGTAATCGGTACTGCTGAATTAACAATAAGCTGCAAAGCTAATAAAATTAGCCCTAAACCTATGGCAATTCTCCCTAATTGACCAACACGATTTTTTTTCTGACTAAGAAAAGCAATAACACCAAATAAAATTAACAATGGTGATAGCCATGCCAAATCAAAAGTTAACACTCGGGCCATTATCGCGGTACCGACGTCCGCACCCAGCATAATTACCATAGCGGGCGTGATAGAAATTAAACCTTGTGTTACAAAAGAAATAACCAATAATGCCGTCGCATTACTACTTTGTACTAAAGCAGTGACACCAATACCAGCTAAAAAAGCCTGTAACTTTTTACCGATACTTTGTCCTAATATTCGACGTAAATCAGTACCGAAAACCCGCATAATACCAGTCCGGACAATATATGTGCCCCACACTAGTAAAGCCACTGATGACAATAATTCAAGTAATGTTAACATTAATTATCCATGTTATTATTGGTCATATAACTCATTATATTAATAGATCACTCTATTTAAATTATTTACTGAAAAATGTTATCTCTTAATTTAAAAAATAGCATCAACTATCTTTTAACACTGATACAAAAAATTACCAGTGTTTGTTTAAACAAACACTGGCAAACATGATTCATTACTTAGGAAATTTATCTAAGATCCTAAGATATTGTAAAGAAAAGAACAACTTGATCCATTCAACTCATCACATTTGTAGAGTAAGATGCCTTAAATTCTTGCATAATTTTAACATTCTCCTCATTGTCAAATGATACTGAATATACAACTACTCTTTTATAACAAAAACCCTTTTCACTTACCTTTCAATTGTAGATCATTATGATTTATATTTAAGTAACGATCAGTGGTAAATAACACCGACCCAGTCGCCACTTTAATTTTAAAGTCGTTACATGTTGCCACGTGATCCGCCAATATCTCTCGTCAAAAAAACACTTAACCATCTCATATTTAATTTCCAGTGATTTAATAGCTTGAATAGACAATACTACGCCAAAGCCTTCCTTACCAATCTGCCACCAATTAGCTGATGTTTGATTTACAGCATTAGGATATTTTTGATAAATATCCATCAACATATCAATAATTTTTAAATAAGTATTACTTACGTACCCGTAAAGCATCACCGCTCAACGAATGAGAAACTGATTTATCATGAATAAAATAATCATAATAAGACTCATTAATAAACTGAACGCGTTTTGCATTAAGTAATATTTCTGTTGTTCAAGGTATGATCTTGATGATGAAGTTGTGGTTTAAACTGATATTGATGTTCACGAATAAAACTCAATTTATATATATTCAACCAAGTAACATATAAAAATTTACGTGAACTTAACCCTTTTTTTAACCATTCAAGAACTGAAATGATGCCTGTTGATGGGACTTTCTTTAACGGGAAAATTGATAAGGTGAGCCGTCAGTATAAATATAAATACCATTACACATCACAACATCTAAATCACCAAGTGTTGCTAACTCTAATAAACGGTTATACATACAAATGAACAATATCATCAATATCAGGAAAAGTGATATATTTACCGGTCGCAACATTCATTACTTCATTTCTGGCGATAAAAACCCCTAAGTTTTCCTGATGTATAATTTTAGTATTCGGAAATCGCTCTATACATTCCTCTAATAATAAAGCACTGTTATATGTAGAACCATCATTGAATAAAATAAGCTCCCAATTTTCTAGTTTTTGTTGTTCAAAGCAATTAAAAATTTTTGGTAAGAATGGTTTGCCATTAAATACTGCAACAACAATACCTAGCATCGGTTCAGCTAACATATGTTTACCTTAATCATTATCCTTTCATTGAAATTATTAAACTTATATCAAATATTCAATAGATAAATGCTCAGGTATTCAATTATGTTAAAAAAAGCAAATTATCATTATTTCATTAGTGAAAAAATAACACCACTAAGTTAAATCAATATATTATGAAATAATTTACAACGTTAATTATACTCAGATGGAAGATCCAAGAGTTATATAAATATCCTTTATATTATTGATAAAAAAATTGGCATCAGTATTAAATTTATCTGATATAAATTTATTAAAATTGTTATATCAATTTTATGTGGCAGATAGATATATTTTCAGATAAAAAAAGCCACCCTTTGGGTGGCTTTCTTAACTTATTCAAAGTCTGGCAGCTCCCTACTCTCACATGGGGAGACCCCACACTACCATCGGCGCTACGGCATTTCACTTCTGAGTTCGGC
>DAYVGO010000041.1:0-1226 GCA_045399315.1 Arsenophonus sp.
GCTTATCGAGGGTTTCTCTTTTATCACATCCTCTATTAACGATAACCAGACATGCAAGCGGGTTTTATCATGAGGTAGACTGCCGATCTTGGGAAAGACATAAATTTCAAATGACCGTAATATCTCCGTTTTGACCTGTGTTTTTAAGCGACTTTTCTCACCAGTCACGAATAACCAACTCAACCGTTTGGGCATCAATTGACTGTTGTTTTTAGTGTGTTTGACCACTTCAGGATTTCTGTGCTGTTTCAGTTCCCGACGATAAAAAAGCGCACCACACCATCATCCGTCCAATAATTCCAGCTGCCGAAAAGCTGATTAAAACCGCAAAAAAATTAAGTCATGGCAGTGATTATTTGTTTGTTGTTTCAGGTGGTAAAGCGCTATGTGTAGGTGGTCATATTGTTTTCATTGTCGATCTGAACAAAAAAATGGAACTTGGATTTGAGAGTTATACAAACTAGTCAACTCACGATTTGCGTAAAACCATGCGTACAGGGGTCACTGACTTAACACAGCCTCATGTTGCTGAAATCATGTTAGGCCATAAATTACCAGGTGTTTGGCAGGTATAGGACAAGCATACCTACTTTGAGGAACGGCGAGCGGCTATGAACACTGCTGAAATAAAATTAATCAAATTGTTTACCATTCTCCCAATCCAGAATATCCTGCCATGCAAAATTAAGCTCATCTGATTTAAATTTGGGGTGTGGAAAACCTTCACGACGTTGTTTTCTATTACCAGCCCATTGTCTGATAGTATGTGATGTCACTTTATACTTTTTAGCCAGTTCACTTGTTTTGTCATAAGGCGATTCATTCATAGGATTCCTTCGGATATTGATTAAATAAATGTGATACTGATCGAGAAAATGATCATTTTTGATTATTCTATGATAGTATTGTTACCGTTGTGTGTTTGTTAACAGCAACATTTCTCCCTGGTCCGGTGTTGCCAATTTGGCAGTCTGACTTTAATAAAGTCAGGTTTTTTTATTCACTAATCAAATTTTGCATATAGTTATCCTTCGATCTTGAAATTGATAAATGAGTGTTGATTTTAATTAAGTGGGATAACTGTAGGTGGGATAATTACTTCTTGATGTTTAACTATTTTTTAACGTATCGATGAATACGCCTAAGTAAATTAATACGGCCGGAACTATCATCACACCTATAACAACTAACTCTTGCCCGCCTAAATGAAATTCCCTTAATACCCC
>DAYVGO010000084.1:0-20400 GCA_045399315.1 Arsenophonus sp.
TTAATGATGAAAATTATTGGCTAGCAAATGCAATGAAAATAGCTTGAATAACTGGCCAAAGAATATCAGATATATCAAAAATGAAGTGGAAAGATATTTATGATGATAACTTATGGATTGTTCAACAAAAAAACTGGAGCAAGAATAGCCATCTCGTTAAAAATTGAAATAATAAGATATTAAACTATCAAATATATTTAAAATTAATAAAAATCCCTCAAAATATATTATCAATGATAAAGGTAAAAAAGTTTCAAGAGGTTTTGCTAGTGTGAGAAATAAATCTGAGTTGTCATGGGATGGAGCTCCTCCATCTTTTCATGAAATTAGAAGTTTATCCGCAAGACTTTACACAGAGAAAATAGGGTATGAGTTTACTCGTAAGTTGTTGGGCCATAAATCAGCTAAAATGACAGAAAAATATCAGGATGACAGAAATAATAATTGGGTTGAAATTTAGAATTTATAGTGAATGAATAGTGAATTATAATAATGCATCTATAGTGACAAATAGTTGTGTACAATCTTTCTATCAACGTTACAGGAGAAAAACAAAATATGAGCATTTTTTTGCAGGAGCACTGTTGTTACTATTTGGAATCATAGCCGCATGCGATCAATTAACCAAATTCAGTATAAGTGAAAATACAATAAATCACTATTTAGCCAAGCATACCAACTATAGTAAAAAAATAGGCATTGCTAGCATAGCTGACGCTAGTATCTATCTATCCAACCTTTCTGCTCAAATAGGCCTGACGGAGCCGAATAAAATTACCCTAACGGGAGTCTCCAAAATTAATCTTGCGTCACCATTAGGCTCGACCCAAGCAGAAGTTTTTCTAGTGATTACCTCACTACCTTATTTTGATGTAAAGGCCGGTGCCATTTATTTAAAAGAGCTAGAAATTTCTGATTACAAAATCACACCCGAAAAAATGACCACCACCATTAGCCCAATACTGCCGATTACTAATAACTCTTTAAAAGCCTATTTTGAAAAAATCCAGTCTATTCATTACAACCGGAAAAAAGTAAAGTAGAAGCATTAGCCAAAAAAATTGCCAAAGGACTTGAAATCAAACCTGGTAAGTTAGTTATTCCATTAGTTGAATGAGTAAAATAGCAACCATTAAACAGCCAATATACCATGACCGAGGTAGGATAAAAATCACTTACTGCATGCGCTTCTATTTGGCTAAGGAATAGTTCACTCCAAAATAAAATAAACTGATCAAATAGCTGAATTTGTGTTAATAACGGCTCCTCCACTGCATTATCTTCCAACCAAGAGACCGCCAATAATAAAACCCCAAAACGATCAGTTTTTTCTGCTGCTAACGGTATACCACTGACCGTTAAAAATTCATTAACAATAGCGGCTGATATTGCACAATATTGACTAATACGGTTAGCAATAGCAGAGTTAGGCTCGAGAAATAATTGCTTAAAATCTTTAACCACTAGCGCTTGATCCTGATTGCTAGACACTAATTTGGTTAATAACATATCTTGTTTCAAGGACCAAGATAGTTTCAATTGATCATTAAAAATCAATTCAAATAAAGGTTTGGTAATAGGATCTGCTAGCGAACGATTAAATAATGTAAGCATTTGGTAAATAACAGAAAATTCATTCATTATTATTTCCAATTTATAATACTTATTTAATAATTTTGCCCATTGTCAGTGATATAAAACATTGAGCAGTAACAGCAGTAATTTCGCATATATTTTCATTTATTTACCTAGTTAACTGAAAATAGAAATAAAAATGACAATATATTATTGACGGTTAAACTGCTTTTTCCTATAGTAGCGCCCTATCATACTAGTCTTACTATACTAGCTTGATAATTGGTGAGGTGTTCGAGTGGCTGAAGGAGCACGCCTGGAAAGTGTGTATACGTGAAAACGTATCGAGGGTTCGAATCCCTCCCTCACCGCCATATAAAAATCTTTGCCAACCGCTAGCTTTTATTAATAAAACTTTAGCATAAGCGATCTTAAACAGATAGGTTATCTAGTCACCATCAAATTTAGACCCCTGACTCCCATGCTGACAGAGATATTGATATAAAGCATTTATTCCCAACCAACGATTAGCACACCACTCTGGCGCCAGTAAAGTCGGTCTACAGGTGTTGGCACAAATGTGATGGTAAATAATATCCTTTGGCGTATAACGGATCATTTTACCGGCAATCTCTACATAGTCAGTTAATTCGAGTGATGACAAACACCCTGCTCGCCAAGCTTTGGCCATTATACTACCACAAACAATATGTAGTGGATGTAATTTAATGCCATCAACACCGATATCAATAACATGAGTTATTGTTTGCAGATTGTGCTTAGTTGTTTCATCCGGCAGGCCAATAATCAAGTGAACGCAAACATTTAAGCCCTTGTGACGAGCAATTTGGGCAATTTTTTGATAACTAGCAAAATTGTGACCTCGATTGATTTTCTTTAATGTTTTATCATGGCAAGTTTGTAAACCAAGTTCTAACCAGATTTCATATCCTTGCTATTGATATTCTACTAATAAATCCAATACAGGTTGAAAGACACAATCCGGTCGCTTATCCACACAAAGCCCAACAATGTTGGCCTGATTTAATGTCTGTTGATATAATTGTTTTAAAATAGCAACTTCATCATAAGTATTAGTGTAAGCTTGAAAATAAGCCAGATAGCGACGGGCCTGACGGATTTTTTTATTTTTTGTATAATTTGTTCCAAAATTGCTGCTGCTTATCAGAAAAAGAAGCAACGTTACAAAACGTACAGCCACCGTAGCCCCACGATTGGGGCAATAAAGCCCATGCAAACTGATCTTATGGATTTTTTCACCATAGTAGCACTGCAGATGAACACCAAAAATGGTAATAACATCATTTAACTGCATAAAAAACAATTAATTATTTATATCTAAGTGGACAAAATTTTTCACCACATCATCAATAGCTTTAACCTGCTCAAGGAAAGGTGCTAATTTTGCCAATGGTAGTGCTGATGGTCCATCACATCTTGCGTTATCAGGGTCTGGATGTGCTTCTAAAAATAATCCCGCTAACCCAACAGCCATACCCGCTCTAGCCAAGTCAGCGACCTGTGCACGACGCCCACCGGATGCAGAACCAAAAGGATCACGGCATTGCAATGCATGAGTAACATCAAAAATAACCGGAGAACCGGCCGATACCTTCATCATAACATTGAAACCTAACATATCGACTACTAAGTTATCGTAACCAAAATTTGCCCCACGATCACAGAGAATAACTTTTTCGTTACCTGCTTCTTTAAATTTCTCAACAATATTTCCCATTTGACTGGGACTAATAAACTGTGGTTTTTTAACATTAATAACCGCACCGGTTTTGGCCATCGCTTCAACGAGATCAGTTTGCCGTGCTAAAAAAGCAGGTAGTTGAATAACATCGACAACTTCAGCAACCAGCGCCGCTTGTGATGGCTCATGGACATCAGTAATTATTTTAACGCCAAATGTTTGCTTAATTTCTTGAAAAATTTTCATTCCTTCTTCCAAGCCTGAGCCACGATAGGAATGAATTGATGAGCGATTTGCTTTATCGAAAGAAGCCTTAAAAATATAAGGAATGTTAAGCTTATCTGTCACAGTGACATAATGTTCGCAAACTCTCATCGCTAGATCACGTGATTCAAGTACATTCATACCACCAAATAACACAAATGGTAGATCATTTGCGACCTTAATATCACCAATAGACACTACTTTATATTGCATGCTTTTATCCTTTATATGACAACAAATTAGTTACGATTTTTGACGATCAATGCAATGTAATCTGCTGCCCTTCTATTGAATAGATTTGTATTTTTATCATTTCAGAAACAGGATCTTCCGGGCATTGCTCAACAAAATAATTTAAATCCGAAATTGCTACATGATTACATTCAAGGTGGGCAAAAATAAGCCCTCTATCACGTATTTCATAGGGATTTTTCGGATCAAAAATTAATAATGTTTCACAAACTTGCAGTGCTTGTTCCATCTTTTTTTCTTCCATCAACGCAGCTTTGATTGTATCAAACATTTTGCGTATAATAATTCTATGCTCGGTTTCTTCAATATCTTTTCGGGTCAAATTGGCAAAAGGACTAATTGTTCCCTTGATCCATAAATCAAGCGTTTGCTCGGTAAGCGTTTCACCATTTGTCGGGTTAATGTACCAATAAGTTCCATCATTTAAACGCACGCATAGAATAAGTTGAGTTAGAAAAATAATCGGCATTACTGGTAACTGTAATTGATTTGCAACATGCAAAAAAATTGTCCCCAATGAAACAGGCGCTCCCTGTCTTGCCATCAGCACTTTATCGAGCCAAAGTGCCTCAGAAAGCGAATAAACCCCTGTTACACCGCTAAAAAGCCAGTCTCGATAAAATAATTTTAGTAATATAGATACCTGTGTTTTTATATCATCATCCGCTAGCATTACTTTTCTTGCTTCTTCAACCAGAAATTTAAGTTGTGTATTAACTTCTTCAACAGGAAAATCTGGCCGAATATTTTGTGAAACAAGTATAATACCTTCACTCAGTGGTGCTTTATTAAATTCAAAATCAGCTATGGTTTTCATCACATTTCCATTGACCTACTGTAATACGATCATTACCCCCATAATCCTGAAAAGTTACTACTTGTTGATAATGATAACAAGCAAATAACTGCCTTACTTGCCTTCCCTGTAACCACCCGTGTTCGAGTAAAAGCCATCCCTTGTTAACTAAATAGTTACACGATTTTTCAATTATCAATTGAATATTAGCCAATCCTTGATTAGCAGATATTAATGCTGTCTTAGGTTCAAAACGCACATCACCTTGCTGTAAATGTGGATCACATTCATCAATATAAGGTGGATTACTGACAATCATATCAAATTGCTGAATAGGTAGTGAAGTAAACCAATGACTTTTGCAAAATTTGACATTATTAATCGCCAAATTATAGGCATTAAGTCGGGCAAGCGTGATCACGGCATCACTAATATCAATACCGACTATCTGAGCTGTCGGACACTCTACTGCTAAAGCTAATGCCACAGCACCGGTGCCAGTCCCCAGATCTAATATTTTTACTGATCGGTTATCTGATAACAATAGCAATGCTTGCTCAACTAAGCACTCTGTATCCGCACGAGGTATCAAAGTAACGGGAGAAACTTTCAGTGGTAGCGACCAAAACTCTTTTTCTTCTACTAAATAGGCAATAGGTTCACCCTTATAGCGACGAGCTAATAGATGTTCAAGCTGCTTTTGTTGCTTAGCAGTTAATTCTGTTTCACTAAATGCAATAAGGTAAGTGCGAGTTTTGCCTGTTACATATTGCAACAAGATTTCAGCATCACGTTTGGCACTATCACTATGGCAAAGCTTTTTAGCCGCATAGACTAACCAATGCTGATAATTCATTAATCTTGCTCTGATAAAGCAGAAAGTTGATCTGCTTGATATTCATTAATAATAGGTCGGATAAGCATATCTAATTTTCCCTTTATCACTTCATCTAAACGATAGAGTGTTAAATTAATACGATGATCAGTAACACGGCCTTGAGGAAAATTATAAGTTCTGATCCGATCGGAGCGATCGCCTGAACCAAGTAAATTACGGCGTTCTGAAGCTTCAGCTTCACGGCGTTTTTGTACTTCTGCTGCGCGAATACGAGCAGCTAAAACTGACAACGCTTTGGCTTTATTTTTGTGTTGCGAACGTTCATCCTGACACTCAACTACAATTCCGGTCGGAATATGGGTAATACGGATCGCAGAGTCAGTAGTATTAACATGCTGCCCTCCAGCACCCGACGAACGGAATGTGTCAATCCTTAAGTCAATTGGGTTGATTTCCGGCAGTTCGGTTGCTGGAATTTCAGCTAGAATGGCCACCGTACAAGCAGAGGTATGAATACGCCCCTGTGATTCAGTTTCCGGCACCCGCTGGACACGATGTCCACCTGATTCAAACTTTAGCCGACCATAGACACTGTCACCAGAAACTTTAGCAATAATCTCTTTGTAGCCACCATGTTCGCCCTCACTCGCATTCATGACTTCAATACGCCAGCACCGGGATTCGGCATAGTGGTTATACATTCTAAAAAGATCACCAGCAAATATTGCCGCCTCATCACCACCGGTACCTGCCCGAATTTCTAAAAAACAATTTTTTTCATCATCGGGATCTTTTGGTAGTAACAAAATCTGTAACTGTTGTTCAAATTCTTCATTACGTTTTTTGGCTTCTTTCAGTTCTTCCTGAGCCATCTCGCGCATTTCAGGATCATTAAGTAATATTTCAGCTGTCTCAATATCTTGCTGAACAGCGTGCCATGCCTGAAAACATTTAGTTACATCAGTTAACTGCGCATATTCCTTAGATAATGCCCGGAAACGTTCTTGATCAGCGATCACTTCAGCATCAACCAGGTGAGCCTGAATTTCTTCGTAGCGTTCCTGTAATGCTTCTAACTTAGCAATTATTGAAGACTTCATTCGTTATGTTAAACCTTACTAAAGGTAGTTTAATTTTGCTCCAGTCCTAAGCTATCTTTTAAGATATTAAGACGGTAAATATCACCATCTGTTGCTGCTTGCTGGAGTGATTTGGTTGTTGAATGGATCAGGCGGTTCATTAACTGATAGCTCAATTGGTTAATCACTTGCTCGCTATCTGCACCATTTCGCAGCGAAGCAAGCGCTTTTTCTGCCATTTCAGCCCTAATTTGCTCTGCCTGACTACGATAATCACGAATCGTATTGACTGATGACTGAGAACGCAACCAATCCATAAAATAAGCACTTTCTTGCTCAACAATAAGTTCTGCCTGAATTGCTGCCATTTTTCGCTGTTCCACATTCTGTTGAACAATAGCGTGTAAATCATCAACACTATAAAGATAAATATTATTCAGCTTCTCAACATCCTTTTCAATATCTCGCGGAACAGCAATATCAATAAGCAACATAGGCTTATTAAGTCGGGCTTTCATGGCACGTTCAACCATGCCTTTACCGATGATCGGTAAAGGGCTAGCAGTCGAACTAATGACAATATCAGCCTCGGCTAAACGGCTGTCAATTTCTGCTAAGGTGATGACTTCAGCGCCAACTTGATTAGCAAAACGTGAAGCGCGTGCTTGCGTGCGGTTAGCTATGATCAACCGCTTGGCACGGTGTTCACGAAGATGTCGCGCAGCCAGTTCAATCGTCTTTCCTGCACCTACTAGCAAAATATGCAATTCAGCTAGCGATTCAAAAATCTGACGCGCAAGCGTGCATGCGACAAAAGCAACCGAAACCGCATTAGCACCAATTTCTGTTTCCGTACGAATACGTTTCGCAACTGAGAATGAACGTTGAAACAAACGTTCAAGCTCGCTCGACAATTTTTTATAGTGCTGAGATTTAGAAAATGCTTGTTTAACTTGACCTAAAATTTGTGGCTCACCTAAAACTAATGAATCTAATCCACTAGCAACACGCATTAAATGGCTAACAGCTGCATTATCTTGGTGCCAATAAATACTTGCTCTGACTTCATTTAAATTTAAACGATGATAACTACATAACCAATTAATCAATTGCTCTTGCAGGGCAGCTTGCGAATCAACATATAGATATAACTCCGTACGATTACATGTAGAAAGCACAACCCCACTATGAATCAGGGGCTGCTGGAGTAAATTATCCAACGCATGATCAATACCTTCCGGCGTAAAGGTTAATCGTTCACGTAATGTTATAGGCGCTGTTTTGTGATTTATACCGAGTGCAAGTAATGTCATATTCACTGAATCAAGTAACTAAATGGTTTCTAAGCCTCTGTTAAACACACAAAAATAAAACCAATAACTTTAAATAGGAAACTTTGAGGTAGTATTCTACTTTATGCAACTAACCAATTAAAGATGTTAAGCTAAGCAAACGAATAAAACGGGCAATTTTTCCTAATTTTAGTTACATTTACCTTAGTAAGATACTGACTGATAGCAACAAATTAACATCAACCTTATGCATAGGAAATATTTAATGATAACCATTGCAAAACCATTTGCAAGTTTACATCACTATTGTGGGAGATTTATTCTCCTACTTGCTATTTTATTGACCGCTTGTACCTTCAACCAACAATTGACAACAGAAAAAACAGGTTCAATAACCAATCCACTATGGATAAGCCATCAGCAACAATTGGCGAAGCTGACAAAATTTCAAACTCGTGGCGCTTTTGCTTATATTGGCACTGATAATAAAACCTATGCCAAATTCTTTTGGCAACAATATACGCTGTCAAATTACCGTCTGTTATTAATCAATCCGTTAGGAACAACAGAATTAGAGCTCAGTGTAACTCCAAACGTTACTCAACTAACCGATAGAGAAGGTAAAAAATATATCAATAATAATGCGGTACAAATGATTTACCAATTAACTGGGATGGAAATTCCAATTGAAAACTTTCCCTATTGGTTAATCGGCTTACCTACCAATGCCACTTCATTTACATTAGACAAAAATGGGCTGTTAAAAACTATCAAATATATTAAAAATGGCGAAACCTGGCATTTAAACTACCTTGCTTATAGCCAGGATAATCAACCTAAACTCCCTAGCCGTATTGAATTAACGCAAGGTAAACAACATATTAAGTTAAAAATGGACAGTTGGACACTAAACTAATGACATTAACCTGGCCTTCACCGGCAAAGCTAAACTTATTTCTCTACATTACCGGCCGTAGAGCTGATGGTTATCACGAACTGCAAACCCTATTTCAATTTCTTAATTATGGTGATAAAATCACGATCACACCACGTGCAGGTAATGAAATTAGATTACTTACACCTTTTGTTAATCTATCAGCAGAAAATAACCTTATCGTTAAAGCCGCGCGTTTATTACAACGCTATTGCCGCGAAATGCAGTGTGCTAATGATCACCTAGGGGCGGATATTTATGTGCATAAAATCTTGCCCAGCGGTGGCGGTTTAGGGGGCGGCTCTTCTAATGCAGCAACAACACTGATTGCTTTAAACCACCATTGGCAAACTCATATTGATGATAATACCTTGGCCGAGCTTGCTCGTCAGCTAGGCGCCGATGTCCCAGTATTCGTAAAAGGCCATGCCGCTTTCGCCGAAGGAATTGGTGATAAACTTGTATCTGTCGAGCCAGCCGAAAAATGGTATTTGGTGGCCCATCCTGGGCTTATTATTCCTACCCAACAAATTCTTACTGATCCGCAATTAAAACGCAATTCACCAAGACGTTCTTTAAACACATTATTAAAAGGGCCATATGCAAATGATTGTGAATCAATCGTAAGAAAACGTTTTCCTAAGGTTGAAGAGCTTATTTCATGGCTGCTAGAATATACAACATCACGTCTTACCGGCACAGGTGCTTGCGTTTTTGCTGAATTCGAAACTGAAGCAGCTGCCTGTAAGGTGTTAAATAAAGCCCCAGAGTGGATGCAAGGTTTCGTTGCGCAAGGTGTTAACCATTCACCTTTGCACACATTCCGCGCTGGGATTTCCAGATATTAAAGCCACTAATAGGAATAATATTTCTGGTCGATAATATCATTATAAACACAAGGTTGAGGTTTTTTTTCGTGCCTGATATGAAGCTTTTTGCTGGTAATGCTACCCCAGAACTCGCGCAACGTGTTGCCAATCGTCTGTATACTAGTCTTGGAGACGCTGCGGTAGGCCGTTTTAGTGATGGTGAGGTTAGTGTACAAATTAATGAAAATGTCCGTGGTGGTGATATTTTCATCATCCAGTCAACATGTGCCCCAACAAACGACAACTTAATGGAGCTGGTAGTCATGGTTGATGCACTACGCCGTGCATCTGCCGGCCGTATCACCGCGGTCATTCCCTATTTTGGTTATGCGCGTCAAGATCGTCGCGTGCGTTCAGCTCGTGTTCCGATTACCGCTAAAGTGGTGGCTGATTTTCTTTCCAGTGTGGGGGTTGACCGCGTCTTGACCGTCGATCTACATGCCGAACAAATCCAAGGTTTCTTTGATGTACCGGTAGATAACGTTTTCGGTAGCCCGATCTTATTAGAAGATATGTTACAAAAAAATCTAGATAACCCGATTGTGGTTTCCCCTGATATAGGTGGTGTAGTACGCGCCCGTGCGATTGCCAAATTATTAAATGATACCGATATGGCTATTATTGATAAACGTCGACCACGAGCAAACGTTTCCCAGGTTATGCATATCATTGGTGATGTCGCTAACCGGGACTGTGTGTTAGTTGATGATATGATTGATACCGGTGGTACCTTGTGTAAGGCAGCCGAAGCACTTAAGGAACGAAGCGCTAAACACGTCTTTGCTTATGCTACTCACCCAATATTTTCAGGTAATGCAGTCGCAAATATTAAAGATTCAGTCATTGATGAGGTGGTTGTTTGTGACACTATTCCCTTGTCAACTGAAATCAAAGAGCTTAACAAGGTTCGTTCTCTAACCTTGTCTGGCATGTTGGCTGAAGCTATCCGTAGGATCAGTAACGAAGAGTCGATCTCAGCAATGTTTGAACATTAAATGATAAATTATGTCTGGTTAAAATTTAACCGCTACATTTATTAATCTAATATAACTGAAAACCCTTTGATAGCTATCATGGGTTTTTTGTTGCTGTAAAACAATAACAGCTAAACCCTAATAATAATCTTATAATTAAACATCAAATAACTTACTTTGAGCTGATTGCCTGTTACTAAAGATAAGCTGTTAACGATTATCGGCGATGGCGCTCATCAAAATTTCTCAGCCCCCCCATAACGATCAGCAATGCCTTCATGACCACTCAGCCTGACACCAGCTAACCAAATCAATACACCGATAAAGAGACTAGTTAATGATATTTCTGCTAAATATTCGAGTAGTGGCAACTGAAACACATGATTACAAATATTATATCCAATACTGATCACCATAACCACAATCCCAGTTGCTATCAGGCAATTACCTAGCAAAAAAGATTGTTTTCGTTTCATATTATGCCCTCCAGAATGCTTGTCAACAAGGACGATATTGAATAATAAAAATGCTTGTTCTTTTGCTATATTATAGTAATAGTTTCTCGATCAAGAGTGCCGAAAAGATCACATTAGATAAGATTTTACTCACCAGTATATACAAAAAACATTTTCATTGAAAAAGCAAAAATTGTCATGCAGTTAACCACATGAGGCTATTATTCTATCATGCTATTTAACTTTTTGTACTCCGTCGTCAGAAAAGGTAAGCTATGTTCTTTGATAAAAACCACTGAATAGTGACAAATATGGTGAGTAACATAAAACTGATCGTCGGTTTGGCTAATCCAGGCTGTGAATATGCGCTGACCCGGCATAACACAGGTGCCTGGTACGTCGAATTATTAGCTAAACAACATAATCAGTTACTAAAAGAAGAAAGTAAATTTTTTGGTTACACCGCCAGGATCAACCTGGCAGATAATGATGTTCGCTTACTGATCCCAACAACATATATGAATCTCAATGGTAAATCAGTATTAGCAATGGCTAATTTTTATCGCATAGCACCGACAGAAATTTTGGTTGCGCATGATGAATTAGATTTAGTGCCAGGGATAGCCAAAATAAAATTAGGCGGTAGCAATGGCGGACATAATGGTCTCAAAGATATCCAAAACAAACTGGGTAACAACCCTAATTTTTATCGGTTACGCATCGGCATTGGTCATCCAGGCGATAAAAATAAAGTGGTTGGCTTTGTATTAAACAAACCCACCTTACTGGAACAAAAATTGATCGCTGACACAATCAATGAAGCAATACGTTGCACACCAATTTTACTCAATGAAGGGGTTAATAAAGCAGTAAACCGTTTACATGCTTTTAAAGCAGCTAAATAATGCTATATCATCACGCCTTCGGCAAGCGCATTTTTAAGTGTATAATCGTGGACAAATTCGTTTATATTTCACAATTGTCATACACTATTGCACAGATAAAAACTAAGGTAACATATTTATGGGATTTAAATGTGGCATCGTTGGTCTACCCAATGTAGGAAAATCAACGCTTTTTAATGCACTGACCAAAGCCGGTATCGAGGCAGCAAACTTTCCTTTTTGTACGATAGAACCTAATACCGGTGTGGTACCAATGCCCGACCCTCGCCTCGATCAATTAGCGCAAATTGTCAAACCACAGCGAGTATTACCTACCACAATGGAATTTGTCGATATCGCCGGATTAGTAAAAGGCGCCTCTAAAGGTGAAGGTTTAGGCAATCAATTTTTAACTAATATTCGTGAAACCGAAGCGATTGGTCATGTTGTTCGCTGCTTCGACAATGACAACATTATACATGTTGCTGGCCAGGTCGACCCAGTAGCGGATATTGATACTATAAATACTGAACTGGCATTGGCTGACTTAGACACCTGTGAACGAGCGATCCATCGCATTCAAAAAAAAGCTAAAGGTGGCGACAAAGAAGCGAAAATCAAATTAGACATTTTAACAAAATGTTTACCGCACCTGGAAAACGCGCATATGCTACGTACTTTAGAGTTAACTAAAGAAGAAAAAGCCGCTATTCACTACCTCAGTTTTTTAACTCTCAAACCGACCATGTATATTGCCAATGTAAGTGAAGATGGTTTTAGTAACAATCCCCATTTGACTGCAGTACGTGCCATTGCCGAAAAAGAGGGATCGGTTGTTGTACCAGTATGCGCCGCCATTGAAGCCAGTATCGCCGAACTGGATGAAGATGAACGTGACGAGTTTATGGCTGAACTTGGTATTGAAGAACCGGGTTTAAATCGAGTGATCCGCGCAGGTTATAAGTTACTCAATCTGCAAACTTATTTCACTGCCGGTGTAAAGGAAGTTCGTGCTTGGACTATTCCAATCGGTGCCACTGCGCCACAAGCTGCTGGTAAGATCCACACCAATTTTGAAAAAGGTTTTATCCGTGCCCAGACTATCTCATTTGCCGATTTTATTCACTATAACGGCGAACAAGGCGCCAAAGAAGCCGGCAAAATGCGCGCCGAGGGTAAAAATTATGTCATGCAAGATGGCGATGTGATGAACTTTTTGTTTAATGTTTAATGTTTAATGTTTGATGTAGTTGGCCTATTTTAGAGTATCTTAATTAAGATGCTCTAATTATAATAAATAATTATCAATTAAAATATTATTACTTCATTCAGTTATAGGTTGTTAATGAGAATAAGGCATTCATGGTGATAACAAAACTTATTTATGATTTATCACAATCTTTTATAAAAAAGCTTACTGAAATAGAAAATCAAGACCAAAACTATTATTATACTTTGCTATATAACATTGCCGGTTTCCTCGTTGATATAGGTAATAGACAACTAAATAAACTTGCTGCAAAGCTAGGTTTTGACCTACTGAATACCCACAAAAAAACATTAATATCTATATCGGGAACATGTGATTTTTATTACAACTATAGGAATGCTAAAATTAACTTAATTGATATTGCCACTCCTTATGAAAATACATTCCAAACTATAGAAGAATAGTAATCATCAAAAACCCATTATGGTACTCATTTAAAAACTCTAATAATAAATCTCCAGAATACCAACTAAAAATATCAGTAAATCTTGCTAATATTCTAAAAAAAACAATTTTGTTTAGTCGAAGCACTAAGATACTATGATATTACTAATTTACCAGGTTTTGATATTCCAGGGTCTTGGATTAATTGTTCAAATGCTCTTAAACATTTCAATATTGTTTCATCAAATTATTCAATAAAACTTCTTAAAGAAGTAAAACTTAAATATGTAACTGCCTCAAAATCAAAATATATTTCACCTCAATGGAAAAAACCTTATTTACTAGAAGCTAAAAAAAACAGAAACAATAATAAAAAAAATTCTTACTGATGAAAAAATAAGTCATAAATCTGATAAAAATGATGAAAAATTAACTCAAGAAGAGTTCAAAAATTTAACTTCATATAGACAATTTTGTATAAATAAACACCTTACTCTTTCTCAGTATGAATTTTACTGACCTTGCCTAGTTAATTCAGAGGATAATTTAGCTATATCAAATAACCGCGTAACCGGTGATTTTATTATTCCAATGGAAATGGTCCTAAGCTGTTTAAAACCAGAGTCTTCTTTAGCTCGCCATCTTTATTATAAATATCTAAATCCTATAAACACCAGTCAAATAAAAAATGAATCTGGTTTTTTAGAATTATTCAATGATGAAATACTATGTATTGATATAGAAAAACTCAGAACAGCCTTTCGACTTTGTTTTGGTATTTTAGATAAGATTACTGTTGCTATCTGTGAACTCTATGATCTTTATCCTACCAATCATAAAGGTAATTATAGATAAAAAAGTATACTTTCAAAATTTTTGGAGATTAGATACCGATAATAGAAGAGAAAAATTTGAGAAAATACAATCTCCTGGGATACTAGCTCCTTATAGTATTGTTACTGACCTAAATGAAGAAAAAATGATGAATTATCATTTTATAAACAAGGGCGTAATGATCTAGAGTATAAATTTGTTGTTATCCAGAAATCAATTATAACCACAAGACCTATATAACTCATATAATTTAATAAAAGATATTATATTTATCAATGAAGAAGATTTTAAAAAACATTTTGAACAATTAATTCAAATTACTCGATCCGCCATATTTTCTTTTGTTTTTATGGTCAGATATGAAGGATTAACAACTAAAAAAGAAAACATTCATTATTGTGATCAACAAATTCATAGCCAATATTTTGGAAAATATGATTAACTTTCTATAAGAAAAAATTAAATATAAATAATTTTCCATTAAAATATATCTGAACACCAAACTAACCCAAAAATAAATAGAGCCCAGATCAACTGAGCCCTATGCAAGTAAACAATCTCTTTTAATTAAAGCTTATAAGGCCTGTTAGTAAATAGATTTCAGATTTTACAGGTGGTATATCTTTCAGAACCTCTTCAAAACTCATTAATGTACTTTTATAGTATCATATAACATACTATCGACTACTCAATTAAGGAGAGGTATTATCATGAGCAGTATTCGTTACTGGTTAACGAACATGCGCTTCTCCCAACGTGTTGTCACTTTACGCAAACAACATGGATTGACCCAACAAGGACTATCGGATACCGCAGGTATTCATGTCCAACAGATAAAACGCTACGAGTCTGGTAGCTCTCTACCTATGGTCGATGCCCTCAAGAAACTGGCTATCACCTTGAATGTGACCTTGGATTTTTTATTGTTTGAGCAAGGTGAGCCTGAGGATGACATGAAGCTGCGCTTTGAAGCGCTAGCGGCCATGTCAACGGCTGATCAAGAGGTCGCTAAAGTGGTAATTGATGCCATGATTGTGAAGAGCCAAGTCACACAAACTGTAGCAAGAGCCAATCAAAAAACAGGCGATGTGGATAAAAAGGACGAGTAACGAATTAATGCAGTGATGACAGGGAGCAACCTGCCATCACTGCTAACCACACAACTAATGGAGATAGTCACGATGGCTAAACACGATTATAAAGTAAAACCGCAGATAGCAAAGAAGCGGCGATAAAATCAGGACGATATGCAGTCGGTTATCTACCGAACAGACAAAAATCCAACCCCAGACCACAGATGATTATCAGCGATAACTGGCTGAATGAATTGAGTTTTAACATCAGAGAACATTTCACCATCAGCCGCCAAGCCGGACAACTCATTATCCGGCTGGCTGAGGGAGCTCCAAATTTATTTTTTAGAATCTTTCTTGTTAAACAATGAGTTGTAATAGGCTATATATGTAATTGCTCCGACCATTGGTCCTAATACCAATGCTTGTTTACACGCTTTTTTTACATATTCAAATGAAAATTCAGCTTTCATAAATAACCATGTATAACCTTTAGCCAAAAAATGTGCAAAGACTCCTATTAAGAAAATAGCCACAAACCACAGTAATGTTACAAAGATGAAAAATAATATCTTACTTTTTGGGCTTCATTACTATTTTCCTGCCTACTTTTGATTTCTTCTTGAACCGTACTATTAATGCCTTCTGTAATCAAAGAAGAACCAACATTCCCCCAATCCCTGGTACTTGAGATGGTTTTAAACCACTCCAGATTGCAGAATCATTCAATTTTGTATTCTCTTTAAGCACTTCATTATATTTATAATCAAAACTACCTGATTTCCAATAACCCCACTTATTAATACCACCTGTAATCAATTTATCTGAACCATAACCAACTCTGGCACGAAAACTTGAATAAGTAAATTAGAACCACCACCTATTCCAACAGTAATAAGCTCTGCTTTGGAGTATATTCCTAATCTAACAATACTTGCTGCATGGCTTGATGTTTCTAAATTTCCTTCAGCTATTCCCTTAGTAATATCAGCTTCATAACTTTGATCATAGTCTAGTACATCAGCAAATAAAAACCCTAGATTTCTACCTAATTCAGCACCAGACAATGAGTTATTCTCAACCATCGTCTTACCTGCCTGAACTGAGTTTAGTGCGGTTTAGCTGTCTCTACTAACCAAACCACCGGCGATATCGGCTGCTAATGCGGCAAATGCGCTGACGGTGGATTTTTCTTCCTCAGTCAGCTCTTGTGGCGCTTTATGATACCGCGCTTTTGCGAGCAGCCCCACCGCTTCAGTTGTCATGGCGCCTAACGATTGCACTGCTACATTTTCACCTTTGGCTAACGCTAAGGCAACATTGGTGATGCCATGGGCGACGACTTTGGCTTTATCACCTTCAATATTTTGACCAATATAGTTGGTGATATACGGCGCACTGGCATTCGCAACAGCACGGCCAACATTACCATTGGCCAGGCTTTGCATAAGCGCCATTGCCGCTGTCATAAGACGATGATTATCACTGCCTATACCCCAACCGGATTGATTTATTTGTTATTGTTTTAGATAGGCTTCAATCACAGTTGAATCACTTGTGATGTCTTTCGCTGTGAGCATTTTTTCTGCCGCCACCCGCTCTTTCGGTGACGGAGCAAAGTTTTTTCAACCCTAATTTGCGCTTCCATCACCCCAATATCCGTGATCTACTGACCTATTTCGCCTATTAGTTAGTTTTGTGCTAGTCGTTTTTGCTCTTTTTCCTTATCAAAGATGATATCGAGTTTTTGATGCACATTAGCCGTATCTCGGCTGAGGTCATTCACAGCCTGTTTTTGCTTCTTCTTGCCATGAATAATCAATCGACCTTCGAATGCAGCAGACTGTGACGTATTGCTCTCTTTGCTTTTGTTGCTCACATTGGTCAGTAACGAACTTGCTACATTGGTCACAAACTACTCGCCGACCGAAGCCCTCCCCTGGAACTAAAGCCAGCACTTTAGCTAGCCACCCGCTACTGCGCCTAGTTTTTGATATCACTAAAACCTAACGTGCCGGTAGCGAGTTTATTCTTATCTACCTCAGTCGCACTGCTGATTACTGCACCATTAAACTGTGTACGGTTGCCAACTGTAATATCAAAGCCACCTTTGCCAACATTGATAGTCGTCTGTTTATCCACCACTTGATATGATAGTCGCTGTACATCTGGCTTTTACTGACATTAACATTGAAAAAACCGCAGCCAGCATGGCTAATACTACCAGCAAGACGTGTGCTGGTTTGTTGCGAACCATAGTTGTCCGTGCCTTGCTGACACTGAGTCCCAAATTGCCACCCAGGGTTGCTTGCACACTTTCACCGTTAAGCTGAGCGCCCGTCAAGGTCGTGCCTTGACTACTTTCTATCGTCAACTGCTTGCAGGCATGAACTTGTGTATCAGTATAGAACTGATGGTTACCTTTTTCAAAACCGCTAGCTTAGTTGACGCCGGCATGGATACTCCAACCATCACTACCCACCCCCACGCCGAGGGACATTCCTTGACTGTTATTTTTGCCATCTATCTGTTGAGTAATGTGATATTTTTACCTGCCTCAAGCTGGCTAGCTTGAATGACCAGCTTGCCCTGACTGCCATCTTGCTTGCCTATCGCCGTCAATCTGATATTATCGCCTGCCTTCAGGTTACTACCTGAAACTGTCTGTTGCACTGTTCGGCTGGTCGATTTGGCGGCACTACTACCATAAGACAAATTAATACCAACAGACGGCGTTTTTACCTTGTGCTTCAGCCAGACGACTCGCTTGCACCACCTGAGCACCTTGTAAGCCCGCTTTCATACTTTTAAGTGCCGCTAACTGGCTATTATCCTCATCTCTGGCTGATTTTACGGTTCATACGATGCTATCAAGGTCACTGCCCGCTGTGCCACCCATTATAACCGTCAAACCACTCAATTTAGTTGCTATGCTGGTGATATCAGTGCGGCTATTTTCTGCGACAGTGATTGCAACATCACTAGTAGTGACATGAATGTCTTTTACCACAATTACATAACTACCATCAATCGTCGCTTTATCAATAGACTTTAAGCTCACATTAACGGCCATACTGCCTATCACGCTACCTTTTTTCTGCTCACTGTCACTATTTATGGTCACTTTTTGTGACTGGCTACCAACAGAGAAACCGAGCCCATCAGTGCTCATCAGGCCGGATTTTTTGCTGCTAACCTTGTGTTTTTTATGTAACACTTCATCTGTTGTTGTGACATTAAGCTAATTACCGGCAACCACAGATAGATCATTGGTAGACAGCAAATTGCTGCCAGTGATGTTAATATCATTTGCCGCCGTAACATTAACAGAATCACCGCTAAAGGTGCCGCTAATGGTGGTACGTTCACTCTGTTCATCGTGCCTCTCTTTGGTGGTGTTCGATAACAACCCTTTATCAGTATGCTTACTGTGCTTAGCATAGTCTCTATTATCAACACCAGCGGTGATATTAATATTACGCCCTACATTAATGGAAAGTTGACCACCAATGACTACATTTACAGCTCTGGCCAATAAATCTTGCCCAGCAACTAAGGTTAACTGCCCTTGAGTTTGAATTTGCGTGCCGACTTGTGCTGAATTTTACCACGGTAATAGTTATCGGAATTACAATTATAATCAAAGGCTAAGCTCACATTACCCGTTACCAAGTTAATATCTTTCCCGACAATGATGGCAATTTGGCTACCAGCGTCCAAATTACCAATATCGCTGGCAATCAGGTTAATATTTTGACTGGCTTTTAATGTGAGCTGGCCATTATCCCCTATGACATAAATACTGGCTGGTCGATAGAGCCATGCCATTTGGCCATCAGTTAATTGGACATTTACACTGCTAATATCACGGCCCAGTAAATAGTGAAATACTGTTTGAGGCGCCAATTTGCCTGCCGAAGTTTTGAATGTCTTTCAATGCCTTGAATTGAACGGCTTTAGCTTGAATACGCCCACTGTGGTGAATATTTTTACCATTCAGATCAATTAATTGACGACTAGTGATTTCACCACTATTGAACAGGTTAGCTACCATATCGGCAGAAACATTCACTTGAGGCACACTGACCATTTCACCACCACCATCTGGCAAGATCACCTGTTTATTGACCAACCATACAATATCGGTGGTGAGATTAGCCATTTGCTCTGGCGATAAGGTAATACCCGGCGTTAAATTAAACTGCTCGCCAAAGGCCACCTCGCTGGTCAACAGCACTTGGTATTGCTATTCATCACTTTGGTAGTTGGCCATTCGCCGTTGCCCGGTGAGTTCAATAAGTTGATCACGCATCAGTCGCTGCTCGTAATAACCATCCGCTAAACGCTTATGCAGCTGCTGATGAGTGACAATATTAATACTCGCTAACCATTTTTTATAATTGGTAAAACGTGGATCGGTTTTAATCAGGTATTGGCTGTCGCTTACCGGTTTTATCTTAAATATACTATTATCCGGCAGCTCAATGTTCGGTGCCATCGTTTTGCTCACGCTGGTAAGATTAGCTTTTACTTGCTATGTGGTTTTAGCGCTGATACTTTCACCTTTGCCAGCCTCAGTTTGCTCATTTGCCAAGGCAATTACAGGTGGTGTAGCAACGGATTTAACAATGGTAATAGCAACTTTAGCCATAATTGTCGGCAACTGAGTGATAGCAGCTTGCTGCCCCGGCAGCAGAACCAACAGTCTATTTTGCTACTCCTTTAAAGTTTGTTGTGAGACATTCACTGAACCTCCCCGGGTTTATTGGAGGGTTTTTATTCCGTAAATGTAAACAACAAACTCCCTATCATGAAGGGAAGAATAATATGCGTTTTCTACCTCTATTTTTCCAGGTCTTTCTATGGATTACCTCTGCTTTATATAGCCCGGTTATGATTTCTAC
>DAYVGO010000073.1:0-5123 GCA_045399315.1 Arsenophonus sp.
TCGAGCTCCGCCTGAGCAAAATAAGCCGATGCTTTGCGCAGAATGTCGTTACTTCGTCGTAACTCGCGGTTTTCAGGCTCCAATTCTTTTATCCTCTGGCTCTCATTCATTGCCAGCGAGTTGTCAGATAACGCCTTATTACGTTCATACTGACGTATCCAGGTACGCAACGTATCAGGGTTACAGTCTTTTTGGAAGTGATAGCGCGAAGGCTCTCCCATTCAGATTTGTATTCATTAGGCTGTTCTAGCACCATTCCTTACTACTCGTTCCAGAAATTCAAAGGAATAACGATTAGACGACATTTGGGTCTCCTTTTGACTGACTATTTAGTCTCCAAGATTCCCGGGGTGGTTCACATAAATCAGTAGCACTCGTGAAGCTTCTGCACTGGATAAAATCAGCGCTGCTACACGTAAAAATCGCGAACTCATTGAACGGTTGGGAGAAAGCGTTAAACATGCCACTATCACAGCAGTAAAGAATGCGACAGGGAAAGAATACAAATTTGCTCTACTTTGCAGATGATGTCGTGAGAACAAGGTGGAAGCGACCAAAGTACCGAACCTTCGTTATGGTCAGGTGAAGTCATGGCCTGCTGAATCCTGGCTACATGTATACGGTATCAATCTGAAATTGTTATTTGCTAACAGTAAAAGTATTCACTAGAAATTATTCAAGAAATTAACAGTTATTCGATATTTCCGAACCACTCAAAAAATGCTAATGCTATAGGCTGGCCAACACTAGGAGAAAATGTTGCTGTTAACCAACATACAACGGCATAAAAGTAGCATATTATGATTAAATTATTATCATAATTTGTAATTTTGTAATAAAAATTAGCTTCACAAGGAATAAATCGAAATGAGTAATATCGAAATTATTTATGTTGTATTACTTTTTATAATATCAACTGCTATTGGATATTTCATAGGAAGAAAAGATGAGTAATTCATTAAATGACAAATATATTTATTATCTTTGTTATAAAGAAAAATTAAAGGAAGAACATGGAACAAATATATATTCAATTATAGACAGAATGGATAACAATGTAGCCAATTCAATTTATTTAGCTATTGGTATATTAGACAGATATTCATATGAAATGAAAAAGGATAATAAAGATGAAAAATGAAATAAATAAAACATTACGAGAAACTCTAGTGTTAGCAAATACATATGAATTAGACAAAGTTAAGGTCATGGAAATAGAAACAAAAAATTTATTGCTAATTTGTAATGAATTAGAACGCTATCAAAATATGGAACCATCAGCTTATATGTGGGATTATCTTGGCTGGCATGTAAGTATTGATGAAGAAAAAAACAGGAATTAATTGAAAGTGGTGGCGTTGAAATAATAAATCTATATCGTCACGACTAAATATTAAAAGTAAAAGCGAGTATGTTTAAGTGATAATAATGAAATGTGTTCACTGTAATAGAAAACTAGAAGAATATGAAATAATGTAATACTCATGTAATGAGTGTGAGTATTACTTTTTAGATAAGGAGTTTGGGAGTAAATTTCAAATCATTATTTCAACAATTAAATTCTATTTTAAAAAATTATCGATATCTTATAACCCCTAATGCTCTCCCCCCACTTAGTCATATCCCTAACCTAAGCAAAAACGAATATAACCATTCGCGTTTAGTCATTGGTTTTTGTGGGGTAATTAAACACCTGAGAATAGTGTGAGTTTTTGAATGAGGAATGTAATGAACAAAGCAACTTTAACTAGGCAAGAAGCAGCAAAAATAATAG
Organism: Arsenophonus sp.; assembly: GCA_045399315.1. Classification (GTDB taxonomy): domain Bacteria; phylum Pseudomonadota; class Gammaproteobacteria; order Enterobacterales; family Enterobacteriaceae; genus Arsenophonus. The sequence goes on from DAYVGO010000073.1 coordinate 1,775, forward strand.
GAATAAGTGAAGACACACTTACTAATTGGTGTAAACTTGGAATGATTAGTTATCAACGCAAAAATCCGTACAAAAAGAAATCACCCTATCTATTTACAAAAAAAGCTTGTATTGAAGCTGTTAAAAATTCGATCAATACTCTAGCCGAGAGCGAGATTGATGTCATCAATCAGGAGTAAACAATCTCAATTTTCAAACGTGGTAAAATTTGGTACGGCAGCTACTCAACACCGTGCGGAAAAAGAATTAAAGAATCTCTTGGCATAGAGGACAAAAAATAAGCTCAGGAGTTACACGACAAACGAAAAGCTGAATTATGGAGAATAGCAAAGTTACATGCTTTTCTTAATGTTACATTTTGAAGCCTGCTTGAGATGGATCGAAGAGAAGGCTAATAAAAAATCTCTAGACGATGACAAGGGGAGGCTTGGTTTTTGGCTCATGCATTTCAGTGGTACCCAATTAAAAGATATTACAGAAGCAAAAATATATACCGCTATTAGCAAAATGAAAAATAGGCAGGAACAATTAAGGTGGAAAAGCAGGGTTAAGTCAGCGAAAAGAAAGGGAGTAGAAATACCCGCTTACAAAGGAAAAGAAGTTTCTACAGCAACAAAAGCAAAACATTTAGTATTATTGAAATCAATGATGAGATCTGCTGAAAGAGATTGGAAGTGGATAGAAAAATCGTCTGTTATTAAGGTTCCATCGGCTAGAGAAAAACGTATTAGATGGTTAGAACCGGATGAAGCAGAAAGACTAATAAATGAATGTCCCGAACCACTTAAATCAACTGTTGAATTTGCGCTTGCAACCGGTTTACGTCGTTCAAATATCATTAATTTAGAATGGTCACAAATTGATATGCAAAGAAAAGTTGCATGGATAGAACCAGAAAACAACAAATCGGGAAAAGCTATAGGTGTAGCTCTAAACGATGCTACTTGCTGTATTCTGATGCGACAATTAGGTAATCATCAAAAATGGGTATTTGTTTATACAGAATCAACAAAACGATCTGATAGTTCACAAACAAATTCTATTAGAAAAATGCGTGTCGATTCTAATACAGCATGGAGAGCAGCATTGAAACGAGCCGGAATAGAAAATTTCCGTTTTCACGATTTGAGACATACATGGGCTAGTTGGTTAATTCAATCTGGTGTTCTACTTTTAGTTCTACAAGAAATGGGTGGATGGGAATAAGTCGAGATAGTAGGAGATATACACGCTTAGCTCCTAATCATCTTACTGAACACGCCAAACAAATTAACAGAGTTTTTGACAGATTTAATAGAAAAATGTCAAATTACGTCCCAAATTTGTCCCATTTAAAAATACTAAAAGGTTAAACGTCATCTAACTCATTGATTTAACTGGCACGCCCTACAGGATTCGAACCTGTGATCTACGGCTTAGAAGGCCGTTGCTCTATCCAGCTGAGCTAAGGGCGCATAGAAAGATGCTTATCAATAATAAATAATGCCGTTGGATTATACGGTTGCTGAGCAGCGAGTCAACGTCTTTTCAGTGACAAATTATCTATCTACTCATTTTCTGTCTACTAATAAAACTGACAGCATCGCTTTCTTCTGACAAAATAGCAGCATCACAACGTTTTTATGGATTAACTAAGTAAATGTCAGCAAAAGTTATTGATGGAAAAATGATTTCCGAAACAATCAGACAGGAAATTGCCAAAAAAGTTAAACTGAGACTTTCATTAGGTAAGCGAGCTCCGGGGCTTGCAGTCATTTTAGTCGGTAATGATCCCGCTTCCCAAATCTACGTAACGAGTAAACGTCGCACCTGTGAAACGGTTGGTTTTGTTTCTCGTTCATATGATTTAGCGGAGAAAACCACTGAGTCAGAACTTTTACAATTAATTGATCAACTGAATAACGATGAAGCAATTGATGGCATCCTGGTGCAATTACCTCTGCCTGAGACTATTGACTATATCAAGATATTAGAGCACATACACCCAGATAAAGATGTTGACGGTTTTAATCCCTATAACATCGGCCGTCTTTGTCAGCGTGCACCAAGACTACGCCCTTGTACTTCTCACGGTATTATCACTTTACTGGAACACTACCAGATTAATTTATTGGGTTTAAATGCGGTTATCATCGGCGCTTCAAATATCGTAGGACGCCCTATGAGCCTGGAATTGCTACTTGCCGGTTGTACCACCACCGTTACCCATCGTTTTACCACTAATTTACGTCATCATGTAGAGCAGGCGGATTTGCTGGTGGTCGCCGTTGGTAAACCAAATTTTATTCCTGGTGAATGGATCAAACCTGGCGCCATTGTTATGGATGTAGGAATTAATCGGCTTGAGAATGGAAAAATTACCGGTGATGTTTGTTATCAAGAAGCACGAAAACACGCTAGCTGGATCACACCGGTTCCTGGTGGGGTTGGTCCAATGACAGTCGCTACACTGATGCAAAACACCTTACAAGCTTGTGAAAAATATCATGATATTCAATATAATAATCAATAGGAAATAAAATGGAAATTTTTCATCTTGATAGTTAGCCTTATATTAAATTATGTGATCTATTGAAATTGCAAGGTTGGGTGGCAAGTGGAGCTGCGGCCAAGGCACTGATTGCCCAAGGTAATGTAACAGTTAATGGCGAAATTGAAATCCGTAAACGTTGTAAAATGACTAAAAATAACATTGTTACTTTAGCTAATAACGTCTTATTAGTTAAGGAATAATAATAAAAGAATTTTTTGACAATGCCTCTTAACGGGGCCAAATTTTTGCTTAATTTCCGTTCATCTTAAGCGAAAGCGATGGCTTTCCACTTTTAAATTAATGAGTGAAATATTTCATAATATTATTCTTATCATGCAACAATTAAAAATTTCTTCTGTCTCTGAGGAAGATATTAGGTTCTTTGGGACAGGGACACAGTAATATGTGTCCTGTTACCCAACTTAATTAATATATAAAAATAGCCTTTCCCTTATGTCGTACTTACAGAGTAGAGAATATCACTTTGCTAGTTCTTTATGTTTTCATCAATATAAATGAACTTGATTCAGGGTAAAATACCTCTAAATTACATAATAATTTTATCTTCTAACCACCTAAAAATAATCACACTACTTTCATTCAAATTTTTCCCGTTAATACGACACTACTCCCTATTTTTCTATTTTCATTATGTCTAAAGCTTCCGTGATTGGAAAAAAACGGCAAGCCACAAACGAAATAATAGGTTAACATTATTATATATTATTAATCAATAAGTTAATTAATATTATAGTGTTTAAGTTTCTTTTATATACACAGTTATGTACAAATTATTTTTCATGGCTGTGTATTATT
>DAYVGO010000038.1:0-7904 GCA_045399315.1 Arsenophonus sp.
TGAAATCGCGAAAACGCTGTAGAGAGTTTTATAGGTAGCTTAGTAACTGTCTTGAAAGTTAACTTGAAAACTAAAAATAATTATTAATTCTGTACTTTCTGATTATATTCTACTTCCTTATTTGATGTGTACGACATGTTTTTGGTGGCAATCTAGCAGATGATGATTTACTGTCTCGAATAGTTATTCTCATAACATCAATGTTTTTTCTTGCTTTTAAGTGTCGATGTATCACTTATGTAAGTGTTTTTTGCGTTGCTTATGCCATGATGAATGTATGAAATGGGGGAAATGACGCTACAGGTTTTCTAGGGAGGTTAAAATTGAAAAAATAATTGGTTCACAAAAATCCCTTCGCTCGCTGTAGTCTTTTGCTGAGGCGTACCGCAGTAGCGAAGCGACGAGGAACAAACAACCAAACCGAGGAAGCGGAGGATTATCAAATGTTGATTGAAGCATGTTCACACCGATGTTTGAAATTGGTGCGGAGAGTTTTATTAGGAAGAAGCAAAAATCTGCCGTCTGACAGGTTTGCCAGACGGGAAGTTATCCACAGGCTTAGGGGAGTGTAACTTGGTTAAAAGATTAGTTATGTATAAGTTAAATAAGTTAAAGGAATTTTTTTGGCTGTAGGTGTATGAAATTCAATAATTTTTACGACTTATTGGTTTTTAAATCCCGATAGTTGGTTTTTAAATCCCGACATTATGGTTTTTAAATCCCGAATAAAAAATGACATATCCACAAAATGGTAGCTTACTTTTTGAGTAAAAAACAATGTTTCAGTTGACTTGGTTTTTAAATCCCGATATAAATACTCAATGGTTTTTAAATCCCGCTATTTTTTCGGTTTCTAACTCCCGAATCCAGTTTTTAAATCCCGAAAACGAGCGACTCAGCTTGATGCTCCTAACATCAAGCTGGGTCTTACCAACAACCCTGAGAAAGCAGGATTGAGGCTATGGCAGATCATATCAGTAATCAAAGAGTACGCAACTTGAAAACATTACGCCCCCGTAAACATGAACTGGAATTTTTTATTGCTGATGAAGTCGAACTTTCAAGTTTTAGGGATGAAATGGCAAGCATGGAGCATCCATTTTTTGCTTTAAAAGGAGGAGATACAAAAGTAAGAGAATATAGGAATAACAATATCATAGTGACAGTTAATCCTAATACATACGGGCTAGCCACTATCTTTGATAAAGATGTCTGGATTTATACTATTTCAAAATTACAGGAAGCAAAGAATAATAATGAAGAGATAAGTAGAACTGTTTGCTTTACGCCTTATGACTTTTTCATAACAACTAATCGTGATAAAGGAGGTCGTTCCTATGGTGAAATTGAAAAATCTTTATCTAGATTAAAGGGTACAACAATTAAGACTAATATAGTTTATTCTGATGAAAAGCAGGAAATTATTGAATTTGGATTAATCGATAGCTGGCGGATTATTGAAGATAAAAAAGGAAAGCTAGATATTGGTATGATAGAAGTCACTTTACCTGACTGGCTGTATAAGGCGTTGCATAAGAAGAAAATGCTGAAAATCAGTCCTGATTACTTCCGTATCAGAAAAGCGATAGACAGGCGACTTTATGAAATAGCCCGTAAGCATTGTGGTAATCAGGTGGAGTTTACGATAGCCCTTGAAAAATTGCATTTAAAAACGGGTAGTACTGCCTTGTTGAAAATGTTCAGGCATAACATTAAACAACTGGCTAAAGCGAACGACTTGCCTGATTACAGTATTCGTTATGATGCAAAAGCGGATATGGTGATTTTTAATAATCGTAATCTGACACCAGAGCAGGAAGAAAAGGAGCAGAAACGAGAAAAAGGCAAGAGAAAGATTTATAAATTAAAAAATTCATTGGCCACCAAGCTAGGTGAAAAATGAAAAGTAATATTTATCAGTTTCCACAAGGTACAGAACGTCAGGCGGTAAAGAAATCTATCACGACGATAAAGCGGAAGAAAAGATTAGGTAAGATTGTACGAATTATCATGACCAGCATTCGCTGGTTATGGTTTGCTTTGCGTATCACACTTGCCAATATGCTGTATATTGCCACAGTCGCATTCTTTACATTTTTACATGCTTTCAATATTTTCTCTTTGTGCATTTCAAATGGAGAAAACGCTGCTACGGACTTCCTAGGCGGCTCAGTTATCGGTTTTGCCTTGGGCTTCTAAACCTTCACAAAAAATACAGCAACGCAAGGCTTAATGCAGCTTGTGCCATGGCGTTAAAAATCCAAGTGTGGCGACTGGATGGAATAAAATCAATCTTAAAAAAAGGACTGGATAAACAGATAATTACAGACACAAAACCCGACCTATTATCAACGCTGGATCATGATAATGTTCGCGGAAGCAAATACTATCACTAATCATGGAAACGATAATGAATCATCTCTATGAACAACTAACCGTTCTAAAATTGAACGCCTTGCTTGATGCACTGAAAAACCAGATCGCTCAACCCAATCAATTAGATTACCATAGTAGCAGAGGAATAGAAAAAACGTTAATCCGTTCACTTAGTCAGGGAAGCTGGTTAAATTTGAAACAGAATCTATTACTTACAGGGGCTTGACTGATGGAGATCAGTGAAGTTAATTTAAAAATGGTTTTGTGATAATGACGCAAAGTGATCTCCATCGATGTTAATAAGTGATCTTCTTCATGGTAATACGCGGCGTTTGATAAAACCCGCCATATTAAGGGCTGATAGCTCTTGTTTGGTCATCAACTATTAAAACATTAAGTGAGATTAAAAAATAGATATTAGGTTATTCTACCAGATGATAAGGATTTTTTCTTTTCCGGAGCTGCCTATCAATAGCATGAAGAGAGGCAACCCCCGTAAGTAAATCAGAAACGATTTTAGTATTTTGCCCATTAAGTCGATTACCTAATCCACCCCAACGCTGAATAAGCAACAAATCACCAAATAAATCATAACAGAGTTCCGCTTCATACCAGCGAAAGTCATCATCGGCTTGGGTGACCTATCCGACTATCTGACCATCTTTGTCATAACAAAACGAGCCTAACTGAATAAGTCATAGATAATCAGTATGATAACCAATACTCCCTAAACAGGCTCTCAAACGCTTTCTCGCTATCTGTAATGCCTTTTCCTTCACTTCCAGTTACATATCCTGCTGGATGCCGATTTTCATTGGACACAATTTGGCATCAGGGAAAAGATAAGGCCAAAAAGTCGTTATCTGTGAAATTGCCTCATTTAACGGCAAGCGCTTTTTAGGCTGGGTTGTTTGTTTGGGAATTTTAACCTTTACTTCCTGTTTAGGATTAACAACAGTCTTCTTTGGCTGTTGTTTTGTGGCTTTTTGAGAATTAGATTTTTTATCTGTTTTTTGGGCGCAGGATTGACCTAGTGCTATTTTTTGTTAAATAGGAATACTTTGTAATGATTCTTCCAAAGAAGCCTTTCTGGAGCGATTAAGGCTTAATTTCTTGCGCTCAGTCATTGGTTTAATCTTTGAATAAGTGGCTCAATTCAATTTCTGTTAAACCTGTAAATTTCATCACCGACAGCCTGTCCATGCCACTTTCGAGCATTTGACACGCTATCTTCATGGAAGCCTGTTTTTCACCCTCTTGAATACCTTCAAGTTTGCCTTGTTGTATACCTTCCTGAATACCTTCTTTACGGCCTTCTTGTCTTAATGCTTGGGCGATGGTCATAAGTATCCCCTCGTGTTTCTCTGATTGTTTCGCTATCTCAATAATAAATTCCATTGGCTTTTTAGCGTTTCCTTCCTGAATGAGATAGTTAAACATGGTGATAACCTGATTATCAGTATAATAATTATACGATAACAATTTGACAATTTCATTCAGTAACTCGGTCATATCCCTTCGTCGAATGTGTTTCTGTATCAGCGTTAACAGAGCCATTCGCCTGTGTTGCATAATCTCACCGTCTTCAAGTGTCGTCACATCAACTATCTTAAACGGCTTTGTATATATCTTTTCTGCGATATCCCGCCCACTAAAGCAATCGAGCCAATCCGTACTGTATGGGTGTGGACTTTTCTCACCGCAATAAAATAGTATTGGGAAAACTAACGGTAATTGCTTGTGTCCGGCTTCTAGATGCTTTTGCATGGCGGCCATACAATAGCGCATGAGTCGCCAGGCCATGAGTTTATCGGGGGTTGATTGATGTTCAATTAACAGATAGATATAACCTTTACCTTTTGTGGTTTTAACGGAATACAAAATATCACTTTGATAGTTTTTCATTTCACTATCGACAAATGAGCCTGATTCCACTTTTATACTATCTAATTGGCAGAGAACTTTAATCTCATCTGGCAGCCAGATATCGAAGAAGTCTTTTGCTGTCTCTTTTTCACTTAAAAACTTTCGAAATACGGCATCATGGGGCGTTGGGATGAATTTTTTAGTCATCAGATATCTTCAATGATTGTTGATGTCAAATTAAGTTATTGCAAACAAGTTAAAGGGGGGATCCAGCTATCATCTTCCCAAATTTTCTCTATCGCTTTCATTACCTGTTTTTTTCTTACCTTTAACTCCATATATATTTATTCCCTGAGATGAGCTTTTTCTAACACGCAATATCATATCAGAATAACGAATCCCTATTTTTTTATAACCTCTTTTTCCAATGCTGACATTGCCCCCTTTGGCATTCCTTTGATGTCTTTTTCTGTGAATTTAATATCAATATTTAACATAAGAACTTCTTTTAACTGTTTTTTATACAGCATTAAATAAGTCCTAATTTTTGTCAAAACTTCCTTTAAATTCAAAAATTGAATTCGGATACACCAATCTACCTTTTTAAACCTTAAAATCTCTCTTTTTTCTCAAAATAAATTTAATAAGTTATTTATATGATATTTATTTAGTATTTTAGTTTGAAAAAATCTAATTTTTCTCTTAAAATTAATTAATTAATTTCAAATAATTACCAAAGAGGCCTCATGAAAATATACATTGATGACGGATCAACAAATATCAAGTTAACATGGAGCGAGGATGGAATTCAGAAGCATTTTATAAGCCCGAATAGCTTTAAACGGGATTGGTCGGTATCGTTTGGCGACAATAATAGTTCAAATTATACCATCAATGGTGAAATGTATTCATTTGATGCAATAAGCCCTACAGCAGTTACAACAACAAATGTAGCTTATCAATATAGTGATGTTAATGTTATTGCAGTACATCATGCTTTACTTCAATCAAAATTAACGCCCCAAAATGTCGAAATAGTTGTGTCTTTACCCATCGCTGAATTTTTTGATACCAAAAATCAACCAAATTTATCTAACATTGAAAAGAAAAAAGAAAATTTCAAAAAAAAGGTTGAAGTTAAAGACGGAAAAACATTCAACATTACCAGCGTTGAAGTAATGCCAGAATCAATACCAGCTGGATTTTCAATTGCTAAAGATCTTGATGAGCTAGACTCGCTTTTGATTGTGGATTTAGGCGGAACGACATTGGATATAGCGCAAGTCATGGGAAAAATGAACGGAGTATCAAAAATATATGGTGATTCTAATTTGGGGGTATCAATGATTACTCAATCAGTTAAAGAAGCACTTAGCTCAGCAAAAACTAACGGAAGTCACTATTTAGCAGATGATATTATTATTCATAGTGATGATCTGAACTATTTGAAACGCCGTATTAACGACGCAAGTAAAATAGATATGGTTCTTTCTGCTTTAAACGAATCCAGACATAGATTAATCCACCGAGTATTAGACGCGGTAAACATATTTAGTGGATATACTCATGTGATGGTAATAGGTGGTGGTGCGGAGATTATCTCAGAGACCATTAAATCTCATTGTGTGACTAGAGAGGATAGATTTTTCAAAAGCAACTATCCCCAATTTGATCTAGTTAACGGCATGTTTTCTATAGGTTGATTATCGATATGGACACACGTAGAAAAATTCAATTTTATATAAATCCTGATAGGAATAATGCAGATCATTACGCAAATAATGTTTTGGAAAATATGCCACAAGGAGAACGGGGTAAATTTTCAAGAGCAGCTTTCCTGTCAGGTGTCGCTCTTTTCAAACAGGATCCAAGATTAATTTATATGCTAAGTGAGCTTTTGACAGACAAAACTACCATCGAAGAAATCATCAGAGTTATGGAGACAGTTTTAAAAAATCAACGCCCAAATATTGCTAATAATTTTGTTGAAGAAACATTGAATTCAATTGAAGACATAAAATCGCTTGAAACTCGAAATAATGCCAAAAATCTTTTTGGAAAATCAACTTAAGGCAAAATCCCCAATCATGTTTGGTTCAAACATCAAATTTTGTATCTTGTTTTTTGTGATAATTAACTACTATCACATGAAACAGAACGAGCTTGGATCGATTCTGAGGCTTAGTAAAAGCCCTGTGTTTCCCTTTCATACCAGCATTTAGATTAGACGGTTACTGAGAGCATTGACTCTGTATGTACAAGAAGAATAGGTGTGATGGTGTATCATCTGAAAGGAGTTTGTATGTGTCAAGTCGGTAAAGATGTTAGTAAGAAAAAATTAGATATTTGCTTATTAATTAAAGGGATTAATGGAAAACATAAAATCAAACTTATTGAAAATCATCATCATCCTGTAAAAACATTGATTGAATATGGCTTCATAAACAAAAGTGTTCGCCAAAAGCAGTGAAAATTGTTCTTGAATCTACTGGAATTTATCACGAGCAACTTTGCAACGAAATTTATGATATTGGCATTCATGTCTCTATCGTCAATACTTACCGTATATGTGAATTTGCAAAAGGCATAGGTATTCTAACCAAAACGGATAAAGTTGATTCCTTTATGTTAGCTTGCTATGGTGAACTAAAAAAACCAACAACTTGGATAGCTCCATCTCCAGAAATTCGAGAATTAAAGTACCTGATCAAACGTCGGGACGCACTTTTAGCAGATTTATTGCGGGAACAAAATCGTCAAGAGAAAACCTTAACGAGTTATACCTCCAAGGTAGTTGTCCAATCCATTGTTAACTCACTTAAAGCATTAGAAAAACAGTTTGGAGATATTGAAGTTGAGATTTCTAAGCATATTGATAGTCATTCAAAATTAAAACAAGACATAGAATTACTGACATCAATCAAGTCAATTGGTACTCAGGTAGGTAGCAATATGATTATAGTGTCACGGAGCCATGATTTTAATAGTGCAGAGTAAGTTGCCGCCTATTTAGGTTTAGTGCCCGTAAAACGATGTTCTGGTACATCAGTTAAAAGTCATGCGCATTTATCCAAAACGGGCTCGGCTCAAATTAGCTCAAAATTATACTTCTCAGCCCTGACGGTAATACGCTATAACTCTCACATCAAAGCCCCGTATGACCGTTTGTTGGCAAGAGGTAAATCGAAAATGTTTGCTCTAGGTGCTGCAATGAGGAAATTAGTTCGTTTGTGCTATGGAGTATTAAAAACGGGTCTAGCTTATGATCAATACTATTTAACTTCAAATTTTGAATTGAGCACCTGTAAGCGATTTTAAGGATATAAAATTAAAACTAGCCACTTTTTTTGGCATTACTTAACATTAGATCTCTTTAATGCAGAGCAATAGAGAATATTTTAAAATGAGTTTTGAAGATCAGTTGAAGTGGAACTTGCAAAATAATCCTGACATAATAAAATTCCGTGATTTTTAAGCCAAATAAGTTATGCTTGATGGTTAATTTCATCCGCTCACCACAGTCCGAGAGTAAGCGACTGTGGCAAGGAAGTAGAATATAATCAGAAAGTACAGAATTAATAATTATTTTTAGTTTTCAAGTTAACTTTCAAGACAGTTACTAAGCTACCTATAAAACTCTCTACAGCGTTTTCGCGATTTCA
>DAYVGO010000019.1:0-2309 GCA_045399315.1 Arsenophonus sp.
GAAATCATAACCGGGCTATATAAAGCAGAGGTAATCCATAGAAAGACCTGGAAAAATAGAGGTAGAAAACGCATATTATTCTTCCCTTCATGATAGGGAGTTTGTTGTTTACATTTACAGAATAAAAACCCTCCAATAAACCCGGGGGAGGTTCAGTCAGTTATTACAGAATATTGGGGTGGCTAATGCAGCTGTGGCGAATCTGCCTTCTGGTTGGCAAAGAACATTAAGTGGCGGTATGGCAGGCGCAGCAACAGGGGTAAGTATAGGTGGGCCATGGGGGGCATTAATTGGTGGTGGTTTAGGTGCATTAGGTAGTTTATTTTAATCGGGCGTTTCTATGGCAACGTTTCAACTGGCGGGATTACCGAGTATACAAATAAAAAATCAAACGGCGGGCGGATTAGGCTTGCCAACCGTACCTCAATATGCAGAAAGGCCAAATACGGGTGTTATGTTAGTCCAGGGTTTAGGTGCTATCTATGATAATTTGCAGGCTAGAGAAAAACAACAAGCCGAAGCCGATTTTATGAAATTATTTGGTGCGGCTTATACGGCTCATGATCGAGATGCAATGAAACAACTGGAGGCGGCTCATCCCGAACAAATTGAACGTATTCAAAAAGGCATGGGATTTATTGATCAGGGAAAGAAATCAAATGATTGGTCAAGCTACAATGGACTTGCGTCTTGCGGCTAAAAGTGGTGATCAGGCTTTTATGACCGCATTACAGAAAAATAAACCCGTAGTAAATCAAATGGGATTGTCACTTAAAGAGGTATTTTGGTTTTACAAACGGGATCCTCAACAGTTTGATAAAATGACGGATTTAATTCATCTGCATGCTGATCCAAAGAGCTATTTTTACGTTCAGCATAAGTGGGAAGGACGTGAAATTGATAGGAGTAAACTGGCTGAAACAGAACGAAGTAACAGAGTAGGTGAGGCTTTAACAATGCGTGGTCAGAATATTATTGCTCAAAACGTCCACTTAAGCCGTGAAATTCAACGAGCGGAACTACAGGGAAAAGTCATTGATCGCCAAATTGCCAGGGAAACAAACGCATTGAAACTGGATGAGCTTCGTCAAAAACAGGCAGACGTACAACAAAAGGCTTCAATCGCTAAGGCTGATCGTCAAACTACCGCACAGGGGGCAGTGGATACGTTCAATGCCGCTTTGGATTTGCTCAACGAAATCGACAAGAGTCCAGGGCTTTAAAGCCGTTGGTGTTAATTCTGCTTTCCCAACAATTCCTGGCACAGAGCCGCTAATTTTGAGGCTCGTCTGGATACTTTCAAAACGCAAACATTCCTGCCGATGGTGGCTACTCTAAAGGGTATGGGGGCGTTATCTGATGCAGAAGGTAAAAAGCTTTCAGATGTTTTTGGGGCGCTAAGCTTAAAAATGAGCAATAAAGCCTTTTGTTCGTCGCTAAGGAAAATCAGAGGGCAACTTGAAAGCAAGTTGAACAATGTTAAGAAGCAATTCGATTATCAGAAACCGACAGCACAGCCGACATCGCAATCAGTACTACAGCAACAAACTGGCTTCTCTTCACTATGGGGTGATTAATGGCTAAGGCATGGAAAGAAGTTATCGCCTCTGAGCAATATCAGGTGTTAACAACAGAACAGAAAGCACAGTTTCAGAAGCGATAGAAGGGACTAGTCTGACTTCCATAGGATAAGGTGAGGAAATACCTGTGACTTCTCTCAATGCATACCAGATAGCATTGTTCCATGCGTCTCTAAAACGAAAGTTTTGGGTCATCAATGCAATAATACGGGCGAGGTTTTGGGTATCTTTGCTGTTAAATTTTTCGTAGGCTTCTGGTTAATATTTTGGTGCAGAATGTAGCTCTGATTCCATGCGATTAAATTCAGCAATGTAAGCTTCTTTGAATTGAGCAGTTTTCTTTCCTGTAAATCCCATCACTAAAAATACAAAGCCGTCTTTGGTCATACTATAAATTTTTGATTTACGGGTTGCTCCACTTCCAATTTCAGCTTGAAAAACCATCTCCTTAAAATTAAGGAAATGGAATTCTTGGGAACATTCAAGTGACATAATGGAACGAATTACATTATCGTGACGTTTTCCGAAATAATCAGCAACATCTTTAGAAGTAGTTATAACTTTACTATTTTGGAAGATAACTTTAGGCATGATAATAGAAAGTTGAAGTGTCATGATGACCTCCGATGGTTGTATTCAAATTAATTACCACCAAAGAGGTGCAAAACTCTATGGTGGTGAACTGAACAGGGTTAGGAAATACCAGAGAAACCAATCGGCCAACCTTTC
>DAYVGO010000090.1:0-9766 GCA_045399315.1 Arsenophonus sp.
GGTAATCCATAGAAAGACCTGGAAAAATAGAGGTAGAAAACGCATATTATTCTTCCCTTCATGATAGGGAGTTTGTTGTTTACATTTACAGAATAAAAACCCTCCAATAAACCCGGGGAGGTTCAAGGAGTATATTTATACCCTCATCGAGCACTAAAGCTGCCCGGAAAAGCTGATGGCGTTCAGGCTATTATTAAGATATGCGGTCGCGGCCATGCAACGACACCTTGCCCGTGGTGATACCGCTGCTGTTTTTTCAGGGGAAAGCCTCGCCATATCCTTACAGCACCCATTGGTTGGATTGCTTCGCGGATCCGAAATTAGCAAAGTCTGTTTATATGCAGGCGTTTCCACTGGTTGACGTCACGGCTATCCCCGATGAGGAGATTGTAACGCATCATCATGTTGCCCTGATGGAATGGGTGATGAAGCATATCCGAACCCGTGATATACTAGAATTAAGATCATGAGATAGCGGCCTTGCTCAATCAGTGGGTATTGAAGCCTGAGCTATTCAGAGGATTAATATGTTATATCATAGAATGAGGAAGTATTTCTGATGCAAAGCAATTTTTGTATCAGATTGTGGAGAAAGCGATTGATTATCGGGAGGTGGTGATGACCATTACAGAGCAGCTACGGCAAGAGGGCGAACAAGGTATAGAAAAAGGTATCTTGAAAGGCCGTGAAGAAGGTATTTATCTTGGTGAGTAGAGGAGCATAGGAAAAAGTAGATAAGAATCTGCCAGAACCATCGCTCGCTAGCTTCTTGCTAACGGTGTTGATCGGGCAATTGTCAAAATGTCTACGGGGCTGTCTGATGCTGAGATTAATGAACTTTTAGATTAATCGATGGTGAGTGATACTATTTTACTCGCTCGTTTTATGAGCGTGATACGCTTTATGTGGCAAAGGATTTGCTGGGAAAAGTTTTAAATTTTGCTGACTATTACGGTGTTATTAGTGAAGTTGAAGCCTATGTATGCGGGATGATCCGGCCTGTCATGCTGGAAGAGGCTACACGCTACGAACATCGGTGATGTTTGGTACTGTTGGTTTTTCCTATGTTTATCTTATTCACGGCACGTATTACTGCCTGAATCTTGTCACAGAACAAGAAGGTTTTCCAGTGGTTGTTTTAATTCTAGGTATCGATTTATATAAACCTATTCGTCTTTCGTTAAATGGGCCGGATAAGCTATGTAATAAATTAAATACTAAGAAAAAACAATAACCAGATGGATTTAACACAATTTCATGATTTTTGTGTTTACGATTCCGCCATTCAACCCGAATATATTGCAACACCAAGAATAGGAATAAAAGTCGGCACCGATAAATTGTGGCGTTTTAAGACAATATAAATCAAAAGATATTAATTCATTTAACTCTTCGCTAGCCGCAGTTGCGTAGCGAGGAGGAACGAACATTAAAGCTAGGATACGGAACACACAACCTGTCGTTTAATTGGCGACAAATATTCGCTTGCCACTTTCACCTATCAGACTTCCGTTACCGCCATCAACGTCAAAATGGTACATCAGGCCTTTTTCGGTTAATTTTCGTTCGCGTAATTTTGTGATTTTGACGATTTCATCATTATAAAAAACGCACATACCTGGTTGTAGTTTCCGAAATGTTGTTCTATGTTTACTAATGTTAATCATGATAATTTCCTCTGACAGAATGTAAAACAGAAATAATTACTAAGATAAAATTGTTGTCGCTTATATAAAAAAAAAAAAGGAATAGAAGTACTACATATTCCTTTTTAGGTATTTCCTTGGTATTGGAAAATAATTAAATTTTTATATTGAAAACAATTTATTGCTATTTTTTATATTTAAAAAAAATAAACTATATCTGATCACTAGACAAGGTTATTAATTACTCTTTTTTATCAATTTTGGCGAAACCTTTTGGTTGGATTTACATTGTAAAAACAATATTACGACTTAGACTGTGTGATTCTATATTTTCATGAAAATGTTATGTAAGGTTGGCGATAAAATAAGAATTACTTCCTTGAATTATTCATTGGTCTCTATCATGATAACTTAATATATTTATATTTCTTTTAAGAGAAAAAAAGTGATTCCTCTTGATATTGATGCAATAGAACATATTAGCTACGGCGCTTCGGTTTTAGCGAGTGGGGGAGGTGGCGATCCGTATATAGGGAAAATAATGGCACAACAGGCTATTGAAAAGCATGGTCCAATTCAATTAATTAACATTAATGAATTGCAACCAAATGACATCTTGTTGTCAACAGGGATGATAGGCTCTCCGACTATTATGATAGAAAAACTTCCAAATGGTGAGGAATCTATTTTAGCCTGTCTCCGGGTAGAAGAAGATTTAAAGAAAAAAATTACTGCCATTTATCCACTAGAAGCGGGTGGTATTAACTCTTTGTTACCCCTAACGACCGCCTGTCGTTTAGCTTTGCCTGTTGTAGACCTCGATGGAATGGGACGGGCTTTTCCTCAGTTCCATATGACCACTTTTTATCTTGATAACATCAATGCTTCTCCTTTTGTTGTTATCGATGAAAAACTTAATATAGTGATAACCAATGCTATAGACAGTTATCAATCTGAAATCTTCGCTCGTGCCGTTACTGAAAAAATGGGTGGGGCGGCTATTTTTGCTGGGTATCCCATTTCGCCTGTTCAGGCAGAAAAATCTGGGATTTCAGGGTCACTTAGCTTAATGAAATCTATCGGTGAACAGATGCAACAGGCTATTGCTAATAAAGATAATTTAGTCAATACCCTTGCATCATTACTTAATGGCTATGTATTGTTTCGTGGAAAATTAAATCGGCTCAATCAACGTAGTGAAGGGGGTTTTACTCGTGGGTATGCTAATTTTATTAGCTTAGATAATAAGAAAATGAATTTTACTGTTTTATTTCAAAATGAATATTTGTTAGTAAAAGAGAATGATACGCCATTATGTATAACGCCTGATTTAATTATTTTGATTGACGAAGATACGGGGACTCCCGTTCTAACTGAGCGATTAAGCTATGGGATGAATGTTGTTGCGATTGGTGCACCAGCTAATGAAAAATGGCGTACCCCTCGTGGTGTTCAAATCTGTGGGCCAAACTATTTTAAATATTCTCTGAGTTATACACCCGTTGAAAAATTGGTCGAGAATTACAGGCAGGAGACAGAATGACTTATTGTATCGGAATTGATATAGGCGGTACAAATGTGGATGCAGTCTTGCTTGATTCTCACAACAAAATTCTGGCTGAAACTAAACAAATCACGACATCTGATGTTATGCAAGGTGTCGATAAAGCTGTAGAGATGTTACTCGCCGATAAGTCAATTAATCGATCGTTAATTAATCGGGCTATGTTAGGTACGACCCATTGTACTAATGCTATTGTAGAACGAAAAGGACTGGCTCCAATTGCCCACTTTCGGTTGACGTCACCTGCCGCTTTATCTATACACCCTTTAACAGACATGCCCCTGGAATTTAAAAATAGTCTTTCCATTCATCTATTTTCGGTTCATGGTGGGTATCACTATGATGGTAAGCTGTTTTCTGAACTTGACGAAGAGGCGCTGCGAAAACAAATTCATTCAATCAAAGACTTAGTAAAATCAGTATCGGTATGTGGTTTATTTTCACCGATAACTGACGAACAAGAGCGTAGAGTAGAACTGTTGATAAAAGAAATTTTGGGGGATTCTGTTGCGATTTCTTTATCGTCCAAGATTGGTACTATTGGGTTGTTAGAACGAGAAAATGCCACCATCCTTAACGCTACATTATGTCAGGTTGCAAGGGGGATTACCGAGAGGTTTCAACAAACGCTAAGGCGACATGATATCAACGCTGAACTTTATTTTGGTCAAAATGATGGTACGTTGATGTCACTGAGTCAGGCAAGAAAATTCCCGGTTTTAACCATTGCATCCGGTCCAACTAACAGTATTTTCGGTGCGGCAAAATTAGCCAGTTTAGAAGAAGCAATTGTAGTCGATGTTGGTGGTACGACGACAGATGTTGGTATCGTAAAAAAGGGCTATCCACGACAATCTTATTTATCAGCAGAAATTGGGGGCGTACGGACTAATTTTCGGATGCCAGATGTTACCTCTATTGGTCTTGGCGGTGGGTCTGTTGTTAAGGTAAGCGGAGATAATACCATTAACATCGGTCCAGAAAGTGTTGGTTATCAGTTACCCCATAAGTCCCTTGTTTTTGGTGGTGATGTTCTGACGGTTACTGATATAGCGGTCGCTATGGGTTGGGCGAACATAGGCGATAGAAATAAAATCGCTCATCTTTCTTCAAAGTTAGTAGAAAAAGCGGCATATTGTTACGTATCGATGATAGAAAGTGTTCTGAGAAAAATGAATAACAGCGCTAATAATTTGCCGGTTATTTTAGTCGGGGGTGGGGCTGAGCTTTTACCCATTAAATTAAAAGGTGCCTCAAAGGTTATCAGGCCATTACACTCTGGGGTAGCCAACGCTATTGGGGTTGCCATGGCTCAGGTTAGTGGTAGTGTTGATATGATTGTTTCTACCAAAAGTAAAACATTAGAAGTTTATTTAGAACAGGTTGAAAATATGGCAATTAAAGCCGCGGTAGAAGCGGGGGCTGTACCTGAATCAATAAAAATTGTTGAACTTGAATCTTTACCTTTGGGTTATATGTCAGAAGATATGATAAGAATAAAAGCAAAAGCCTCCGGATCATTAAAACGATAAATTCAGTGATAGGGGATTATCTATCCCTGATACAATTAAAATCCATCTTTGTTCCAGTTTTATCTTAATTATTTAAAAAAACTGTATTTTTTATTAAAGATACAGATAAACCAGTAAATGACACTTGCAGAGATTAACGAGTTAAGTGAAGGTATTCCCCATTCAATAGTGAAACCAACCATACTTCCTCCAATCCATGCAATAATTGCCGTCATGCCTGTTTTCTGTATAGATTCTATGTCCGGCAGGTTTCCCTGACATCGTGTTAACTCAAGCAGAGCACGGTGTGTACGTAAAATGTAGTAATCAACCAACATTATCCCTGCGACAGGCGGAAATAATACGCCTAACATAATAAGAAAAGGGATAAATCTTTCTAAAATGCCAGTCATTGAAATGAAAGTCCCTGTCATACCCAAGAATAAGGTTAATCCTGCATAGTGCCATTTTTTTCTGGTAATAACTGATAAAAAATTTGAAAAGCCAAGCACTGACGAATATAAATTCAAATCATTAATTTTGACCGCAGAAAGTAAGACAGAAAAAAGACCAATCCAGCCAGCACCTTGTGTCATAATTTCGACTACGTTATCGGTATTCAGTGCGTGAGCAACTAATATTGATATGCCATTAACAATGA
Organism: Arsenophonus sp.; assembly: GCA_045399315.1. GTDB lineage: Bacteria > Pseudomonadota > Gammaproteobacteria > Enterobacterales > Enterobacteriaceae > Arsenophonus. Next base: position 5,383 of record DAYVGO010000090.1, read on the forward strand.
ATTCCCCGACAAAAATAGAACTGGTGATCATCCAAAATACATGCATTCCATTTTTGCAATAGCGGCTCATATCAGGGCTAATAATTGCAAATGCGATATATCCACCCGCCACTGCTGTTGCTGCCGCGCTGATAGAAAGGGGGCTTCCTAAAGGTTCCATGGTGAATAAATGATATATATCGTAATTTTTTAAGATTTGATAAAAAATCCATCCAACCACCAGAAAAAAAAGGGGCAACGCGGTTTTGGCTATCCAGCTTAACCCTTTGAACCCAAAAGCAACTAACGCAGATAATAATAGGCCTGAAATTGCTGCCACTACATAAAAAGCATAGTGATGTTTTTCTAACCCCATAGCAGACACGACACCATTAGCCACGATTGCGTTTTGTACACCAAACCATCCAAGGGTACTAATCGATATAATCCCGCCAATTAAGGCTGATCCGAAGTAGCCAAATCCACACCAGCGTGATAGAAGGCTGGTTGATAATCCTTCTCTTGTTCCGGCAATGCCTAACCCAAGACTGATGAATTCCAGCAAAATACTCCCTAAAATGGTCGCAATCATTGCTTGTGAAAATGTCATGCTATGTCCTAATGTTGCACCCAACATGAATTGTACCAGAGAAGTTGTTGCGCCTATTCTGACTATGCAGGTAGTAAATAAATCTACCCGTTCATTCAAAGGTACTCTGGATAAAGTGTGGTGATCATGAGTGAATACCGTGTTTCTATTTTTCATGGGTTAGTTACCTCATATGTAAATTATTTACAGGAAAATCAAAATAGGTATTTGGGTAAGGTTCATTGATTAATGTGAAGTGCCACCATTCTTTGTCATATCCTTTAAATCCAGCAGAAGTCATCAATAGGTTAAGTAATAATCTGTTTGTTCTAGCTTGTACTGAAAGATTTTGACATAAGAAAGAGGATTTTTGGTCAAAAAAATCAAAAGGTGTACCAAAATTTATTACTTTTGACGGACTATATTGATTAATAGGCTCAATAGCTAAATCAACGGTACTGCCACGTGAATGTGCGGATTTTTTAGCAATATAACCTTCTTTGAATAACTTTGATTTCTCTACATTAGGGTAAAATACTGTCTTCATTGACTGATTGTGAAATTCCTGTGACCAAGAAATAAAATCATTGACTGCTCTTTGAGGGCGATAACAATCGTAAACTTTTAGTGTTAAACCTAATGGGTATAAAACGTGAACAACTTTTTTGAGTGATTCAGTAGCTAATTTTGTCATTAAACAAACTGGTTCGTTATATCCATTGATTCTCCTACCTATGAAGTTATTTCCGTTAAAATATCTTATATCTGTTTTTATTTCTGGTATTTCATTTTGAACATTAACAAAATCGGATGGCATTTTTATTTCAATATGGGTATCAAACATAGTTAACCTTAATCACTCATTGTTAAATAAAAACTATGTAATAAATTGAATGCCTTTATGGATAAAGGCCGGCGGAATATAGGAGTCAAATCCTGAATATTTACAAAATTCAATAAATTGAATAAAAGAATGTACATTTGCTTTTTCGTAAATAATTTGGATTTTATTATTAACCGTTCTATATGAAAGACTTAACCGCTTACCAATTTCCTTACTGGTTAATCTTTGCTGTAACCAAAAGATTATGTCAAGTTCCCTTTTTGTAAAGAGATTATTTGGCGGCTGTGTTGACACCACAAAAGGTTTTTTTTGATCGATAAAGCTAGGAATGGAAATAAATTTCAATTTAGTGGCAGATCCCAAGGTTCCAATACATTTATTTTTTAAATAGAATGGGCTCTTAGGGCAAAAAAAAGGTTCTATTTCTTTTTTGAAATTATATAATTGTGTTGAAATGATTGATGAACTTTTACCTAGTTTTTCTGTTATTCTATCCTGTCTTTGAAATTCTTCGCTAAATTCAGCCCAGTCGACAGGTAAATCTTTATCAAGCTTTCCTTCAATTTTAAAATTTGGGGGGATATTTAGAAAAAAGAGGCCGGGTTTGTTAATGTGCAGAAATCTCGAATCACTATCTCTTATAAAATAAGGCATGTCGCTTTTATCAATAAAATCAATAAAAGACCCAAAATCACTTTTTTTCTTGGTTCTTTTATGTTTCATGCTTATCCCTCATATAAAAGATTAGTTTAGCTGTCTTTTTGTTTAAGATCACCCTAATTTTTAGTGAGATGAAAATTGGGTGGCAATCCAGACGGCTGCAAGACCTTGATCACTATGGTTCTATAGTGACTCCGTTATCTTAGTAGATCTATTGATATAACTAAATAATCAATAGCTAATAACATCAGGCTTTTTTAACGGAAAAAGCACTTAATACCGTTGATTGCATAAAAGCAACCGTCAATACAAAGAAAACCACCCCACCCCCCACTTTTCACCGAGGCAAGTTTGCTATCTGCTTTGGTTAGGATGGCAGATTTTGTTACTGACACTAAAATTAAGACACTGCTGAAAGCGAAAGACAGAGATAAAAAAGATGAACACGGGGGAATTGGCACGCCTGCTACCCATCATAATATGATAGAAAAACTCAAAACCCGTGAATTTATTGTTTTGGATAAAAGAAACCTTATTACCACTCAAAAAGGACTTGATTTTTTTCAAGCACTACCGGATATTGCAACCAATCCTGACATGACTGCCCTTTGGTCAGAAAAACAGGAACAGATTGAGCAGGGAAATCTCAGCATTGATGAATTTGTTGAACAATTGTATGGTGACATTAATTGTCTGCTATCGGATGATATTGGATAAACCCTAAAAATTGATACCCCTTCAAATCATCAGACAAGCACCGCCATTTGCTGCCCCAATTGCAATAAGGTGTTGCTAGATAAACCCAAGCTTTTCGTCTGTGAAGTGCACAATGTGGGTTTAAAATATGGAAAACAGTGTGTGAGAAACCCCTCGCCACAAAACAGGTTGAAGTACTGGTCAAAAAAGGAAAAACTGGCATTATCAAAAGCTTTAAAAGCAAAGTGGGTAAATTGTTTGATGCAGTTTTGATATTGAAGGACAACGCCATAGGTGCAACCAGCTTTGAATTCGAGAATAACAGGTAAATAAACATGAGTGAAACAGCCAAGCCGCTAAAAAAAGAAGATGAATACCAGATTATTTCTAAGCATTTAAGTAGCATCACCACAATACGAAAGTTCGCATTAACCAAAGATTTTGACTGGCTACAGGAAGTTAAAGACAAACTGGACGCCGTTGTTGAAGAAAACAGAAAACTCTTTGAACAGGCAAAAAGAGAAGCCAAAGAAAAAGAGAAGCAACGCCTAGACCTGCTTAAACTGATTGAAGAAAGTGGCTTTAGCCTTGATTCACTGTTACAGCCTGTCACCACTGGCAAAATTAAGACAAAGAAAAAAAACAGTGTTAACGCCCGTAAGCCTAAATATGAGTTTCTTGACGAAAATGGCGATATTCAAACATGGTCAGGTAACGGCAAGCCACCCTCTGCACTACAAAAATTACTCGATGATGGAAATGCGCTAGAGGAGTTCTTAATTAAGAATTAATGTTTAATAAAAAATATTGGTACAGAAATAAAACTGTACCAATAAATGAGATATTGCAAGTTAAAAAATCAGGAGGTGACTAACAATATCTATTTTAAATTCAATCAAATTAAATATAACAGCCTATTATTTACTTGTATTTATACCATCTTTAATACAAAAGGATTTTCCATCAAGGTATTTCAATGAATCATTATCAAGGTTATTTTTAAATTCCTGAGCATGAACACTGGCAAAGTTACTTGTCGGATATCGAATTGAAAACATAGTAAGAATTAATATCCACATATGATTCTCCTCTATTTATAATAACGACTATTAATAGTAGAAATATGAAGTGATTAAATTACTATGCTTCAATACATCCCTGAAGTTGGAATTAAATTTTAATTAACATTTATTATTTTAAATATTTCATTTAACCTAAGTCTAGGTGATTATCTAATAAATAATCCCCAAATATTAGGGAAAATAAAAAACTTAAGCTTTATGAAATAAAATAGGAATAAATTGCGTATTCATGAATATACGCATCAATAACATAGCGATGATAATATATAGTAGCTCAGACCAGAGCTAACAGTTACCGGTTATTTATACAGTATCTGTCAGACTAAATTTGGTTTAAATCTTTTTTCTCTCCACAGTTGTTTTCCATCCTGTAAGGTTTTCAAAGATGTACGTCCACAACACATTTTGCTTTAATGGTTAGGAAATTGAATCGACGTTTAGGTGAAGATGAAAACACATCAATTATCGCTAAAAGGTGACGAAATCGGTTTATTGAGCCTGTTGTGGGTTGAAATTCTATTAGATGGTACGTTT
>DAYVGO010000068.1:0-10629 GCA_045399315.1 Arsenophonus sp.
GCCCAGTGTTTAGCCTGATTAAGGCAATCATCCATCATCTTGCCCCTTTTGCTTGCGGGCTGCTGAAGGTAATAACGGATAGCTTCATTTGTGGCTAATGTGGCAACGGATAAAGAAAAGCCGAACTTGATTAACTCGGCCTTGACATTGGCTTCCATAAATTGTTCGGGATTCATGTCAAGTTTATCTCCCCTTCTAACCGCACGCTGCTGCCACCAATTAAATCAAGCGATATTTGAGATAACTCCCTCACTGACTTTTCGGCCTTTTTAAGCGTAGATAAATCATCTTTTCGTTTACACAATCTGCGGCCTGCATCAGAAGAGTCTTCATCAGACGCTTTTCGGGCTGTAGCAACAATGTCTTGTAATTGTTTAATAGTAAAAGCCAATCCTTTATTTTCCTCCAACTCCGTCATTTAGTCGAAGACTTAGGACTGTAACTCATAGCTGTAGCCCATGTCCATTAAACAGGCTTCACGCTTAGGAAAGCGATAACAAGGTAAATATCTTCCTGAGCTATCTTTGTACTGAGAGAAAAATTTCCCTGAGTGTTCATGACCCAAAACTTTTGGGACTTTCTTTAAAAAATCATTGTGCTTTAACTTTCGATATTTTTTACAGGGAAACGTTAACCCTTCTGCTTTAGCTTTTGATTTTCGGTCAGCATTAATATAATCCACTATTTCCAGACTAGTCATAATGGGAAATTCATTTGGCAATAAAACTGTTTTGACAGGTAATGTTGTCATGATGTCTTCCCTATTTAGGTAATGAACCTTTGCCACATAAGAAATCAGCCCATCGAAGCGACATCAGCAAAACTGATTACCCCAAAGGCTCATTCCTAAATAATGGGTTCGATGTTTGAATGAACTGCGTATGTGGTGTGCTGGGATTATTAAGATTTGAATGTGTCAATTATCGATTCATTGACACGGTGTTTTAATCTACTTCTGTAGATATTCCGGCTTTTCTTTTACTTTTCGACTATTATTACGCTGCTCTTCAATTCGCCTTATCGGTTACTTGTCCTCGTTATGCTGTTCAATAATTGTAAGTAACTATTCATTGAGGATAAGGCTGTCACGCCATGTCATGGTGTCCCTTATCACTGGGGGCAAACAGTTAGCGCGCAAGTAAGCGGGAAGGGGATGAGGGGTGCATGAACGTATTCGTTTCGTGTGTTGCTACAACTGGATAACAGCCCCATCAGGAATAATACGATTGGCTCAATCATGATTGACAACGCTCGTTTTAATGGTGTTCTGTGTTGCCTCAGAACCCACAGTTTTGCGCTGGCGAGTTTCGCTATTAATTCGTGAGATGTCATTGATTATCTCCTGGTTGACTGAAAAGCATTGCGCGTGATGACGAGCTGTTTATTGAGGTCAGTCGTGAGTTTTTTATTTAAGTCCTTGACTTCATTTAACGAAGATAACAACCAACACGACCAGGTTATCAATCCTACAATAATGACTATGATAAATGTGATAGGTCGCTATAACATATTACGCTCTCAATTCCCGACAGGTCATTAACCCTTTTTGTTTTATACCCTCATCGTATACCCACCATTTCATCTCATCGCATGCATCTTGTCGGTCATTGGTGTTGAGTTTTTTAAGTAACGTTGATTTTTTTAAATCACCAATGCCCACGTTGTAAACAAACGAGTAAAGCGCCGTCTGTGCTAAGGTGTTAATGTCAATTTTATCGGGTCAACATGATGCTTAACCGCTTTCAGGTCATCATCAAACCATTTATCACATTCTACTTTGGTATACGGTCAATCTCTTTCCCCGTCTAGCCATAACAGACCATCAGCACTCGTCCCCCATCTAAATATAGTTTAAACCTTAACCCTTCAAAATGAGTTATCATTGTCGAGGCTAAAAGCACAGCACTACCGTCCGTCGCCATCAGTATTTTTTTCGGTATCTTCATAATGACGCTCCTTGAGTTTGTACTCCTTTTATCGGTAGTAAACATTGATAAAAAATGTCCCTATTGGCAGACGATACCCACGATAGCTACCCACTGCTCAAGGGTAAAAAAACTAAAATGGTCGTCATAATGCCCCAGATGTAGGCAGTCGGAGTTGAGTATTTTTCAGACATACGCCTATATCCTCCTTACTGAGGGTTCCATTGCTTTGAATTGAACAGGGAGCCAGCCGCCTTAACTCGTTTAGACTATTTGATTTGTCAGTATTCCAGTGGCTTAAATGAAAAAACCCCACGCTTTCACATGGGGCTCTATGCACTACCGACCTTATTTACCTATATGTACCATACGAGCTTATAAAAGTAGTGCTGTTACAGCATATAATAATTTGATTTCAAATTTCAATAAAAAACCCCGCCAAAAGCGAGGCGTAGATGTGTGTTTAAGCGCTAACTAAATAGCTCTGCACTAATATAGCATATATTGCTGTACGGATGTACGGACAGTCAAGCGTTTTACTGATGATTTGATCAGTATTTAACGTCACTGTAAAAATTGCTGTATTTCCGCCTGTTACCAACGTGTTAATGTTTCGGTCATAACAAGACTGTGCTCTTGGTTGATATCTTCAAGTAATTGTTTCATCTTTTCCTGTTTCACGGATTGAAGGAAGAACTTCATGTTACCCATTTTTTAAATTTTTTAGCTTCCAACTTTACGACTTGTGAGTATCAATGAATATAGCCCAGATTCATTTATCGTGCTTAGTTTTTGTTCTCCACCAAGGGTATTCACACTATGAATATCCTTTTCGTCCTCGTCCAAACGGCTCAATGCGCGAGAAGTATTAACAATTGAAATCGCATTGCACACATCCGAAGCTACAAACCAAAGTTGATTATCAATAATTAAAATGCGGACGTTGTAAGAACCTTGAAATGTTAAATCGAAATGATTAGTCATAAAGTGACACCTGAACGTTTAGTTTAGTATCATTTCACCAGTTAATTTTGGGTGGTGGGCTTCAACTACCGCGTTCAGACGGTGGAGCTTATTTCTCTTTTGAGTATTGTATTAGGCTCTCTCGACCCACCATAATTGGCGTTGCCATATTTCAGGCACAAAAAAGCCACATATCTATCGGGTGCGGATAACCGCTGAACGTTGTAGTAAGTTCAGCATAAGATAGTCTATACGGTGTTGTCAATTTGTTGCTTTGAGGAGTGTGTGAATGTGAATGGTGCCTGCTATGTAGGATTCAGCTCTAGCCATGTAAGCGGTGATATAATCGGGTCTTTTCTTCCAGTTTTTAGCTATCGTCCGGCATAAGATATGATACTGATAATGTAAGCAAATTATATTGTATCCATCGATGTCATATTTCTTTAATCCTGCTAAGGCCTTGTCGACAATTTCACCTTCCTCATCACTTAGCCAAGGTCTGTCATCCTCAAATTTAGAAGGGAAAACGTGAGACATACCTTTGTACTCTGTTCCAATTCGGGTCATGCTCCAATTTCCCCATGCTTCCAATAAATCCTTTACGTGCCTGCTCATCTCCCCTCCGGCAATACAGTATGATTAGATCATGGGTGTTAACCATGATGTCCTGCTTTGAATGTTGTTTTTTGATTATTCAATCGCCCAAATAGTGATAACTAATTTACCGCCCTTAACGATTTCCTTTCGCTCGACACGCAACACATCTATCTGAGAATCATCAATTATCAAACCGCCATGACAGAGTGCGTCAATGGGCACTTTCATCAGATTATCTAAATCTCGCTTGTGATGGTCAGGTGGATACACCCCCCCCTTCAACCCCTAAACGTTGAGATAATCGCTTACAGAGCTTTTGATGTAGGATTTCAGCTATTATTGACTGACGATATAATCTGCCTTTTGCTGTGATGAAGTGTTTGTGTTTTGCGTAATACCAGTAGTGATCGACTGAAGGAGGGAAAGGAATAACAATTTTATATTTTTCCAATAATTATTTATCTGCAAGTAGTAAAAATAACTAAAACATCAGACAAAAAACAATGAGAATTATTGATAACTCAGCCATCTTGTTGCCTATTTAATCGGCTGAGTTTTAACGGATTACAGGTAAATTTTTCTATCGACACTTGTGGTAATTTTTCACACTTTCCAACACTGCCGCTGACGACAGTCCAGTAATAATCAATCTCCCTGAATTGTATTCTAAATGTTGATGGCTCCGATAACATTTTCAGGCAATCCTGTTTTGAGAGTTTCCTGTCACTATAGTGTTGCTAATACACCGGTGCGCCACCATTCTTAACAATGGTTGCTTCGATTAAGTATTTCATTGGGGATGTCCTGATTATAATTTCTTATCTGAATAACACTTAGGTTCTTTTTGAGGTTGGTTTTTGGCTGCTGCTAACTGCTGGTCAACGGGAAAAATACAAAGTTCTTTTTGGTCGACATAAACCGTGCCAGTTTTCCCATGTCTGTTTAACCGTAATATTAGCTCTGTAAGTGTTTTATCCGCATCAGGGTCATAAACAGATTCACGATGAATAACCTAACCAGTAATCGCAGTCCTGTTCAATTTGCCCCGTATCTCAACTGTCACTGGGCACTGGTCTTTTGTTATTGCGTTGCTCTAAACTTCGGTTCAGTTGCGTTAATAACACCACAACCGTATCTAGCTCTTTTGCAAGAACTTTTAACCCTTTGGTAATTTCCGTATGTCAGGTCGTTCCTGTCAGCCTGCATCAGTGTTAGATAATCAACGTCAATAAATCCAATATCACCTATTTTACGCTTAATTTTTCGACATTCTGATTGAATGTGCTGTAAGCTCATAGTGGATGTATCATCAATCCAAATATTAGGACATTGTTTAATGTCTGCTAATAGTATTACACAACTCATCCCATTCATGCTGTTCCAGTTTCTCATAAAACCGATTAGAGTTGAGATTCGATTGCTGGCTTAGCGTTCGCTCGGTTAACTGGCAACCTGTCATCTCCATACTAAATAACAACACCATTTTCCCTTGACTGGAGACGTTTTTGGCCATTTCAGTCAACACAATGGTTTTCCCCATCTTGGGACGAGTACCAATCACAAACAGCGAACCATTAACAATTTGTTTTAGTTTAAGCAAACTATCAAGTCCTTAAACCCTGTTTGGAGTCCGCAATGCTTTTCAGGATTGTCCTGACGGTCACAAATCTCTGTAAACACATCGTCCAATACATCATCAATCCGGCGAAGGTCTGTCTTGTGACCTACTCTACTGAATTTTACAGCATCATCAATCAGACGTTACACCATGTCGATTTTATCAGCAAAACCAAGCATGTTAAGCCTCAGTAAACAACCGTTGAATCTCAATGGTTTTTTCAACCGTATAGCGACCTGCTGCACACTCTTTGATACTTTTTGCATAACTGACTATGTTTGCTGCACTCGATATATTTTTGGCTATCTTAGCAAGATATGCAAAGCCACCAACCTTTTGAGCCATCCCTGATTTAGATAATGCTTCATCCATCGTGATAATATCTATTGGTTGACGTTTCCGGCTCATCATGCGCATTTCTGCATAAATCAATCTGTGGTGAACGGCGTAAAAATCATCAGTGCTTAGCAGTGAAAATACTTTCTAGGCATTATCACTCATCGGATCTATCAGTAAACCACCGATAACACTTTGCTCAGCAGGGATGTTATTGGGTACTTGGTTAACAGTAAATGGGCCATTCCTTAAATCTAAAACTCGCTTAGAATGGATTACAGGAAGTTTTAAATGGTATTTGAATGGTAAGTTGAGGTTGGATTTTAAATCTGGGATAAAATTTTTAACTTTTAACTTCGGTCATTCACTCTATCCTCCTTGACTGATACATAGCATTTGTCAGTGATTAAATAATCAATATTTTTAGCTCACCAGTAACCATCTTTCCCCCATCAGGTCTATCTTCAGTCATCCAACGACAGTGATTAGCTATGTAATTCAAATAACCTTTCCAATTCTTAATAGTAAATGGCTGGTTATGGGCTTTCAGGTATTCACGATTACATTTTTGCCAGAATATCCGCATCTTAGATTTACGAATATCTCCAAAGACACCTACCCTGGACATTTCAGGTAGAATTTCGTGATAGGCATCAATCATAGCCTGTAGCCCGATAGGGGACTGATTCTGATTTCTTGGATTGAGATTTATTGATGGTTGATGACGGATTTTTTTGATAGAAAACTCACCAACTACATCGTTAGATGTAGTAATATTATTTTCTTTTGTAATAGTTTCTTTTGTGTTTGACTGTTTCGGTAAATATCCGTTTTCCACTCAGATAAGTTCTTGTTTATACAAATTTTTCTTCTTTCCTGAATAAGGATTTTCATCTTGATAAGCTGATTCTTGGCAGTTGAACATTTCGTCGAATCTATTTTTATCATTTTTTCGAACTGGGCATTACTAATCCAGTCCATCTCTTTGTGATAACCATACGTTTTTCTCCATACCGCTATCACAATATTCAATTGATGCTTGGTTAAATCGGCTAACACGATTGCATCAAGAATATCATTGGGTATTTGAGTATACCCATTTTTAATCTCAGCCACGGTATTCTCCCTGACTTCGCTTTTAACTCTGTAATCATCAAGACTGGTGACTATTGCAGCCATTTTAAACTCCTTGAATCTTCTTAAACTCTGATACTAACCGGCGGACAAAATCTTTATTTTTAGATGCAGCAACCAGTAACCCATCTGGGCTATCTGGATAAACGCTTTCTTCACAGTTTTTATTAATAAACCGTCACTTTTTGGGCATAATTACCTCACTGAAATTGAAAGAAAATAAAGGGAAATTGGCTGTTTCCCTTTACGCTAATATTTTAAACTTTCTTAATTAGATACAAAGCTGGTTGTGTTTTAGAAAGCTTTATCGTTTTTTAACCTTGAAGCTTCTTTTTTTGGCAATCTGAGATACTCTAACATATCAATCAGCTTGCGTATTTCTTCACCTGATATATTTGTGATAACAACCTCCTGTGACTGCGAATCAAGCACAATGACCACATGCCTCGGCAAGCCGTATTCTGAGACGACCTGACAGGGCTAATTTAAAGATTCTGGTTTTATCCCGACTCGCTGTTGATGAATGAATTCCGCGTGATTCATGAACACCAATAATTTTGGCTACTTTCCTGCCTGAAGTTAAAAGAATTCCTTTTCTAATTCTGGCTTTGATTTGTTTTGCATTTAATTTACGTGTAATTGTGGTTTCCATGTCTATAATTAATTCCATAAGTTTTAGATAATAGTCTTCCCTCCCGATGGGCTGGGAATTTAAAACCCCCCAATTTTAGGGAGGTCAAGTTGTTAAAGACCGGTGATTGTTTAAAATAATCTATTAATAAAATTAAAACTAATTATTTTTCAGAGTTTCTATTGTCTTAATTTTGATAAAGGTTAACATCAAGCATTAAGTTCTTTTTAGTTAACTTTCCAAATTAGAAGAGAATACTTCCAAGGGATCACTTCTTCCCAAAGGCTAACTGTAGATTTAGAAATATTAAGAACTTTCGTTATAGTAACTGTACCTCCAAAATAATCAATGACATTTTTCTTAAGCATGAACTTATTTCCATCCATAGGATATTTAACCATGAGAGAAAATTTACACAACAAATATGATCAACATTCAAAACTAGAAATGTTTAATAATATAAACATAAAAAACATCTACTAATGAACGCATCATTTCACGTATGCGAGAATTGAGGCTAAAACACAAAGACATTGTTAAAGCTACTCAAGCCTCAAAAGGAGCAATTAGCCAATGGGTTAATGGCGGGAATAAACCGTCAGCAGATTATGTGACAGCTTTAGCCCACGCTCTTAAAGTAAGTTAAAAATGATTACTAGAATGTGAGTTGAACGATGAAGTAATGCCTTATCCGCATAAAGTAAAAAAATACCATTACTATCATTAGAACAGACAGTAACATGGAGTGATAGTATTATGAACAACAATCAATGGATAGAAACTTCGTCTAAAACCAATAGTTCCTGCTTTGCTGTTAGAATTAAAGGGGATCCAATGGTAAGCACAACTGGTTCAGGAATTTCACGTCCCGAAGGTGCACTCTTGGTTATTGATCCGAAATATAAAGTTAATCGTGGTCTTATAGTGGCAACCCATCTACCTAATTTTGATGCCATTATAATAAAAAAATTAATAATAGATGGACCAAACATTTATCGCGTTTCTATAAATCCTAATTACAATGACAAGCCAATTCAAATAGAAACTTTAGATTGTATTATCGGTGTTGGAACCCGCATTGAACTTGATCTTGTTTAATCCTCTTTGGATAAAGCATCAACCTAAGATCATAAGCCTAAAATTCTTTTTTAAATAATCTGCCCGTCTAATGTTTATATATAAAAACATATATTGACATAATTGTTTTGCTACATAAACTTAATCCCATCAACTCACTGTAACAGGCAAAAGCCAGACAATACTACGAGTTATCTGAAACTTTGCCAGACGTTGCTAATTAGCCAGCCTGAGGCATGTGAACATGAAGGTAATTGACGACAGTTAAGCAGTACCACTCTTTAAGACCATCTCGCTGAAAAAACGAACACCTAAAACAGTAGGTTTTGGGGTGTGTGAAATACACAAGATACTGTCAGATTATTCATTCCAACACCAGGGAACTCCCAATATGACTGTGGCTATAAACCGGAAACTCCGGCACACACCACCAAAATCCATTGTTAGGAGGAAATATGTGTAACTTTCATGGTTATAATAATACTCGCAGTCGCAGAAATGAACGCAGAAGGGCCAAGCAGGAAGCATACGACAGAAATAAAGCGCTTAATATGGCATTGAAAGCAGCGTTAAATCCACCCAAACCCTCTAAGCAACAAACAACCCCAAACACTGAGCGCCCTATTCTTTCACTGAATAAAAAAGTGATGAATCACGTAGATAAAGCAATATCAATACGAAGCACTAAAGTTTATGACTCCTTTGACAATTACTGTCTGCCATAGGTTGCTTTGTATTCAGTCAAAAATAGATATCGTCGCTATGTTCTTGAATCAAGAGAAATGACGGCAAAAGTTAATATAGTATAAGATCAAATCCCTTCTTTGTATTAATCATAAACAAGTAATTCATAAGATAGTCAATCACTTATTAAATAGGATCACCATTCCTAAAATAACCTGTGTTGGGTGAATACACAAAAGGGAGTGAACCTGACGCGCCAGAAATGTCAGGCAACTAATAAGTTTAAGAATGTGTGAATATGGCTAAGCGCTCGTGGGACAGTTAAATACTATGTAATTTAATTTTTAAATAGCTATCATAGTTTGATTGCTTTTTATTCCGTCCGTCATGACTGTAAATCGGACACTGGGAGGCACCCAGCACACATCCTAAAACTTTTCAACAAATATCAATATGGACGTGAAATCAATAAGGTATACACACTATGAAACTGAGCAATCCACACATTGCAACCACAAAGCCTCCAAGTTTAACTGACTTTATAGATATGGCTTATAACGGTAATAATGCTCATTACATCATTAATCTTGAGCCATTGGATACAGAAGACGAAAACATTAAAGCACTCAAGACCTTTTTCTCTATTCGACTCAGCAAAATAAATATCTGGATAAAGAAAATAATAAATTAACCAAAACCTTAAATATCATTTGGCGGGCTGTGCAGGACTTGAACCTGCAACCGAAGAATTAAATCCTCTGCTATGTCATTAAGCTAACAGCCCTTCTCTTTCTTAACATTAGTATAAACCAAAATTTCTAATCGTTTTTACTAGTGAGGAATTCTTACATTAAAGATTTAATTAACATCGAAACAAAAAACATTAATGGTGAATTAATCTAGACGGTTGATGCCCGTGATTTACATGCGTTTTTGAAAGTAAACAGGAGTTTGCTAATTTAATTGGATAAAAGACCACATTCAACAATACGGTTTTACTGAACATCAGGACTTTTTGATAAATTTATCAAAAACCCCAAATGGAGAGCGTCCATCAAAGGAATACCATATTGCTCTATTATATGGCGAAAAAACTTTCAATGATTGAGCGTAACGAAAAAGGCAAACAGGCAAGGCAGTACTTTATTGAATGTGAAAGGGGAATATTACAACCGCCACTACTGAATGATCCAACAACTTTAGGCTTACCTAATTTTCTTGACCCTGCTGAATCGGCGATTGCATGGGCTGATCAGCATAAAAAAGTTCAGCTATTAGGCATTCAAGTTCAAAAACTTGAAACAGAAATCGATAGCCTCAAAAACTTGTTCCAGGTTGGGATGTCACCTATCCAGTTTTGCAAACAACTTAATGGAGTGAATATTAACCGTGTCAATTTATTTATACAGAAGCGTCATTTTCTCTACGACGCAGAAAAGGATATCTGAACCTCCCCGGGTTTATTGAAGAGTTTTTATTCTGTAAATGTAAACAACAAACTCCCTATCATGAAGGGAAGAATAATATGCGTTTTCTACCTCTGTTTTTCCAGGTCTTTCTATGGATTACCTCTGCTTTATATAGCCCGGTTATGATTTCTACAAACGCGTTATCATAACAGTCACCAGTACTGCCTGTTGAGGCCAAAAGCGCCGTGTCTTTAA
>DAYVGO010000053.1:0-12803 GCA_045399315.1 Arsenophonus sp.
TTTTCTTTATCCGTTGCCACATTAGCCACAAATGAAGCTATCCGTTATTACCTTCAGCAGCCCGCAAGCAAAAGGGGCAAGATGATGGATGATTGCCTTAATCAGGCTAAACACTGGGCGAAGAGTGCTTTTAAAAATAAACATTAATTTAAAAAAGGTAAATTTATGAAAGAAATAACGGCAGAGCAACAAATGTGTCTCGATATTTTGAGGTTAGTATTACACGATACTACCGCAGCGCAAATCATTATCAATTTTGTAAAAGATGAGAAGCTTAAATTTGAGATATTTCGGGATTTATGGCATGAGTCAGGTGCAGAAAGTAGCCCGTTGCTCGTGCTCAGAAGTCAATACAATAAAGGGAAAGAGGTTTTATTTCTTTTCCAGTAAATCTGGAGAATATTTATGGTAAGCAAAAAGTAAAAGGGGGCGACCAAGTAAATTAACCAGTAGCCTTGAAAAAGCCAAAGGATATTTAATGGACGAATATAAAAAAGTTGGTGATGTTGTCCCTAATATAGCTTGTTATCTTAATATTCCTAGATCGACCATTTATGAATGGTCATCATCAAATGATGAATTTTCAGACATCGTAGAAGAAATTCTCGCATTACAAAAAAATAAGCTGCTAAATGGTGGCTTGAAAGGAGAATTTAATCCCACTATTACAAAATTGATGCTAAGCAAGCATGGATATGCTGACAAATAAGAAACTGAATTGCCAGGAAAAGAGGGTGACGTTATTGAGACAGATAGCAAAATAACAATTGAATTTGTAGGACTTCATGGAAATGAAAGTGAAGATTAGCGAAAAATTTGCACCCATGTTCAAGCCTAAACGCATAAAAGTTTATTTTGGCGAACGTAGAGGGATGAAAACAACGACTTATGCTAAGGTAGCTATAATCACATCAACAGCTTATCAGCGTTGTTTTTTGTGTTTGCGAGAGTTCATGAATTCTATTGAAGATTCTATCCATGCCGTTTTGCAGTCAGAAATTGAAGAGATAAATTTGTTAAATAAATTTCGCATTCTGAATACATCAATAGAAGGGCCACATGGTTCTATTTTTAAATACGGACAATTAGCACGCAATATTGCCTTTATTAAATCAAAAAATAATTTTGATGTTGCATGGGTAGAAGAAGCAGAGACAGTATCAGAAAAAAGTCTAGATATTCTGATTCCAACAATTCGTAAGCATGGATTTGAGTTATGGTTTTCTTTTAATCCGCAAGATGAAGATGGTGCCGTTTATAAGCGATTCGTAAAGCCATACAAAGAGATAATTGATACGCAAGGTTACTATGAAGACGATGACTTGTATGTCTGCAAAGTTAGCTACACTAATAATCCATGGTTACCGGAAGAACTTAAAAATGATGTTGAGAAAATGAAACGTGAAAATTATAAAAAATGGCTTCATGTTTATGGTGGGGAGTGTGATGCTAATTATGATGATGCGTTAATTCAGCCAGAATGGGTTGATGCGGCTCTCGATGCACACATAAAGTTAGGGTTTAAGCCAAGAGGAATTCGTGTTGTAACTTTCGATCCCGCTGATTCAGGATAGGATGAGAAAGCGCTATCTAAAAGATATGGCACTATTATTGAAGATTGTATTAGTTGGTCAGAGGGTGATGTTGAAGACGCAACAATAAAAGCATTTGAATATCGAGCTGATTATTTTATCTATGACAACGTCGGCTTAGGTGCAGGCACGGTAAAAACCCATCTAAGACATAGTAATGACGGCAACAGGATGGTTGTGACTGGTTTTGGTGCCGGAGATTCTACCAATTATCCTAATGAGATATATATTCCAGGCAATGGTGAATACATTCCATCTTCAAATAATGATAACAGAACTAACCGCGATACCTTCAGAAATAAACGAGCACAATATTGGGTTTATTTAGCGGACAGATTTTATAAAACGTGGCGTGCAGTAGAGAAGGGAGAATATATCGATCCTGATGAGTTGATAAGTCTATCTTCAAAAATAGAGAAGCTGTCATAACTTAAGACAGAATTGATTAAACAACAATGAAAACGCACTGCTGGCAATCGATTAATTCAATTGATTAGTAAAGATGAGATCGAAAGGGATTAAATCGCCAAATATGGCTGATACCCTCATGATGTCATTTGCTAATCCCATCCGTATAAAGGAAGACACTGAAATATTTGTCCCATCATCTTCTAGTTGGTAATTATGGCTGAAACATTACAAAAAAGACATGAGCAAATTATGCTTAGGTTTGACCGTGCTCACTCACCACAAGAAGAGGTGAGAGAAAAATGTATTGAGGCGACAAGATTTGCGCGGGTCCCTGATGGACAATGGGAAGACACAACTGCCGTTGGTACTGAATTAGGCAAACGTTTTAAGAAATATCCCAAGTTTGAAATTAATAAAATATCCAACGAACTCAATCGGATAATAAGCGAATTACCGTTAAATTTAGATCGGGTGATAAGGAAGCCAGTGAAGAGTTAGCGAATAAGTTAAACGGTCTATTCCGAGCTGACTATGAAGAAACAGACGGCGGCGAGGCGTGTGATAACGCTTTTGACGATGCAGCAACAGGGTAGCTTTGGTTGCTTCAAGCTGACGACAAATTTAGTCAATGAGCTTGATCCAATGGATGAAAGACAGCGTATTTGCTTAGAGCCAATATACGATCCTGCCCGCTCTGTTTGGTTTGATCCTGACGCCAAGAAATACGATAAATCTGACGCTGGTTGGGCTTTCTATCTGTACTCACGATCCGTTGATAGATACAAAGCCAAATACAACAAAGATCCCGCAACTTAGATAGCAGAATTGATAGATCACGTGATTATGACTGGTTTGATAATAATATTGTTTATATTGCTAAATATTATGAAGTAAAAAAGAATCAGTCGATGTTATCAGTTTTCGAAATCCATTCACAAGTGAAATAATGACATATGATAATGAACAGCTTGAACAAGTACAAGAAGAACTTGATGAAATAGGATTTACAAAGGTTATTCAACGATCCGTTAAGCAAAAACGTGTTTATGTGTCAGTGATAGGTGGTGATGGTTTTCTCGAAAAGCCACAACGAATCCCTGGTGAGTATATCCCTTTAATTCCAGTGTATGGTAAGTGGTGGTTTATCGATGACATTGAGCGAGTCGAAGGTCACATATCGAAAGCCATGGACGCACAACGTTTGTATAACTTACATGTTTCTATGTTGACTGACTCTGCAGCTCAAGATCAAGGCTATATACCAATCGTTGGAATGGAACAAATTAAAGAATTAGAGAAATACTGGAAAGATAGAAATAAAAACAAACCGACTTATCTCCTATTAAAGGAGGTTAAGGGCAAGCAAGGCCATGTTATTGCCCCAGCCACTCCAGCAGGTTACACACAACCCCAGCCATTTAATCAGGCTATGGCGGCATTATTACAACAAAATGGCTCTGATATCCAAGAGGTTACAGGCTCAAGCCAGGCTATGCAACAGATGCCGAGTAATATAGCGAAAGAAACCGTTAATAATCTGATGCATCGTTCAGATATGTCCTTGTTTATCTACCTTGATAACATGGCTAAGAGCCTTAAGCGCGCAGGCGAAATATGGCTATCGATGGTACGTGAAGTATACGGCTCTGATAGACAGGTTCGCATTGTCAATGAGGACGGTATTGACGATATAGCGTTAATGTCGGTTGCTATCAAAGGTAATCAGACAGGGCAAGTTGTGGCCATGAATGACTTATCCAGGTCGTTATGATATCACTGTTGATGTGGGGCTGTCTTATGCGCCAAGATGTGATGCCACAGTTTCAGTTTTAACGAATCTACTGAATGGCATGCTACCTCAAGACCCGATGCGCGTAGTTGTCCAAGGAGTAATCCTTGACAATGATGGATGGCGAAGGACTAGACGAGTTTAAGGAATATAACTGTAAGCAGTTATTAACTCAAGGCGTAGTTAAACCTCGCAACACTGAAGAAGAGCAGATTGTTGCTCAGGCTATGCAGCAATCACAACGGCCTAACACTGAACTTGTTGCCGCTCAAGGTGTATTGATGCCAAGGTCAAGCTAAGGTTCAGAAAGTGAAGAACGAAGAACTTTCTATCCAGGTTAAAGCGTTTCAGGCGCAAACTGAAGCAAGAGTCGCTGAAGTTAAAGTGGTTCTGCTTTTTGCCTCTGCTGATAGTACTAAGCGAGCAGAAATTAGAGAAGCCCTTAAAATACTTCATCAATTTTAAAAAGAACAAGGTGATGCCACTAAGTCTGATGCCAAATTAATTTTAAAAGCAAAGGATATGCAACATAAACAAAATATTAATGCTGCTAAAACTATTCAATCTCAACACAACCACCAGTCACCTGCGGACTTATCGCAGAGTTAAGGGGTAGCAAAATGGAAAATGAACTAATCATTGATGCTCAGACTGTATCTGTGCCTGAAAATCTGGAACAACAGCAGGATATAACCGATCAAACTCAACCAGAAAGTGAGAAAAAAGCCACTCAAGAGCAAGCGGTTGATGTCAATGACAATGCTGAAGTTCATTCAGAGCAGGAAACCGAGTAGGAACAGGATTACGCCTTACAAATCGGTGATGAAAAAATCGCTTTGAATGATGATGATTCTGTAGAAGATAAGACTGTCCCACAATGGGTGAAAGATCTCCAAATAGGATTTGAAAAAATACAGAAAGAAAATCAAGAACTGAGAAGACGGCTTTAGGAATCAATAACCAAGCAGTCACATCAGATATTATAAAATAATCATGATTGTTCCATTTCAACTAAACTCACGCTTGAGTCCTGTGATTATGATGAAGAAATATACGATAAAGTATTAACCGATTGGCATGAGAAAAAAAGCCATGCCGAACGGCGACAACAAGAGCAGCAGAAACAACAAAGAGAAATTCAGGAAAGATTCATAAACCGTCTGAAATCTCATTAGGAACGCGCAGCCAGGTTGCCTGTAAAATATTACACAGAGATGGAAACGGTTGTTCGTTCAGAAGTCCCCGTATTGCAGCAGGAGATTTTAATTCATGTGGCAGATGAAGGAACAGAGCTTATTGCTTATGCGTTTGGCAAGAACAAAGCATTGCGCCAGCGGCTTACCGCTGAGAATGATCCAATACGTGCAGCGTTTCTATTAGGTCAAATTAGTCAGAAAGTAAAACTCTGGCACCCAAACCTAAAAAAACACCCAAGCCAGAGCCTGAGTTAAAGGGTGGAGAAGGAAACGTTAAATCTGATGAATTTAACAAATATGCCCCGGTGCAATTATTGAATAAGAGTAAAAAATGGCAAATAATCTAGAGTCAAATTGTTTTAAAAAAATTCTTACCAGGTTTTATGTCTGATATTGTTTTGGGTAAAACCGTTAACAGACAATTATTATCTTGTGAGATAAATTTGAATACAGGTGATAGTGTTAGCTTTAAGTGTTAGCTTTAAGTGTCTGCATCAGTTTAGATCTGAAAGAACAAAAACGGGCAATATTACAGGGAAAAACAAGAACAATCTTATCTCTGGTAAAGCGGTTGGTCGAGTGGGTAAATATATCACCGTTGCAGTAGAGTGGGCACAAATGGAAGAAGCCCTAAAACTTAATCAACTTGATCGAATTCTATCACCTATCCATGAGCGTATGGTGACTGATCTGGAAACAGAATTAGCCCATTTTATGATGAAAAATGGCGCTTTATCGCTAGGTTTACCGAATACACCAATAAAAAAATGGTCTGATGTCGCTCAAACTGCATCCTTCATAAAAAATATCGGCATTAAAACAGGTGAAAATTACGCCGTAATGGATCAGTGGTCAGCCCAACGTCTTGCTGATGCCCAAGCGGGTTGACATGTTGCTGATCAATTAGTCCGTACAACATGGGAGAATGCTTAGATATTGGGTAATTTTGGGGGTATTCGAGCATTAATGTCTAACGGGTTAGCTTCCAGAAAACAGGGTGATTTTGCCGGAACAATAACGGTTAAAACAGTCCCTAACGTTGATTATCTTTCGGTTAAGGATTCCTATCAGTTTACGATAACATTGACGGGAGCCAGTCCGAGTAAAACAGGATTTTTAAAAGCCGGTGATCAGCTTAAATTCACGTCTACTCACTGGTTAAATCAGCAAAGTAAACAAACATTATACAATGGATCAACGGCAATTAGTTTTACGGCAACGATGCTGGAAGATGCTGACTCTAATGTTTCAGATGATGTGACCGTTAAATTATCGGGTGCACTTATTTGTGACGGACGGAACCAACACTCAATATAACGCCGTTGACAGGAAAGTTGATGCGGGTGATGCAGTCTCTATCATACGAACTGCTAAACAACGGATGAAACCTAACCTTTTCTACAATAAGTTTTTCTGTAGCTTAGGAACAATCCCTCTGCCAAAATTGCATAGCATTGACTCAGCAGTGGCAACTTATGAAGGCTTTTCAATTCGAGTGCACAAATATGCTGATGGTGATGCAAATAAG
The DNA here is from genome assembly GCA_045399315.1 of Arsenophonus sp. Lineage (GTDB taxonomy): Bacteria > Pseudomonadota > Gammaproteobacteria > Enterobacterales > Enterobacteriaceae > Arsenophonus. Next base: position 6,517 of record DAYVGO010000053.1, read on the forward strand.
CAAATGATGCGCTTTGACTTGTTACCAGCCTATGTGTGTTTTAATCCACATATGGGTGGTCAATTTTTTGGCAACCCTTAATTACCTTTGCAACAATATGGGAGTTTTGGCTTCCTTTTTACTTGAGGTCAATAATGGAAAGAAAAAGTGTTTTTGCCTGGTCGGATAATGAAGCTGGATTTGTTCAGGCAGTAATAATGACAACTGATTTCCCTGTATTCAAAAAAATGGGCTTTGTTTCGTCTATTGATGAAGTCAAGGAACCTAAAAAGGCACCTGAGAAATCTAAGGGGCCTAAAAAAGATAAAAGTGCCAAAGATGACAAAACTGCTAACTAAAGGTGAGATTGTTCTGTTTGCCTTGCGTAAGGCGGGTATTGCCTCAGATACAACTAACACAGAGGTAGAACCCCAATCGTTTGAAGATGGTATGACTGACCTTGAAGACTTGATGGCAGAATTACAAATTAAATAATGCTGAGAATGTTATCTGATTATTGCATTGAACCCACACCGAGACAAGAAGCTTCGGCCGTCGCATCCTATGATGCGCTTCTGATTGACACGCTTAGTGTTCCATCAATGGAAAGACGGGGTGATATGCCTGTTGGCCAAGGTAATAAATACACCTCGTTAGATGCTGATAGTTATTATGCTGAGAGGGAGTTCCGTGCCAAAAATGCAGATTCCTTTGGCTAAAGGATTAGCTAAAGATGTCAATACCGCAGATTATATTGATGCCTTACTCGTTAATATGTTAGCCACGCTGAAAGAAGTCTTCTTAAATGCTGCTGGATAAATAAGGTCTTTCCCTGGCATTGAAAAAAAAAAGCACGGGGTAAATGGTGTTTCTCGTGGTGCCCAGTTTAATACCAAAAACAATACGCTCTATAGGGTCTGTGGCAATAAACTTTATCTTAATGAAAAAGAAATAGCAGATATATCAGGCAATGACAGAGTTTCATTCTCCCATTCTGGCAATAGTCAGGCGGTTTGTTTTGAAGGAAAATTAAAATTTTATCGCTATGATGGAAAAGAGAAAGAATTATCAAACTGGCCAAAAGGATAAGTACCCCCAATATGATTTAGGTGAAGTGATTGATGTCTATCGAAATCGGGGGCGTTACATCTGGCTACAAAAAGGCGGTGAACGATTTGGTGTCACTGATCTGGAAGATGAATCAAAACCGGATAGATATCGCCCCTTTTATCATGCTGAATTTCAACCAAACGGTATAGTTTCAGTAGCATCATGGAGAGATATGATAATTTGTTTTGGCTCTTCTACGATAGAATACTTTTTATTAACTGGATCTTCTAATTCTCCACAACTTATTTATATTGCTCAACCTGCTTACATGATCCAGATCGGTATCGTTGGTCGAAATTGCAAATGTCGCTATCAAGACAATTACGCAATTATTAGTCATCAGTCTATTGGTCAGCCATCAATTTATATCATAGGGTCAGGTGAAAAAAACAAAATATCCACCACCACAATTGATAAAATTATAAGTAATTATTCTGCCGATGAATTATCTAAATCAGTTATGGAATCAATTAAATTTGATAACTATGAATTATTAATTATCCATCTTTCTAAATATACTCTTTGCTTTGATGGTCTTGCAAATAATCAATGGTCAATACTTAAAACAGGACTTTATGATGATCCCTATTGTGCTATTGATTTTATGTTCTTTGAAAATCAAATAACAGTGGGTGACAAGAAAGAAGGTGTGATTGGTAATTTAGTTTTCAACGCGTCAAATCAATATAAACTAATCTACAGAGCACATTCTTTATACGCCTATGATAAAAGCTGATAATGCCAGATTATTTGATTTTGAACTAGAAGCGTCAACCGGTGTTGCACAAATAGCCAATAAGTTGTTTTTAACTGCAACAACAAATGGCATTAATTACGGCAGAGAACAAATGATAGAACAAAACTCACCATTTTGCTATGATCAAAGAATCATTTGGCAGAGAATTGGTAGAATTAGAAAAAATATTGGTTTTAAAGTCCGTGTCATAACTAATTCACCAGTAACGTTATCTGATCTGTCGTTAAGGATTGAATAATGGTCAATCAATACGCAAATTCAGGATTAGAAACTCCAATTAGTGTGCAAAGTTCATATATCGCTTCAGATATTCTTCCTAAAAATTTCAGTGAACCTTATCGAAGAATAGTTTTAAGTAAAGCTGAGGATATGGGAAAAGTGGTTAATAGAGCTAATGATGCTGGATACGAAGCCTATGCAGCACAAGTTAAAAATGAAGAACAAGATATTGTTCTTGATAATCATGAAAATAGAATAACAAAAGCAGAGGAAGGTTTAGCAAGTCTTGAGGTTAGAGTTCTTAATATCGAGAATGATGTTGAAGGACTTAAAATAAAGATACAAGACATCGCCGGTAAGGTATCAGAAATACTAGTTGATTACGTATCGTTAAGTAAAATTGAACAGCAATCTTTATCCTCTTCTCTTGATGTAACTTCCTCTTACTCTGTTAACGGCACAAAAGTCATCGGCAAACGTGTTACTGGTTTTACTACTGGAACAGGAACATCTTTCAAAGCAGCTTTCAATGCTGATTAATCATTCTCAATTAGTGAAGATTATCATCAATCTGAAATTGAAACTTTGGCAAATGCATTAGTGGAAGCAAGACAACGAATTAAAGCACTAGAGGAAGCTTTACGCTCGCATGGGTTAATTGATTAATGGAAATTAAAATAATTAAAAATATTGAACAGTTTTATCGTTTTTTTTTCTGATAAATCTAAGATCGGTTACGCCATGGAAAATAACGGCAATTATCAATTAAAAAATAATCAGTTTTATGTGGGTGTTTACGAAGGATTGCTGTTAGTTGGATTTTTTCAGTCGAATTTATTCGTAATAAGTTAATTGAGGTTGATCCAATCTTTGATCCAGGTTTTCGCGGTAAATATGCATTAGAAGCAACAAGAAATTTTTCAAAATAGTTAATTGATAATCTGAATTTTTCAACCGTTATTACTTATGTCCCTGAGAAGACTCCATGGGGAAAAGTAATTTATAAGTTAATGAATATGAGAAAAGTCGGTGTGATTGATAACGCATTAACAGCGGGAAATCAACAAATTAATATGAAGATGTATCAAGTAACCAAAGAGGAATTAGAAGATGGGTGGAGGCAGCGGAAATAATGGTGCTAAAGAACAAGCCAGAGCGTCACGTGAAGCAATAGACCTGCAAAGAGACCAATGGAATCAGGTTATGCAAAATCTGGCGTCTTATATGAAAGTTGGCGCACTTGCATTAGGTGAATTGCAAAATTTGATGACATTAGAAGGTCAAGGACAAGCATTAAACAAATTTTATAACTCCTAACAGGTTAATGACTTAGCCAATCAAGCCCGATATCAAAGTTTAAATGTCGCCGAAGCGACAGGTAGTTTAGGTTCAAGCACAACAGGTAATCAATTGGCTGGGATTGCACCCACATTAGGACAAAACTGGTTATCGGGACAAATACAAAATTTCGGTAACTTAGTGGGTATTGGAATAAATGCAGTGACCGGTCAGGCTTCAGCTGGTCAAAATTACGCTAATAATGTGAGTCAATTATTACAAAGTATCGGTGCAGCAAACGCAGCTGCGGCTAATAGCTCGTTTGGGTTTCAGCAATTTATTAGAGGTGGAATGGCAGGGGCTGGAAATGGAGCAGTAATTGGTGGAATAATCGGCGGCTTAGGTAGTTTATTTTAATTGAAGTTCCCTATGGCAACGTTTCAACTTGCTGGTTTACCCAGTATGCGAATAGAAAATCAAACAGCAGGTGGACTAGGTTTACCGGCGGTACCACAATAAGATGGAAGGTTGTGACATTGATAGAAATAAATTTGCTGAAACAGAACGCAGTAATAGAGCAAGTGAAGCTTTAACAATGCATGGTCAGAATATTTCTGCTCAAAATACCCGTTTAAGCCGGAAATTCAACGAGCAGAACTACAGAACAAAGTGCTTGACCGTCAAATTGCTAGGGAAACAAACGTATTGAAACTTGATGAGCTTCGCCAAAAACAGGCAGACACACAACAAAAAGCTTGAATTGCTAAAGCTGATCGTCAAGCTATTGCACAGGGAGCAGTGGATACGTTCAATGCCGCTTTGGATTCGCTCAACGAAATCGAAAAGAGTTCAGGGCTTTCTAAAGCCGTGGGTGTTAATTTTGCTTTCCCGACAATTCCTGGTACAGAAGCGGCTGACTTTGAGACACGTCTAGATACTTTTAAAGCGCAAACATTTTTACCGATGGTTACCAGCCTAAAGGGTATGGGTGTGTTGTCTGATACAGAAGGTAAAAAGCTTTCAGATGCTGTTGGAGTGCTAAGCTTGAAAATAAGCGATAAAGCTTTCCGTTTTTCATTGGAGAAAATCAAAGGACAACTTGAAAATAAGCTAAGCAATGTCAAAAAGCAATTCGATTATCAGGAACTGACAACACAACCTACATCTCAATCAGCACTACAGCAACAAACTGGCTTCTTTTCACTATGGGGTGATTAATGGCTAAGGCATGGAAAGAGGTTATCGCTTCTGAGCAATATCAGGCGTTAACAACAGAACAGAAAGCGCAGGCGCGCTGGCAACTGACTTAGGTACAGGAGTGGCATTAGGTGGGCTGGTTAACGCTGCAGGACGTGGAATAGGTGCTGCATATCGTGGCATTCATGGGTCAATCTCGCCAGAAGCACAATAAGCAATTCGATTTGTAGAGCAGGAAGGTGTTCCACTCCATACAAGCGATATGATACAACCCAACTCCCGTGTCGGTCGTATGGCGCAGACTACCGCTGAAAATATCCCTCTGGCTGGCACAGGCAGCATGAGAGCAGCTCAGCAAAAAGCACGGAGTCAACTGGTTAATGATTATGCTTCACAGTTTGGTGAATACGACCCGTCAATTGTGGTTAAAAGCCTCAAAGACAAAACGTCAAAGATTCGTCAAGCGGCGGGTAATTGCATCCAACAGGTCGAAAGACAGATTGGCATTCAGAATGTGCAACCAATAAAAGCGATTAATCAGATTGATGATGAGATTGAAAATGCAGCGCTTGGATTCAGTTGAAGACGATTACACGGTTTCTAAATTGCAGGCATATCGCAATGAACTAAATAGCGGTAACATTGATTTTAAGCTGTTAAGAGATCTTTGCACCCAATTTAGGCAAGATGTTAAAGGTGAAAGGGTCAATTTCCCTACTCGCTCAGAAGCTGCTGTTCAACGCGTTTACAACGCGATGACGGATGATATACATCAAGCCGTTAAATCAAGTCTTGGAAGCGAAACGGTATCAAAGCTTAAGCAGGCAGACGCAATCTGGGCTAATGAGGCAGATAAGCTTAAAAACACTCGGCTTAGAGATGTGTTATCCAAAGGTGATCTAACACCAGAAGTGGTAATAACCTTTTGTTCAGCAATAGAAAATCTGAAATTCAAAATCTATATAGGTCAATTGGTAATGTAGGGCGTGCTCAGATGCGTAATGGTATCATAGGAAAAGCAATGGAGAAATCTGGCGGATCGCCTGAGTAGTTTTTACGGCAAGTTAAAATGATGTCTAATCAAATAGGCATTGTGTTCAAAGGAAAAGATGCTGTCTATCTTAAAGGTTTGAAAAAATATCTCGAATCAACGCAGCAAGCTTCTCGAGCAGGCGTCTCTACCCCAACGGGGCAGCAAACCATTCCATTCATTATCAGATATGGTACGGCTGTTAATCCATTTACTATTGGAGTGGCTGTAAGTTATGGATTACTGGCAAGACTGTATGAGAGTGAGGCAGGAACACAATGCTTAAAATGGTGAATACACATAGAGGCTCTACTGCTTTTGAACAAGCAACTCAGAAAGCAATAAAAGCGATTAATGCACTTGCACAGGGTGTTAAATCTGATAAGTTATCTGAATAGGTGTTCAACCATAATAAAGGCGAAATATCCTAAAATAAAGAATGCAATATTCAGTAAATCTCTGTCCATAATTCCCCTTTTTTAATTACATAACCTATCAGGACGAAAAGCTAAGCAAGCTTTAGCTAGGATATTTTTGCTATGCTAAGAGAAATACATGTCAAACATAAATCCTAATGTTGTCGTAAGTATACCAGCCCACTTATTTACGCTGAGACGAAAGTTTCAGGCGTGCTCAAATGGTAAAATCTATATTGGTGAAATAGATACCGATCCGACTGTTGTACCCGAGAACCAGATTCAAGTGTATATTGAAAAT
>DAYVGO010000052.1:0-12126 GCA_045399315.1 Arsenophonus sp.
AATAACCAATTATGATCTTATTTTATAGAGATAACAGAACATAATTTAAGAGAATTATTATGCTAGCAACTGCATATGCCATTGAGGTAAACGAATCTAATCTGCAACAAGTGATTGAACAATCAATGACTCAACCAGTTGTTTTCTATTTTTGGTCACAACAAAGCCCTCATTGCCAAGCACTTGGCGCAACGCTGGATAAATTAGCTGCTGAGTATGCCGGCCAATTCATGCTAGCCAAAGTCAACTGTGATATTGAGCAAATGGTTGCCGCTCAATTCGGCTTACGAGCAATTCCAACCGTTTATTTATTACAGCAAGGGCAACCGATTGATGGTTTCCAGGGCACTCAATCTGAAGAGTTAATTCGCGAAATGTTATCTCATGTGCTACCAACGCCAGAGGAATTAAAAACCGCTCAAGCTACTGAGTTAATGGCGGCTGGCAAAACAGCAGAAGCTTTGCCATTACTAAAAGAAGCCCATCAACTAGCACCTAACAATAGTGAAATTAGCCTAACATATGCAGAAGCATTAATTACCCTAAGCCAACTAGATGACAGTCAAAAAATTTTGAACACAGTAGCTATTCAAGATCAAGATAGCAGTTATCAAAGTTTAATAGCTCAAATTGAACTACAAAAAAAAAAAAGCAGCCGATACACCGGAAATTCAGCAACTACAAGCAACGTTTGCCCAACAACCTGAAAACACCGAATTAGCCATCCAGTTGGCACTTAAACTACATGAAATAAATAGAAATGAAGAAGCATTAGAAATTTTGCTAACATTTCTTAAGCAAGACCTATCGGCAGGAGACGGCTCGGTTAAAAAAATTATGATGGATCTTTTATCCGTATTAGGCATTAGTGATCCGTTAGCAAATCGTTACCGTCAACAGCTTTATTCGCTACTTTATTAACATCAACAAGGAAAAACGCGATGGACTTATTTTTTTTGGTGCCATACTTATCATCATCTTTTTTGCCATTGTCATTGTGTTAACTTGTGTAAAAACGGTACCACAAGGTTTTCAATGGACAGTTGAACGTTTTGGCCGTTATACTCGTACCCTGCTACCTGGCTTACACTTTATTGTTCCATTTATGGATAAAATAGGCAGGAAAATCAATATGATGGAGCGAGTTTTCGATATACCATCACAAGAAGTTATATCTAAAGATAATGCAAACGTAACTATTGATGCGGTCTGCTTTATTCAAGTTGTTGATCCCGTTCGTGCCGCATACGAGGTGAATAATCTTGAATTATCAGTGATTAATCTTACCATGACCAACATTCGTACCGTATTAGGTGCCATGGAACTCGATGAAATATTGTCTCAACGAGATGCAATCAATAGCCGTTTACTGCACATTGTCGATGAAGCCACCAATACTTGGGGGCTAAAAATTACCCGAATAGAAATCCGTGATGTTCGGCCACCGAAAGAACTGATTAACGCCATGAATGCCCAAATGAAAGCAGAAAGAACCAAACGAGCGGATATTCTTGAGGCCGAAGGGGTACGCCAGGCTGCTATTCTAAAAGCCGAAGGTGAAAAGCAATCACAAATTTTAAAAGCTGAAGGCGAGCGTCAATCTGCATTCCTGCATGCTGAAGCGCGAGAACGCGCCGCAGAAGCCGAGGCCAAAGCAACCCAAATGGTCTCTAATGCTATCGCTAAAGGTGATATGCAGGCGATAAATTATTTTATCGCACAAAAATATACCGAGGCTCTAACCAATATTGGTAAAGCAGATAATAGCAAAGTGATTATGATGCCACTTGAAGCAATTAATTTAATAAGTGCAATTGGTGGCATTAGTGAGCTATTTCAGGATAATAAAAAACCCGCTCGTCCAAAAACCGATCAAACATTAAAGAGAAGTGGTAACGATGCTTAAGCAAATAATTGCGCAACCGGACTGGTTTTGGCTCAGTTTAGGTGGATTACTGCTAATTGCTGAACTACTCGGCGCCGGAGGTTATCTACTCTGGTCTGGTGTTGCTGCCATTATCATGACGTATATTACCTGGCTTATACCTGAACTGAGTTGGGATTGGCAAGGGATATTATTTGCTATTATGATCATTCTTTCGGTATTGGGTTGGCGCAAATGGCTTAGCATACGGAATAAATCAGTGCCCGATGAGCCCAATCAGAAACAACATCAATTAATTGGTACAAAAGCACGATTAATTTCCGCTACCAATAATGGCTATAGTCGGATACGACTGGCAGATGGTAGCTGGCGTGTATACTGTAGTCGCGAATTGTCTGCTAACACTGAAGTAGAAGTGATTGATGTCGATGGTATTACGCTAAAAATCAAACCAGTTTGTTCTGCTCAACATGATGGCCAACCAGATGATCAATAATCGGGCATTTTGTATTGTTATCTCCCTTTCCCTAGACACTAAGCAACAAGTGAAAGTAAGCTATCTCGGATCACATTAAGTTCGGTAATAGTTTTTTCAATTTCACTAATTTTATTTAACGTCATCAATTTTATATCTGCACTATGGCGACGTGGGTTAAGGTAAAGATCAAGTAATTGCCGACACTCTTTCAGAGTAAACCCAACCTCTCGGGCCTGCTTTAATAATGTTAACTCCGCTAAATGTGCATGCTAATATTGGCGATAGCCATTTTCACTTCTCGCTGGTGGAGTAATTAATAACCTTTCCTCTCCCCTTGACCTTACCCTTACTAGAAGATTTAACCTTATATAATAATCCTGTTTATTTCACCCATAATGTTTGGACGCAATCAGCATTATACCAATTAACTTATTGTCTGTACTAGGAGAGTCAACCATGCCTAATATCACTATTCTAGTGCTACAAGGACTGACATGCTCTCATTGTATTAGCAAGCTAACTAAATCACTGGAAGCACAGCCAGACATATAACAAGCCACCGTGAAACTTAATTATGCTAAACTTACCGGTTCTGTACCAGTAGCAGACATAATTAAAACCATTGAACAAGCCGATTATCAAGCCAAATTAGCTAGCCAACCTGATATTAAACTACGACTTACCGGACTAAATTGTCGAAATTGTGTCAATAAAACGCAAAAAGCGCTGAAAAATATCCACTGTGTCATAGCCGCCTTGGTAACCACACAAACAGCACAAATTTTCGATAACGCAGAACTAACAGAGTTAATCGCTGTGGTTAAAACTGCCGGTTACCAAGCGGCATTGGAAACAGAAAATAAGCCTTCCATTTCACAACAATTAGTTCCCCCCTCACTAGAGACAGCACATACCATTAGCAAGCAAGTCGTTTCTGATCGTGTTGAGAAACCAAATAGTGATAGTGACACAATACAATTACTCATTAATGGTATGACTTGCGTCAGTTGCGTTAACAAAGTGCAAAAAGCATTATTCAATAACCAAGAGGGAGGACAAAATGCTCATGTTAATTTAGCTGAACACAATACCCTGATCACAGGGAAACCCAACCATCAGGCATTAATTCAAGTGGTACAAAAGGCCAGTTACGATGCCTAAGTCATTGATAATGAAATAGAACATCGAGAGAAACAACAGCAGCGAACAACGGACAATATACGCAAATTTCGGTGGCAAACAGCTTTAGCCTTACTACTCGGTATCGACGTAACGATTTGGGGCATGATTGGTAACAATATGATGTTAAATGAAAAAAATCAACTTAGTTGGCTACTTATTGGTCTGCTCACATTGATTATCATACTTTTGACTGGTAGTCATTTTTATTATAATGCCTGGCGAAGTCTAAAAAATGGCAGTGCCACCATGAATACTCTGGTAACACTGGGAACCGGTACCGCCTGGCTATGTTCAATTAGCGCCAATTTATGGCCAGATAAATTTCCTTTCCAAGCACGTCATCTTTATTATGAAGCTAGTCTAATGATCATCGGCTTAATTAATCTCGGCCATGCCTTATAACAAGTGGCCCGCCAGTGTTCATCAAACGTGTTAAGTCGGTTACTTGATCTCACATCACCTAATGCTGTCGTTATTAGCGAAAATGTTGAAATCCGACTGCCACTGTCACAAATTGAATCGGGTATGATATTACGTCTCATAACCGGTGATCGTGTTCACGTTGATGGCGAACTGACTAACGGTGAAATTTGGCTTGATGAATCGATGCTAACTGGCAAGACGATTGCACAATATAAAACAGTGGGTGAAAAAGTATATGCCGGAACTGTTGTACAAGATGGCACAGCACTATTATAAGCTTCTGCAGTTGGTCACCATACCACATTAGCTCACATTATTAAATTAATGCGCCAAGTCCAAAGTAACAAGACAGCAACCGGAAAATTAGCCGATAAAATTGCTGCTATTTTCGTCCCTACCGTGATCATAATTGCCGGCACTATCTGGTATTTGTTTGGCTCCTCACCACAAATCAGTTACACATTAATTGTTACCACTAATGTACACTTATTATCGCTTGCCCCTGTGCACTACGTCTGGCAACACTAATGTCAATTATTGCTGGTGTCACACATGCCGCTGAGTATGGCGCTTTGATACGCAATGCCGAAGCCTTACAACAAGCTAGCAACCTAGGCACCCTGATTTTCGACAAAACTGGCACCATAACCATAGGTAAACCAGAAGTCACAGAAATTCATACTCTTAATCAATTTATTCAGTCGCAAGTGGTTACCCTGGCCGGCTCACTCGAGAAAGGAGCCAATCACCCATTAGCAAAAACGATCTTAGCAAAGAGCATCGGATTATCCCTACCAGTGGTAAATCAGTTCCGTACTTTAGCCGGCATAGAAATTAAAAGTAAGATCGACAATAAAATGGTTTTATTAGGCACACAAGTTCTTATGTCACAATATTCGGTTGCCACTAAACAAGCTGAACAATTCATTATCAAACAGACCAATAAAAGAATCACACCGGTCTTACTAGCAATTGATAATCAATTGGCTGCCCTATTTTCGATTCGGGATCCGCTACGAGAAACTACCCTTACTGCTTTGCAACGGCTATACAAACAAAAATATCAATTAATCATGTTAACCCATGATAATCCAAACACGGCAAATGCCATTGTGAAAGAATTGGGGATCGAACAAGTCATTGCTAGCGTATTGCCAGATGGAAAAGCAGCAGCCATCGTACAACTACAAAAAAGTGGCCATAAAGTTGCCATGATTGGTGATGGCATTAATGATGCACCGGCTTTAGCTCTGGCTGATGTAGGTATCACAATGGGTAGCGGTAGTGATATCGCTATTGAAACTGTTTCCATTACTTTGATGAATCATAACTTAAATAGTGTTGCTGACGCTTTACAAATTGCACAAGAGACACTGCGTAATATGAAACAAAATCTGTTTGGCTTATTTATTTATAACGCATTAGTTATTCCGATCGCAGCGGGTCTCTTTTATCCGTTTACTGGTACTTTACTTAATCCTATTATTGCTAGTATCACTATGGCATTGTCATCAATAACTGTCGTCAGTAATGCAAACCGTTTATTACGTCTTAAACCTAAACAATAAATTGTTACCCACTATAAAGCCTACGATGTTAGCCTGGCAGGAAATATTCATCTGCATCTGATTGGTAGTATACATATGGCCAGTAAAAATATGTTTCCGCTACCACAAATTCTTATAAACAAGCTCAATTAATGCAGCCTTGATTATTGACGCCAACATTAACAATTCTGTGTCACAACTAACTAACAATTCTGATGTCCCCCATTTACCGCTTAAACAGCGACTTTCACCGACATTTTATCTAAAATTTAAACGTTATTGCGAGGAAATCAAACTCCCTCATCAGCAATTAGATGGCCTGGTTGCCCGGCAAATTGCCTTGATCTTACAAGCCAATCAAGCCCAGAGTTTAGGCTTATTTCCCCAACACGGCATAGATTATCAACTGCTATAAGCAGCCCGGCAACTGGACAAACCGATAATTGAACTAAAAGGTACCTACACCCAAATCGAGCTATTGCAAAATTTACCTAATCATGGTCAATCCTTACTGGAAGATAACCTGACCTATTGGCGCTCTAATGCCCTCTCACTACAAATAATGTTGAGTTGGTGGATGAACTTCAAACCTTAACGTGAACTACAATTGCTAAGAACTTTTGGTAAGATGTTTATCAATTATTGCTGCAAGAACGTGATTTATTGTGGTGCAAAAAGTTAAAAAAATTGACAGCAGGTCATTATGTCGTCGCTGTTGGCGCACTACATTTGTATGGTGACAATAACCTTGACAGGTTATTTAAACAACAGATCGACTAAGTTAATTTAATATCTTTTATTTAAGCAAAATCTTGCCGACCACAATAGTAAGATATCAATTTAACTCATCATTCATCGCATCTCAGCAAGTAAGGTTATTATATGACTCTGACGATTAATTTATTGCAAAGACAGAAAACCAAATTTGTTCTACACTCATATAAATATGATGCTAATATACTTAACTTTGGCCGCGAAGCAGTAGAAAAACTCGGCCTAAATGCTAAACAAGTTTTTAAAACACTGCTAGTTTCCTTAAATGGTGGTAGCAAAAATCTAGTAGTTCATCACCCCGGTATGAGAAAAACTTAATCTAAAACATTTAAATGCAATATTTGCCAATATAACCAATAATAAATAATTGCTTCTTAATTTAACGATTAATAATTTTTTCGTTAAGTGCATAATCAATAACATTTAATGGCGCATATTTTTCAATAAAACCCTTTAATACTTCAATATCGACAAATCCTGAATCAACATAACTTGGATGACGGTTAATTTTCGGATAACCATCGCCACCGCATGCAATAAAATCCAACATTGCCATACAATAATTCTTTTTAGTATTTAATGGCTGAACGGCTATTTTAACATCAGTAATAGTTCCATCCCTATGACTAATTAGACTGATATTATAGAATTGTGCATAAGCACCTGAACCTTACGTCATATTTGCAACGGCAGCCAAATAAGTTTTCACTTCCTGACCATTAAAATCAACATATGCTACCTGATTAACAAACGATAAAACTTTAAACACTTGTTGGTAACTGATCTCACCAGCCTCAATAGAGTTACAGATCATGCCACTGCTCATGATGGCGTCCGCATTTACGCCTTCCATTTGCGACGCTAAGATGAGCTGAGCCAAGTTGGTTCGACCAAATCGGATCTGATTGCGATCACCTTGTAATCTACCATTAACTAAACCTAATTTAAGATCTAATTGTTGACTACCTCTTTCCTGATAGGGAGAGAGTAATTTCATCATATCAACATCCAGCGGAATTTCTTGCGTGTAAAAAGCTCACTCGGTCGAGTCATCTTTTTTGATCAGTTTCTTCTTCAAATTGACAAGAATAAGTCGATATTGTTTTAAAATAAATTTACCATTTTGAAACTCAAAATCAGCTCGCCCGACATATTTGCCCCACTCCTGTGCTTGCACAATCCAAGTTCCATTTTGGTGATCTGAGATACATAATGTACTGGGCACATAATCAACTTATTTATAATTTTTCCTACTAGCAGACATACACACTGGATCTTGAGAATGACCACTCACTATCATATCCAGGTACCCTGTCGGTAAGCTGCACACCATTTCAACATCACCAGCAGCATTAGAGCCATGTTAGCCATTGTTATAATGCCCCATATGTGTTGCTGTAATAATGATATCTGGCTTTTCATTAACACGTAATGATTGAATCACTTGTTTCGCTTCATTAATTGGAGAACAGAATTCTATATCGGAAAATAGCTCTGGATTACCCAACTTAACTATATCGTCAGTAGTTAAACCAATAACAGCAATTTTAATACCCTGTTTATTAAAAATTAGATAGGGTTTGAATCATCTCTTGCTAGTACTGATTTGATAAATACTGGCTGAAAGAAACGGAAAGGTCGCCCACTGCTGTTGTTTGCGCAAAATCGCTAAAGGTTTATCAAATTCATGATTACCAATAGCCATCGCATCATAGCCAATCATATTCATACCTTTAATATCAGGTTCAGCATCTTATAAATCGGATTCGGGTACCCTGGTATTAATATCACCACTAGAAAATAGTAAAACAGTTCCTCCTTTTTTAGCCACTTCGTAACGAATTTCTTCTACTAATGTTTTTTGCACCGCCAAACTATATTCACCAATCTCGTTATGCCAAAAATGACCATGATGATCATTAGCATGTAATATTGTAATAGGGTAAACTTTATCTTTTTGCCATGCGATAGCTGTTGAACTTAATAACAACCATAAAAACACATTTATCCCACCCATTGAAACCTTAAGTGACAATCGCATTATTTATCTCCCTATCCTTTAAATTTATATCTCTAATATTTTATCGAGAAATTTATGTTATATACCCCAAAATAAGTATTTATTTTATTATCCACTAAACACTTTATTTAATTATTACACTATAAATAGTTCTAGTTATTACCTAAAATTAAAAAATATTGCTAGTAATAATCTGTAATAGGATAAAAAAATAAAAATTGCATAAACATCACTAAAAATAGAGGGTAGCGATTAATCTAATCCAATTAATTTATTGATAGATATAATAAAATTATATAAAAAGTAGTATACAATCAATGTAATAATGACGATAAAAATACCTATTTAAGCGATAATAAATAAACTTATTTTAATTTTTTCAACTATTTTTATTTTATTAGCATAAATAACTACTATACTTGTTATTTAATACATCATTTTGCTATTTATCTTCAAAATGTAAAAGTATCAATGCCATCCTTCTTATTGCAGAGATGAGTGATGGACACCCTTTTGAATTCACCTTTGGAGACAGTTGAGAGCAATCCTGCAACTTACGCTTATTTTACAAACAAAAAGTATTGTATTAATTTATCCAATCTCTATTTTTTACTGTTATCAGTTTATCTTACTGCATCATTACCAAATATGAATAAAAAAATAATAATAGTTTATTTTATAATATATTATAAAATTATAAATTATAGTTATAATAAGTTAATATGGCTATTTACTTGGCATTTTTGTAAAAAAACAATCAATTGTTTTCTTTTTTATTGTTAATCGCTTTTTTATTATTTTAATGTAATTTTTTCGCGCTTTTTTAGTTTATAGCAGATAAAATTAAAGTTGGTTTTTATATGACATATTTTACCATTCCCAAATAAAGAGGAGATTTAATGGATCACTCAGCATCATCCCTCATCACAACAATTGTTGGTGGTTTAACTCTTGCCTATCTATTTGGTATGATTGCACAACGGCTAAGAATATCACCGTTAGTCGGTTATTTGTTGGCCGGTGTTCTTATTGGTCCATTTACACCAGGCTTTGTTGCAAATACTAATTTAACCAGTGAACTCGCTGAAATTGGTGTTATATTATTGATGTTTGGTGTTGGTTTGCATTTTTCCTTGAAAGACCTTTTAGCGGTAAAATCGATTGCCATCCCTGGTGCCATAACCCAAATAGTTACTGCAACCTTATTAGGTCTTGGTTTAGCCATGCTATTTGGTTGGGGGATATTTGCTGGTATTGTTTTTGGTCTTTGCCTCTCAACAGCCAGTACTGTAGTGTTATTACGCGCGTTAGAAGAACGCCAACTTATCGATAGTAAACGAGGTCGAATTGCTATTGGCTGGCTGATTGTCGAAGATTTAGTTATGGTATTAACACTGGTATTACTTCCTGTAATTGCCAGTATCCTCGATAATAATAATACCAGTTTTAATGAACTAGTAATTAAATTAACCCTTACTGTCGGTAAGGTAGCTATCTTTATTATTATTACACTTATTATCGGCCGCCAACTTATTCCTTGGATGTTAGCTCGTACTGCGGCAACCGGTTCTCGCGAATTATTCACGCTAGCTGTTTTAGTATTAGCGCTCGGTATTGCCTATGCAGCTGTCACCTTGTTTAATGCATCTTTTGCCCTTGGCGCCTTTTTTGCCGGACTGATCCTCCATGAATCCGAACTAAGCCTTCGAGCGGCCCAAGATACACTACCTTTACGAGACGCATTTGCAGTTCTGTTCTTTGTCTCGGTTGGTATGCTATTAGATCCTGCAATATTGATAGAACACCCTCTCGCCATATTAGCAGTTTTAGCGATTATTACTATTGGAAAATCCCTCGCCGCATTACTATTAGTTAGACTTTTTGGTCATAGCCGCCGTACAGCATTAACTATTGCAATAAGTCTGGCACAAATCGGTGAGTTCTCCTTCATCCTCGCTGAAATGGGGATAGCACTCAATGTTTTTGATAACCAAGCACCAAATCTAGTTTTAGCCTGTGCCATCGTTTCTATTATGATTAACCCATTGCTATTTAGCTTACTTGACCGTTATCTCAAAAAAACTGAAACAACAGAAGAAGAATTATTGGAAGAAACACAGGAAGAAGTCGCACAAATTCCAGTCGATGTCTGTGGGCATGCAATTATTGTCGGATATGGCCGGGTTGGTACTATTCTAGCCGAAAAATTACGTCAAAAAGATATCCCACTGGTCGTTATCGAAAATACGCGTGCCCGATTTGAAGAATTAGCCAAAAATGGCTTCCGAGCATTAATTGGTAATGCAGTAAATAAAGCACTAATGAAACTGGCGCGCATAGATTGTGCTCAAACACTATTACTTACCATTCCAAACGGCTATGAAGCTGGGCAAATTGTAGAGAAAGCGCGGGCATTAAACTCTGAAATTACTATTATTGTTCGCGCTCACTATGATGATGAAGTTATATATATTCGTGAGCGTGGCGCAAATCATATCGTTGTTGGTGAACATCAAATCGCCAAAACTATGGCGCATTTCCTGGCTAAAAAGAAAACAACAGCTTGTGCAATTAACAATAATGCCGATAGCCTATTATCAGGCACAAAAGATTTAGATAAATACTTAAAACCTGATGTTTCTAACTAAACCATAACAATATATCAGGGGAAATATTGGCCTTCTCCTGATCTTCAACTCGTTATCGTTCCTAATATGATTCCTCTAAACTATCTTCTTTTTCTGATAAACTTCACGTTAAACGTGGTGAATACTGAAGTAGTACTTGATAACTGACTCTGTTAGCATATTTACACACCTGGGCTAACTAAGAATATGTTAAATACGGCAGCAAATGTTTAGTCGAATTAGGTATGTGAAAACGGTTGGCGGTAATATCATGTAATAAAGCAGACAATGCACCATCGCCGGCTCCATTGGTGTTCATAACTTTTTCTGGCCCCCCATATGAGATTCAATATGTGAATAGATCCTAAAAGGATCCTGACAATCTTTTTTTCGCATCACTCGGCTAAACTCATAACGATTAAATTCATTAATCCCTCCAGATAATAGCGAATGTTGAGTTTCTCTTTTATATGTTGATTCCGTATAACCAGCCATATAGAATCCGTCAGCCCCTGTGGTACAAAGAACCAGATCAACCCAATCAAGTACTCTATCCGTCGCTAATAATAGATCATTGATCCCTGTCAACTCTAATGCTTCATCTTCATTCATTGCTACAATAGAGACATATTTTGCGAGAAAATTCTGCTAAAAGGAAGGATCACTAGCAATAACAAATTTAGTACCCAAGGTAAAGACGACTGGCACATTATATTTTTTGGCATACTTTATTGCTTGCATTGTGGCGGCTGGCACCGGTTCTCCAGGCTGACAACACACAAGATAAGCAGTAGGTGCTTCAGCAATAATTTGCTCTGAGATGCTATCAGGACGCAATTGGTTCATTAATCCAGAACTAACAGCAAAAGTTCGCTCACCATTTTCCGTAACTAAAGTGAAACAACGACCAATGGGTCCATTGACCCCTTGTAAATAATTTAAATCCATTCGGCTCGAAGTATGACATAGATAACGATAAGCATAGCTGTCAATCTGTATGTTATTGCACATAGTGCCTAACAACACCGATCTATATCAACCAGTATTTGGTCTATACTGAACCACCCCGGGAATCTTGGAGACTAAATAGTCAGTCAAGAGGATAAAAGAATTGGAGCGTGAAAACCGTGAGTTACGACGAAGTAACGATATTCTACGCAAAGCATCGGCTTATTTTACTCAGGCGAAGC
>DAYVGO010000070.1:0-2041 GCA_045399315.1 Arsenophonus sp.
GGTGGTGGGTGTGTCAATTCTATGCATCTTTTTCTGCTCTTTTAGGATAAGCAAAAACCACTTTGGTATATGAGGGACATAATTTTTCGATAACGCATTCCACTATGCTATCGCCCCAGGTACACACCCATAGACGTGACAAACCGCACTGTAGGACGACTACGACGTTTTTCATTAAAACACCCCAAACTAAAACCGGTTAACCATGACTTTTCCATGTTGACTATTTTATAGGTTTTGTTTCCTTTGCATTAATATAGCGCCCTTACGTATCGTGGAGGCTAAGGCTTCTGCTAGAATCTCTGATGGAATGCCGTGTAATTTCGCTGCCCAAAAAGTTCGTGTTCTAACCCAGTCTATTTTCCCCTGTTAGTTGCATTATTATATTGCGGATCAAATCCTTAATAAGAGCCGATTTTTCTTCCTCTTTTCTATAATAAGGTTTCGTTTATAATTATGTCCTATATTGTTGACATCCTCCCCGCCCTGAACGACGGGGTTTTACGGTATTTTAAGGTAATGCCATCAGTCAATGGCATTCAGTTAAGCTTTTACCGAAGTGTGAAAAGAGTTCCATCGTATTCTAGGACACATAGCTTTTCATGGGTAATGCCCCCAATGGTATAATTATTTCTTTAACCGAATACCATTGATGCATCAGCAGGGAAAATTGATGTTGTGTTCAAATAAATAACTCAAAAAATATCGTCCTCTATCACCTCGGTTTTACGCTCCGTCGGAATATAAGCAGCTTCTGGGCCAACATGTAACTCGCATAACGTACCCCTCTCATCCTGCGTATAAACGACCTCACTGATGACCAGTTCACGATTATTAAAACCCAGCACCGGATCAAACACGATAACGCGCTGGTTAGGTTTTCACAGACTGCCGCTACCCTGCCTCCTGAACCAAAGCGGGTTCCGTCGGCAGCAAGCTTGTGGCGGCCATACTTTCACCCTTACGGACTGGAATAAGGGAAAAATACCGCAACTTTTTGCCGATCCCGTAAGCTGTGGCCACGACTTAAATTTACAGGACGGCGGTAATATTCAGGTCTTTTTCTCTCGCTGGTGGGATTTGGAGCAATACCAGCAAGTCATTGAACGTATTGGCCCAACCTTGTCAGGCACAGGCCGGACACCGCCTTGTATTTATCCACCATATCGTCGCTAAAGAGACACTCGATGAAGTTGTGATGGAAAGGCGTAATTCGAAACGGGAAATATAGGACTTATTGCTGGAAGCGATAAAAAGGAAGTAAAAAAATGCCAGCTCAAGGCTGGCCAACACCAGGGAAAATGTTGCTGTTAACAAACATATAACAGCAGTAATATTACCATAAATAATTTATAGATGATCATTTTTTGATCGCATTTACATTTATTTAATCAATGAAATTTAGAATCTTACACTCATATTTAAATAAATAACCGGAGGAATGCTATGAATAACATCCATGAATACAGAACAACGTTACATCATGTAAAAGCAGGGATGCAGGTTATTTATCATGGAGAAATGATGAAAATCATTAGATTGAAGGAGAAAAAATTAACAAACAAAGGATTGAGATATCAATTTGATACAGAAGGCGGAAGCGGAACATTAATAGGAAATGGTGGTAATAAAATCACTATCTTAGAAAAAAAATAGACGACCTACATAAAAATAAAAGCTGGTATGTTTAACGGGATATGAAGTGAAGTATGACCTGATACTCGCATATCCCGCTGGCAATACTATAACAAAGCATCAAATGGCTCAGCAAACAATCACTAATACTCCCACCCCCACTAAATCATATCCCTAGCCTAACAAAGAACGAATATAACCATTCCTACTTAGTCTATTGGTTTTTGTGGAACAATGAAATCAATTTTTAACAGAAAAAACAAATAACAATATTTTTCAATTTAAGAAGTAAACCACCATGTAGATATTAATCTTCGCCATGTACGCCAGTCCCTACGCCCAAACCGACTTTGCAAGCGTTCATACACAGGAGTTTGGCATTGAAAATATGTGTCAAATAGCCGCA
>DAYVGO010000037.1:0-14245 GCA_045399315.1 Arsenophonus sp.
ACTAAATATTATAGACCTAGAAAGAGCGGTAAATACTTCTGCCGATATCCAGACTCACAAATTCTGGCTTTTACTTGCACACTCTTGGACCCTGCGGGAGCTTTCTGTTGCACGAGGCACAATCTAAACTGAAATGGTGCGGGCCGCAAATGACCAAAATGCAGTGCAATGTCGTGTCCATCGCCAAAATATGTCAATGATCTCATGAACTGCACTACTATAAATGTGCTGTTTGTATTGACGCCTGTACGCGCACTCAGGGTCACAACAGGCACTACTACCGTGAAGAAGAAAAATTGGCCGATACCTTTTGAGGATGGCTGCGGTGTTGATCATTCAGGTAATCTTGCGGCACGTCATATTACCGTTGCCGAAACGTCGAATGCATGAGGTGTCTACTGCAGCAGGACTCTTCTGCCGTGCTTCCCTCTGGGTACGCTGCGTTATTTAGCAGCGTCACCACGAAATCCTTGCATGGTGCGTGTGTGAAAATATGTCACATAAGATTATTTGTATATGTAATAAAGCAAGATGGTAGAAATATATGCTATGCTTATATTTCTATGAAATATATGATTTAATTCCACCAACCAATGGACAACCTTAAGAAGAATTGTCGTTCAAGAGCGGTATACACAAGCATATCACATATTCAGAAGCCCAAGTTGGCGTCAAAGTTCTTGAAAGAACGGCACATACCAAGTCGCCCATAGCCCGTGACAGCAGTTGGTGCAAATGCAGTTGGTGTGAAGACGTTGGCGCAAGAAAGGTTCACAGAATAGCGGACATAGCCAGTTGCATATACCTAGAGACTTATGTCTAGTGAAGCAGCATGAACTTTAATTTGGGTAATGGAACAGCGGTGCATGCGTCGGGCTACATACCGAGTTACGCGATGTGCATTTCAAATACAAACCGTACAGCTATTACCACAGGCTACGCAAATCTATTTTATTACAATCCGGTTCATTTTCTCCTGAATGCGAAAGCGTTACACGGAATATGACGTGGAATATCTGGCAATTTCGTGACCACACCATGATCCAAAAAGGTTGCATCCTTCGATCTTTGGTATGAGCCGAACACATGACCTGTGGTGTTAATTAAGGCGAAGTAATTAATGCAGAGTTTGTGAAGACATAGTGAATTAGAGCACTCAAAGAGACCTTTCCTTTGAGTGGAACCCTCAACCTTTGGTTGAAGTCGAACCCACGACTTTTGGTGTTAATTAAAGGGAAGTAAATTAGGGCACATTTCATTGAGTTAGAATTAGTTAAGGCACCGAACGCGCGACCTTTGGTCGAATTTGAACCCGCGACCTTGCGTTGTGTGCAACTTGTTCCTAAAATCGTTGGTCACGTCGAGGTGCTTCTGCAGACGCAGCCGCTCGGGTCGTGTGATTACGCCATAGCGCCGCCAGGCATTGCCGCGCTTCTGCTGACGTGGCCGCGATGCTTTGGCATTCAAGCACGCAAGTATGACTAAGTGCCCCTTGAATTTTTTGGCGGCGTTACTCCTAGAGGAACCTCCTTCATTTTCCACTCCAATTCCTAAAACATTTATTACGAGTAGCAATCTTTGGCAGCATCACGCACTTTCACGAAACTGTCTGCTTCTCCATATAGCCAATTTTTCCGCCAGCTGGGGTCACTGCGTAGTCCGTGGTCAAATCAGTACGACATCATCCTGCCGAAACAAATATGCGCCATTATCTTACTTAAATCGTTCTCGAACTTCATTTAACCAGTCACACATAAGGTGGCATCCGTAAAGTAAAATTCACTTTGCGAAATTACTATATAAGCTACGTCAATAAGCATTATGTGCCGCAACGTTATATCCAATTCGATGACTTTTGACTTTTACGAGGCCGCCTTCCACAGTGCCCCGATGCTTGCTTTCGACATTTGGCAATCTTATGCGGGCATAAACATTTTACCACAGTTGAAGCCATAGTTCCACGTAAGAAGCTCCAGCCTTAGAACTATCTCGCTATTTTTTGTGTGTAAAGCGTACATCTTTGAAGCAGCTGCTTATGGCTCAGGTTTAATAATTTTACAAAAAAGCCTAGCTGGTTCTTGCGCAACGACTTTTCTTGTTCCCGGCATTTCAATCTACACTACTGAGCGCATCACCGAGGCGTTTAAGCGACGAGCTGCCTGTAGAAATTTCTGCGTGCATATTCATTCGGCTATTTAGATTCATAGGGCATGTGAAGGGGTATATTTCTAGGCAGTGCTGCTTAATGCAATCAAATCAAATAAAATCACCGAATTTTTTTAAAGCACGATTACAACAAGATTGATATGCAGAAGAGGGTACCAATGTCACAAGACCATACCGGGAGCTTCTGAATCACTGACTCACATCTGCTGAGTATTTGAATTTATTGTAAAGCTGCAAAGGAGTCATGTTTGACGCATGATTGTCCGCTTCTGTCATTGTCCGTGGCTTGTAAAATTTTGCGTGCTAGCTTGCCTTTACTTTTTTCCTAAAAGCTTCCTAACAGAGGGCATGACAGCATGCAGCATCTTTGGAAAGAATCTCCGCTGGGCATATCGCTTTGCGACAATTGAGTTACGAAGCTGTGAATGTTGTTAAGAATGGGACATGTGGAAACAAAGGCATTTTTCAACATTTCCCCTACATATTAGTCTAAGTGGAAATGAGAATATAATACGAATCCGCACAAAGGCTGCTGGTCTGTGCATCTGAAGGTGCAGTGTTACAGTGAAGCTTTGTGACTAGAAGAGATTGAACGCTTTCTTTGGGTGTATTTTTGTCTTTCAAACGTCTTTCAATTTAGCCCGCTTAGGGGGCAACTTCCTGAAATCCCCCATCTGGTGAAAAAATAAAACAAATGATATTGCGCATATGCATAAGACCTTGCTATCCATGCGTCTTTTCTATCGTTTCCTCGTAAACAGAAAACGTTACTCGATCGTGCATGTCTCTGATAAACATACAGATGACTCAAATTGGGCCTCGTATGTGGCGTTCCGAGAGGCGTAGCTAATAAGTCGTTTTGTCGATCAGATCGCAAGTAGTCGTGTTTCCGGAATTTCACACTTACGATTGCAGGTATAAAGGGCCAACACAAATTGGTGTTTATGTTGAGTTGTAAGATATTCAACATTTAAGTTATCCAAGAAACTCCATGCTTTACCTGATATGAGACCATTGCATTCAACACTTAGGGTCCAGAAATCGCATGGCATGATGAAA
This sequence comes from Arsenophonus sp., assembly GCA_045399315.1. GTDB lineage: Bacteria > Pseudomonadota > Gammaproteobacteria > Enterobacterales > Enterobacteriaceae > Arsenophonus. The sequence continues at coordinate 3,226 of DAYVGO010000037.1, forward strand.
CGGGGATGGCCAGACAGAGGTATACCAAATCATTTTGGACACGACATAGTGTGTTCTTCTCGATAGGAAGCGCAAGCACAGGAATTAAGGGATCGAAAGTTTGCGCCGTCTAACAGTCATCATTGGAGATAGGCGAAGATGCTCGGCCTACTGCAATACTTCAGCATGTAGCATATTTGTGTTTTTTCTCTCTACTTGCTTTCACATGAAAGTTAACAAGGACAGAGAAGAAAGTATGGCAACATTGTCGAGCAGTGTGGTCGAGCTTAATGTGAGTGCCTGTCAGTGGTGATTAGTGGACTGCGCACACAATACCTCAAGTTTTGTTTCTGCCGTCCGCTCTGGTGCTCTCATTTTATTTTACTCCGATTCTGTACAGACCAACATATATACATAAACACATACATACATACATAGATACATACATACATACATAAACCTGAGGAGAGCTGCATACAAATGATTGTGCCAAGCCTTAGTGTGGGAAAGTACTGCAGAGAACAAGTAGCAACAGCACCGTAGGTACTTACAGCAAATGAAGCAGAGAGAGAGAGAGAACCCCTTAATAAAAGGCAGAGATTTTAGCCAGCGTTCACTGCTCAGTGTCAATCTAGTAAAGATGCTGTCAACTACTTGCGCATCACCTCCTGCCTGCGCTCATGTGTTACGTTACCCTGTATGTGCAAGAGATACAGGCCATCTGATCAGCCTTGCTGTTTTGCAACGAGTCGCATCTTCTGTCTTGCAGGTTCTGCTAGACTGCTACAGCACAGCGCTGATCAGCTTGGTGATGGCGCGTCTACCAGACAAGTAGGGCTGCATTGCTCCCTCTTTCCAACTAGTGGGAGTGACCTGAGCTACCATGAGAGTGTGCATGGTAATGAACGGTTCACATGTGGTTACTGCAAAAAGGTCTTCAAGAAGAGGGGAGCCCTGACCGTTCACCTCCGCATCCACACCGGTGAGAAGCCATTCCAGTGTCACCTGTGCCCCAGGAACTTCACGCAAAGGTCCACTCTCATGTATCACATGCGAACACACACTGGGGAAAAGCCTTATCAGTGCCGCTATTGCCCCAGGGCCTTTTCACGAAAGATGCTGCAGAAAAACCATGAGCGCAGGAAGCATTTGGAGCATTTGACCACTTTTTGAAGATGCTTGCCACCATTTGCTGGCATTTTTTGTGACATGGCTCAATGGTTGACTTTGGGAGGCATGTGCGTCTACTTTTATTTGCTGTGATGCATTTGCCAAAAAATAAGATATGTCTGTTCATTTTTCAGGACAAATTGCAATGTTTACCCCTAAAGTGAAGGTTTATAAAGCAGTGTCTTAGAAAAAGCTAAATAATTGCCACAACCAGTTAGCCCTTGTTCAAGAGGTATAGCAAGTACTTTCCCATAAGACAGCCCATGTTCTTCACTGAATATCTATGCTAAGGGCCAATGTTGCAAAATATCTACTTTCTTTTTGTTCCTGTGCTTTGAAAACTTCCACAGTTAGCTGTTCCTATCCTGCAACACTTAAGCATTTCATGAAGCATGGACATGGACTGTGTAATTAGAGGCCTGATTAACAATGCATTATGATGTAGGTAGCTGCCACTAGGTAAAAGACTTTTGTAGCAAAACTATCCCAGTATGAAAGCTGTTGCAATTAATTTCCTGAGCTTAGTACTATCATTCCCATGTCCCCTTCTTTAAGTGATTATAAGAGCCTCAAACATGGGAACTGTGTTCCACAACATTACTACAGGCTGCTGAGGGCAATTTTTGGACATATGTTTAAGAATTATATGCTAGATAATGTGTTCATGTCATTGGGGAAACAACCTTGATACATATTGTTTGTCTAATATCTGGCACAGTGTTGCTTGGCTATGAAAAATGACGACGTCCATTTTCCCCGTGAATTTGCAATGGTTGCACATCCTTGGTGCGTTCCTGACTGGTGTAGTTTGACCTCATAACAAATGTGAGGCCACAGACTTCCTGAGTAGAGCCTTATGGATGACACTTTCATTTCCAAGATCACGCACACAACAGTAGCAGCAAGTAAGTGCATATCAAATAGATAACAGTGACAAGAGGTGGTGCCGGTGTTTCCGTTGGTCACTCGACAAGCTTTTCCTGGTGCATTGCAGAGCCTTTTCAAGTGACTTCCTTGTGTGTAGCAGCATATTGCAGTGGCACGAAGGGGCAAGATTTTCTGTTTCTGTCTTGTTTGACGTGGGTTGAGGTGAAGGGTGCTGCAGGGAGTATATTGACTGCACAAAAACGAAAATTTTGCTTTGAAGAGAGTCTGCCACATGATTCTAACCTTCTTCTGGAAGTGCGAAGTGTCCTTAGTGGCAATCTGTCTCTTACTTCTTGTGCATAAACCGCAAAGGAAGGAATGAAGTCAAGCAATTTACAAATACAGGACTGGTGTGGCAAGCACAGAGAAAGAGCATTAATTGGAGACCGTTTGTAGATGTTTTTGTTTGTACTGAAGTATCGGAACATCACCCTGTCGTGCTGTGGACTTACTGGATGGTGATGGCGACAGTGATCGTGATTAGTGTGCACAGAGTGCCTGTGTCTATTACGAACACTGTGTAAGTGCTAGTACCTTGCAGCTTGAAGGAGCTGTCGGATCTGTGTGCTGTTTATCATCCACACACAGTGAAGCGGGTAGAAGTGTTACTCTTTACCTCAATTATTGGTTTTCTACCCCCTGTCCTCTCTTGCCCTCACCCTTATATATAAATAGTTTACCCACCCTCCTTTGCATTCACAAAGAACTTATCTGCCCTCCCTCACTCTCACCCTCAGATTAAAGAGCCTACCTTCCTTCTCTTACCTGTGGTTTGTTACAATTTCATACCATTTACTCACCTAGTGAGGTTAGTTGACAATTATGATTGTCTGCCATGCCATTACAACTGTCGAAGTGTGCCGCATTGCTTTGCTTATATGGACATTGGCTAAACTAGCTGACTAAACCTAAAAATTAAGCCATCCGCAATGCTCGCATTGTTTCATCAAGTTGCTGGGATTTCAAAACGGAGAGCTTGTTGGCATTTGTGGTGGGATACTATTAAACTATCTGTTATACTAATCAACTACCCTGTTGTGCTTATTTGAGATTATTAGCATGACACTATAGATGTTATAAGCTAAAATATTTAAGTTGCATGCTTACTGTAAATAAAATCCCTCTACCAGTGTTGCCATGTGCCAGCTGAAACAAAAAGTAAATCAGTTTTCGTACTGTAATTGAGCTTTAGCTATATTTATGTAATGTATTTTCTTCTTTTTCATGTTGCCATCTCTAGGTCAAAAAACACTATCAATGCCCGAGAAGCCTCAAACCTCAAGTTTTTGGCCCTCTCTAATCAGAGAAAGAAAAGGTAAATTCCAGAAAGCTTCTTTCGGATAAAGGAGCATGCTTAGTTGTGGTAATTGGTGAAAAAAAAAACAAGAAACATCAGAGTGATGTCAAAAAGTCACCATCCCTGTTCCCACTTTCATTGCTGTCACAGCTTACATCAACAGCCATTTTTACAACTGAGGTCAGTTACAAATATGGGCGTCAGTGTACATCGGAGCTCAAGAGCCTTCCTGCCAGTGCGCTTCAAAACTTTAGTCCTCAAACCCATCATGCATGTGGTCTAAGTGACTTCTCTGCACTTCAGCCATGGCGACGTTCAACAAACTTACAGTTTCATCGCTGCACCCGGGGCTGAGGTGAGTGGAGGCGGTGCTGTTCAGACAATTACAAACTGGTTCCATACCCACCCCAGTATTAATAAATCATCTGTACCCGAAAGTATATGTGAGTGATGTGTGCCGCGTGTGCCAGCGGGAAAGGGCCACCCTGACGCATATCCTATGGGATTGCACCATGCTCGCCGACGAAGGTTTGACAAGTACAACGATTCCGCCATGACTCGCGGCTGCTACAGAAGGCTACGACCACGAAATCCGAACGCGGGCCCTCCAAAAGGTCTCGGCGGCTCTTGAAAGACAAAGGCCGATCAAAACCGTAGGAACGTTGCCCCTCACACAAACAAACCGCGGGAGCAACACCCGCGGGAGTTGAGTAGAGACAACCCGCTGAGAAGACATCAGGGCGCGCGTCGCGGCGCCATTTAGTCATGATGTCGTTCTGCAGGCCACTAAATAAAGCTGTTTCTCTCTCTCAACGTAACATAGCCGCAGGTAAAGCTAAGTTTGAAACAAATTCATTGAACGAACTATTAACGGTAGTTCATATTTGATTCATGCTGTTTGCATTATATGGATACAAAAATAATTGAAGCCTCAGTCTATTGAGAATGCACAGACCGTATTAGGCGATATGTCTTGGTTTATTGATTGAAATAATAATGCTTTCAAAGGTAAAACAAGCCATGTTCTCTTCAGCTTCATTACTAATCACAAAAATGCTCCAACACCAGGGAAATCTAAACCACCCACTAGAGCTGGCTTTTATATTAGAACGTTATATAAGGAGAGAATTATTGCCCATTTAACTATAACAATCCCTTTATTATAAAAGGCGTGAAGCAATTATCAAATCCTTCAGCTACACTATAATCTTTAAGTTGTTTTCGTGAATGAATATTAATTTTGTTACATGTCTGTCTTATTATTTGCTCTACAACACAAGAATATATACATAACCTCAATGCTACCTCTTGATTAGTGAATAGCTTCATCGCGAAAAAAAGCACATTAGGTTCTTCAGTCGCAAATAAATCATTCCGTTGGTGGTTTGTTAAATAAGAGGCGATGGTAAGGTTTTTAAAGAAATATTTTAACAATAATACGGGGGTTATTTGTCTGCCATGAATAATAGTCCCTGCAATTTTATTCTGAGTGTAATAGGAAAATGCTTGAAGGAAAAACGACTCAAGCATTCTCTCTTTTTTTTGAGAAGTTAGTGTTAATATAAAATATTTGTTTGCCTGATTTATGAACAATTTCTGAATAGTCTTGAAGTATATCAGCACTTTCACTCCATGATGCCGGACATTTAGTGTCTCGTTTCCCTTCGATATTGAAATTCATTGTAAAGAAGAATTAGGAAACATAGACTTAATAGCGTAAATAGAACGACATTCAGTGTCTTGTATACACCAACGATTCACTTTTCACCATAAATTGGATAAGATGATTTAGCAGTACAATATCAATATTCATGATTGACATATTAAAACGAGTTAATAATTATTAACGAAAAGTAGTGCACTTTTTAGCGAAATAAAAGTGACAACTAAAAATTAAAATTGACAAAAGAAGAAATATAGTGCTATAGTTGAACTGTATCTGAAAAATTAGATGTCGGGTATTCAAACCCATATTAGTAACCGCGTCATATGCACGCAGCGAGCGTGTTTTTTAATGTCGTAGTCTAGATTCAATTCAATGGTGGGCTGAATGGGGTAGCTGAAAAGCTGACCGGCTGGTTCATCCTCTTTCAGTTCACCAGCAGAGAATGTGAAAACTCCGGTTGGCGATTAGTTTAAATACAACCATCGGAGGTCAATATGACACTTTAACTCTCTGCTCTTACCCCTAATGTTACTATCCGCAATGGAAAAGCTGTTACACCGTCTCAAGATGTTGTTGATTATTATGGTAAGCTACTTAAACAATTTTTGAAGAAAAAATAACTTGTTAGATTGCTCGGTAGAATTTAACGAGCGCAATTTTGAGGCGACTAAATATATAGACGAACAAAAGAAATCTATCCCAATGTATGAAATGACCAAAGACGGTTTCGTAATTTAAATGATGGGATTGATGGGCAAGAAAGCAACACAATTCAAAGAAGCTTATATTGCTGAATTTAACCGCATGGAATCAGAGCTATATTCAATTCCTAAACGTAGACTCGAATCAGCCGATCTATTAACCGACAACGATACTCGCAATCTGGCTCATTTGGATTGGAGCATGGATAATGGCTTCCGATTCGAGAAAGCATGGACACAAGGTATCTGGTATGAATTGCGTCATGCAACATGAGTCGATCACCTCCACACTTTGAAGTTAATCAAATACCGATAATCGCAGAAAAATGTAGACGGATTTGCGGCATTGGCAACATATTTAAATCAGCCATCTTCGATTTTGAAAAACAAGCTTTCCGTCGTCTCCTTCATCATAAGGAAGATGTCGAGGCAGTACTTCGTGAAATGCAACAACTCTTAGAAGCGAGCACTCACGAATACTATAGCTTCATGACACAATCACTTAACAAATGGCAACAAGCTAAGATTAACAATTTCCTCCAACACTGCTAATATCATGCCTGTGCGATGGGGTTATTTTGGTTTCTTAGGCCAATAAATATGAGGCGCTTTTGAAGAATCGGTATGATAAACATTTAATCAATAAAGTTTCCAATCCCTGAGTTTTTTCTCCTCTTCTTTAGTAGCCATGAAAAATCAACTGCATCTTGCAAAGGTGTAATAATTCTAGTCGCATCTTGCATTAACCACCTTTTTTCATCCTCGCCATCTGCGAATAATTCTGTCTTTAGTCTAGGTGGAATATCAACCCAAATCGGGTCGCCATTTTCATTCGCCCCTAACATTTTACCTGTTGGAGCTGGTGTAAGCACAAGTTGATTATGAACGCTGTATGGAACATGTTTAGCTTTATCCGACCAGCTACCCACTTTGATATAATCCATTTTCATAATGCCTGCTAACCAGGCTAACCCACTCTTACTGAAATAATAAAGATCATCATTAGATTCGCTCATTTTTACCACCCTATCGCCATCCAGCGCAATATTGCTTTATAACGGACGTCCGTGTCGCTTTCAGCGATTAAACTAAAAGCAATGCTTTTTATATCCAACACAGAGCCAATGCGAGTATCACTTAGTGAAGTCGTATTTGTCCAAGTCTGTGTAGCATTAGCTACCACACATGTCACAGGAAATTTAGTAGGGAATTTGACATACCATACACCTTTAGGAAGTTCGACATTAACATACCCCACTGAATAATCCCGCCTGTCGCCGAATCTTTAAACCAACCATATGTAGATTTATTTGCCGTCCATTTATTACCCGATAATTTAGAATCCACCCCTGCTTTTGTGTAGTTATCACCCTCTATCACCTCCGTGCCATTTTTACGGACACAATAATGTGGTTCCTGTTACCACATCGTGAATCGACTTTTATTTGCTTGCTCTAACATGAGCAAATGCATCGCCAACAGGACCCTATGTAACCACCTAAATCAAAAATCGTATCACTGCAAGTAGATTCAACATCAAGTCTTGCCGTTTTCATTGTGTCGTCTGAGTCTTTTTTAGCAAAAATATCCGTACAGGCTTTCTGACTCATCAAAGCTTTGCCCGAATCCCCTGTCGTTTGTTTAATCGTTCCCTTTAATTTTTCGTTTTACTCAGTATACTGTCCTGCCTGTTCTTTAAATCTATCGTGGCTATATATCAATATATCCAGAAAATAAGATTGTTGTGCTCCGTAAGAATCATAAACAGCCATCGAGTGGCCTTCGACTATCACAAATTTAGTCACTTGTTCATTATAAACAGTAAACCCAGCGAGATTAATATTAATGGGTTGAGCAAGGGATACAGTTTAGCCATTTTCATTTTCAATATAAACTTGAATCTGGTTCTCTGTTACAGTTGAATCGGTATCAATCTCACCGATATAGATTTTACCGTTAATGCATGCGTGAAATTTTCTTCTGAGTCTAAATAACTTACCGGGCCTACTCACGAAAACATTGGGGATAATCTGTGACATTTATTTTCTCCTCGCATAGCAAAGACAGGCTAACTAAAACAAGTTGCTCAGCTTTGTATTACGAGAGGTTACATTAGATAATTCTGAGGAGGATTTATGAATCGTAACCAACTAAATATTATGTTCTTTGTCTTTGGCGTCTGCGTCTGGATTGTTTTATTCACTTAACACTTCAGAGTTAGCACTTTGTGCCATAGAATTGATGGCTTTTTCTGCTAGAGATAATCTAGACTCAAAAGCAGTGGAGCCCTGTGCAATATTTGCTAAGCGCAACATGGCATTTCTTCCCGCCTCACTCTCAAGCAATCTTGCCAGCAATCCGTAAACCACACAAATGGTCACTAATCCAGACATTATAGCCGAACCTATCCCTAAAATGAACGGAATGGTTAACTGCGCCGTTGGCGTAGTGACTCTGGCGCGAAAGGCTCGCTGCTTTGATTCGAGATACTTTTTTAAACCCTTAAGATAGGCAGCATCTTGCCCTATAAACGCAATGCTCATCTGATTACACATCTTTTAACTTGCCTTAAAAATCGGTCAGGCGATCCGCTAGATTTCTCCATTGCTTTTCTGATGATACCATTACGCATTTGAGTCCGAACCACGTTACCCATTAACCTGTATAGATTACATTTTATTGCTGAATAAAAGGTTGTTAACCAATTCTGGCGTTAGCTCACCTTTGGATAGCACGTTTCTAGGCTGAGTGTTTTTCAGCTTAGCCGCCTCATTAGCCGAGATTGCGTCTGCCTGCTTAAGCTTTGATACCGTATCGTTTGCAAGTGTTGGTCTCATCGCTTGATTGATATCACTTGTCATTGCGTTGTAAACTCGTTGAACAGCGGCTTCTGAGCGAGTAGGAAAATTGACACGTTCTCTTTTAACGTCTTGCCTAAATCGGGCGCGAAGATCTCTTAGCAGCTTTAAATCAATATTGCCGCTGTCGAGCTCATTACGATATGCCTGCAACTTGCAAACCGTGTCAGCAACTGCAACCGAACCCAGGCGCTGCATTTTTGCAATATCCTCATCAATAGGATTAAGGGCATTATTGGGTACACATGCTGAGTGCCAATCTGTCTTTCGACTTCCTGGATGCGATTCCTTGCCGCCTGGAGAATTTCGACGCTTTTTATTTGAGGATTTTAGCCGCAATTCAGGGGTTGTATTCACCAAACTGTGAAGCATAATCATTAACCAGTTCACTCCGAGCTTTTTGCCGAGTCGCTCTCATGCTGCTTCTGCCAGCCAAGGGGATGTTTTCAGCAGTAGTGTGAGCCCATACGACCGACACGGGAGTTGGCTTATATCATATCGCTTGTATGGAGCGGACCACCTTCTTGTTCAGCAAATTGAATTGCTTTTTGTGCTTCTGGCGAGATTGACCAATGAATGCTACGATATGCCGCTCCTAATCCACGACCTGCTGTGTTAACCAGTCCACCCATTGCCAAGGAACCTATTCAGATGCGAGCACGCCTGCATCGTTCTGGTCACTATTCGCAGCCAAAGAGCCAACAACATTCTTAGCAAGTAAGCGAGATACACCTTGTGCAGCGCACGCTGTCAAAGAATTTGCTTTAGTCAAGAGTTTTGCTAAATTGGCCGGAGTCAAGTAAGGTAGCGCTTCAGCAAACACTCGCCCTTCGGCCGTTTGTGGTGTGAGAGTTCCGGCTTGCATTCCAAAATATTTCTCAAGTGCTTGCGTTGTAATGCGTGGAACAGGTTGATATGTCCTGTCATTAATGCCAAGCTGGTCACCCGCCCAAGCAACAGAGCTTGTGACGGCATCTGCCGTTGACGCTGGAATATTGGCAATATTTACACCTACTTGCAGCATTCCCTGGCCTGTTTCGGCTGCGGCATTACCCAGGTCAGACACGAAACTCCCTTGCTGCTGTTTCGGCTCTTGTTTTCTTGCTGATCTTGTTCTGATGATGGTATGCATTGAAAGCTTGTTTAGCTTGTTCTGAATTTTCACCTGCTTGTGGGGCAACCACCACAGTCAAATATTGCTTCTGAGGCTGTGCTTTCTCTTCTGTTGTTAACACCTGGTACTGCTCAGAGGCGATAACTTCTTTCCAAGCCTTAGCCATTAATCACCCCATAGTGAAGTGAAGCCTGTTTGCTGCTGTGGCGCTTATTGCGACGCAGGCTATGCAGTTGGTTCCTGATAATCGAATTGTTTCTTAATGTTGCTGGGCTTGCTTTCATATTGCCTTTTGATTTTCCATAGGACAAAGGGAAGGCTCTATGGCTCATTTTTAGGCTTAGCGGCCTAACATCATCTGAAAGCTTTTTGCCTTCTGCATCAGATAACGCCCCCATATCTTTTCGATTAGCCACCATCGGCAAAAATATTTGCGCTTGGAACGTATCCAGGCGGGCTTCAAAGTTAGCCCCTCCTGTGCCAGGAATAGTCGGGGAAGCAGAATTAATACCAACGACGTTTGAAAGCCCAAGACCCATCTCGATTTCGTTGAGTGAATTCAGCGCTGCATTGAAGGTATCGACTTCCCCCTGTGTGATAGCTTGACAATAAGCTTTAGTGATTGGAGCCTTTTGTTGGACGTCTGCCTGTTTTTTTTGACGAAGCTCATCCAGTTTCACTGTGTTTGTTTCCCTGGCAATTTGCTGGTTACTGACTTTTTCCTGTAATTCCGCTCGTTGGATTGCACGGCTTAGGGGGGCATGTGGAGCAGAAATATTTTGTCCTCGCATTGTTAAATCCTCACCTGCTCGATTGCTTCGTTCCTTCTCAGCCAGTTGACTTGAATCCTGAATGTCAACATATTTTTCTGGGCCCAATGCATGCAGACCCATTACATCCGCTATCTTGTCAAATTATTAAAAAAGCTTTTTCAGAGGTCAAACCGAATTTATCTAATATGGGTGCATTTTCTTGTAATACTGCCATAAGAGCCTAATCACCACTTTTAGCTGCAAGTTGCAGATGCAATGCAGCCTCACCAATCATCAGATTTATTTCCTGATCGATAAATCCTGCCCCTTTTTGGATGGTCTCAAACTGTCTAGGATAATCTACAAAAAGTTGCTTCATTGCATCACGATCATTAGCCGCATAAGCTCCACCAAATGTTTTCATAACATCGGCTTCGGCTCGTTGTTTTTCTCTGGTTTGTGATGATGATGTGTGGTATTTTGTGGCGCAAGGGCCAGCTTTGGCCAAAGAGCGCCATGACAAGTGGTAGTGTTAACGATGTATTATGGAAGATGT
>DAYVGO010000065.1:0-2186 GCA_045399315.1 Arsenophonus sp.
AATTAGAATACTTATTTATCAATTAGATACATAGTTATTATCACTATAATTCACTATTCACTCACTATAAATTTCAAATCTCAATCTAACTATCACTCCTATCATCCTGATATTTTGCTGTCATTTCTGCTGATTTATGACCTAGCAATTTACGAATAAATTCATTTCCATTTTTTTCTGTATACAATCTGGCAGACAAACTTCTTATTTCATGAAAAGATGGAGGCGAACCGTCCCATACATATTAACTTCGTTTTATTCCTAAATTTTGTAAATTCGGCTGATATTCTTACCGCTGTAATTTGTTTTTTATTTTTTTAATAATAAAATCTAAATCATGATTAATTTTTTCCAAAATATCAGTTAATGTCATAAATTCAATTCCAGTATTAAGTGGAATAGCTATTTTGGTTCCTGTTTTTTGCTGAACAATCCATAACTTATCATCATGAATGTCTTCCCATTTCAATTTTGCAATATCAGATACCCTCTGAACTGTAACTAAAGCCAGTTTCATTGCGTGAGTTAACCAATGATTATCATCGTTAATCAAGTTCAAAATAGTGTTAAAATCATTGAGAGACAATCTTACTCTCTGAATTTTAGTTTTTAGAGTTTTTATTAGCTCAGTAGGATTTAATTATACTAAACCACTTGCCAATGCTTCTCTAAAGCAATCAATTAATGATGTTCTCAATAATTTTGCTGTTGTTGTTTTTCCTTCATGAATATGGATGTATCTAAAAATCCCTTTCTAATTACTCCTATTCTTTGCTTGTAGTCTTTCAATGTTTTTTATCTTAATCCTCTAGTTTTCAATGTTTCTTCATATCTATCTAAAAACTCATGAAATGAGACAGTTCCTTGTCCATCAATCCCTTCTGTAAGTGGTTTTGCATTATCGTTATTGAATAATAACTGATTAGCACTAATAGTCTTGCTAATTGCATAGGCTTTGTTTCTTCCTAAACTGTATTCTTTCCGTGTGCGAGGGTTTCTGTATGAATAGTAGCTATTTCTTTTGTATAAATTAGGTGGTAAATCCCAATTTTTTATCTTTCTGATTCTGGTCATGGCCTATCCTTAATACTGTTGACTTTGACAGTGTATTCTTCGACAAGGTACTCTCGGCTGTCCTTGATGGGTGGGGGCTGAATTAATCCACTTCTTGCCCAGATTCTGACGGTATCCATTCGGCGTGGTGTGTTCCTTCGAGCGTTCCATTCCGCTAAAGTAATCATAATTATTTATACTCATTCAAAAATTCACACTATTCCCAGGCGCTTCATTGTCCCACATAAACCAATGACGAAGCACGAATGGTTATATTCGTTCTTGGTTAGGTCAGGGATATGATTTAGTGGGGTAGAGTATTAGTGGTTATTTGTTGCGCCGTTTGATGCTTTGTTATGGTATTGTCAGGGTGGGTCTGCGAGTATCAGGTCATACTTCACTTCATCTCCCGTTAAACATACCAGCTTTTACTTTTATATAAGTCGTCTATTTTTTCTAAGACAGTGATTTTATTACCGCCATTTCCGGTTAAGATTCCGCTTTCTCCATCTGTATCAAATTGATACATCAATCCTTTGTTTGTTAAATTTTTCTCCCGTAACCTAATTATTTTCATCATTTCACCATGATAAATAACCTGCATCCTTGCTTTTACATGATGTAACGTTGTTCTGTATTCATGGATGTTATTCATACAAGCTGCTCTGGTTATTGATTAAATACCAGTGCGGCTTTCAAACTTTTGTGAGTAAGTAAATGTGATTTTGATCAAAAATTGATCATTTATGAATTATTTATGGTAATATTGTTGCCGTTATGTGTTTGTTAACAGCAACATTTCCACTGGTGTTGGCCAGCCTAACGCTGGTCTTTTTTAATCCCTAACCCTTACCGTGCGGCATGAATTGATTAAGTGGGATAAATGTAGGGGGGTAATTACTTCTTAACACAAATGGCCTTAGCGTTAATATCCTTGAAAGTCTCAAACTCTTTTTTAAAGTGTTTTGCGGCTATTTGACACCTATTTTCAGTGTCAAATTCCTGCGTATGAAGACTGGCAACGTTACTGGATGCGTAGGGGCTGGCATACATGGCTAAGATTAGAATCCACATGGGGGTTCTCCTGTTATGGGAAAGGGTTGAATTCAGGTTTTGTTGCTGAATTTTTTGTG
>DAYVGO010000086.1:0-36823 GCA_045399315.1 Arsenophonus sp.
ATAAAAAACGTACCATCTAATAGAATTTCAACCCACAACAGGCTCAATAAACCGATTTCGTCACCTTTTAGCGATAATTGATGTGTTTTCATCTTCACCTAAACGTCGATTCAATTTCCTAACTATCAAGTAGGTTTTGGTCACCCAGCTGTAATAGCTGGTTTAATGATGGCTCCAATGGCGATAGGTTCTATATCGGCAAAATCTATTGTGACAAAAATATTAGCTAACTACGGCTATAAAAAAACACTTTTTACCATAACATTTATTATTGGCTTAATTATTACTCAATTTTCATTGTAATCACCTAATATGCCAATTTATGTTTTAATCATCCCTTTATTTTTACTGGGAGCCGAGATGTCTACTCAATTCACCGCTATTAATACTCTTACGCTAGCAGATCTAACTGAAAATAATGCTAGTGCTGGTAATAGTATGTTAGCTATACCCCAATAACTTGCTATCAGGTTTGGTATTGCCAATAGCCCAGTAATTTTACACTTTTATAAATCCTTACCTTCAGGTGATCATATTGATAGCTTTCATTATACATTTATTACTATAGGTGTAATTACTCTAGCATCTTCGCTTATTTTCCTTCTGCCTACAAAAAGAAGATGGACAAAATTTAATTAAATAGAAAAGATCCCTCACTAATTCTTTTTTATTTAGGAGAAGAGTATATGCAATTAGCTGAACACATCGCGCAATTGAGCAATTACCTAGAAACTGGTCTATATGAGCGGCAACATACTATTTGTCTCTGTTTATTAGCGGTATTATCAGGAGAAAGTTTTTTTCTACTTGGACCACCTGGTATTGCTAAAAGTATGATAGCTAGGCGAATAAAACAAGCCTTTAAAGCAGTTAATTCTTTTGAATATCTGATGACGTGTTTTTCAACTATAGAAGAAATTTTTGGCCCTCTTTCCATTCAAGCATTAAAGGAAGAAGGACGTTATTAGAGTTTAACGAAAGGCTATTTACCCGATGCAGAAATTATTTTCCTTGACGAAATCTGGAAAGCCGGTCCGACAATATTAAACACCCTGTTGATGGCGATTAACGAGAAAAAATTTAGAAATGGCTTTCATGAAGAAAATATTCCTATGCGCTTACTTGTTACTGCTTCCAATGAACTACCAGAATCAGATAGTAGCCTTGAAGCTTTATACGATCGTATGCTTATTCGTTTATGGTTGAATAAGGTTCAGGAAAAAAAGAATCTTAGGGCTTTGTTAAATAGCGAAAAAACAAAAAATGAAGATATTGTTCCTAAACAACTTCAAGTAACTAATGAAGAATGGCAAGTAAAAATTTGTCAAATAAAACTGCCTGATCATTGCCTTGAAATAATTTATCAGTTAAGGCAACAAATTGATAATTTAGTTCCAACACCTTATATTTCTAATCGTCGATGGAAAAGACAATCCATTTACTCCAAGCTAGTGCTTTTTTTTAACGGGAGTGATGAAATATCACCGTTAGATATTATTTTATTTAAAGATTGTCTTTGGCATGATCTGTAATCACTACAACTATTACCACAACTAATTACAACATTATTGATAGAAGAAGGTTGGCAACAACAAGCTATTAATAAGAAAATAGATGATTTCTATAATGAATGGCAGCAATCAATTCAAATAAATAGCAATAAAACAGCTTTTAAATTAACTAAAGAAAATCGTTTATTCAATCGTACGCCAATTTATTCTGTACCGGATCAAATTAATGAAAAAAATATAACATTATTCTTACACACACCACTTACTTTACATAATATAAAAGTTATTTCTATTACTATAGATAAAAATTCAATCAAGGATACTTTAAATAAAGGAAAAATTTCTGCTCAACTTAATGGCATTGGTTTTACTCAATTAATTTCAGCAAATGTAAATAGCAAAAATCAATTTCAAGTCTTAGATGCAAGTAGAAAATCATCAACTCTTTATTTACCTGAAAAAATAGCTGAAAATAAATTAGATAATAAATGGCTAGATAAACTCGAAGAAATTGATCATTTAATTCAACAACAAAAATCTTTATTTAGTCATCATCAACCTTATTTTTTATTGAAAATCATTGGCTAGCAACTATTGAGCAAAGTTTTTTAACTTTAACTGATAAATTATCTCAATTAAGAACACAGATGATGAACAATAATATATGTTGAATCGCACTACGATTGATATGTTACTCTCCATTAATGAGATAGAGTTAATAGAAGAGATTATTTTAATATTACTCACCATTCCTCAATTAGTCATTCTTTTCGAAAAGTATCCTGATCTTAAGCATATATTATTAAATGATCTTTTAACATGGGAAAAAATTTATATCGCCAGCTTCAGGATACTTTAGTTCCAATAAAATTAAGAAAAGAATTTGCACTTTATCAGCAAAATTTAGCTATTGATACAACAAAATTTTTTCAAAATCTGTCAGTAACTGTTAATAAATTAACAGAAATAAATTCTACTTTTCAGCAAGAAACCTATTATTTGTTGGAGAAAATATCTCATGATTCAGCAGGACAATCTCTATTTATTCAATGCTGGCGTCTTAATCTTATCGTTGAAGTAACAACTATTAATACGCTGTTATTAAAGTAGGAAAAAGAACAGTTATTGGTTGAATTAGAGCAACGATTGAAATTAACAGGCAATTTGACAGAAATTTTTAATCAAAATAATCAATCTGCTGGTGAGTTATGGGATATGAGTAAACGAGCCTTGACGCAATTTTTTAATAATATTCAATTGTTAATTCAATATAGTAACTTTTTATAACAACAACCTGAATTAGAAAAATTGGTAGAATTATTAGGTAGAAAACAATCTTTCAAATCTCATCAAAAACAACAACAAATATTAGAGTCAATAATTTCATTAGAAAAAATACCTGACCAAATTAGTGGTATTAACCATGGTAATGATATTTTGCGTCTTTTACCTAGTGAATTAGCTATGCTTGGATTAGAAGAGCTTGAATTTGAATTTTATCGCAAATTAGTTGAAAAACAGTTACTCATTTATCGATCGGCTAGCAAACATCAAGAACAGCAACAACCAAAAGGGCCATTCATTGTATGTATTGACACATCAGGTTCAATGGGAAAATTTAATAAGCATTGTGCGAAAACTTTCTGCCTGGCTTTAATGAAAATAGCCATGACTGATAACCGTCAGTGCCATATTATCCTATTTTCTATGGAAGTAATTCATTATGATTTATTAAAAAATGATGAATTAGAACAATTAATTCACTTTCTAAACCAAACGCTTAGTAGAGCGACAGATTTAGCCGCCTGTTTAAATAAATGCTTAGAAAAAATGCAACAACAACAATGGAAAGATTCAGATGTTGTAGTAATTTCAGATTTTCTTGCTCAAAGAATACCTTATAATTTAGTAACGAGGATAAAAGCCCAACAAGCTTAGCAACAACATTTTCATGCTGTTACATTATCTAAATATGGAAAACCCAGTATCTTAAATATTTTCCATTATATCTAGCACTTCGATACCTGGCTAAAAAGTCGATTAATACGCTACTGGAATTAATTACAGCATATCAGTAATTACCGCATGACTTTCCGGTGACCATACACTATATTGAACTTGACCAATATGCTTTTTCTGAAGTAGTAACATCACTAAACGAGATTGTCCGATACCACCACCTATTGTTTGTGGCATATAACCTTTTACTAAAGCTTGATGCCACTCAAAAGACATTCTATCCTCATCACCTGTGATTGCTAGTTGGCGTGTAAGCGCTTCTGTATCAACACGGATACCCATCGAAGAAATTTCAAATGCATCCTGTAGTATAGGGTTCCAAACAATAATATCACCATTTAAACCGGCAAATCCCTCGCTGTTAGGTGTTGTCCAATCATCATAATCAGGGGCACGTACATCGTGAGCAAAACCATTGGATAGTTTTCCTCCAATACCAATAAGAAAAACTGCACCCAATTCTTTAGCTATTTCACATTCTCTTCCTTTTGCATCAAGATCAGGATAGCGTTGTAATAGTTCTTCACTATGAACAAAATGAATTTGTTCAGGTAAGAATGGGGTTAAACCAAATTCTGAGCTAACAGCTTTTTCTGATTCCTTTATTGCATGATAAATTTTAATCACCGTCTGTTTTAGATAATATAAAGAGCGCTCATCCTTAAGCATTACTTTTTCCCAATCCCACTGATCAACAAATACAGAATGAATAGGTGTTAAACGATCTTCATCAGGACGCAAAGCTTTCATATGTGTATAAAGCCCTCGGCCGGGTTTAAAATCAAAACGACCTAACGTTTTACGTTTCCATTTAGCCAATGAGTGTACAACTTCAAAAACAGAGTCTGGCATAGATTTTACTTTGACTTGTACTGCTTTTTCATAACCTGACAGATTATCTTGAATCCCATCACCGAGACGACTTAAGAGAGGTGCTTGAACTTCAATTAATACTAACTCTTTTTCTAATAAACGTGAAAAATAAGACTTAACAAAACTAATTTGTTGTTGTTTTTCAATGAATGACTTTTCCATATTTTTTACCTCATAATCTATAGCGTTATTTGCTTTGGTATATAGATTAAACAATAAATTTGGTCATAAATTCAACATACTTAATAAAAAAAGCCATTATGATTTATAATATTCAAAATATAGGTCTAAAAAATAAATATTCTTCAAAAATGGTGTTTTAAAATGGTTGAAAATTATCAGATCGATAATCTGGATCGTGACATACTTAATGAACTAATGAGAAATGCACGGATCCCCTACGCTGAAATGGCTAAAAAATTTGTTGTCAGTCCTGGTACGATACATGTTCGCGTCGAAAAAATGAAACAAGCCGGTATCATTATAGGAACACGTGTGGATGTCAGTGTGAAACACCTAGGTTTTGATGTCTGCTGCTTTATTGGCATTATCCTAAAAAGTGCAAAAGACTATCATACCACGTTGAAAAAACTTGATCAATTAGATGAAGTAGTCGAAATTTATTACACAACTGGACAATATAGTATATTTATTAAAGTAATGTGTCGTTCCATTGATTCTCTACAAGACGTACTTATCAACAAGATCCAGACCATTGACGAGATCCAATCGACAGAAACATTGATCTCGTTACAAAATCCAATAATGCGTACGATCAAGCCATAAAAATGGATAACCATATTATCCATAGGTAGATCCCAACTTATTCACAACATACAATAACGATTGTTTTAAATAATGGGGGTCATAATGACAAAAGTAACATTGATAACTGGCAGCACCATGGGAAGCGCTGAATACGTTGCTGAACCTGAAATATTAGAAAAATATGGTTTCGACACAGAAGTTACATATGGATCGTCCTTAAATGAGCTACAAATAAAAGGTATCTAGTTAATTGTTTGCTCTATTCATGGAGCGGGTGAATTACCTGAAAATATACAACCTTTAGCAAAACAGATCGGTGAAAAAACCTGATCTTAGCCAGATTACTCATGGTGCAATAGGGATCGGTAGCAAGGCATATGATACTTTTTGTGGTGCAATCCATAAATTAGATCAACTATTAAAGGATCACCAGGCAAAACACATAGGCGAACTGTTAGAGATTGATATTTTAGAACATGACATACTAAAAGATGCCGCAGAAAGTGGAAAGACAATATTATTCATTTGAATAAATGAAAACCAAATAAATGTGGATAACTTTGCTAAAAATCGGGTAATAACTCGTAGTTATCTATTTAATAAGCTTAAACATTATGACAGCCTGTGTATAACCAGCTATATTAATCCCAGCTTATACGGCATAGGATCACTTATCATTCACAGCTAAAGATCATAAACAAGGTAATGATCTTGTTAAGGTATTTTTACTTATCCACAGAAGATCTCGATCCTAATAAAAGATCTAACAAAAAGATCTTTAAATAAAAAGATCTTATTTATATTAAGCAAAGATCATATAACTTGCCTCTTGGCAAAACTAGAGTAAAATTCATTCCCCAAGTCATATTTAACACTAGGTTCGTACATGTTTTACCCAGAACAATTTGACGTTATTATTATCGGTGGAGGTCATGCTGGTACTGAAGCAGCTATGGCAGCTGCTCGTATGAGACGTCAAACTTTACTTCTAACCCATAATATTGATACGTTAGGTCAAATGTCATGCAATCCAGCTATTGGTGGAATTGGTAAAGGACATCTGGTTAAAGAAATTGACGCCTTAGGTGGCCTTATGGCCATTGCAACTGATAAAACAGGGATCCAATTTAGAACCCTTAATGCAAGCAAAGGTCCAGCAGTACGGGCTACAAGAGCACAAACCGATCGCATACTTTATAAGCAAGCTATTAGAACTACATTAGAAAATCAACATAATCTAATGATATTTCAACAAACAGTTGAAGACCTTATCATAGATAATGATCAAGTTGTTGGCGTGATTACAAAAATGGGATTTAAATTTCACGCAAAATCTGTAGTACTAACGGTAGGTACTTTCCTTGATGGTAAGATCCATATAGGACTAGAAAATTATAGTGGTGGCAGAGCAGGTGATCCTCCTGCAATTAGCCTGTCACATCGGTTAAGAGAATTACCTTTACGAGTCGATCGACTTAAAACAGGAACACCCCCTAGAATAGATGCAAGAACAATTGACTTTTCCCAATTAGCACCCCAATTTGGTGATGATCCCATACCTGTTTTCTCTTTTGTTGGAGTGAAAGAACAACACCCACAACAATTACCTTGCTATATCACTTACACTAACGAAAAAACTCATCAGGTGATCCGCGATAACTTAGACCGCAGTCCTATGTATGCTGGTATTATTGAAGGAGTAGGTCCTCGCTATTGTCCTTCCATTGAAGATAAAGTTATGCGGTTCGCTGATCGTTCAGCACATCAGATCTTCCTTGAGCCAGAAGGGCTAACAAGTAATGAAATTTATCCTAATGGAATTTCTACTAGCTTGCCTTTTGATGTACAAATGCAAATTATACATACGATGAAAGGTCTGGAAAATGCTCGTATTATTCGACCTGGTTATGCTATTGAATACGATTTCTTTGATCCCCGTGATCTAAAGCCAACTTTAGAAAGTAAATTTATTAAAGGGCTATTTTTTGCCGGTCAGATTAATGGCACTACAGGTTATGAAGAGGCTGGAGCACAAGGACTACTAGCTGGCCTTAATGCGGCTCGTTATGCTTTTGAACAAGAAGGGTGGTACCCTCGTCGTGATCAAGCTTACATGGGGGTTTTGGTCGATGATCTCTGTACACTAGGTACTAAAGAACCTTATCGCATGTTCACTTCACGAGCAGAATATCGACTTATGTTACGTGAAGATAACGCAGATCTACGTTTAACAGAAAAAGGGTATGAACTTGGTTTAATTGATGAAAGTCGTTGGCAAAAGTTTTGCCACAAAGTTGAATTAATTGAACAAGAACGTCAACGGTTACGTAATCTTTGGTTACATCCTAATTCAGATAATATCAATGAACTTAATGAAGTTCTAACTGTTCCACTTTCAAAAGAAGCAAATGGAGAAGATTTACTTCGCCGGCCTGAAATGAACTACACATTACTTACTTCACTAAATCATTTTTCACCTGCAATTGATGATCCTCAAGTCACTAATCAAGTTGAAATTCAAGTAAAGTATGAAGGTTATATTATTCGTCAACAAGAGGAAATCGAAAGACAGCTGTATAATGAATATACCACGTTACCAACTAATTTAGATTACAAACAAATTACAGGACTTTCTAATGAAGTAATCACTAAGCTAAATGATCATAAACCAAGTTCTATTGGTCAAGCATCACGTATATCTGGTATTACGCCAGCGGCAATATCCATATTATTAGTTTGGTTAAAAAAACAAGGTTTATTGCGCCGGAGCGCTTAGAATGAGCTTAATAACCTATTTTAAAACTTTATTAGTTAAAACAGATATTATTTTGACCGATCAGCAAATACTACAGCTTATCAGTTATATTGAATTATTAAATAAGTGGAATAAAACATATAATTTAACATCTGTAAGATCACTCGAACAGATGGTTATTCGCCATGTCCTAGACAGCATAATTGTAAATAAATATCTTATTGGTAAACGATTTATTGATGTTGGAACTGGGCCAGGATTACCGGGTATACCACTTGCTATCGTTCGACCTGATGCTCATTTTACGCTGTTAGATAGTTTAGGTAAACGAGTCAGATTTTTGCGACAAGTACAATATGAATTAAAGCTTAAAAATATAGAGCCTATTCAAAAACGTGTTGAACAGTACCAACCGGTAGAGAAATTTGATGGCATAATAAGTCGAGCATTTACTTCTTTACAGGATATGCTTTCATTGTGTCAACATCTTCCAAAGAAAAATGGAGGACAATTCTACGCACTTAAAGGTACACTTCCAGCAAGTGAAATATCAACTTTTCCTTCTCATTTTAAACTAAATAAAATTATTTCATTGGATGTACCCGGACTTAATGAACAGCGACATTTGGTGATTTTAGGGTATTATTAATATTGTTTTTGATCAAAAAAAGTGACACTTTTTAGTCATAAAAAATAATTTTTTAAATGTTATTATTATTTTTATATTAAAATTTTAAAAAGAAATAATATTAACTTTTTTGTTACATTACTATTGCTAAAATACATAATAAATTTATTACATACTTGTATTATTAATTAGTTATATATGATTATCTTAAAATATTTTTTATTTATTTCATTAAAGAAATTATTATTGGCTTAAGATTGATTTTTTATCTTTGATTTCTCAATTCTTTTTGCCTCCTTTCTCTTTAAGCGAATAAATAACTATCTTAAAACGTGAGAAAGATCATATTTTAAGAATTAAATGATTAAATCATAGTAATTAATTTACCCTAATTTTGTTTATTTTCGTGTCAGGTCGAAAAATTTAAATATTTGTTCACGTTTTCGCTACTTATAGATTGAATTCATTTTAAGAGGTCGTATAATTTGCAAGTTTTTGTCTCTTGACACTTTTGAGCAAAGACAGTTTTATACGTACTTAGCAATTTAGGACTTGAAATACTGGGAGAATATAAGTGTCGTGTCTGTATCCCCTTACAACGGTAAAATTGCTTTAAAACTGTTGTTACTACAGTTAATGGTGCTCATGATCCTAAGTATAGCTTTCTACATGAATAGTGTAGAATGGGGTTTATCTGCTTTTGCGGGTGGGTTCGTATGTTGGTTACCTAATGTTTTATTCATGCTGTTAATACGTTATCAAAAGGTAGTTAAAAAAGATGTTTCCATTCACATTGCATGGTTTTTTACCATTGGTGAGGGAGTAAAGGTTATTATAACAATAACTGTATTGGTAATTGCTTTAGATGTATTTAAAGCAGCATTTGTACCATTAGGCTTGACCTATTTAGTGATGTTGATTATTCACATCATGACACCAGCTGTAATTAGATAGTGGGTATTTTTAAACAACAAAAGGGTAAAAGACATCATGTCTGCATCAGGAGAAGTGATGACTGCAGGAAGTTACATAGGGCACCATCTAAATAATCTTCAGTTGGACTTGCGTACTTTCAAATTAGTTGATCCCCACAGCAACAATGATCCAACGTTTTGGACATTAAATATTGACTCGCTTTTTTTCTCAGTTGTCCTTGGAACTATTTTCTTATGCCTATTTAGAAAAATTGCTGTTAATGCAACGAGTGGTGTACCTGGTAAACTACAAACTGCAATAGAAATGGTCATTGGTTTTGTCGATAATACCGTTCGTGATATGTATCATGGTAGGAGCAAAGTCATTGCACCTTTAGCTTTGACGATCTTTGTTTGGGTGTTGTTAATGAATACCATGGATCTGTTACCAATCGATTTACTTCCCTATATCGGAAAACATTACCTTGGTTTGCCTACATTACGTGTTGTTCCAACTGCAGATGTAAGTGTAACTATGTCAATGGCAATTGGTGTATTTATCTTGATCATTTTCTACAGTATCAAAATGAAAGGATTAAGTGGATTTACTAAAGAGTTAACTTTACAACCATTCAATCATCCGATTTTTATCCCTATTAATTTGATCTTAGAAGGTGTTAGCCTGCTGTCAAAACCAGTATCACTAGGTTTACGGTTATTCGGTAATATGTATGCAGGCGAATTGATCTTTATTCTTATTGCGACTTTGTTACCTTGGTGGTCACAGTGGATACTTAACCTACCTTGGGCGATTTTCCATATACTGATTATTACGCTACAAGCCTTTATTTTTATGGTTCTTACGATCGTTTATTTATCGATGGCATCAGAAGAACATTAATTTCAACTTATTAATAGTTTTTTATTTAACTGAAACAAACTGGAGACTGTCATGGAAAACCTAAATATGGATCTGCTGTACATGGCTGCCGCTGTAATGATGGGATTAGCAGCGATTGGTGCTGCAATTGGTATTGGCATCCTGGGGGGAAAATTCTTGGAAGGTGCTGCTCGTCAGCCTGATTTGATTCCTCTATTACGTACGCAGTTCTTTATTGTTATGGGATTAGTTGATGCCATTCCGATGATTGCTGTTGGTCTGGGTCTATATGTGATGTTCACTGTTGCTTGATAAACACAAGACAATGGGAAAGAACGTTAATATGTTAATTTTTAAAGAGGTATTGTGCGATGAATCTTAATGCAACAATCCTCGGCCAGGCTATCGCATTTGTCCTGTTTGTTTTGTTTTGTATGAAATATGTATGGCCACCAATAATGGCGGCAATTGAAAAACGTCAAAAAGAAATTGCTGATGGTTTATCTTCTGCAGAGCGAGCTAAAAAAAACTTGGACTTAGCGAAAGCTGATGCGACCGAACGACTGAGAAAAGCAAAAGCAGAAGCGCAAATTATTATTGAGCAAGCTAATAAGCAACGAGTTCAAATGATTGAAGAGGCTAAAATAGAAGCTGAAACTGAACGTAACAAGATAGTTGCTCAGGCACAAATTGAAATTGATGCTGAGCGTAAGCGTGCACGTGAAGAGTTGCGTAAACAAGTTGCTATGTTAGCCATCTCTGGTGCTGAAAAAATAATTGAACGTTCCGTTGATGTAGCGGCTAATAGCGACATTGTTGATAAATTGGTCAACGAACTGTAAAGGAGGAAAGGGGCATGTCTGAAATTACTACGGTTGCTCGCCCCTATGCCAAAGCAGCTTTTGACTTTGCTGTAGAAAACCATCTTGTTGACAAATGGCAAAATATGCTCAGTTTTATTGCTGAAATAACCCGTAATCAACAAATTGGTGAGCTGCTTTCTGGTTCGCTAGCGCCAGAAACATTAGCGAAAACATTTATCACTATTTGTGGTGATGAAGTTGATGAACATGTTCGAAATCTAATTCACATTATGGCTGAAAACGGGTGTTTAAGTACGTTACCAGAGGTTTTGAAACAATTCATACAATTACGCGCTTTTCTGGAGTCAACCGTTGATATTGACGTCATTTCTGCCACTGAGCTAACTGAAAAACAGCAATTTAAAATTTCTGCAGCGATGGAAAGACGTCTGTCACGTAAAGTTAAGCTGAATTGCAAAATTGATAAGTCTGTTATAGCAGGAGTAATTATCCGCGCCGGAGACCTCGTTATTGATGGTAGTGTGCGTGGTCGTATTGAGCGTTTAACTGACGTCTTGCAGTCTTAAGGGGATTGGAGCATATGCAACTGAATTCCACCGAAATCAGTGAACTGATCAAACAACGTATTGCTCAGTTTGATGTAGTGAGTGAAGCTCACAATGAAGGTACAATTGTTTCTGTTAATGATGGGATCATTCGTATTCACGGTTTAACCGAAGTTATGCAAGGTGAGATGATCGTATTACCTGGTAACCGTTATGCTATTGCACTTAACTTAGAGCGTGACTCAGTCGGTGCCGTAGTTATGGGACCCTATACCGACTTAGCCAAAGGAATGAAAGTAAAGTGTACTGGTCGTATTCTTGAAGTACCTGTAGGTAGAGGATTGCTTGGGCGGGTTGTTAATACGCTTGGTGAACCTATTGATGGTAAAGGACCTATTGAACATGATGGTTTCTCGGCCGTTGAAGTTATTGCACCTGGAGTTATCGATCGTCAATCGGTTGATCAACCTGTACAAACAGGATATAAATCAATTGATGCGATGATCCCTATTGGGCGTGGTCAGCGTGAATTAATAATTGGTGACCGTCAAACGGGTAAAACAGCTTTAGCTGTTGATGCTATTATTAATCAGCGCGATTCGGAAATAAAGTGTATTTATGTCGCAATAGGACAAAAAGCTTCAACTATTGCTAATGTGGTATGTAAATTAGAAGAACATGGTGCACTTGAGAATACAATAGTTGTTGTTACTACAGCTTCTGAATCGGCCGTATTACAATATCTTTCGCCATATGCTGGTTGTACAATGGGTGAGTATTTCAGAGATCGTGGCGAGGATGCGCTAATTATTTATGACGATCTCTCTAAACAAGCTGTTGCTTATCGACAAATTTCACTATTGTTACGGCGTCCTCCTGGACGTGAAGCCTATCCTGGTGATGTTTTTTATCTTCATTCTCGTTTACTAGAGAGAGCGGCGCGTGTTAATGCTAAATATGTTGAAAAATTTACTAATGGTGAAATCAAAGGTAAAACAGGTTCATTAACTTCATTACCCATTATTGAAACACAAGCAGGTGATGTTTCTGCATTCGTACCTACCAATGTTATTTCAATTACAGATGGACAAATTTTCTTAGAGTCTAACTTATTTAATGCGGGTATACGTCCGGCAGTTAACCCAGGAATATCAGTATCACGTGTAGGTGGTGCGGCTCAGACAAAGATTATCAAAAAATTGTCTGGTGGTATTCGTACTGCTTTGGCACAATATCACGAGTTAGCTGCATTTTCACAATTTGCTTCTGATCTGGATGATGCAACACGTAAACAGCTTAGCCATGGACAGAAAGTTACCGAATTGTTGAAACAGAAACAGTATGCACCAATGTCAGTTGCGCAACAGGCTTTGGCTTTATTTGCTGCCGAACATGGTTATTTGGAAGATGTTGAACTAGCAAAAATTGGTGATTTTGAGACAGCATTGCTAGCTTATGCAACTCGTGAACATTCTATCTTACTGAAAGAAATTGATCAGACTGGTAAATATAACGATGAAATCGAAGCTAAGTTAAATGCCTTACTCAATTCTTTTAAAGCAACTCAATCCTGGTAATTCTATTCGGCCTTTATTTGGACCGTTTGGTTAAGAAGGAGGAGCTGAAATGGCGAGCGCAAAAGAGATACGTTTTAAGATCGGTAGTGTACAAAACACACAAAAGATCACTAAAGCGATGGAGATGATTGCCGCGTCTAAAATGCGAAAAACGCAGGAGCGTATGGCAGCTAGTCGTCCTTATGCAGAAACTATACGTAGTGTAATTGGTCACTTAGCATTAGGTAACTTGGAATATAAACATCCTTATCTTAAAGAACGTGATGTTAAATATGTTGGTTATTTAATTGTTTCAACTGACCGTGGTTTATGTGGTGGTTTAAATATTAATTTATTTAAAAAGCTACTGACAGAAATGAAAATATGGACTGATAAAGGTGTTCAGATTGATCTGGCATTAATTGGTTCTAAAGCAGTTTCATTCTTTAATTCGGTTGGTGGTAATATTGTTGCTCAAGTAACCGGGATGGGAGATGATCCTTTTCTGTCCGATCTTATTGGACCCGTGAAAATTATGTTAGAAGCATATGATGAAGGGCGTATAGATAAGTTGTATGTGGTAACTAACAAGTTTGTTAATACCATGACTCAAGTACCAACAATTACTCAATTATTGCCTCTATCTGCTGGTGATGATGAAACATTGAAAAAGAAATCTTGGGATTATTTATATGAACCTGATCCCAAGGTATTACTGGATACCCTGTTGCGTCGTTATATCGAATCACAGGTTTATCAGAGCGTCGTTGAAAACTTAGCTAGTGAACAGGCTGCTCGAATGGTAGCAATGAAAGCGGCTACTGATAATAGTGGTAACCTGATCAAGGAGTTGCAGTTAGTTTACAATAAAGCTCGGCAAGCCAGCATTACTCAGGAGCTTACCGAAATAGTTTCGGGAGCGGCTGCAGTTTAATGGCTAAGTTTACGAATTATGTAGAGGATTCAAGATGGCTACTGGAAAGATTATCCAGGTAATCGGCGCTGTAGTGGATGTCGAATTTCCTCAAGATGCTGTACCCAAAGTGTACGATGCGCTTGAGGTAATGAATGGTAAAGAAAAACTGATTTTAGAAGTTCAGCAGCAATTAGGCGGTGGAGTTGTCCGTTGTATCGCTATGGGAACTTCTGATGGTTTAAAACGTAATTTAGAAGTTGTTGATTTGGTTCACCCAATTGAAGTTCCTGTCGGTAAAGCGACATTGGGGCGCATCATGAATGTATTAGGTGATCCTATCGATATGAAAGGGGAAATCGGTGAAGAAGAACGATGGGCTATTCATCGTGCCGCTCCTAGTTATGAGGATTTATCTAGTTCGACAGAATTACTTGAAACCGGTATCAAAGTTATGGATCTTATTTGCCCATTTGCTAAAGGTGGTAAAGTAGGATTATTTGGTGGTGCTGGTGTTGGTAAAACAGTAAATATGATGGAGCTTATTCGTAATATTGCAATTGAGCATTCCGGTTATTCGGTCTTTGCCGGTGTCGGTGAACGTAGTCGTGAAGGTAATGATTTTTATCACGAAATGACCGATTCGAATGTTTTGGATAAAGTTTCTCTGGTTTATGGGCAAATGAATGAACCACCAGGAAATCGTCTACGTGTCGCTTTAACGGGATTGACGATTGCCGAGAAGTTTCGTGATGAAGGGCGTGATGTATTATTATTTATCGATAACATCTATCGCTATACATTAGCCGGAACAGAGGTATCTGCACTCTTAGGCCGTATGCCTTCAGCTGTGGGTTATCAACCTACTTTAGCTGAAGAAATGGGGGTATTACAGGAGCGTATTACATCAACTAAGACTGGTTCAATAACTTCTATTCAGGCAGTATATGTTCCTGCCGATGATTTGACTGACCCTTCTCCAGCAACAACTTTCGCTCATTTGGATGCAACTGTCGTTCTCTGTCGTCAAATTGCCTCATTAGGTATTTATCCTGCTGTTGATCCATTAGATTCAGCTAGCCGTCAGCTTGATCCACTGATTGTAGGACAAGAACATTATGACGTAGCACGTGGTGTCCAGTCTATTTTACAGCGTTATCAAGAATTGAAAGATATTATCGCTATTCTAGGAATGGATGAGCTGTCTGAAGAAGATAAATTGGTTGTTGCACGAGCTCGTAAAATCCAACGTTTCCTGTCTCAGCCATTCTTTGTCGCGGAAGTTTTCACTGGTTCACCGGGAAAATTTGTTCCTTTAAAAGATACCATCCATGGTTTTAAAGGTATTTTGAATGGTGACTATGATTATCTACCTGAACAAGCATTTTATATGGTAGGTACTATCGAAGAAGCTATAGAAAAAGCGAAAATTTTATAATGTCGCTGATGGGAGGTTGATATGTCTGCAATGACATACCATCTGATTGTGGTAAGTGCTGAAAAGCAGATGTTTGACGGCCTTGTCCAAAAAATCCAGGTGACTGGTAGTGAAGGGGAATTAGGGATCTATCCCCAACATACTCCGTTGTTAACTGCAATTAAACCTGCTGGTATGATACGTATCACCAAACAGTTTGGTGAAGAAGAGTTAATGTATCTTTCTGGTGGTATTCTCGAAGTCCAACCAAATGGTGTTATCTTACTGGCTGATACAGCAATCCGTGGTAAGGATTTGGATGAAGCTAAGGCATTAGAATCTAAACGTAAAGCAGAAGAGCATATTCGTAAAGCACATGGTGATGTCGATTATGCTCAAGCATCGGCAGAATTAGCGAAAGCAATTGCTAAATTACGTGTCATCGAGCTGATGAAAAAATGATATAATATTTAGAAGCTATTTAGAAAAGCAAGTCATATAAAGACGACTTTTTTATAAAAATTAGGTAAATATAGGGAGTGAGGCACTTTATTTATGTTTCGCTCCTTTCTTTTATATATATCGCTAGTCAGCTTTTTTATTTGAACGAAATATGTAGTAATTTGTTCAATAAATGGTTTTACTTTTACCTAACTGATGGAGTTATTAGGTTATTTATGTCTATGAACACAAAAAGTGTTGTGATCCTCGCGGCGGGTAAGGGTACCCGCATGTATTCTGACTTACCAAAAGTTTTATATCCACTGGCAGGCAAACCAATGGTGCAACATGTTATTGACACGTCATTATCACTTGGGGTATCTAAAATTCATTTAGTTTATGGTCATGGCGCTGAATTACTTAAATCAGCTTTAGTTAATCAACCGGTTAATTGGATCTTGCAAGCAGAACAATTAGGTACAGGGCATGCGATGCAGCAGGCTGTACCTTATTTTGATGATAACGAATATATCCTGATGCTCTATGGTGATTCTCCACTGATGACGAAAGAAACCCTTGAGCGATTAATAAAAGCTAAACCCAATGGAGGGATTGGGCTGTTAACGGCAGTAGTTAATGATCCGATAGGTTATGGGCGTGTTATTCGTGAAAAAGGTGAAGTAATTGGAATTGTTGAACAAAAAGATACCACGGAAAGTCAAGCTAAAATTAACGAAATTAATACCGGTATATTGGTTGCTAATGGTGGTGATTTAAAGCGATGGCTAAAAAAGCTTAGTAATAACAATGCTCAAAATGAATATTATGTTACTGACATCATTTCATTGGCTTATAAAGAAGGTTGTAAAATAAATGCAGTTCATCCTAGTAAACCGAGTGAAATGGAAGGGGTAAATAACTGTTTACAGCTTTCAACACTTGAACGTATTTATCAACAAGAACAGGCAGAAAAATTATTATTAGCAGGTGTTATGATCACTGACCCTGCTCGTTTTGATTTGCGCGGTACTTTAAAGCACGGTCGTAATGTGATCATTGATACTAATGTTATTATCGAAGGGGATGTTGTACTGGGTAACAATGTACATATTAATGCTGGATGTATATTAAAAAATTGTACTATCGATGATAATTCAATTATTAAACCTTATTCAGTTATAGAAGGAGCAAAATTGTCTACAGCTTGTATTGTTGGCCCTTTTGCGCGTTTACGTCCAGGGACTAAACTAGCAGATAAGGTGCATGTTGGTAATTTTGTTGAGGTTAAAAATGCGGCTTTAGGAGTTGGTTCTAAAGCTGGACATTTAAGTTATTTGGGAGATGCTGAAATTGGCAGTGATGTAAATATTGGAGCAGGAACAATAACTTGTAATTATGATGGTGCTAATAAATTTAAAACGACGATTGGTGATAATGTTTTTGTTGGTTCCGATACGCAATTAATTGCACCTGTTACTATTGCTAAAGGGGCAACTATTGGTGCAGGAACGACATTAACTAATGATGTTAAGGAAAGTGAACTTGTTATTAGTCGTATCAAACAGAGGCATATTTTTAATTGGCAACGTCCAGTAAAGAAAAAAAAAAATAGTACAAAATAAGTAGTGACGATTAATCATCTATTTTATAAAGAATAATCCTAATATCTACAAGGCTATGGGAACGGTAAAACCGAATATATTAATCAGGTTACGACACCATAAGAGCAGTATGCTCCTCTATTTTGGAATAAAAATTGATGTGTGGAATTGTTGGTGCAGTAGCACAACGTGATATAGCTGAAATTCTTATCGAAGGGCTTCGTCGACTGGAATACCGAGGTTATGACTCTGCGGGTTTAGCCGTGGTTGATGATAAAGCTAATCTGACAAGATTACGTGAAACGGGTAAGGTTCAAATCCTGGCTGATAAAGTAGAAAAACATGCTGTGATTGGTGGCACGGGTATCGCGCATACTCGTTGGGCAACCCATGGTCAGCCAGGCAAAAAAAATGCCCATCCGCATGCATCTGAATATATTGTGGTTGTTCATAATGGCATTATTGAAAATTATCAGGAACTGCGTGAACAGCTTAAAAAACAAAAATATATCTTTACTTCAGAAACTGATACTGAAGTTATTGCTCATTTAACACATAGTGAATTACAAAAAGGTGGCACGTTACTCGAGGTGGTACAACGAGTTATTCCTCAATTAAAAGGTGCTTATGGTACAGTTATTATGGATAGCCGTACTCCTGGATTGTTAGTAGCTGCACGATCGGGGAGTCCTTTAATTATAGGTTTAGGTGTTGGTGAAAATTTTCTAGCATCTGATCAATTAGCGCTTTTACCGGTTACACGTCTCTTTATCTATTTAGAGGAAGGTGATATTGCTGAAGTGACTCGGCGGACAGTGCGTATTTTTGATCAGCAAGGCATAGAAGTTGAACGAGAGCAGATAGAATCCAATGTTCAGTATGATGCAGGTGATAAAGGTATTTATCGTCACTATATGCAAAAAGAGATCTATGAACAGCCTTTAGCAATAAAAAATACCTTGGAAGGTCGTTTTGATCAGCATGATAGTGTTATTTTTAGCGAATTAGATAAAAAAGCCCAAAATATATTATCTCAAATTGAACATATTCAAATTGTTGCTTGTGGTACTTCATATAATGCCGGGATGGTTGCCCGTTATTGGTTTGAATCTTTAGCTAGTATACCCTGTGATGTAGAAATTGCTTCTGAATACCGTTATCGCAAACCGGCACGGCGTAAAAATAGCTTATTGATTACGCTTTCTCAGTCGGGTGAAACAGCGGATACCTTGGCAGCATTACGTTTATCGAAAGAGCTTGGTTATTTGGCATCATTAGCGATATGTAATGTTTTAGGCTCATCTTTAGTACGTGAATCAGATTTTGCATTGATGACAAAAGCCGGTGCCGAAATTGGCGTGGCATCGACCAAAGCTTTTACTACCCAATTGACGGTTTTATTATTGTTAGTCGCTTATCTGATCCGCTTGAAAGATAAAAATATTGCTCTTGAGCGAGACATTGTTCAGGCATTACATGCCCTACCTGCTCGTATTGACAATATGTTATCACAAGAAAAAATGATTGAAATTTTAGCAGAATATTTCTCTGATAAAAATCATGCTCTTTTTCTGGGTCGTGGTGATCAATTTCCGATTGCGGTTGAAGGTGCGTTAAAGCTAAAAGAGATTTCTTATATTCATGCCGAAGCCTATGCAGCTGGTGAGTTGAAGCATGGCCCACTAGCACTGATCGATGCGGATATGCCGGTTATTATTATTGCGCCAAATAATAAATTACTGGAAAAGCTAAAATCAAATATTGAAGAAGTTCGAGCTCGAGGCGGATTACTTTACGTTTTTGCTGATAAAGACGCCGGATTTGTTGACAGTGAAAATATGAAAATTATTCCATTACCTCATGTTGAAGAGTTAATTGCGCCTATTTTTTATACCGTTCCGCTCCAATTATTATCTTATTATGTTGCCTTAATTAAAGGGACTGATGTTGATCAACCAAGAAATTTAGCTAAATCTGTGACAGTGGAGTGAGTTGGGTTTAAAGAGTGATATTTAGGCTATCGTCAGTGAATTATTGCATATAATATCCTACAGTAGCTTTTTATTTTACATCTTGTTACATGTTTCTATAATGAAAAATGCGCTTCGCTCTAATGTAGTTTTTTTTTAATATATTAAATACTAACAATTTAAAATTTTATTATTCAGCTGAGTAATTTTTATTATTGATTAGCTGAAAAAATATTTTATTTAATAAATTTATCAACATAATGCTAATGATTAAATAATACTGATAGTTTATTGAGCCCTAGCCGTTAACAAGAATAAGGAATTAAGGATGATATTGCAATTAAAGGGGATAAGGTGGTTTATTATTTCGTTATTTTGCTTGCTTTTTATTATTGGTTGTAACAATAATAAAATAACTGACATGCAAAAAGCAACAATTAAACAAGGTATTCCAGTACGTGGGGTATGGCTAACTACAGTATCTCGGCTTGATTGGCCTTCCCTTTCAGCGGTTAACCTTGATTCAGATCAGCTTAGAATGGAAGTACAGAAAAAAGCCCTAACTGATAAACTCGATAATTTACTAAAGATAGGCATTAATACCATTTTTTTTCAGGTAAAACCAGATGGTACAGCGCTTTATCGTTCCCATATTCTCCCTTGGTCTGACGTGCTTACTGGTGTTGTCGGTAAAGATCCAGGTTATGATCCATTAGCGTTTATTATTGCTGAAGCACATAAAAGAAATTTAAAAATACATGCTTGGTTAAATCCCTATCGTGTTTCAGTGGATACCAAACCAGAAACTATTGCATCACTGAAAAATACACTTTCTTCTCCGCCGGCTAGTGTTTATGTTTTACATAAAGATTGGATACGCACAGCCTACGACCGTTTTGTGCTTGACCCAGGATCACCAGAAGTGCGTAATTGGATCACCAGTATTGTTGCTGAATTGGTTAGAAACTATGATATTGATGGGATTCAATTTGATGATTATTTCTATTATGAAACGCCTTCATCCAAACTTGATGATGATGAAACATTTCAAAGATATGGTCAGGGTTTTCTGGATAAAACAAGTTGGAGGAGAAATAATACCTTGTTATTGATTAGGGAAGTTTCTTCAACGATCCGTTCTTTAAAACCAAATGTTGAATTTGGTATCAGTCCTGGTGGTGTTTGGCGAAATATTGCTGATGATCCGCGAGGCTCTAATACCAAGGCTGGTGGTCCTACTTATGACAGAGCCTATGCCGATACCAGATTGTGGGTAAAAGAAGGTTTATTAGATTATATTGCGCCACAGATTTATTGGCCTTTTGCCCGGGAAGTTGTCAAATATGATGTGATCGCAAAATGGTGGGCTGATGTGGTGAGATCGACTAACACTAAGTTATACATTGGGGTGGCATTATATAAAGTTGGTGTGCCATCTCAGGTTGAGCCAGATTGGTCTCTTGATGGTGGTGTTCCTGAAGTGAAAAAGCAACTTGATTTTAATGATTCGTTGCCTGAAATTAAAGGAACTATCCTATTTAGAGAGGCACTTCTTCAGTCCTCACAAACTGAACAGGTAGTAGAATATATCAAATCCCGATGGCGTTGATCTAGGTAATAAAGTTATTTGCAGCGATTTTAAGCAAAACACCCTTAATGCGGGGTGTTTTTGTTTTTATCGGCTATAAAAAGATTTTTGTTTGTTGTGTAATAAATAATTAGTGATAAAGAAGCAGAAATGATTTCAATTTGCGATTATTGTTTATAAATGGCAACTATTTTACTTAGCAACGAAGTTCAGATTGGATATAACAAAAATGAAAAATGTAGGATTTATTGGTTGGCGAGGAATGGTTGGTTCTGTACTGCTACAACGTATGGTTGAAGAACGTGATTTTGATGATATCTGTCCTGTTTTTTTTACCACCTCCCAACATGGTGAATTGGCGCCAAAGTATGGTCAACTTGAAGGGACTCTACAGGATGCTTTTAATCTTAACAGATTGCAAGCATTAGACGTAATAATTAGCTGTCAGGGTAGTGATTATACCAAGCAAATTTATTCTAAACTAAGAGCATCGGGGTGGTCAGGTTACTGGATAGATGCCGCGTCTTCATTAAGAATGGCAGCGGATAGTATCATTATTCTTGATCCGGTTAATCGTCAATATATTGATAAGGGTTTAAATGAAGGAATAAAAACTTTTGTCGGAGGCAATTGCACAGTCAGTTTGATGTTAATGGCTTTAGGTGGCTTATTTGCTGAAAACTTGATTGAGTGGATTTCAGTGGCGACCTATCAAGCTGCTTCTGGTGCAGGTGCACGTAATATGTGTGAATTATTACTACAAATGGGTGAGTTATATTCACTGGTGGCTAATGAATTGCAAAATCCTGCGGAGGCTATTTTATCAATTGAGAAAAAAGTAACCGATTTTGCAGCTAGTGGAAAGATGATCACTGAAGCTTTTGGTGCACCATTGGCCGGTAGTTTGATCCCTTGGATAGATAAACAACTATCCAATGGCCAAAGCTGTGAGGAATGGAAAGGGCAGGCCGAAACTAACAAAATTTTAAATACTAAGAGCCATATTATTCCTGTCGATGGTTTATGTGTTCGTATAGGAGCATTGCGCTGCCATAGCCAGGCATTTACCTTAAAATTGAAAAAAAATGTTCCTATTGAAGATATTGAGCAAATTTTGGCCGGCCATAACGATTGGGTTCGTGTTATTCCTAATGAGCGTCAATTAACTATTCAAGAGCTAACACCTACGGCAGTGACAGGAACACTAAATATTCCTGTTGGCCGTTTGCGTAAATTAAATATGGGATCGCAATATTTATCCGCTTTTACGGTTGGTGATCAGTTATTATGGGGAGCGGCAGAGCCTTTACGCCGTATGCTAAAAATATTATGAAGATTAGATAGTTATTATCTAATAAAAAGCCCCAAGTTAGGCATGGGGCTTTTGTTTTGTCGTTTAAAATTAAGTGTCTATATTTTCTGCCCTTAATGCATTTTCTTCAATAAAAGCTTTACGTGGTTCAACTGCATCACCCATTAATGTGGTAAATAATTGGTCGGTGGCGATGGCATCTTTCACGGTAACACGAATCATACGGCGAGTATACGGATTCATTGTTGTTTCCCATAATTGCTCTGGATTCATTTCACCTAATCCCTTATAGCGTTGCAACGTCAAGCCACGGCGAGATTCTTTTGATAACCAATTCAATGCTTCTTCAAAGGAAGAGATAGGCTGGCGACGCTCGCCTCTTTCAACATATGCCTTTTCCTCAATTAGATCACCTATCAGCTGACCGATTTTAGTAATACAAAGGTATTCAACACCATTAATAAAATCGTAATCTAGGTTGTAATCAGTATCAATGCCATGGGTTCTAATACGTAAAACCGGTTCAAATAACTGACGTTCACGATCTTCATTAATATGGTAACTGTAGGTACTACCATGTTCTTCATTATCGGATAGACGTTTAACTAATATGTTGATCCAATCTTCTACTTTTGCTTTATCTTTTAAAGCATCTTCTACCAACGTAGGTTGATAAATGAGATTATTTAATAAAGCAAGCGGATAGACACGTTCTAAACGTTTGATAATTTTTTGTGCAGCATTATATTCAACGATTAATTTCTCCAATGGCTCTCCTTTTAATGCCGGGGCATGCGGGCTGGTATAGAGCGCGGCATTATCTAATGCTATTGAGATCAAATATTCGTTCATAGCCTCATCATCCTTAATATATTGTTCTTGCTTACCTTTTTTCACTTTATATAAAGGTGGCTGAGCAATATAGACATGGCCTCGCTCAATAATTTCTGGCATTTGACGATAGAAGAAAGTTAATAGTAAAGTTCGAATGTGGGAACCATCGACATCAGCATCGGTCATGATAATAATGCTGTGATAACGTAATTTATCAGGATCATACTCGTCGCGACCAATACCACAGCCTAAAGCCGTTATTAGAGTAGCAACTTCTTGCGAGGAGAGCATCTTGTCGAAACGGGCTTTTTCGACATTAAGAATTTTACCTTTTAGTGGTAAGATTGCCTGATTTTTACGGTTACGCCCTTGTTTTGCAGAGCCGCCGGCAGAATCACCCTCCACTAAGTAAAGTTCTGATAAAGCTGGATCACGCTCTTGGCAGTCAGCTAATTTACCTGGTAATCCCGCTAGATCAAGAGCTCCTTTACGGCGAGTCATTTCGCGTGCTTTACGAGCTGCCTCACGGGCACGGGCGGCGTCAATTATTTTGCTAACAACGATTTTTGCGTCATTAGGATTTTCTAATAGATATTCGACAAATTTCTCATTCATTAATGTTTCAACAACGGTTTTTACTTCTGAAGAAACTAGCTTATCTTTTGTTTGTGAAGAGAATTTAGGATCGGGAACTTTAACTGAAATGACGGCAATTAAACCTTCGCGAGCATCATCACCAGTAGCATTAACTTTCGCTTTTTTCTGGTAACCTTCTTTATCCATATAACTGTTCAGCGTACGCGTCATTGCGGTACGGAAACCAACCAGATGGGTTCCACCATCTCGTTGTGGAATGTTATTGGTAAAGCAATAAACATTTTCTTGGAAACCATCATTCCATTGCATGGATATTTCTACATTAATCCCTTCTTTTTCAGCTGAAAAGTAGAAAACACTTGGATGGATTGGGGTTTTATTACGGCTTAAATATTCAACAAAAGCTTTAATTCCCCCCTCGTAATGAAAATGGTCTTCTTTGTTGTCGCGTTTGTCGATTAGACGAACTGATATACCGGAATTGAGAAAGGAGAGTTCCCTTAATCGTTTTGCTAAAATATCGTATTCAAATTCGGTAACGGTTTTAAATGTTTCCAAACTTGGCCAGAAACGAATATAGGTTCCCCACTCTTCAGTTTCTCCAACAATAGTTAAAGGCGCTTTTGGAACACCTAATTGGTAAGTCTGTTCATGGACTTTTCCCTCACGGCGGATCACCAACTCTAATTTTTCTGATAAGGCATTAACAACAGAAACACCAACACCATGTAAGCCACCAGAAACTTTATAAGAATTATCATCAAATTTGCCTCCAGCATGAAGAACTGTCATGATGACTTCGGCGGCAGACACACCTTCTTCTTCATGAATATCGGTTGGGATACCACGGCCATTATCTAGAACAGAGATGGAGTTATCTGTATGTATGGTTACAACAATATCGGTACAATATCCTGCGAGGGCTTCGTCGATAGCGTTGTCGACAACCTCGAAGACCATGTGATGAAGGCCTGTACCATCGTCGGTATCACCGATATACATGCCTGGGCGCTTACGCACCGCGTCTAGCCCTTTTAATACCTTGATACTTGAGGAGTCATATGTATTCGACATCAACGTTTCTCGCTAATTTCTAATCCTATGGTTGAACTTCTATTTTGCCATGTTTTACGCAAAACATCCTGCTATTTCCATCTAACATATCTTTAACTTGCGTGATGGTAATCGTGCTAACAAAGACTTGAGCTTGTGTCGCTTTAAGCCGTTTGGCTAATAATTGACGGCGATCCTTATCTAACTCAGAAGCAAAATCGTCTAACAGATATAAGCATCGTTGCCCACTCTGGCGGGTGAAATACTCACCTTGTGCTAATTTTAATGCGCACATTAATAATTTTAACTGTCCACGGGATAGGATATCTTCAACAGCAATTCCTCCTACACGGATCCGTAAGTCAGCTTTGTGTGGCCCTAATGCGGTGTAGGTTAGCATTCGGTCACGTTCAAATTGTCTTACCAGTATATCTGAATAATCGGTTTCTTTATCCCATCCTCGTTGAAATGAGAGGCTAAGTGAAAATTCAGGTAAAAACTGTTTACAGGTGTTTTCAATATCTTTAGCAATAGCTGCAATATAACTAGCTCGCCATTCACTTATTTTATGGGCAAGTGGGATCAGTTTATAGTCCCAATGACGAAGCTCATTATAACTTGTTACTTGACGCAATGCTGCATTACGTTGTTTTAATAGCCGTTTTAAATCAGACCATACAGCAAAGAACTGCGGTTCATTATGGAAACATCCCCAGTCAATAAAAGCTCGACGATATTTAGGACCATCATTTAGCAAAGTAAAACCTTCAGGGGTTATTAATTGCATTGGTAATAATTTAGCTAATTCAGCAATTTTATGCCCATCAGTGCCATCAATACGAACTTTACTATTACCGTTACGATCTTTACTTAGCCCTAAAATGAGTTCCCGCGACTCTGGTACTAAAGGAACAAGACGAGCATGTAATACAAAGTTATCTTGTTTATGACGAATTACACGTGCGGCTTGGATGCTACGAAAAGCTCTACCGTGTCCTAAGGTATAGATCGCTTCAAGAATACTTGTTTTGCCGCTGCCATTTGGCCCAATCAAAAAATTAAAACCGGTTGCTAATGGTAAATCTGCACTTCCGATATTACGAAAGTCGCGGATAAGTAAACGCGAAAGCATCATAAAATTTGAATATTACAGACGCATTGGCATAACAACATAAGCTGCTGCGTTATTGGCTACATCTTCGATTTGTACACTTGAATTTGAATCAGTTAACAACAAATTAACCTGCTCACATTTTAGTGTATTTAATACATCGAGGATATAACTAACATTAAAACCAATTTCTATCATTGGGCTTTGATAATTAACATCAACAATCTCTTCTGATTCTTCCTGTTCAGGATTGTTGGCGGTAATTCTAAGTTGATTTTCACTTATATAGAGGCGTACACCGCGAAATTTTTCATTTGATAAAATTGCAGCTCGTGAAAATGCTTGTTTTAGTTTATCACAATCAGCGGTTAATGTTTTATCCGGATTTTTGGGCAAAACACGTCGGTAATCAGGAAAACGGCCATCAACCAGTTTAGATGTGAAAATGAAATCGCCAACATGAGCACGGATATTATTACTACCGATTTGTAACTTAAGTGACTCGTCACTACTATCCAGTAATCGCATAAATTCTATTACACCTTTACGGGGAACAATTACTGAATGTGTTGGTAAATCCTGATTAATATTGAGTGAACAGACCGCTAAACGATGTCCATCGGTAGCGACGGTGCGCAATTCTTTACCTTCAGTTTCAAATAACATACCATTAAGGTAATAGCGAACATCTTGGTGAGCCATTGAAAATTGGGTTGCCTCAATTAGACGTTTTAAGGTAGCTTGAGGTAGTTTAAACTCGACTTCACTTTGCCAATCGTCGAGGTTTGGAAAATCAGCAGCAGGGAGAGTCGAAAGCGAGAAACGACTTCGGCCAGAACGTACTAGCAAACGTTCTCCTTCAAGAGTCACTTCAATTTCTGAGCAATCTGGTAATCCTCGCCAGATGTCAAAAAATTTACGCGCAGGTACAGTGATTGAACCATTTTCACCCGCTTGTGTTAGTGTCACGTTTGCTACCATTTCTACTTCTAGATCGGTACCTGTTAATGAAAGTGTTTTTTCACTGACTTGCAGTAATAAATTACCTAAGATAGGTAATGTAGGCCGCCCACCAAGTGGACCGCTGACTTGTTGTAGTGGTTTAAGTAATTGTTCACGTTCAATAGTAAATTTCATAGCATTAGGATGATAATATTCTGATTAAGTTAGAAAAATCCTCTTTGATGTCATGACTTTCTTCCCGTAATTGCTCGATTTTTCGACAAGCATGGAGTACGGTTGTATGATCTCGTCCACCAAAGGCATCCCCAATTTCGGGTAAACTATGGTTTGTCAGTTCTTTTGCTAATGCCATTGCCATTTGCCGCGGACGCGCAACAGAACGGGAACGACGCTTAGATAACAAATCAGCAACTTTTATTTTGTAATATTCAGCAACTGTTTTTTGAATATTATCAATAGTGACCAGTTTCTCTTGTAATGCTAGTAGATCGCGCAATGCTTCGCGAACAAAATCGATGGTAATAGCCCGACCGGTAAAATTAGCATTGGCAATAACCCGATTCAATGCCCCTTCCAGCTCTCGAACGTTTGAGCGCAAGCGTTTGGCAATAAAAAAAGCCACTTCATCCGGAAGTTGAATCTGATTTTCATCAGCTTTTTTCATCAGAATAGCGACGCGTGTTTCCAATTCTGGTGGTTCAATTGCAACGGTCAATCCCCAGCCAAAACGAGATTTTAATCGATCTTCAACCCCATTAATTTCTTTCGGATAACGATCTGAGGTCAAAATGATTTGTTGATTACCTTCCAGCAAGGCATTAAAAGTATGAAAAAATTCTTCTTGGGAACGCTCTTTATTAGCAAAAAATTGGATATCATCAATTAATAGTGCATCTACTGAGCGATAATAACGTTTAAAATCTTCAATAGCATTATTTTGTAACGCTTTTACCATATCCTGAACAAATCGTTCAGAATGCATATAAACCACTTTGGCATTCGCTTTGCGTTCCATGATGTTATTACCCACCGCGTGAAGTAGGTGAGTTTTACCTAATCCTGTTCCACCATAAAGAAAAAGTGGATTATAAGCTCCGCCAGGATTGTTTGCTACTTGGCTGGCAGCGGCACGAGCAAGTTGATTTGATTTACCTTCAACAAAGTTATTGAATGTATGCTTAGGGTTAACATTTGAACGATATGCGATTTCAGGTTGAATTTGTGTATTGTCCCAACTAGGACGCACTATTGAATTTATAGGCATCGAAATAGTTTTATTTGCTGCTGTATGTGTTGAAGCGCTATTTTGCGTTATTTGAGGTTTATTACCCACTTCGAATTTCAACACAGGCACATCAGAGCCACAAAAATCACTCAATAATTCATTAATATTATTGATGTATTTATCTCTTACCCAATCTAATACAAAGCGGTTAGGGGCATAGAGTGCTAAGGTATTATCACTCAATTCTGCCTGGAGAGGGCGTATCCACATACTGAATTCTGTGGCAGGTAACTCATCCTGCAATCGGGCAAGACATTGCTGCCAAAGTGAAAATGACACGACGGACTCCCCTAAAACAAGACCAATGGAAAATGTTAATTTAAATAGGTAATAAAAACAGTTAATACCTCAGAAAAGGTTTATCGAAAATTTGCACGATAAGCTATATCAGTTTGTACAATCTAAGATCTCAGAACCTATAATAGATCATATCGCAAAATTTGAATAAGATCCTCACTCTTTTACACAGTTTTAGCACTTTTTATCCACAGGATTAAATTTAGGATTATGATGTATTAAAATGAATAAGGAATCAAAAAGAATACTAGCACATATATTAGGTATACATAACACCTAGTAACAGATAACTTTAGATCAAACTTTGCGATTAGTCTCTATCTAGAGCCAAATAATTTTTTGATCCTTTAATGATCCTTTAATGATCCTTGAGATTTCTATGAGAATCCGTATAATCTTGCACCCTGTGTGTGATATCATCATCTTTCCAGTTTTTGCACAGCACTTGCTAAGAAAAAAGTAGGGTATTAGGTTTGATGGTAGTTAATGGTGGAGATAAAGTGTCGAATTTGTCTCCTACATTGCGTAATGCTATATATTTTATTACAATCTTGCCTCTTTGCTATATTGGTGTTGTTACAATTGGATATAATCAGTACTGTTTGTTTCACTGGTCACCCACGAGTTTATTGAATCAATAATAACTATTTTGTTAAGTTAGGTAGAAACCGCTATGAAACGCACTTTTCAACCGTCCGTACTAAAACGTAACCGTTCTCACGGTTTTCGTGCTCGTATGGCCACTAAAAATGGTCGTCAGGTTTTAGCTCATCGTCGTGCTAAAGGTCGTGCTCGTCTGACCGTTTCTTCAAAGTAATAACCCTATCGAAGTGGTTATGCTTGCTTTTCCTCGGGAGTTAAGGTTATTGACTCCCAGGCATTTTGATTATGTCTTTCAGCAGCCGCAATGGGCGAGCTCTCAGGAAATAACCATTCTTGGACGCCTCAATGAGCTGGGATATCCACGTATTGGTCTTACTATCGCAAAAAAGAGTGTTAAACGTGCTCATGAACGCAATCACATTAAGCGTTTAATCAGAGAATATTTTCGTTTACATCAACATGAGTTGCCTTCGATGGATTTTGTGATATTAGTAAGAAAGGGAGTTGCTGATTTGGATAATCAACAAATTACCGAAACATTAGGCAAATTATGGCGTCGTCACTGTCGTTTGGCTCGCGGCTCTTAATCACGATGATAAAAGGTTATCAATTGTTAATAAGCCCATTATTAGGACCCCGTTGCCGTTTCGACCCTACGTGTTCACAATATGCAATCGAAGTAGTATATCGATTTGGATTGATAAAAGGTTGTTGGTTAATGATGAAACGCATATTAAAATGCCATCCTTTACATATAGGTGGCGACGATCCCGTTCCACCTAAACATAATGACCATAATAGAGAAAATTAACGATGGATTCGCAACGCAATCTTTTATTCATCGCTTTGCTATTTGTTTCGTTTTTAATTTGGCAGACATGGGAAAGTGATAAAACACAACCTATAAATACTGACCAAATCGTAAAACAAATGGATATGCCAAGTCATGATGACCAAGCTAATTTAGGTCATGGGCAAGCTAAACTGATCACAGTAAGAACTGATGTGCTTGAATTACGAATCAATACCCGCGGAGGCGATATTGATGGGGCTGATCTATTGGTTTACCCTAAGGAATTACACTCAACTGATCCGTTTCGTTTGTTAGAAACAAGCAAAGATTTTATTTATCAAGCACAGAGTGGCTTGATCGGTCAGGATGGTCCTGATAACCTTGGCTATAATAATGGATTGCGCCCTTTATATCTCACGACTGCGACGAATTTTGTGTTGCAAGATGGTCAAGATGAACTACGTGTTCCTCTCACCTTCACCGGTAAAGATGGGGTGGTTTATCAGAAAGTCTATGTATTAACACGTGGTAAATATAATATTTCCGTTGAG
The DNA here is from genome assembly GCA_045399315.1 of Arsenophonus sp. GTDB lineage: Bacteria > Pseudomonadota > Gammaproteobacteria > Enterobacterales > Enterobacteriaceae > Arsenophonus. Next base: position 30,603 of record DAYVGO010000086.1, read on the forward strand.
TATAATATTGATAATAATAGTGCAAAACCGCTGTCACTGGCTTTTTTTGGTCAATTGAAACAGACCGCAGAACTACCAAAAGAGCGTGACACAGGAAGTAACAATTTTGCTTTACATACCTATCGTGGTGCAGCATATTCTTCCGATGAAACCAATTATAAAAAATATAGTTTCAGTGATATTGCTGATAATACTTTAAACATTAGTACCAAAGGTGGTTGGGTCGCAATGTTGCAGCAATATTTTGCTACCGCATGGATCTCTGGCTATCAGGAAAAAAACACGTTCTACACCATTTACTTAAATTTAGATAAAGCTATTGCTATTATTGGTTATAAAAGTTCGCCGATAACAATAGCCGCTAACAGTAAAGGAAATTACACTTCAACATTGTGGATAGGGCCTGAATTACAATCGGAAATGGCAGCAGTTGCACCACATTTGGATCTAACAGTTGATTATGGTTGGTTGTGGTTTATTTCTCAACCGTTATTTAAGCTATTGAAATTTATTCATGGTTTTATTGGTAATTGGGGCTTCTCCATTATCGTCATTACTTTTATTGTTCGTGGAATTATGTATCCGTTAACCAAAGCACAATATACTTCAATGGCAAAAATGCGGCTGTTGCAACCTAAACTTGCAGCGATGAGAGAGCGGATCGGCGATGATAAACAACGTATGAGCCAAGAAATGATGGCGCTCTATAAAGCAGAAAAAGTCAATCCGTTAGGTGGTTGTCTACCTTTATTGATTCAGATGCCTATCTTCCTAGCTTTATATTATATGTTGATGGGCTCGGTAGAGTTACGTCATGCCCCTTTCATTGGTTGGCTCCAAGATTTGTCCGCCCAAGATCCTTACTATATTCTACCGTTGTTAATGGGTTTAACGATGTATATTATTCAGAAAATGTCGCCAACGACAGTGACTGATCCTATGCAACAGAAAATTATGACCTATATGCCTGTCATTTTTACGGTATTTTTCTTGTGGTTTCCTTCAGGTTTAGTTTTATACTATATTGTTAGTAACCTGGTGACAATTATCCAACAACAAATTATTTATCGTGGACTAGAAAAGCGTGGTCTACATAGCCGCGATAAAAAATAAGTTTTAGTATTTTGTTATTTGTAATTGATGAAAATAACAAAATAGCAAATGTATTAAGGCGGTTATTAGACCGCCTTAATCATATTTATTGTAATAATTGAGAGTAAAATGAGTATATATACCAGTGATACAATTATTGCCCAGGCAACTCCTCCTGGACGTGGTGGTGTTGGTATTCTGCGAATATCAGGGCCAAAAGTTATTGAGGTTGCACAGACTGTTTTAGGTAAATTACCTCAGCCTCGTTATGCGGATTATCTTCCTTTCTATGATACCAACGGTAAAGTTTTGGATCAGGGAATTGCACTCTATTTTCCAGCGCCCAACTCATTTACTGGTGAAGACGTTTTAGAATTGCAGGGACATGGTGGGCCGGTAATTATTGATTTATTACTTAAGCGGATTTTAGCTATTGATGACATCCGTATTGCAAAACCAGGTGAATTTTCTGAACGCGCTTTTCTTAATGACAAAATGGATTTAGCGCAGGCTGAAGCTATTGCTGATCTAATCGATGCGAGTACTGAGCAGGCTGCTCGTTCAGCGGTAAATTCCTTACAAGGTATTTTCTCGCAACAGATCTATGAAATGGTGGAAGCGCTTACTAACTTGCGTATTTACGTTGAAGCCGCAATTGATTTTCCAGATGAAGAAATTGATTTTTTATCTGATGGTAAGATAGAAACAAAATTGCGTCAGGTGATTGCTCATTTAGATAGTGTGTGTTTACAAGCTTATCAAGGCAGCTTATTACGAGAAGGCATGAAAGTTGTGATTGCCGGTCGACCGAATGCAGGTAAATCTAGCTTATTAAACGCGTTATCTGGCCGTGAAACAGCGATTGTAACGGATATTGCTGGCACAACTCGAGATGTATTACGTGAACATATTCATATTGATGGGATGCCACTCCATATTATTGACACAGCCGGTTTACGTGAAGCGACTGATGAAGTTGAGAGAATTGGTATTGAGCGAGCCTGGCAAGAGATAGAGCAAGCTGATCATATATTATTTATGGTGGATAGCACAACCACTGAGGCAACTGAACCTCAGCAGATTTGGCCTGAATTTATGGCTCAATTGCCTAAATCTTTACCTATTACGGTAATTAGAAATAAAGTAGATATTATTGCTGAACCAATAGGTATAACAAATGTTGGTAATTATTCACTTATCCGTCTTTCAGCCTATCGAAAAGAAGGAATTGATTTATTACGCCATCATTTGAAACAAAGTATTGGATTTAATCATCATATTGAAGGTGGATTCTTAGCCAGACGCCGTCATATACAAGTACTTAACCTAGCAAAGGAACATTTGCAGCAAGCATATCAACAGTTAGTAGTTGCTCACTCAGGTGAGTTATTAGCAGAAGAACTACGCTTGGCCCAACAAGCATTAAGTGAAATTACCGGTGAATTCAGCTCGGATGATTTGTTAGGTCGTATTTTTTCCAGTTTCTGTATTGGAAAATAAAATGTAATCAATAAAGCACAGTTATATCAAAATGTAAAAATTTATTATATTTGTTAGGCACATATTTGATTTAATTTTTTGCTATTTTTAAGACAATTATAGTTATTATGCTGCTATTTTCTGAAAAAAAAAGTAAATTATCGCATTTTATTTTATAAGAGTGGATAGATTAAGAAAATTACCGTATTAAGAAGAGATAAATTTTACCAATAATATTATTCTTATTTTACATTAAAATAATTATAGTAACGTATATCACTCGATTCTATAGGTTTTTGATAATTCAAATGTAAAACTATAAATAGGATTAATATATATGCTCTCTCCTCTTTCAGTTAACATCATAACAAACACAACTTACCATAATACAAACTTATCCACTAGGCCGAAAAATCGGAGTATGAAACCCGAAGACTATCTGATTGAAAGTCTCAGCGGAATCGATAGTCTAGAGAATAGAAGATGGGCACAAGAATTACTGGCTGAATATGATTTTTTGGCAAATAGTTGTCATAATTCATTAGAATTTGCTATTCATTATCTTCAATAGCAACGAATACCACATTGGGCAGAGCAATATAAGATATCACCTATTAAAACGTAAGTTATCGATCAATATGGAAATTATTACACATTATCTTATTTTGCTAACAGCTTGTTCCATCCAGGAGTTGATGGTGATGTTTATCGAGATAGTGATAAAAATTATGTGTTAAAAAAATACCATGAAGCATATGATAATTTGGATGAAAGTAAAATTGGATCCATTGAAAAATCTATTGCCTTTTTTTGTCATTACATGGTCAAGACAGCACAATAATTTATGATGATGAGGAAAATTTATTTGTCAGAATGAAGAAAATTGCAGATAAGCCCTTAAGTCAGGTAGAGTCATTGTCGGCTGATGCGATTGAAAAATTTGAACATATGTTAACGTCTATAGCAGAAAAAAGTATTTTCCATTCAGATTTACAACAAAATAATATTCTGTGGGATAGTTATGAAGGTAAATTTAATCCTGTTGATTTTGGTGATGATCCGCGAGATTTTTCTAATAAATTAGCGCCAGAAGATCTTTTATATGCCATGCAGTATGACGTGGAAGATTGTACGAATCTGATTAAACAAAAAATAATCACTTCATATGATCAAGCTCATTTATTTCAGGCGATGGGATCGAGAAACTTTATTGAAATTTTTAAGGCTACATTTGATATTCTCGGCCTAAAGGTCGAGGATCATTGCTGTATTTGCAGCATAAGTTGTTCTTCAATTTGCTATATTTTTCATAAAAGTTATCTACTTTAACTAATTTATTCTTTCTATAGTTATTGAGATATATAAAATATTTTATAACTGGCCAATAAAATGACTGATAAATAAACTTACAACTTTTATCATAACTTATAGAAATATTATTGGATATAAAATAGCTCTTTTTTGGTTATCTATTTTTATTATTGAAAGTATTTTATAAAAATAAATAAGACTTTTAAATTGGCATTAATTATTGGCACTCACATAGCCTTTATTCTACCGGCAGACAGAGAACTTTGGTATGGTAAGAAACTTGCCACTGCATATTTATCTAGCAGTGGCGTAAAGCAGGTAATAGTTTCATACTGAATAAAATGATTTAAATCGATTAGTTTTTGGTCTTTTTACTCATTCTATCAATATAATTCATTCCAAAAGCAGATAAAAAGCTAAATGGATAATGACACTCCACATTATTTTATTATCCGGTATTTTTCCGCTTCCATAAATAGCCGTAAAAGATGAACTGAAGAAATAGCAACAATTGATGAGGCAACAAGTGCAATTGTTATCCTTCATTTTCTTGCTTGATTTTTCTTTTTAGCCAAGCCAGACAAGTTATATTTAACATTTTCATAGCAATAACAGTACCATTAGAGGATGAAAATTGACTATAACTGAACGCATTTTCTATCAATTTGTCGATTTTTTGTAAAACTAAATCCGATATAAGTAATAACAAACGCTATTTATTTGTTTTATGCAAGCTTTCTCAATATGGATAATAAATGACTAATTACCGTGTCATGCTTATATTATCCTGTTAACCCTATAATGATTATATTAAAAATATATATACTAAATACCTATTTGAATTTTATTTTATAAAAAATATTGATGAAAATAGCTACCACTAAATTTAATTATATTTATCTTATTAATAAATAATGATAAAAGATTAACAATACCGCCTGTTTTAACTTAATAAATAAAATTTTAATGTTTTAATTTTGTGTCTAAAAGATAATTTCAATAAATTAGTTAATCTATATAAAAATAATAAACATGCGGGCGGCTGTTTTATCAATAAAAAGAAGGAGTCGGGGGATAAAAAGTTCATATTGGGTACTACTATTTTAACGACTGCGTTATTGGGTTGGCTATCTCTTTGAACCTAAGTTGAAGAATATTATTTATAACTAAGGCTAGTAAAATAACAAACTTAATACTGATTGAAATTTTGATTATGGCTTAAATGTTAACGATTAACTCGCTAATGAGTAAATGTTCAAGTTAATTGTCAATTTATTTAACCTAATTTTCCTGATTCTTTATCGGTTTTTCTTAATAATAACCACGGATTAATTGCTCTTAAAGGTGCATATGGTGAAATATTGGCTGGCGAATGCTTGGTTTCTCCAGTGGTGGTGGGTGATGCTTTGTTGAGAGTTAAATTGGCCAGAATAGTGATCACTGTACCTATGGTAATGCCACTATGGAGAAACATTTGCATCATGCTAGTAGGAAAGCCTTCAAATAAATGCGGTACCATAAATCGGCATCAAATCTAATCCTAAAGTTAATGTTACCACCATTTCGTTATTGTTATGTCGATATGTAATACTACTAAGAGTGCGAATACCGGATACGGTTACCATACCAAACATAATAATTCCGGCACTACCCAATATCGGTTTAGGTATTGCGACAACCAGTGTGGCCATTTTCGAAAACATACCCATTAGAATGAGCCAGCACGCCAGATAAAGAAACGACGAAACGGCTACGCACACCAGACCAATTAGGCCAGCATTCTGTGCAAACGCAGCATAGAGAAAAAGATTAAACAATCCCCCTACCATAGTCACAATACCGCAGGCATTGAGACCATTACGCAAAGTGGTGGCATCGGCCTTTTTTTCAACCATATCGCCAATGATCATCATTGATGACATGGTTTCTATAATTACCACCACCATAACCATAGATAACAGTGCTACCAGGAATTAAGTGAAATTCGGGTTTGGCCAGCCACATGATTTGAGGAAAATTAATCCAAGGTGTAGAATTGACGAAATGAAAATCAAGTGGTAGAAAGCAACTCCAGATAATCGTACCACCAATTAAACCTAGGAGTACCGCGATATTTTTAATCATTCCTGTTATAAAATGATAGATATGAAGAATAATAATTAGTGTAATTGCCACTATGGCAAGCGGTAGAATACCCCTTTCTCCCCCCCCCCCCCTTGTGCCTCACTTATTGTCTAATTAGAGAAATGTTTTTTTTATTTATAGTAAAAAAAAAAAGAAGAGGGGGGGGGGGGGGAGGAAGGGGTATTCTACCGCTTGCCATAGTCGCAATTACACTA
>DAYVGO010000007.1:0-104723 GCA_045399315.1 Arsenophonus sp.
ACCCAGTGCAAGGGGGGAAAAACCCCCCCCCCCCCCCCCCCCAGTTTTCACTATTATTGCCACTAATGATCCAATTGCCTGCTATAGGCATCAGTGAAAGTCCAATCAAAGTAACAATCGAGTCCATCACAACTTTAGGGAAAAAAACGCACAAGATGGCATATCCACGGTGCGCATACCAGCGTGAATAATCCCGCAATAATTATGGCGCCGAAAATGCCGCCAATACTATACTGTTTACCGATCAGTATCATCGGGACGAGTGCAGCAAATATACAGCCTTGTATTAGTGATAAACGGCAGCCAATCCATGCTCCCAAGCCAAAAGATTGGGCAATGGTTGCTACTCAGCAAATAAACAGATCAGTACTAATTAATAGAATGATTTGCTCAACAGGTAAGCCGACGGTATTACCGATAACTAATGGAACGGCGACTGTGACTGTGTACATCACTAAAACATGTTGCAGCCCGTAAAGTATCATTTGCCCAATGGGAAGTATTTCATCGACTGGATGGGGCTGGCTGGTGCTTGGGAAGAACAGATCCTTTTATAAAGTTACATCACTCCTGTTGGTGAGTACTTCATTAACCTGGCTGATCGGCTTTTGGTAAGAACAGTTAATGTTTACGCTAGAACAGTGTTAGTCAAACAAACTGGTCTAAGATGTTCCAATTAGCATGTCAGCAAATATCAATAACCATGTGTAAGTCATGCCAATATCGATAAAGAGATAAAGGTGTTAGTGGCATTCGTGAATTAAGTCACGTTTTGCTGGCAACCAGGATCTTAAAGGGGAAAGAATCACTAAAAACGGATACAATAATTTTATCTAAATGTTCGGCTAATTCTCATCTTGAGAATATAAGGAAAACATTTAGTTGCTAGTATTTGTATTGAGTGCAGTGTTAAAATTGCGATCGATGTTATTTGGATGTGTGTCAAAGTTTATTTTTATCGAGCTCATGTTGACTGAAAAGGCCTATTCTTTAATTTCAGTGTGTATATTATTCTCAAAGTGAGAATACTTTGTGGCAGAAAGATGGATGTTGCTAAGCGTGATACAGATAAGTATTTGAAGTAATCCGCAAAATTTTATCTTGGGCATAATTTGTTAAATATATTTGCCCAATTATTGCATCATTATTGAATCAATATACCTGAACTTACCGACAAGGAAAGCGAATGAATAAATTTATTATTGGTGATCCAAATGAGTACATTGGTTGCCATGTATGAGAAATTGCTTGTGTGGTTGCTCATAATCAGCAACTCTGGCCGCAAAGTAAGCGTGAATTTGTCCCACACATTAGAGTGCTGACAGACGCAAAAAAGGGCATTGCAGTAACCTGTCGTCATTGCAATAACGCACCTTGTATTAGCAGTTGTCTGGTAGATGCATTGCGTTTAGTTGACGTAAGGTTCAGCTTGATCAAACCCGCTGTATTGGTTGTAAAAGTTGCATTGTGGCTTGTCCGTTTGGTGCTATTGATATGGTACCAGTAATTAATTCCGATATTGCACTAGCGCAAAAGTGTGATATGTGTCAGTCAACCAACACAGATCAGCAAGCTTGCGTGACACATTGCACCACGCAAGCATTACGAATGGTGATGAACAAACATTGCTAACTTTACGCCAGGTGAGACAGCAAAGAGCTGTAGATGGGAATTTTTATCTGATCATAAAACAGTCGCAGCGTAAACAGATATTGAATAAACCGCAGTGTCAAGGTGCACAAAAAATTTCCGCTCAAGAACATATTCAGTACTTTGCTGAGATCTATATTGGGCTTGATCAGCAGCAAGCGAGTTATGAGAGTTCTCGTTGCCTCTATTGTGCGCAAAAAGCGTATTGCAACTGGACGTGTCCTTTACATAACCACATACCGGATTTCATTCGGCTAGTGAGTGAAGGAAATGTTATTGCAGCCGCTGAGTTGTGCCATCAGTCCAGTTCATTGCCAGAAATATGTAGGCGCGGTTGCCCTCAAGAGCGGTTATGTGAAGGTGCATGTACTATGAAACTACATGGTGGATCGGCCACTATTGGAAATCTGGAGCACTATATATTACTGACACTGCATTGGCGCAAGGTTGGTGGCCAGATTTATCGTCAGTAAGCCTGCGTCCGAAACATGTGGCGATTATCGGTGCTGGTCCAGCCGGACTTGGTTGCGCTGATGTTCTTGCCAGAGCAGGGAGGGAGAAGAAGGCTGAAGTGTTTGAGCGTCAGCCTGAAGTCGTTGGATTACTTACTTTTGGTATTCCACCTTTTAAACTTGATAAGCAGGTATTGAGTACCAGACGTGATATTTTCACTGTGATGGGTATCCAATTTCAACTTAATTGCGAAGTTAGTCAGGATGTTGCTTTCTCTACTCTGATTAGTAACTATGATGCTATTTTCCTCGGTATTGGCATATATGGTTTGATGAATATAGGCTTGGAAAATGAGCAAGTGCCCGGCGTGGTTCAGGCGCTGAATTTTTTGACCGCTAGCACGCAACGGGTAATGGGATTGGAAGATGATCCTCGGTATCCTTGGGTTGATGTTACAGGCAAAAAAGTTGTGGTATTAGGGGGGGGAGAGGTGATACTGCAATGGATTGTCTGGACACAGCAGTGCGGCGCAATACAGCCAGTGTAATTTGTTCTTATCGACGTGACCAAGTGAGTATGCCGGGGTCGAAAAAAGAGGTGATTAATGTAAGAGAAGAAGGTGTTGAATTTTTATTTAATGTTTCACCTCAGTACATTATGTTGGATGATACTGAATAGGCGTCAGTGTTGAAGCTGACTCGTGTGCAGTTGGGGGAATCAGGTAAAGATGGACGAAGACGTCCTATTGTTGGTTCAGAGTTTGAACTTGAGGTTGATGTGTTAATTATCGCTTTTGGTTTTCAGCCACATGAGGTGCCTTGGTTGAAGGGACACAATATCAAACTTGATGATTAGGGGCTGATCCAAACCGGAGGGCAAGGGCGTTTGTTGACACAAACTAGCAACGATAAAGTATTTGCTGGTGGTGATGCCTTGCATGGTGCAGGTTTAGTAGTAACCGGAACGGCTTTGTCCTGCCACGTATCTATTGGCGATATGCTATGATTAACCGGAATAGATAAGCAAGTTAGAATTCGGCGATTGCATGCGCAAAATCAACTGGTTTCACAGGCACAAGCTAGTGAGTGAATCGCTTTAAATCTGATGGGTTATATTAGCAAAAAACAGATTTCTCGTGGCGATTGGTTATTGAGTGAGTAGCCGGTGTTTGCTGTTAATAAAGTTCTGGTTGAAGTTGAAGCGAATGAATGTTTAAAAAATTGGTAGCCGTTACATCTCTATCATGCCGCCAGTCATGTGACTGGACTTATCTCTTTATTAAATCAACTATCAGACAAACCATTACTGGCTGAGTTGTCATTGGATACTCATTTATGGTTGGTTGATAATGATCGGTTAATATTGCGTGATATTAGTGCGTAACGTACTCTTGCTGGCGCGTGGGTAATTAAACTTCATTCGCCACACCGTGGTAAACATAGAGTCGAATTCCTTTTTTGGTTATCGCAGTTGGTTAATATGACTGACGATAAGGAAAATTTAGCTTTTCAGCTACCAACCGGCGAATTATCATTTAGCGATTATGGTTGGGCGCGTCAACTTACTCATTCCTCATTACAAGCGTTACTTTCACAATTTGATGTGCTTATTGTTAACGATATTGTGTTTTCTCAAGTTAATGCTCAGCAGGTTAAACAACATTTGATGCAAATATTAGCTAATTATCATCAATATCATGCTGATCAGATAGGTGTTGGCTGTGCACGCTTAAAATGTATGGCATTACCACCTATGCTAAATGATGAGTTGGTTTTTACCCTACTCCGTCAATTAGTTGATGAAAAAAAAAGTGATACAAACTAATGGCTGGCTTCATTTAGCTGGGCATAGCTTGATGTTTGATCAACAACAGGCTCAATTATGGCAAAAGTTAGAGCCTTATTTTGTCACCGACCAGCCGTGGTGGGTTTGCGAGTTGACTGTAAAATTCAGCAAGATGAAGCAATCATTCGTCGTATACTGACAAAAGCGGCAAAGCTGGGGTTAATTACCGCTATTGTGCCTGATCGTTATTATCATAATGCACAAATTCAATAAGTTGCCGCCATTATTTGACATTATAATCATCTTGAGGAGGCAATTACAGTAACCAGTTTTCATGATGAGTTGGTGATAGGGCGTAAATTAGCGGTTCAAATTTTGGAATTTTTTGATAGAAGTGGTTTTACTTGACGTAAATCTGATGCGCATATTTTAGGGATGAAGGGTTATTTGAATAAATTATTTTTCAACTTAACTCGGTTAATCTGGCTATAAATTTACTAATAGCCTAATGACTTAGCAAAAAAAGCTATAGGTGAAATATATTCATTTTTCCTTTAGTTGATTGATATTTTTTGCTTATGGAGTCAGAAATAAGAGCTATTGTTTTTACTGAGCTTTCCCTGTCACTAACTGATGTCATTCACTTTATGAAACTGAAATGGCAAAACCGCAACCAGCGACACGTGATCTATTGGTTAAAATTTCTGCTATTGCGGTAAACCCAGTGGATACAAAACTACACCAGCGTGAAGTCCCTAAAGCACCATGTATTTTGGGTTGGGATGCTTGTGATGTGGTGGAGTCTGTTGGTAATGAGGTATCTTTATTTAAACCCGGCGACTGGGTCTATTATGCCGGTTCTATTAATAGGCCAGGCTGCTATGCAGAATATGGACTGGTAGATGAGCGTATTGCCGGTCATAAACCAAAATCTTTAACAGCAGTGCAGGCAGCCGCTTTGCCATTAACCTCAATTACGGAGTGGGGATTGTTGTTTGATCAATTAGCGATCACCGAAAATAGTGTGGTTGGCAAGTCTATTTTGATTATTGGTGCCGCTGGTGGTGTTAGTTCGATACTCATCCAATTAGCGCGTAAACTGACAAAGTTACGTGTTTTAGCTACTGCTTCACGGTCGGAAACGCAACAATGGGTTAGTGAGTTAGGCACTCATGCGGTTATTGATCATAAAAAACCGTTTAGCCAGCAACTGGCGGCGTTAGGTATTAAACATGTCGACTATGTCGCTTCATTGAGTAACAGTGATGCTTATTATCAGCAGGTGTTGGATATTCTTATTCCGCAAGGAAAATTAGCATTAATCGATGATCCTAAAACCTTTGATATTATGCTAATGAAACGTAAAGCCCTTTCCTTGCATTGGGAGTTTATGTTTATTTGTCCAATTTTTCAGACGGAAGATATGATTAAGCAGCATCAATTATTGCAACGGGTGGCAGGATTAATTGATCAGGGTTTGTTAAAACAACTGTCAGTAAAGAAATTGGCAAAATTAGTGCTGCAAATTTGCGATTGGCCCATCAATTGATAGAAAGTGGTCAGGTAAAGGGCAAGCTTGTATTATCTGGTTTTTAAGCCTGTGATTAGGGTTCTGATCTAACTTTAGCGATGCTTAATTTACACTTCTTTTTTAGACTAATTGCATATGTTGGAGAAGGAAATAAGTACCGGATGCGCTTTTGTGCTACACAAAAGATAAATATTTTTCATTTCTCTGTCAAACCTAAAAATAGCTTTGAAATATTTAATAACAGGATGTGCTGGTTTTTTTGGGTTTACGCTATGTCAGTGTTTATTACAAAATGGTCATGATGTTGTTGGTCTGGATAATCTTAATCATTATTATGATCCCGCTTTAAAAAAAGCACACCTTGAACGTTTAACCGTCTATTCGCAATTTCAATTTTTGCAGTTGGATATTATTGAGCGAAAAAAGGTGATTGAAGTGATTATGCTAGGCAAGTTTGATCGAGTGATCCATCTGGCGGCACAAGCGGGTGTTCGCTATTCCTTAAAGGATCCTTTCGCTTATTGCCGATAGTAATTTAACAGGTTTTCTATCAATATTGGAGGGTTGTTACTATGGTCAAATCCCCCATCTGATCTATGCTTCTTCTAGTTCTGTTTATGGTATCAATTGCTCTACCAATATGTCAGTTGATCACCCCATCTCTATAATTTACCAACCACTGGGTTGCGTTTTTTTACTGTATATGGTCCTTATGGTCGGCCAGATATGGCGTTATTTAAATTCACTAAAACCATCTTGGAGATGAAACCCATTGACGTTTATAATAATGGAGATTTGAGCCGAGACTGTACTTCTATTGAAGATATTGTGGCCGGAATATTGTCTGTTGTTGATATCATTCCGTAAAGAAAGAGCGATTGATCTTTAACGGTCAGCAATAATGCACCTTATCGTATTTATAATATCGGTAATGGTCAGCCAATAAAATTATTGGATTTTATTTCCACTTTGAACGGCTTTGGACGAAAAGCCATTAAAAATATGCTGACGATGCAAGCAGGTGATGTTTATACAACTTGGGCCGATACCAAAGGTTTATTTTTGTTAACTGGTTATCGGTCACAGATTTTGATTAAAGAAGGGGTAAAAGCGTTTGTTGATTGGTATCGTACTTATTATCGTGTTTAGCCTGGATCTTAAATATTTGAGAGGTTAGTTTTGAAAATTGCTATTGCAGGAACAGGTTATGTTGGCCTGTCGAATGCTATGTTGTTAGCGCAACATCATGAAGTGGTGGCGTTAGATATTATTGCTGAAAAAGTGGCGATGCTAAATAACAAGCAATCACCAATAGTAGATAAGGAAATTGAAGCTTTCCTAACAGAAAAAAAACTGAACTTTAGGGCAACGACGGATAAACAACAGGCTTACCAGGGTGCAGATTATGTGATTGTTGCTACTCCTACCGATTATGATGCCACTACCAATTATTTTAATACCTTCTCGGTTGAAGCCGTGATTGATGATGTAAACAAGATTAATCCAACTGCCATAATTATTATCAAGTCAACCATCCCGGTTGGTTTTATTGCCCGGTTGCAACAAGAAAAAGGTTACAACAATGTCATTTTTTCACCGGAATTTTTACGTGAAGGGAGAGCTTTATATGATAATCTTTATCCTTCGCGCATTGTGGTGGGTGAATGCTCCGAGCGAGCGAAGATTTTTGCTGATTTATTATTAGAAGGAGCACTGAAAAAAGAAGTTGCGGTGCTGTTTACCGATGCAACCGAAGCGGAAGCGATAAAATTGTTTGCTAATACTTATCTGGCGATGCGCGTTGCTTATTTTAATGAATTAGATACTTATGCTCATAGTCGCGGACTGGATAGTCGCCAAATTATTGAAGGTGTGTCACTTGATCCGCGTATTGGCAATCACTATAACAATCCCTCTTTTGGTTATGGTGGTTATTGCTTACCAAAGGATACCAAGCAATTACTGGCTAACTATAATGATGTACCAAACAATTTGATTAATGCGATCGTAGAATCTAATCGCACCCGTAAAGATTTCATTGCTGAAACGATTATTAATCAAAATCCGAAAAAAGTGGGGGTTTATCGCTTAGTGATGAAAGCTGGTTCGGATAATTTCCGAGCATCTGCGGTACAGGGCGTGATGAAACGCATCAAAGCGAAAGGAATAGAATTTGTGGTTTATGAACCCGTTTTGCAACAAAGCGAGTTCTTTCACTCCAAAGTTATTAATGATCTGGCAGAATTTAAAGCACAAAGCGATATTATTTTGGCTAACCGCTTAGTGCCTGAACTGGAAGATGTAAAAGCAAAAGTCTATACCCGCGATCTATTTGGCCACGATTAATGATTATTAATCCTCAAGCGCCAAAATGATATTAAGTTTGGCACAGTTAATCATCATTAAAAAGCCACATTTATAACTAATGTGTCAGTATAATTGCCGCTGGTTGGCGTATTTTGGTCACCAAGGATTTTCGCTACATAATCTGAGTACGGGTAAGCTGGTCGGCGCTGACATTAGTTGAATTGATGTTAGACCACGATTCACTGCCATCCCCAGCGATTGTTAGTTATACCTTGATAAATGTCATAACTGATCAAATTACTACCATTCTTCATATTTCGCACATTGTTAACTGCATTGACGCCATTATTGATGCTGAAATTGTAGAGACTACCTTTAGTGCAGATGATGGATGGAGATGGTTTGTGCGACATTGGTAAAATTGCTAAGTAAGGAGGCCATGCCAAAGTTGATGTTAGGGGCGCTGATGGTTGAGCAATCAGGCGTTACAATCAACGAAACTATTGGCGAAAGTGTGGTACTGCCAACTTAGGGATTTAAACAGATCGAACCGATGCCGAGTAGCCCACAAATATTCCAATTGATTGTCAGGTTCAGTGTTATGTTATAGGTGCCGGCCGATAAGTTTTGTCTGGTGACGGTTTTAAAATAAATTGGAATAGTAAATGTGTTTCCGCCTAATAAGTTAATTAAATCGGTTGATGAATAATTAATGGCACTACCAATCGGTGTTGTTGGGACGTAGTTGGAAGCTTTACACATATTAATCGGCTCGAGGTCGGTATTTGTGGTGTTTTTCATGGCAGCTTGTGTGCCACTGCTGCTCGATGCACTATTAAGTTTGGCAGAGATAGTATCGGTGGTTAACAATGAAGCCAGTACCTCCCCGCAGGTGACAACCAGATTAGCCGAGGTAGTTTGCACGGTACTATTGATGACAAAAGAACTTTGGCTACCAAACGAGGTATTCTGCATGGTTGTGCTACAAACAGCCCAGGCATGGTTGTTGATCAGGTTGGTCAATAACAACAAAATAGAAAAAAATAACCATTTATTTATGATAACTCCTGCTGTTGCTAGCTAAAACGCAAGTAAGCGAACCATAAGTTTTCAGTTGCTGGCTTGGGTTTGTCGGCAGTTGTAGCATGACTTGGCAATAATTGCCTGCCGGTGTGTGGACAGTGAGCAAATTGTTTTGCTCCAATTGTTCCAGATAAACTAGTCCTTCCCAGCCAACATAAGTATCTGGTTTACCTGCCCGTAAAATCACGCTGGCTAATGGTAGAGCTTTACCCTGTTGATAGGTCAGGATCACACTGGTGGCATGGCGTGTTTTTACTGGGAAGTGGAGCAGATAGTCTCTGCCGTGTTTGACCGAAATACGTTGTTCCGTAGTATCGGCATAAATATCAGGTGGCAAATTTAGGGTATTGATGCGGTATTTTGCTGGGTAGTAAGCTGGTACATTTGGGATCAACAAATAACTAGATTTACTAGTTTTACTGTAGGGTTGGTGTTCATAATCAACGGTAATATTAGGGGTAATATTAGGATAACCGTCAGTTAATAACTCAACTATCACAAAACCATCATTAATTTTGTTCGCCGCCTGGATGGTGCCGTCCATCAGAACCAGTGAGCCGGTCACATTACCCCATTGAGTATAGCTGCCTGATGAACCATAGATCCCCGCCTGCATTTGGACATGGGCGTTGCGCCATTCTAGTGAGGCTTATTGATAATCATCCTGCCTATCCTGATGAGCGTAGGCCATATTCCAGCTAAATCCGCCGTCGCTTGGCATAGCATGGCTATAGGTGATGTTCTGAATATTTTAACCGGCGGTATTGTGTTGAGTATCTAACGTTACAGAATCCAGAAAGTTGAACGGAATTTGCAGTACTAGCGCGAATGACCAGTTATTTTGCGAATAATCGCGGCTGGCAGAAGCATATAGATTGCTATTGCCCCATAAACCTTTACTCCATGATAAATTGAGCAACCGGTTTTTATCACCGTTGAAGCTATAAATATCCAGGTAAACCAGACCAATGTTACCATATTGCTTTAATGATAATGAGGCGGAATATTGCGAACTACGGTGGCTTAAACTGTAAATAGGTT
Organism: Arsenophonus sp.; assembly: GCA_045399315.1. GTDB lineage: Bacteria > Pseudomonadota > Gammaproteobacteria > Enterobacterales > Enterobacteriaceae > Arsenophonus. Next base: position 9,851 of record DAYVGO010000007.1, read on the forward strand.
GGCTGTCGTTAAAGTTATTAGATTGGATTATACAGTGCCAAATTAGCGAACTTGCTGTTATGTATCGTATGTTGAGTGGCCAGAGTAAAATAGGAGTTGTTATACTGGTAACCCCAATTGAACTGATCGCCACGATTGCCTCTCATTTGGCTGATAGTATAAGCATCATTAAATACTCCAAAGTTACCAAGTTAACTACTAAGTTACTGAAGCCACGAAGCGCCAGTGAAGATGCAGCTTCATCATGAGACTCGACTGTTAGCCAATCACTCACCCCATAATGGTAAGGACCATTGGCAGCTAGTAGCCATATGAGAAGTTTTTAATGCCATAGTCGTGGCGTAATGCTCCGATAGAAAATGCGCCATCAGAAAGACTAGGTTTTAGTAATTTACTGGCCACATAAAAAGGTAAGTAGTGGAAACTTGTCGGCCAAGGGCATCTGTGGTTACCAGTACTGTTTCACCAGAGCCATTAATATAGGGAATATCGGTGATGGTAAGAGGGCCGGGCTGGAGCTGATTATTACTGGATCGATAGCCATTGATAAATAGGTCAACAGTGGTAGGTATTGCCGCTTTACTGGCAAAAGTAGGTAATGGATAGGTAATAATATCTGGCCGGATAGAAAAATCACGGTACAATGACAAATCCCCCATTCTGACACTGCTATTCCAACTTACCGTGTTACTGATCAAGTCACCGACAGCTCAGCTTAAGACATGATTTTCATTTTCATTAGTGTAAGTGGTGTCGTAACGGGTAAAACCTTGGTTATCATTATGGTGATGGTCACCGCTAATGGGTTGTTTAAATACCCTAGTAGTGGATAAGGAACCGGCCATACTAAACAAGCATAGTTCATTCCAGACAGAAAGTTTAGCATGATTATGCTGATTTCGATTGGGGTAGATATCATAATTAAATAGTGCCCCTTGGCTGTTGAGTCCCTCATAACGGTGTGGAGCATTGCCAATGATTAGGTTTTGTTGTGGTAACCAGCTGTCTGGCACTTGTAATAGTAGGCGCTTTTGGTCACTGTCATATTTGACTTGCACATCTGGCATAGCACTGATATCCAGTTGTGGCTGTGTTAACCGAGATGCGGGCAATCTGGCCTTTTGTAAATCAGTAGCTGAAAGCCAAAAATGGCCATTACGTTCACTGACTGAAGCGATGATGTCGGTAGCATAGTGGTTAACCACTAATTCCAGCATATATTGTAAGTTTTGTTTATTGATCTTGGCTGTCGGAGGAGACGGTAGCTCAGATCAGCTGTTATCCTCCACCATTGAATTAATGGCAAAGATAAAGTGATCAGTAAGGTAAATGGGTTGGTTAATTTACCCGATAAAAGAGCTGTTTCCATTTTTACTGATTCAATCCAGGTTAGATGCTTGCCACAATTGTTTATCAGTATTAATTTGCGCCGTTAGCCGTTGTGGATGGTTAGCGGCAGCAGGTAACGGCCAGATATAGCTTGAACCAGCTAAAACATAACCAAAAAGGCTTTCAGCTAGCACAATGCGTTTTTTGCCTTGTTGCACAGCAACCTGATTTAGCCTGGCATGGATCGGACCTTGATTGATGATTTTGAGCGCTGGTTTACCGTTTAGTTCGGTTAACTGCCAACTTAGGTATTTTTAATCAAGTTGAAGTAAGATCACTTGAATCACACACATAGTTAACGTCCTCACTATAAACAAATAGCGGAATGGAATAACACATCTGCATGTTGAGGCCAATCTTCGGTGATGCTAAGTTTTCGACGGTTAAAATTTCATCGGCCAATAGGCGGTAGGCAACTTCTTTACCGGCCGGTACCGGTGCTTGTTTTATCAGGTGAATAAGCTGTTTTTGGCTCGGTGCAATACGCATAAAAGGCGGACTGGCGACCACTGCTTGTTAATTACTATAGCGATTTTGGCCAGCGATTTGTTGACAGCCGATTACTCTGATCTGCATGGTGGTTGCCTCGGCACCTTTATTTTCGGGCCAGAGTTCAGTGGCATTATCGTTGGCAGTTAATACCGGATTCATCGGTCAAATCACCACATGATTAGCAGATTGCGCTGAGGGTATGAAGAATAATAAAGTTAATAACCATAGTGTGTAAAAATAGCATAAAGTAGATCGTGAAACATTGATCATATAGTATTCCTCTGCAGCACGCCATAGATAGGTAAAATAATATTATTACTATTGGTATAATTGACCGGGATATTCTGATTGACTGGAATCGGGCTCGTGTGGGCATTGTCAGAATAGAGCTGGTAAGGTAGTAGGGTAATGGTGCTTTGCTTAACATTACGGCTGGTGGTGTAGTTATTACCACCATTAATACTCATGCTAAGGACGGTACCGTGTGTACAGGCTAGGGTTAACGATGTATTGGGGGTTAAGTTAGCACTAATATTGGTATTATGCCAAATAGTGTCCCGCCGGATATCACACAGCCATTGGCAATGGTGGCAGCAACCTGAAATGATTGGTTAGTAATGGTATTAGTCGGCGGTGCACTAAAAATAATCAACAACACAAAAAAGTAGGCTAAATTATCATCTAATAATAGCCATAAATAATTGTTTTCAGACATGCTTTATCACTAAAATTTTATAAATCAATAACTTATAATAACGTTAAGAACGTCAGTATAGGCTCCTGTGGTGATACCAGTATTTGTGTTATCTCCAATAATTTGACCATACAAACTATAAACATTTGTGCCTAGTGATGGGGTTGATTCAGGATTTATTGTGGCATCATTGGTCAGTGCGGTGGTCATTGTGTTACTATCATAAACGCCATAGTAGACGCCTTGATTTGCTGATGTATTTATTATGTAACGAGCAGGGGGTAATTTGTGTACCAAAAACAGTGCCAGGGGCAGTGGTATTAACACTATTTACTAGTTCGGCGTTTAAAGGTATCACCAGAAGAACAAGTTACAGTAAATGTTGAGCCACTATTATTACTGAGAGTTGCTGTCAATAATTTAGAGCATCCAAAGGAACGCCGACGGTTGCATTGGAACCATTAACAATGCAAGCGTTGGTTAGCGTTAGAGTAACATTAACCGTCCCGGTTGTGGTTGTTGCTAGGGCAGAATGAGAGACCAACAAACAGCCGATAACAGAGATTAAATGTATACCTTTCATTATGGATCCTTATTTGATAGCGAATATCAGCTGTTTATTTGTTTAATAACATCAATCATCTCTATTTATGACTAACAGCGAATAGGTTGCTATGGCATTAAGCGTTATAAAAATATAGAATTATTTTATTACTATGATTTTTAATTTGAGTATTAAATAGAAATGCAAAAATTGCCAATAAAATAATAGGGATTTTTGCTAATTAACTTTTCCGATAATAGATTATTTTTATCAGGTAAATGGACGTTATTATTTCACTCTGTTAATAAATAGTTATTAATTAATATACTTTGTATTTTTTCTTAAAAGAAGATTAGTAAAATTAAGCAGTGTTTTGTCTCTAATTGATTGAAATAAAATCTCTTTTAAATATACATCCAGTCATTTTGAATTAGTCAGATAGGCTGTAAATAACTCATTTCGAGCGGTTAGCCAAGGGGGTTTTATATTAGTGGAAAAAAGAATTAAATTAATCGGATCGTTGCAAGAGTGATGGTAAACTAAACATATATTCGAATTTTAATCTTTCTTTTTTTCTATTATAGCAGTAGCATTTTTATATTATCTCTATTTAATCAGCGAGAATAATTTTAGTCCCAGTTGATCTGATAGGCTGGGGTGAAAGCCATAATCAATAACTGTCAGATCTGATTTGAACTAATATACTATTTAATAGACGTGAAGTTATAGTACTTCTTGTTAGTTTTATAATCATTAGAGAGCAAACTTTCATATACAATACAGATTCAGATTCAAATCCTGAATCAATCTGAGCAGTATTTGGGTTGATGGTAGATTCTTTAAACAGGGGGGGATATCAGAGATTATCTCATCAAAATCTGATCCTAAATCATCAAGCTCCAATCCTGAATTATAAAACTTTTCACGCAAGGCTTTGTTATTAAAAAAGAGCTACTAAAATCTAAACTTAAATCATCATCAATATATTCACCCAGTTGATTTAACGGTAACACCAATAATTCACTAGGTGTCATATTACCCATTTTAATCGCGTTATGTTTTTCATTAGAATAGAGCGCTCTTCTTCACTTAGGTAAGAAACATCTTATGTTATAAGATCATAAAAATCCGTTTTTGTTTGTTGCAATATATCTATAAAGAGAGGATCATTTTCGATTTTATATTGATTGAAAAACATCTCTCGCAGATTATTATAGTGTTCTCTAGCTAATGTATTTTTCAAGAAATTGTTCTCTAATTCGCCAGCGTGGTTAGAAAATACAAGTTGTTTATTATTTTTAAATGATGCAATAAATTCATTAGGTTTGTTACTATCTTTAACGCCAAAATAATTATCTTTGCTATATACACTGTCGTCTAATTTTTTTTGCAATGTATTTTGATTGTTTTCACTACTGCCTGAACATTTAGTAGTGAAATTTAACAGTTGCTTGATATCGGGATTTTCCACAGAGAGTGCTTCTTCTAATTTCATACAAATATTTTTAACATGAAAATCAGCTAATTTATCTCTCTCATCAATATTTTTCGTTTTTTCAAAAATTTTATCACAATTATATAAGGTAAAGTCGCCTATTTTTAATTTATATCCCCAGTCTTCATTGGCATCTTTTGGTGTAATTCCTAATTTAAATTGATTGTAATACTGGGAAAGTGCAATTTTTCTAAGTTCGATAAATTTTTCCAACCGATTTGATTCGGGGTTAAAAATATCAGTATTCTTTACATCTTGGATAGTTTCAAAGAGTTGTTCTATTTTTTGACGTTTGACTCCTCCTTTAAACCAATCGATTATGGAATCAATAAAATCGGATACGTTTTTTATTTTGATTACTTCATTTAAGCATTAGTGCCCAAAATCTGATTAAACTTGTTATCACTTATTGTTAGTGGTGTTTTTGCTAGAGAAAAACTTATTGCCATAATATCCTCAAAAGTCAGTGAAACCTTAGTTTGGGTTTTATGGTTATTTAATGCAATCAGCAAAACATTGGAATAAAATTATTAACATTTTCTAAATGATATAAATTGTAAAATTGTTATGTATTGTAAAAATGGATTAAATTTTTTATATTCAATCGCTTGGTTAATTATAATTATTGATGATTATATTCATTGTTTCGTTAAGTAAAACTAATATATATTGAATATGATTTTTTAATTAAAAATATTTTTTAATATCTTTACTGTTTGTAAATATAAACCAAAACATATTTATTGTTAAAATAAAAACCATCTAATAAAAAATGGGTTTTTAATTATCTTTGTTAATTTTTATTGGGTTAGATTGTTGTCTCTGATTAATAATATCATCTATTACATTAGACTCTTATTTAAATTATTCACTGAATGGATTTAGTGCCTCATTATAATTTTGATTTTCTTTTCTTGTGACAGTTGAAGTTAATATATTTGCTGTCTGAGATGGTTCTGGGTTACGTTTTTTTATTGGTATTAATTTTTTTAATGGTTCTTTTTTGTATTCAATAATGTAATATTTTCTACAGTAGAATAATTTATATTTTTTAAAAAGGACATTTTTCTTTTTGATCAAGATTTGGGTTGATGGTAATAATTTTGCATGTATAGCACAGTTCTTTTATTGTATTTTCAATACATACATTGTTAGCGGGTGTATTTTCTAATTTAGTAATTATTTTTCATAAAATTCTTTTATTAATTCATTTTTTTCTTTGCGACTATAATGTTTAATTTTAGATGTTAAATTTAATTTAACATATCTTATATTAGTATCGTAATAAATCTTTCGATCATCACCACTGGAATGGTTAAATAAAAACTTGTTTATTATGAGAAACTATTCCTAATATTATATGTTTCTTTTTCTCTATGAAAGCTAAACTGGTATATCCTTCTTGATAGGTCTCTCTTAGTTTAGCGCCAATACTTTTTTGTTGTGGATTATAGGTTCGGTTGAGCTATTTATTTTTAGTAAAACCCCATTATGTTTTTTATTATCTAGGTTATCGTCTAATTTTTTTATGTTTAGCTAACAGTAAAAGCGATTCATCTCTATAAGTATAATGATTCTCATGGGCAATAATATTATTAACTAAAAATTTTTTATTTCTTCAATGGTTTTGTTGACATAAGATTTACTTTCATTATATTCACCAAGATAAAAAACACAAAAATTTTTATATTCTATAATAGTTTTATATCTATTTTCGTTCTGAGAAAATCTTTGAGTTAATTTTAACCTTTCACCTTTTGGTAAAGGAATTAATATAACTTTTTCTTCAGATTGTTCCTTTTCAATACTATTAATAGAAGATGATAAATATTTAGTTATGGCAATACATTCCGCTCTAGGTTTTTCTTTTCTATGATCTTAAATTAAATTTATTACTATATAACTAACTCCTAAAGTTATTATGGATAATAATAATTTTCCTTTATCACTTAAACTAACATAATTTTCTGGATCATTAATGATATTATCTATAATGTTTGGCTTGTTATTATTAATAAGTTTTGTTTCAGTATTTAGTTCGGTAGATAAAGCACGATCAATAATCATAATTCTTGCCTAAAGTTACATTACCATATGATATTAACAATAACTTTCATAGTAAATCAATCAATTATATATACTAATTGAATATACATATAGGTAAAATAACTCTATTTTGGAACATCCAAAGATATGTTTGAATAAAAAATAAGATATTTAAAATATATCTATAAATATTCACTATATTTATAGTATTTAAATTTTATTTTTCATATTTTTGGTGATATTAGCGTTTCGATATCAGTAAAAATTTCATCCCACTCTTGCTGGTTAATATCCATAGATCCGAAAGAGCGTAAAATAAATGCCCCTTCTGTAGTGAAGAAAATAAGTCGAGCGCGTTTTCCCGCTTCTGTTGAAGTATTTAAATTAGCAATCCGTCCACGATACCATTCGTGGGTACTATTAAGGTGTTCAGTGTTTGCAGTAATGTGGCCATTAAACCTACGCTTTTAATATTAGAAGCTTGCTCAAAATGGTAGGTTGTTCTCATATGTGCCATTACACGATTTTCCGGTGAATTATTCTGATCAAGTTTATCAGAAAATATTTTATTGTAAGCTTTTTTCCAGCGTTCAAACATTGCATCAATCATGGCTTCTTTATTACCGAAACAATATTGTACGCCTCCTTTAGAAATTCCCATTGTTTTTGTGACAGTATTGATAGTTAGGACAGTGACATCTTTTTGATGGACAATATTTTCTGCGATATCTAATACCTTATCTCTGTCTATACTTCTTTGGCGCCCCATTTAATAAAACCTCTTTTAAAATACATACGTATGGATTAATATCTCAACCTTAATATTATGGCAGATGAACATACTATATAGTTTATTTTTTCTAAATAGAGATTTTTTTAGATTAATAATCATGATAATCGAAGGTGGATAGTGCTCCTTTTAATTTCAAGTGCTCTTTTCTTAATTGTCATCAATATGAGACAGTACCTTATACGGTATTAACAACATTGACCCATGAGCTCCATGCCAGTGCATCTGAGAAATGATGGATTGTTAATGCATATTCACTGGTAGTTGCCGGATTATTGCCAGCCGCTGATGCTAAGTGATCGCATTGGTTATAAAAAATGCTGCTCATCGGTTTGCCTCTTTTTGCCTTAGCTCCACTTTGTGCCACTTTCTCTCCCAATTCAGAAAGTTTGATCGCGGCTAGAGTCTTTTTAGCTATAGGTACCACAATGATGATGCCAGTCACTTTGTCGTTTGTTCGCCATATTTTTACTGAGCCCCAGAACGATCTCTGGCAATTGATATTTGGACTATGGTATATGCTGGTGGTGTGGCGGTCGGTCCCTTAGTTGTGTGTGTGGGCGGGGTATTACTGGAATATTTTTGGTGAGAATAGGTATTTTTAATTAATGTTCCTGTTGTTATACTTGTGCTACCTTTTTCGCTGTTTTTGATCCCGAGTTGTGATGGAACTACTAAACGTACTATTGATTTTTTAGGCTCATTATTAATTTTAGTTGATTTAGTGGGACTAATTTATGCATTGAAAGAGTTAAGTAAGCCAGCTTTTTCTTTGGTTGAGTTTTGCTCTGCTGTCTTTATTGACATTGTCTTTATGATATTTTTTGTTTTACGCCAACGCAAACAATCGCAACTAATGATTGATTTCTCTTTATTTAGTAATAGCTTATTTTCAGCAGGCGTAATTATTTCGGTTATTACCATGAGTGTGATTGTTGGCATTGAATTAGTGTTAAGTCAATGCTTACAGTTAGTGCTTGGGCTGACGCCTTTACAAGCAGCGTTTTGTATCTTTCCTATACCAATCGGTTCTGTACTCGCATCACCATTGGCAGGTTTATTGTTACCCTGTTTTCGCGAGAGATTAACCACCGTAATAGGCTTTATGTTAACTTTGATTGGGGTAATAGAAATGATTCTGTTTTATCAGAGCGCTCTTACTTTGTTAGTGATTAATTTATTTGTAATTGGTATTGGCATGGGAATGATGTTTACCACCGTATCTACCACCATTATGCTCAATGTGCCTGATAAAAAGTCCGGTATGGCAGCTTCTATTGAAGATGTAACTTATGAATTGGGTAGTGTATTAGGATGTCACCATATTGGGTGGAATGATGACGGCGATTTATATCTATCCCCTTTTTCTTCCTGAGCAGATCACGACTGATGCGACTGATGGACGAGTTTATGACAGCATCGATGAAGCATTAACTCTTGCATCAACTATGGATAAAGATCAGACTCATGTTTTGATAATAGAAGCAAGTAAAGCCTTTGATACATCCTTTATCGTGGTATTTATTTCGATTGTTTGCCTATTGTTAGTTAGCACTTTGATTTTACAACGCATGTTACGTCCTTTAACCCAAAGATCATGATTATTATATGAATTTTTATGTTGTTTTAGGTTTCCAACAGGTTTCAGTCATTGTTTTTATAAACTGAATTGTTTGTGTTGTTCTATCTCAGGGATTGTCAGCTGATCCTAAAATTCTATTACTGAAATTATAATCGATTAGAGGTTAATTAGAGATGGAGTTAGAGTCATTGCAGTTTTTTTAAAATTTGTCTGATAAAACAAGATCTAGGATCGTAGTACTCCTTCGGGAAATGGGAGAACTTTGTGTTTATCACCTTTGTATTGCACTAGAACAACCACAAACTAAAATATCTCGTCATTTAGCCATGTTAAAAAGAGTGGCTTGCTGCAAAATCGCAAGGAAGGAAAATGGGTTTTTATCGACTTTCTTCACAGACTTCTCCATGGGTTATGCAGATTATTGAGTCTATTTGGTCAAATCAATAGCAAGTAATAAAAACAATGACCAAAAAACTGCTATTAGCAGATTTGCCGGCTCAGCGTGTTAATTTCCGCCTACAGGAGGCTATCCAATAGCGAGTGATTTTAGAAAAGTTTTATTTGAACATTTATTACTAATCAGAATGAGTTACTATTCCGATTAGTAATTTTTTAAATAATTTTCAATTTTGCTAAACACTGTAAAGTCAACGATTCACCTTTTGTCATGATTTTATCATCTGCGATCGCGATATTAAGGGCAAAAGTCTTTATTTGGCCGGCAGCATTTGCTACTTATTCGACATATCAGCCGTCTGTTTGATAAGTAGCATATTGGCTACTTCATTTTGAATAGTTTTATCAATTGATAATTGCTTATTTGCTAATTTATAAATAAATTGGGCCTGTTCTACAGGACTAATTTTTAATGGCCCATCTAGCTAAAAATTTGTGACATTATTGCCTATTTTGCTGTTACCATATTGCAACCGATAAAGTTCTTTTCTCATTATTGCTAGACCAGTACGTTTTGCGATTTCTTGATAGACAGGAACAGCTGATAATTGCATTGCTTGTTGCATATTCATATTTTTATTCCAGCTACTAAGATATCTGGATTGATCATCCCATTTAAAGATTTCATTAGCGGTCACTTTTTGATTATTTAATACAATTAAGGCATTGACAATCTTAAACGTTGCAGTGGGAACATATTGTATTGTGCCACGTTGTATATCGTTGCCATAATTGTTAATCGACTTGCCATCATATATTGTTAACACCCCTCGCAAGTGTTGCGGGTAAAAGATCTTTTTTATTTTGACAGAAATATTACTTTCAGCGGTCTTTTTCACAGACTTAGTTATGTTTTTATCATCATTAACGATGATATTTGAGTGAGTAGTGAATGGTAAAAATAGCAAAATAGTGGCAATTAATTTTTTATTTATTATTGGTTTTCTTTAAATAATATATTAAAAGTTATCATCCTTTTGTAAGGATTAATACTAAACACAGAATTTGTTTTATTTATTGTTAATTAAGTTTCTTTTTTCTATTTGCTTACTACCATGCAAATATTAAGTAAAAATTTCCTAGAAGGGTTAAGTAGATCGCTAGTAAGGCGTGCTTTTCTTACTGCTGAATATCATTGATTGAAGACGCTAGTAGCTGCAGTTTCAATCAGTATTTTTAATCCTCCATCACCGGTAGTAACAATTATGTAATTATCTAGATATTCGATCAGAGTAGAATAACCTGCTCATTTAAAAAATTTTGCTCAATGAAGTAGCAAGCAATTTTATATTTTACGAATGTTCTTTTTTGGCCTAACAACAAGTTGAGAAACCTACATAAGCTTAAAAACTACCTATGATATTTTCATAAAATCTCTATCAATTTAAATCTGTGTTTATCTACCCCTATGCTAGCCAGTGTATTAATCCACTGAATGCTTTTTAGGTTTTAACTAACCAAACGATTATCCCAATTAACCTTAATTTTTCATCTTTAATCAGATTGAACCAATTTTTTTACTTGGCTTGTCGACACGTATTTCGGCCCTAGTGTTGATGTTAATGACATTGGTTATTCAGATTTTTGTTTACTCAGATGCCTGGCCAACACATGCTAGCTGGTTAAAATTACAACTTTATTTGATTAACTATGGAAGCGGGCAGTTTTTCTTGATTAACTGATTAACAGTTTAAAAGTAGAATAAACCTGGATAACCATTGAAATCATTCAACCAAAAATGACAACGTTTACAGGATCGTCAAACAATACTTATCACTATTTTATTTATCTAATAGTAGACAAAACTAATAACCTAACTCTAGGTTATGTTAACAAATAGAGTCTGTTTTTGTTAATGCCACTAATGGCACATTTAATTTTTGGTTAACAAAAAACAGGAACATTGTGATTGAATTGGCATTATTAAGTATTGTCTTTGCTTTAATATAGTTACTGCCACTATTAAATACACTAACAATATTATTTTCATAATCTGGTCCGGTGACTAGAAAGCCATTTTTGTTGTAATTGATACTTTGCATTCTAGTAAAAACATCGATTTTGCCTTCGAAAGAATCAAAACCAACCGCTTCGATTTTAGAAGAAAGGGGAACGCTTAAAATATACCAATAATCTTTAGTTTTTAGCGCAATATGTGATAATTCGTGGATAAAATTCCATGAGGTGGCATGAGAATATTCATGTATGACTGAATTGGTCATAAAGATACAGAATTCTGGATCGTTATCATACATCTCCATGCCAATTTTTGATTATTTTTGTTCTCTTTAACACTGATTATCTTATCCGGTAAATAAAGATTAACGAATTATGAAAATTTATTAATACATATTTTCACCAAATTAATAATAGATTCATCGGTAGCAGAATCAGCATCCTTTATTTGTCTGAAATAACTAAGAATTTTTTGTTGTATGGATTTTTTCTCTATCTCTGATAATTTATCGCTAAATAAGTTGTTAACAAGGTTAACCCCTTCTTTTACTTTTAAAAATGCTAATTCTAATTTTTGACCAAATATAGGATCTGAAATTTTAATATTATCTAAACCAATAGCTTCTATGCTTTCATTAATTAAATCCATCTTTTTAAATGTTCTAATATTTGTTGAGTTCTTTATTCTTGTTGTTGTATCTCTTCCTTAATCTTTGGCTCAACGATTTTAATTGGATGTCCTGCTTTTAAACAGTCGATTTGTTTACCGGTCTCTGTTGGTATTATTTTACTGGATGCTCTCTGTAGTTTTTTATGATTAAGGAAGCTCTTGGTTTTTCTTCAATTAATCTGTCCTTATTTACTGTTATTGTTTTAACTGACAAAGCTAAATTAGTATTAGTATTAGTATTAGATATAGATTGAACATTCTGTTGAAAATATTCTTTTCTATTAATATTTTTAATGTCATATTCTTTTTTATAGTAAGAGTAAACATCCATACTAGATAATGGATTATTTTGCGTATAAGTTACAGTATCATAGGATGATTGCATAAGTTATTTTTTACAAATGAGATATATTGTATAATAATATAATTTTTTATATAAAACGTATAGTTAAATTAAATAGTCTATTATATAATTATTTATTTAATATAGTCATAGATTATCAAAATTTAATCAAGACTTTTAGATAGTTGTTTAAGCAGTTTTTAATCGACAAATTATTCTTATATTTTCTTAAATCTGAAATTTATGAAAATAAGTTGTGTAAAAATTAATGTTGAGGGTATCATGAATAAATTAAATTTAATTAATAAGGTCAGTTGTTGACCTTATTATGGTTAGAATTAAATATCACTTAACTAATTTAACAGCTTCACGGATGAGTTGACCAATGGTGGCCCAATCTTGAGCTGACATTCATTGGTTATTAACCATCCATGATCCGCTCAAGCGACGACTTTTGGTAGAGCAAGATATTGGCGGATATTTACTGGACTGATCCCGCTGGTTGGCATAATTTCTAATTGCGGGTATGGCGCAAGTAGTGTTGTTAGCATAGCTAATTCACCAGAAGGCTCCGCAGGGAAGAATTTGACAAGTTTAATATCGAGTTAAAGTGCTTGTTCAATTTGGCTTGGATTATTTATACCAGGAATAATTGCTATTTCTAATTCATGACATGCTGTTACCGTATCTGGGTTAAACCTGGTGAAACGATAAAATCAGCGTCAACTGCTTTAGTTTGCCAAATTTGTTCTCGGTTGATAATGTGGTGCCTGCTCCAATCAAAATTCTGTTCGACATCGTTTCTTTAAGTATTTTAATTGTTTCTGCAGCAGCATGAGTACGGAAATTAATTTCAGCTACTGGTAATCCGTTTGCAACTAGTGCCTTGCCTAAAAGAACAATATCTTGTGCTCGTTCAATGGTAATAACCGTAATGATCCTAAATTGCCGTAATCTCTCTGTTAGTGTGAGCATAATCAGTTTTCCTTTGGTGTTAAAATTGGTGAGTCATGTTTTTTGGGTTTGGATTGGAATGATAGCACTTTTATGTTAAATTACGATATCTGTTAGTTGTTCAATCATTAAATATGATTAATGCCATTTTTGACCATTTTAATTGGATAGAAGACGCATTTATTTAACGGGATTAATGGTTGTAAAGCAAAAGTAGTGTTATTTAAATAAGCTTTGATACATTTTTATCATTAATCATTTTTATTTATATCTTTTAATTATAAGTAAAGAATAAAAACTATACTTTGCCCTGTCATTTATTACTAATATTCGTTGTTTAATTTTTATGTAAAATAAAAATGCTTGATATCTTTATAAAAATTCATTAGTAAAATATTATAACAATTTATTATTACTTAATATTTTTCCATTAGTAGCTTTTATTTTTTTGAATAAATATTTGTATATTTTTTTAAAGTAATTAAAAATTATACTTATTTTAAGTTATTTTTTACGCAAAACAAAAAATAAATGATATATATTGTATTTCTTTATTATATAAATTAATTAAAGTTTTTTAGTGTTAAATTTAGCATAAAACTTCAATTAATTATTCATTGTATGTCAGTCGATTTAAATGGTGTGTTGGAATAAAAATTCATTTAATCAATAATGTAAAATATCTTGTAATACTTGCTATAAGTAGTAATAAATTCGAGTAATATTTTTTTGTTAATCTATTTCAATATCATAAATCTAAATAGATTTGGTTAAAATATAATTTTACCTTTCTTGTAATTTAGATAGAGGTATCTAAATTGCTATTATCTGCGACTTTATTTTCGTCGAATATATTAGCTGCTACAAATGCAGCCGGTGGAATAATTTTATCTGTCTGAGCTATAAGTGATATTACTTGTAAAATTAATGGAGGTGATAGTGTAAACTTAACTATGTTGTTAGAACCAATTTCTACTTCCGATGCTGGAACAAAAGCATATACTGTTATTACAAAAAATCAGAAAGTATTTAAGTTAACTTTTTCTGATTGTGCAGCTGCTGGAGGTCCGGGTGGTAATTTAAAATTTCATTTTTCATCACTAAATAGTATCTCTGCGGATGGTCAATATTTAGTAAATGATACCGTTGATGAGAATGATCCTTCTGTAGCGAAAAATATCGGTTTTAGTTTGTCGAAATCAACAGCTCCTACTACAGTCATTCCATTAAATGTCCCATATGATACAGGAGTAAAAGGAGGTAAGACTGCACTGTAAGCTGATGAGGTAACGTTCGTAGTTAATTATTACAAAACGCGATCACAGGCTACTAAACCTGGGCCATTGCATTCAAAGTTAATCTATACTATCTCTTATTTGTAAATAATATTAACCAGGCTCTTTCGAGTCTGGTTTTTAACGGACTATTTATTATGAAAAAATTTCTTACTTATTATGTTAATTTTTTTCCAAAAATATATTAGCTAATATTGTACTTCATGGTACGCGTATCATTTATTATGAGGGTAAAGATAATGTTGTTGTATAATTAATAAATAATGGAAAATTATCTGTATTAGTACAATCATGGATTGATGATGGAAATATAAATTCTACACCAGAGAATAGCCATTCACCATTTTATGTTTTCCTACCTATTGTGAAAGTAGCAGGACTAAAAGGACAATAATTAAAAATTATGTCATATAGTTTACCAAAAGATAGAGAAAGTGTTTTTTATTTAAATATTTTTGATATTCCAACAAAACTAGAAAATAAGCAAGATAAAAACGTTTTGCAATTAGCGATTAAATCAAGAATTAAATTGTTTTATCGGCCAAAAGAATTAACTACTTCGCCAGAAGAAATATATAAAAATAAATTATAAATTAGAAGATAATAGCATTCAAATAACAAATAATTCTAAGTATTATTTCACAATAGTAAAAATTACTAATATTAATGATACAGAGAGAAATTTGACAAAATAAAAGATGATCCATCCTTTATCAAAATTCAAATTGGCGCTGAAAAATAAGATTAAACATGATAAATTAATAGTCACTTATGTTGATGATTTTGGTGTTTATAAGACAAAAAAATATTAACCTTAAATGAGAAGATAAATCCTGAAAAAAATATATTATCTTCATAATAGCTTAATTTTATTGGCTATGTTGGATTATATACCAGAGTTATTTGCAGAGGAATTTGATACTTCTTTGCTAGTAGGAAAATCAGCACAAGGAGATATATCCCGTTTTTATCAAAATAGTGAAGTTCTTCCCGGTAAACAGTTGGTAGATATTTATGTAAATGATGATTGGAAAGGACAATTCGAAATTACTATTGGAGAAAAAAACAAAAATATTATTATTAATTTTAAAGATGCTAATAAATTAGGTTTAAAACTTTACACACACCGGACTGGTGATTGAGCAAAAACCTACCATTTCGATGGATAGTTTAGTTAATAATATCAAGTATTATTTAGATGTTAATCAGTTAGCATTTAATATTTCAGTTCCTCAAATTTTGCTAATTAAATCTGAAGTGGGTTATGCGGATTCAGTGAATTGGGACTATGGTATGTCTGCAATTATTCTTTCTTATAATAGCAATTATTATAAATATAAGGAGAAAAAAATAGTAAACAACGAAATGAAGTTTTTTTTACCAATTTAAATTTTGGTATTAATTTAGGTGCCTGGCAATTTCGTGATGAATCAAATTATTCTTATTATTCCAGTGGCGATCATAAATGACTGAATAATACCCGTTACTTATGCTGTTCTTTCAGTGCTATCTCTTCAAATTTGCTATTAGGTGATTTTTATACCTGTTTCTCATTGTTTATTAGTATTCGTTTTAGAGGCGGGGCATTAGCAACGGAAATGAATATGTTACCTAACTCCAGTCAAGAATTTACGCCTATTTTTAGAGGTGTCACCCAAACTAATGCATTAATAAAAGTGTATCAGAATGGAAATTTGATTTACCAAGAAACGATTCCTCCAGGCGAGTTCAAGTTCAGTGATATACGAGCTGCTGGGGGAGCGGCCGATCTTTCTGTTATTGTGCAGGAAGCCGATGGTCGTCAAGAGTCTTTTACAGTGCCGTTTTCAGCAGTACCTAATATGATGAAAGCAGGTATATATACTTATAATATTTTGGCTGGACAATTAAAAATGGCTAATACTCATTTCCAGTCAAAATTCGTACAAGGAGAAGCATATTATGATATCAATAACTTAGTCACCGTTTATACGGGTTTAATTGGAAATCGTGATCATACGGCTATTTTACTGGGTAGTGGTTGGGATTTTCCATTTGCTTTTTCAGTTGATGCTACTCATGCGACTGTTTCTTTAGATACAGGCAAGAAGTAAGAGCAAAGTTTTCGGGTAGCTTATAGCAAGTTTTTGCCAGAAACAGTGACCAATTTGACGATAGCGGCGTATCGTTATTCAACTGGAGATTATTATAGTTTTATTGATTCTATTTATGCTCATGATAATTATCACGCGTGGCATAAATATCAAACGATTATTAAAGTTTAACCCCAATAATCGAGATGGAAATAATTCCTCAGATTTATATTTGGCAACTTTTGATGCTCTGCGTGGTGCCCGTGCCAGAAATACATTTAATCTAAATTTAAATCAGCATTTGGGCAAAGATAATGGTGTCATTTTTCTGGCTGGTACGCTCAGAAACTATTGGAATGTTGGCGGTACTAGTCGAGATTATCAAATAGGTTACTCAAATAGTTATAAAAATATCACCTATAACTTATCTGTTTCACGAGTAAGAAAAAGAAATACTGATCGAAAAGAAGAAACCCGTTATTACTTTAGTGCGAGTATCCCTATTAATCTATTTAGTCATAATGCTTATCTCAGTTCTGGTATTTATATGACTGATTCCAACTATAGACAAGCTAATATCAGTCTGAGTGGAACAGCGGGTAAATATGATTTCATCAACTATACGCTAACCGCCTCCAATCAGAGAGGGAAATAATTTAATTAGTGGCAATATAAACTATCACAATCCTTATAGTACGATTGGTGCTTCATATAGTGAAGCAAATAATTATCGACAGTTAGGTTTAAATGCTCGAGTAACCATTGTTACATTTCCTTACCATATTCTTGCTTCCGGCGAAACAGCTAATACATTAGCGGTGCTTGATGCACCTATAGCTGAGAATTTAGTTGTTAATAATAATCGAGCCGTGCTTACTAATAAACAGGGTTTAGCATTAGTCACCAATGCTACCCCTATCGCACAAACGTTTATACCTTTTCTCATACTAAACAGACATCAGGTGCTGAGATTATCGGCAATGTAGCACATGTGATCCCTTATGAAGGAGTGGTCAGTTATATCAAACTGGAAACGGATCAGTAAAAAACTTATATGTTAAAGGCAAATTTTGCCGATGGTAGCAATTTGCCTTTTGGTACCGAAGTTACCAATAGTCAGGGGGAATTTGTAGGTTATGTTGGCCAGTCAAGTGTGCTTTATATAAAAAGTGATCAGTTACCACAATCACTTAATGTCAAATTAAATACTGGCGGTAAAACAGAATGTGTCATTCAGCAACCGGAACACACATTAAATCTTAATCGTAATATTTGCCATAGTCGGGAAAATAGTATGAATAAATTAACATTAGTTTTTTATTATTATCAGCTTGTTCAATGGGTCAATCTGTTTATGCCGACTGCAAACCCAAAACTGCGATTACTGCACCTAGTTTGTATTATGATTTATCTGCTAATTTTAATGGTTCTACAACGACAGTCACAAAAACAGATAAAACTACTTTCCCGGGAACATTTACTTACTTGTGGCTACCCAGGGTTTATTTTGTCTAATGTGATTGGTATTGCTTCACCATTGAAAGGCCGTGTAGCAATGATAGGATTTAATGGTGGCAAGCAGTTGTTCAGATTACCATGACGGCGATGCAAAAGGATTGCGTGACTGATATGCCAAGAGGTACCCATCCTACATTCAATTTAGATACTAATTTTACCTTGAAGTTTACCTTGTTGAAGCGCAAACCGAGTGGCTATTATATTGAAGTTGCTGGTGATACTGCGAAAATCTCACCTTTTATCTTGGTATCAGATGCTTCCTCGCGGGGTATTCTGGTATGATTAATTGAAATTGTAACGAAATTAACAGAATTCTTATTAAATTGGCAATGGCCCATTGATAGTAATGATATTTTCTGCAGTCAATTACCATTAGGTATAATTCTATTGCGACTACTTGTAATTTTTCAAACAAAGGGTTAGTAGTTAATTTACCAATTGTTACTATCAGTGATCTTAAAAATAGCGATAGACCCGGTTATCAACCTTTTACACTGAATTTTAGTTGCAACGATCTTATGACTGGCAATAAAACGACGCGAAACATTGCCATGTTTTTAGCGAGTAATAATTTACATAACTCAGATAAAACCGTGTTAATAAATACCACATCACAAGGCGCGAAAGGAATAGGATTTTCGCGTTGTTCAAGGTAATAAAACTTCATCGCCAATTGTGTTTTCCAGTAGTGAAAGTGTGCAGGGCAATGCGACAACTATTTTTAATGTTTCTGCTGGCGGTTCTTTGGCACCTTCCTTTGCCATTAATATGAGGGTCTATTACTATGCTTATGATTTGAATAATATTTCAGCAGGGAAAATAACCTCAACCGCTATTTTAGTATTTTCTTATGACTAAATGCTATTAATTATAAGGATTGATAAGAACATGAGAAAAAAATTTACTTAGCTATCTTCTTATATTTTGTTGTTTTTTTCAAGTTATAGTAGTGTTTTTCTTAAAGGAACTCGATTTATTTTCCCAGCTGAAAGAAAAGAAGTCGTTATGCAATTAGTTAATTCAAGCGATAACTCATCACTGGTGCAAGGTTGGGTTGATGAAGGTAATCTTAATTCTACCCGGAGTCAACACAAGCTCCTTTTATCGTGACACCGCCGGTTGTTAAACTAAACTCTAGAGCAGGAGCACAACTTTATATTAGACGGTTAGCAAATTAGTTGCCGACCGATCACGAATCTGTTTTTTATCTTAATGTGTTGGATATTCCGCCAAAACCAACTAACTTAAAAACCAAGAATACTTTACAGTTAGCTTTAAGAACACGAATTAAATTGTTTTATCGACCACAAAATATCAGCAAAACTTCTCAAGATATAGCAGATCACATAAAAATCAATAAGGCTGGTAAGGCACTTTTTATTGCTAACCCAACCGCTTATTTTTTACTATGTCTGCACTATATAATCAGATAGATAAAGATAATGTTTTATCTGGTAACGTTATGTTGTCCTCTTTTTCACAACAAACAGTAGAAAATAAAGGCCATATTGACTTAGATAATGAGGTTTGGGTTGAGTATATTAATGATGAAGGACAATTTGTGAACTAATTTAAAAAAATTAAATAATATTGGACTACCGTTTATTTCGGTTATTAAACGCGGTTTATTATCGGTGTTGGTTTTAGCTAATAAGATCTAATGTGTAGGTTTAATAGCTAGCACTAGATTGTTGTTGCCAGAGATGGGCAGCAACAAGCGCTTTCCAGGGAGAAAATGAGGCTAACCATTTAAATAATTGAAATCCCAAAGCAAGGAATAACTGATTGTCCATGGTCCAATTCCTTTTATTTCATTACGTTTTTGTGTCCATACTGAGAAATTGGTTTCATCTAGCTGAGCATTTAATATGTGATGATCTCTTTTTAACATATGCATAATGCAATAAGTGTTTTTGCTTTACTGATAAGAGAAGCCACATGTCTGTAGTTTTTATTCACCATGAGCTTGAATTGCTCAGAAAGAAGAAAAACACCAAATTCCTAAGTGGTGTTGTTTACCAAAAGCCTGAATGAATCGGCGGTGAATGGCAATAGCGGCAGCCCCACTAATTTGTTGCTCTATAATTGTCCAACTAATAGTTTCAAATGCTGTTGCTGCTTGATAAATTCTTAGACCTCGTTGCCGAGAAATTAACTTACTAATAACTGGGTGGTTATAATATTTATCTTCAAACGGTTCAATCTTTTGATATAAACCAAGCATATTTTTGCCAAGTTTTTCTAGTTTTTCCCTCATTGATGAGGGGATAGGGATTATCAATGTGCAGAGCCAGCGAAACACTATTTTTGTTTAATATAAAAGTTAACTCAGCAGCTTGTCCATACCATGTAATTCCTTTTCTTAATTGGTTGTTAATTACAATTTCCGCTACACTTTGTTTATCTCGTAAGTGATAGGCAAGAAAGTCTTGGTAGTGATAATTGTTTGGTAAATGGATGATCATATTATTGCTGGCATTTTCTTATGTTTATTTAAATTTCAATTTAATGAGCATATCCCGTTTATTATGCTAAGAACAGTAACATAACAAGACCTAAAATGAATGCAAAATATCCATATCTCATTCTGTGGTTAGTAATATAAAAAATAAAAAGTTACTTTTGTTTCCATTATGGTTAGAAGATATTACCAACTATATTATAGTTTGCCTGTTTAGTTAATATCCTGCTGGTTTAGCAAAATTTGGATTAAATGAGAATGTGTTATTAGGTATTATTAATCATTTATCAATGAATTTTTTGCTATTTTGCGTTTTTTTCTTATTACTTAATTTTTGCTTAAGTAGAAATTGGGGTGCCAATATTCTATTTTTAAATTTATCACTAAATATAATTGGTTGGTTAATCGTTATTAAATATTCGTCCATTGGAATGGTATTAGATAAATGTTAAAAATGAATCTGTTTTGCTAAGTATAAACATTTCTATTTGTAATATATTTTTAATAAAAATAATAATTGGCTGGTGATTAGTTAACAATTCGGCAATAAAAACATTGTTTAATCTGATTTTTGTTAAAATTTTTAAATAAAAAAATCAAATAATAAAAATAATATTTTTTAAATTAATGGATTACATTGCCTTAGCATAAGCTTTTGTTGTTTTTTTGATGTTAACTTTGTATTTATGTTAATTTTTTGAGTTACTATTGTAGGGCGATATGAATTCATAATAAGAAACAAATTTATACTTTTTTAAATAAAACTTATCTATATTTTATTGTAAAAAAGATAACTAAACAAAGGAATATTGTAAATGGAATATTATGATTCCCTTTTTCACCCTTCATTAATCTGTTTTATCTATTAGTTAGTATTAACTTAAAGTGATCTAATGCTTATTTAATTGATGATTATAAAAATGGTAATTTTTTAAATATCAATATAGAGATTGTGGATAAAGCAGTGACGATAAGAATAGCTGCATGTCAATGTTTTTATTTATTAATCAAAGCGTAGATTGAAATTATTATTTAATACTTGTTTTTAATTTTACTCAATAAATAGTAGCTGGATTTTTATATTATTTAGATAGGGAAATTATTTATGCAATGCATTGCTAATCGTTACTATTCGAAAACAAAACGGGTAACCGCTTGTATATTGTTATTCATGCAATTGTTTTTACCTATTTTTGTCACTTGTTCATCAGTAGCTAAAGCGGCGCAGGATGATCTTTCTGGCAACCAAATGCTGGAAACCATCTATGGTATTGATGCGTTGATGAATAATAACTCAGCTTTAAAAAATTCAACTCCAGAACCAACTTCATCACTTTCAGCAAATGGATCTGCTGTATCAAGCGGCAATATTCATGCTTTGTCAGCTAATACATCATTAATGTCAGTATCAACGCCAAATAATAACAGACCTCTAGTCGATCAAAATCGTTCGTTACCGACATTAGGTATTCAAGAAAACCTGCCGGATAAACCAATAGCGTCATCAGAAAAACAGTTTGTGCAAGGTGCAACTCAAGTTGCACAAGTTCTTGCCAATAATAATGCTACAGAAGCGGCTATCGGTTATGCGCGTAATCGAGGTGAAAGCCTATTAAATCAGAAAATTAATGACTGGTTAAATCAATATGGCAAAGCACGAATACAAATTAGTTCAGATAAAACAGGCGATGCTGATTTACTATTACCTATAATTGATAAATCCAATAGCTTATTATTTAGTCAAATTGGTATTCGAGCTAATGATCAGCGGAGTACTACCAACTTAGGATTAGGTTATCGTCAATATCAGTATAATTGGATGTGGGGAATTAACAGTTTCTACGATTATGATATTAACGGAGGTAATGCCCGTTTTGGTGTTGGTGGTGAGTTATGGGCCTATTATTTGAAACTTGCGGTAAATGGTTATTTTCGCTTAACGGATTGGCATCAGTCACACTTGCATGACATGCGCGATTATGATGAGCGGCCAGCCAATGGATTTGATATACGCACTGAAGGTTACTTACCAAGTTATCCTCATTTAGGGGCCTATGTGAAATATGAACAATACTTTGGTGATGGTGTTAGTCTTAATAATAATCCATCCGCTAAGGATTTAAAAAATAACACTTCTACCACAACTTTTGGTTTAAGTTATACCCCTTTCCCGTTATTAACATTAAAAACTCAACTCTCTCAGGGAGATTCCAACGACAGTCTCGTTGGGCTGGAGTTTGCTTATCGATTTGGTATACCGCTGGCTGCTCAGTTACATCCAGATAATGTTGATTTAATGCGTAGTTTAGCGGGCAATCGTTATGATTTTGTCGATCGTAATTACAATATCGTCATGCAGTATCGTAAGCAGGAAATATTAGCGATTTCTCTGCCAGAAAGTATGACGGCGGAAGCGGCCCAAACCATAGCAATAAAAGCAACCGTTCAAAAAGCCAAGTATGGACTAAATAAAATCTTATGGAGTGCCCCTGAATTAGTAGCTAAAGGTGGCAAGATCAACCAGACTTCAGCAACTACCATTAACCTAGTATTACCTGCCTACGATGAAGATAACCATGGTAGTAAATCTTATACTTTATCCGCTGTCGGTGTTGATAATGAAGGTAATAAATCTAAAGCTGCCGTGATGGCAATTAATGTTACTCAATCAAAAGAAGGTTTTGCTTATTTCTCTTTACAGGATCCGACACCAATACCGGCAGATGGTAATCAAACTTATTTAGCTAAAGTGCAGCTAAAAAATGACAAAGGGCTACCACTAGCGAACAAACAAGTGACATTTTCTGTTATAGGTTTTAAGAAAAGTGCCAGTAGGCTTGCAGCTAAAAATAATGGCGGCAATGTAGCGGTAGTTTTGCTTAGCGAAGATGGCCAAAGACGTGGCAATCCTTTGACTGAGACGACGGATGACAAGGGTAAGATCAATATTAGAGTTATGAGTTTCTTGGCTGGTCAGGGAGAGTTAATTGCTACCATGGCGAATGGTAAGAAAAAGACTATTGCTATCCAATTTACCCCTGATACCACTACTGCAAAAGTTAGAAATGTCAAGCTAATTGATAACAAAACCAGTAAGGTAGCTAATGGAAACGATAGCTTTAGCTACGAAGCATTTGTTATTGATCAGTTTAATAATCCGATACCGAATGTTGATGTAGTCTGGTCAAATAATCAGTCAGCCCACGTCGTTTTAACAGCTACTAATAGCAAAACAGATGCTAACGGACGGGCGATCATAACTCTGCGTAGTACTACCACTGCGGTAGATAATGTGGAGGTCAGTGCCAAATATGCTGCTACTTTTGCAATGACAGCAAATAAAGTAGTCAGTTTTGTTGCTGATGAACGCACTGCCATGGTTCGTGATGTTTCACTAAATGGTCTGGCAATAAATAAAGTTGCTGATGGAACAAGTTATTTTACTTTTAGTGCGCAACTGGTTGATGGTCATGGTAACCTGATCAAAAAAAGCGGCTTGTCAGTTAATTGGACACATGATAAAGACTCACAAGACGTTCAATTATCAGCAGACACAAGTCAAACTGATAGCAACGGTATTGCCACCATTCAACTAAAAAGTACCACCGCTGCCGTTAAGGAAATACTGGTTAGCGCAAACTATTCTGGTACAACAAGTGTTCCAGCCAATAAAAAAGTCAATTTTGTTGCTGAAGAAAGCACCATTAAAGTAGGTAGTGTTGAATTAACGGATGCAGTCAATGTGAAGGTAGCTGATGGTATAGCCAAATTTACTTTTACAGCACAGCTTGTCGATAACAAGAATCAACCTGTGAATAAGGCCGGGATCGAAGTTGATTGGTTCCATGATAAAGATGACGTTAAGTTATCGGCTAAGACCAGTCAAACTGATGAGCATGGAATAGCTACCATTACGCTACAAAGTACAACCACAGCAGTCGATGAGGTACAAGTTAGCGCTAGCTCTGGTAACTTTGATGAAATAGATGCCAAGCAGAAAGTGAGTTTTATTGCCAATAAGAGCAAAGCTCGCATCGCTAGTGTTCTTATAGACGGTGCAGACCGCACTAAAGTTGCCGATGGTAATATTTTCTTTACCTTTACCGTACAATTGGTTGATGACCATAATAATCCAATTAAGGAAAAAGGATTGCCAATCAATTGGTCACATGATCAAGCTAATAAAGTTAAGTTAGACAGCCGTAGCCAAACCAATGAAGATGGAATTGCCACTATTAAATTACACAGCACCACACAAGCTGTGGATAATATTCGGGTCAGTGCCAGTTATGGTAATCATACTCAAGCGGCTAATGAAACAGTGAGTTTTACCGCTGATGAGTCTTCGGCTAGGTTAGGTAAGATTACATTAGATGGGCAACAATTGCATAAAATTGCCGATGGTAAGACATATTTTACCTTTAGGGTGCAATTGTTTGATAAAAATGGTAATGCAATCAAACAAGCAGGCAAAATCATCTATTGGGGACATGATAAACCAGGCAAGGCTGAATTAAATCAGGCGAGCCAAACCAATAAAGATGGTATTGCCATGACGGTATTAAAAAGTACCACATTTGCGGTAGATGATGTTCAGGTTAATGCCAGATTTGGTTCTAGTAATATACTGGCTGAAGATAAGGTGAGTTTTATTGCTAACAAGAACAAAGCTCAGGTCAGAAATGTCAAGTTAAAAGATAGTATAGGGCGTAAAGTTGCTCATCCTGATAATAAATTTATCTTTAAAGCAGAACTGGTTGATGATAATGGCAATCCGATCAAGGAAGCAAATCTACCAATTACTTGGTCGACTAGCCCCGATAACAATATTAGCTTCGAGGGTGGTGAACTCAGTAAAACTGATGCAGATGGAATCACTTCTATCACTTTAGTAAGTAATAATAGTATGGCGGTAGAAAATGTGCAGGTTAGCGCCCGTTATGCTAGTACAACACCACAACCTGCGGATAGGAAAATTAGTTTTATTAATGTCTCGTTTAAGCATGTAAGTGTTAATAACCATGATTTCCAAATAAGCGATAAATTCCCAACCACTGGCTTCCACGGTGCTAAATTTACCCTCGTGACGCAAGGCGCTCCGGCGTCAGAATTTAGCTGGAAAAGTAATCGACATTGGGTCTCGGTTGATGCAGGTGGCACAATAACGTTTACTGACAATGCCACCGGAGGAATTAAAACTGTCACCATTGAAGCAACTCATGAAACTGGTGGTGAACCTATCAAATACACGTTTACCTTAAAGAATTGGTATACCTTTTATTCTGAACCCAAAACTTGGCAGGAAGCAGAGGCTTTTTGCCGAAGCAAAAGATTGAAGCTACAACAAATAGCAGACCTAACGCAAAGAAAAAATAGCCGAGGTATGAAAACGTTATGGGGAGAATGGGGTCGATTCAAGACTTATCGTATAGCCGAGAAAGCTTATTGGAGTTCTAGCGAAGCTCCTAATGGTTATCTGGGATACGTTAATTTGGAAGATGGATTTACAGATGATTTACCAAAGGATGCACGCCGCTCTACTATTTGTGTAAGAGATTTCTAACGGTTAAAGATTTTAGTCTGCGCTGTATGTTTGAAATGAGAAAGGCAATGTTTATTCGCTGGCTAAACAGTTGCCTCTCGTGCAATAGATTGTATGAAAATCATTAGCATACAGTAAAAAATACGCTCGGGATTTTGTTGGTAACATTTATATTATTAGGGAAGAAATTGATGCAACGTATTGCTAATAATTATTTTACAAAAACGAAACGGATAATTGCCTATATATTACTGTTTATACAACTGTCTTTGCCAATTCTCGTTGCCTCTTCATCAATTGTGAAAGCGGCACAAAATAGTGAGTCAAATCATCCCATGATGGACACTATTAATGTCCTGAACAATTTGATGAAGCGTCCTATGGCGAATGAGGCGTCAGCTGTCGATAAAGAGCCGGTAGTGTTGGATGAAAATAATACGGTAGTAAAATCATCTACGCCAAATATGTCAGCGGATTCGGCGTTATCCATGTTAGAGTCACACTTCTCTTCCCAAACAATAGCAACATCAATCCAACCACCTAAAAATATTCAGCAGGATGATATTCTTAACATATTACCAACATTAAGCAGCAACGATAGTGAGCAAAATTCGCCAACTGTTGTTTCAACCGAACAACAAATTGCGCAAAATATTTCTCAATTAGCCCAGACACTGTCAACGGATCATGCTATTAAGGCTTACATGGGTTATGCGCGTAGTATCGGTGAAAATTTGGTAAATCAAAAAATCCATGATTGGTTAAGCCAATTTGGTAACGCCAGGGTGCAAATTAATTCAAATAAAACCGCTGATGTCGATTTATTGGTACCGCTAGTGGATAAACCGAATAGCTTGTTATTTAGCCAAATCGGTATTAGAGTGAATGATCATCACAACACTACTAACCTAGGTGTCGGTTATCGCCAATACCAAGATGCCTGGATGTGGGGCGTTAACAGTTTTTATGATTATGATATTACCGGCAGTAACTCACGTTTCAGTGTTGGCGGTGAATTATGGGCAGATTATATTAAATTGGCTGTTAATAGCTATTTTCGCTTAACAGACTGGCACCAATCATCACTGCATGATCTGCGAGATTATAATGAGCGCCCTGCCAATGGGTTTGATCTGCGGGCTGAAGGATTTTTACCCAGTTATTCGCATTTAGGTGCTTATGCTAAATATGAAAAGTATTTTGGTGATGGTATCAGCCTTAATCATGGCCTGTCATCAGGTGATTTGGTCGATAATCCTTCAGCCACCACATTGGGTTTAAGTTATACCCCTTTCCCACTATTGACATTTAAAACCCAGATTTCTCGTGGTGATACCAAGGAAAGTAGTATTGGTATGGAGCTAGCATATCGGTTTGGAGTACTGTTGGCAGAACAACTTGATCCGGATAATGTTGACTTAATGCGTAGTTTAGTTGGAAACCGTTACGATTTTGTCGATCGCAATTACAATATTGTTATGCAATATCGTAAACAAGAATTATTATCCATTTCTTTGCCAGAAAATACCAACGGCGAAGCGGCACAAACTTTGCTGGTTACTGTTACTGTCAATAAAGCGAAATATGGCTTAAAAAAGGTTAACTGGTCAGCGCCGGAGTTGATCGCCCAAGGCGGTAACATTCAGGTTATGTCACCAACCACCATTAATCTAACTTTACCGGCTTATATTTTCCAACCACGAGAAAAAGCATCTCAATCTTACCGAATTTCAGCGGTAGCTGTTGATAATGAAGGTAATCAATCCAATACTGCTGTTATGACGATTAATGTCAAACCATCACAAGATACCATCAGAGCAATTTCGTTAACACCAAATAACACCTTGGTAGCTAATAATAGCGATACTTATGTTGCCACTGCATTAGTACAGAATAAAAAACATCAGCCACTAGCTGGTAAAGCGATTAACTTTACTATTGCTGGCTTTAAGTCCAGAGGGGTAACGCTATTTGATATGAACGGCAATAGTGGTGATCGTGTCACGGTTAGCACAGATAGTGAAGGTAAAGCTAGGGTTAGAATTAACAGTAAGGTTGTTGGTACTGGTACATTAACAGCGGAGATGAAAAATGGTAATAGAAATGCTATCCCTGTTAGTTTTGTGCCTGATATTGCCACAGCCAAAGTACATAATGTTACATTAATCGGTGCTGAAACGAACAAAGCGGCAGATGGAATAAGTCGTTTTACTTTCGAGGCATTAGTGACCGATCAATTTGATAATCCAGTGCCAAAGGTCAACGTGAATTGGTCACATGATAAAGGTAATACCGCAATTTTATCAGCCCAACAGAGCCAAACTGATGAAAATGGACGGGCGACTATTACCCTGACCAGTCATGTGGTGGTGGATAATGTAACGGTGAGTGCCAATTATCATATTACAGCTAATAAGGTCGCTGCTAATAAAGCCGTAAACTTTATTTATATTCTGGCTACCGCTAAGGTTGATAGCGTTACTTTAAAAGATAGTGAGACAATTAAGGTGGCCGATAATAATAGTTTCTTTACCTTTACCACCCAATTAGTTGATGGTAACGGTAATCCGATTAAGCAAAAAGGTCTGGAAGTTAATTGGTCACATAATAAAGGTGATGAAGTTAGATTAGCTGGTAAAAGTCAAACGGATGAAGAGGGGCGTGCTTCGATTAAGTTACAGAGTACGACGGCAGCAATAGAAGGTGTGATTGTCAGCGCAAGATTTGGCTCAACCAAAAGAGTTGATGCCAAAAGTGAAGTGACTTTTATTGCTGATGAAAGTGCCATTAAAGTGAAGAATGTGACACTTAACGGTGGAATCCACAGTAAATTAGCCAATGGTTATAACAGATTCATTTTTACGGCGTTAGTAGCAGACGGTAATAATAATCCGGTTAAGCAACGGACGGTGAAGTGGGCGCATAATAAAAAAGATGAAGTAAGTTTATCTGCTACAACCAGTCAAACCGATGAAAATGGCCTCGCGATTATCACACTACAGAGTACTACTAAGGCAGTGGATAATATTATTGTTAGTGCACAATATGGCTCTTCTACCGCAGTACCGGCGCAAGAGGTTAATTTTTATGCTGATAGCAAAACAGCTAAGGTGAAAAGTGTCACTTTAGTCGATACTGTGGCTAGTAAAGTTGCTGATGGCAATAATACTTTTACTTTTAAAGCCCAGTTAGTTGATAGATATGATAATCCGATTAATAAAGCGGGTTTGCTTGTCGAATGGTCACATAACAAAGAAGGACAAGTTAAATTGTCCGCTCAAACAAGCCCAACCGATGAGAGTGGAATTGCCACTATTATTTTGCAGAGTAGTAAGAGTGCTGTAGACAAGGTTAAGGTTTATGCCAAGTATAAAGTACCGCCACAAATAGCTGCCAATGAAGAAGTCAGTTTTACCGGTGATGTTACTACTGCCAGAGTGGGTAACATCAACTTAAATGATGCAGGTAATAGCAAGATAGCTGATGGTAAGAGCAGTTTTGAGTTTAGTGCCCAATTAGTTGATAGTAACGGTAATGTGGTTAAGCAGGCAGGATTAGATATCAAATGGCGACAAGACAAAGGAACAAAAGTCTCTTTACCCGCTACGAGCAAGACGGATGCGGATGGGCGTGCAACGGTGATTTTGCAAAGTACCCGCACAGCGGTGGAGAAGATAGGGATCTTTGCCCAATATGATACTAGCGATGAGAAACAAGCTGAAGAAGTGAGTTTTATTGCTGATATTAACACGGCCCAGATAAAAGAGGTCACCTTGGCGGATACTGAAACTGAGATTAACAAAGTAGCAAATGGTAGCGATTTCTTTACCTTTAATGCCCAGCTAGCTGATAAATATGGCAATCCTATCAAAAGAGCGGATCTTGATATCACCTGGTTGCTTGATGATGATAAAGCTAAAGATGTTCAATTGTCGGCAGCATTAAGTAAAACAGATAGTAGTGGGCGGGCGACGATACAGCTAAAAAGTACCACTAAAGCTGTAGACAAGGTGGTTATTAGTGCACAGTTTGGCCCTGCGGCTAAAGTGAATGTCAAAACAGCGGTTAATTTTATTGCTGATGTTACTACGGCTAAAGTGGGTAATGTGACCTTAGATGGTGATATTTTGCGTAAGGTCGCTGATGGCAAAAATCACTTTATCTTTAAGGCGCAGTTGGTTGATCAATATAATAACCTGATTAGGAAGCCAAATCTGGTTGTTAATTGGCAGCAGGATAAAGGTAATCTGGTCACCTTATCATCCGCTAGCAGTAAGACGGATACAAAT
Source organism: Arsenophonus sp. (assembly GCA_045399315.1). Classification (GTDB taxonomy): domain Bacteria; phylum Pseudomonadota; class Gammaproteobacteria; order Enterobacterales; family Enterobacteriaceae; genus Arsenophonus. The sequence continues at coordinate 40,439 of DAYVGO010000007.1, forward strand.
GGTCAGGCGACGATTGAGCTGAAGAGTACTGAAATAGCAGTAAGTGACATTGTTGTCAGCGCGCTGTATGGTTCTGGTAAGAAAAAAGATGCCGATGAAAAAGTTAATTTTATCCAGGTCTCTTTCGATGTTATACAGGTTAATGGTCATCAATTTAATTTGAATGAAGGTTTTCCTAGTATCGGTTTTAAAAATGCAACATTTACTATCGAGACTAATGGTGATGATGCTGACAAATTTGACTGGCAATCAGATCAACCATCATGGGTACGGGTTAAAAATGGTAAGGTTGATTTTATCGGCGATGTGTCCAGTCAGTCGAAAACAGTAACGATAACGGCACAGCATAAAACAGGCGGCTCTCCGTTGACCTATAAATTTAAGCTTAATAAGTGGGCGACATATTATAAATATGGTATGGACTGGGATAGTGCAAGAAAATTTTGTGCAAAAAACAATCAAAGATTACCAACTATACAAGAGTTATCTATAAAGCAGAATGTACGTGGTATGAATTCTATCTGGGGTGAATGGGGATCTAGAAATAATTACCAGGTACCTCATAGTTCCGAAATTTATTATTGGGTTAAAGAATGGTCTGGTTCTACGAATGTAATTGGAATGCAAAGTGGACAATGGCAGAAAAATAGGGCTGAATCTCAATTAGTAATATGTTTCAGCGATCTTTAAACAGATCAGGCGAATTCCTTACTGAGTGGTTGATTTTTAGCGTTATAAGTTAAACATCAGTAAAGATTGACTCATAATAGGTTTGTGCGCTAGATGTTTTAGCGCACAAATTTATAAGGCTAAATAATTCCTGGCAGAGAGCCACAGGTATGACAGGAGTATGACTAATTTTATTAGCCGGTGATAATAGTGAGTTTGCCAGGTAAATTGACTAAAGCTATTGTTATCTATCAAAGTTAGCTGTTAGTGAAAGATTCACTTTGCCTTCCGCTAACGGATAGTCCTCAATCAAATAACCCGGCTCTATAAATGGTCAGCCAGAACCGGGGATTGAATTACTGATTAGCTACAAATTATTTTTGCTATTATCAATGGCTTAAAAATTAATTAGCTTTTTTTTTGCTGCCGTGGCGGCGTTAATAATAGACGCAAACACATCAGCCTTTAGTGATGCGCCACCGACTAACACGCCATCAATATCGGGTTGAATGAAAAGTTCAGCAGTATTGTTGGCATCCACTGAACCGCCATACTGAATAATGACTTGTTCGGCGATAGTCGGATCTTGGTTGGCAATATGGTCACGAATAAACTTATGTACCGTTTGCACATGAGCTGGAGTGGCTGATTTACCTGTCCCGATTGCCCAAATCGGTTCATAAGCAATCACACTGTTTTCAAATGCGCTGACTCCCAAGCTATTCAAGACCACATCGATTTGTCGAGCGCAGACTTGTTCTGTTTGGCCGGCGCTGTTTTCTTCTTCTGACTCACCAATGCAAAGTACCGGCGTTAATCCTTGTGATTTTAACACCGCAAATTTACGGGCGATAAATTCATCGCTTTCTTGATGATACGTTCTGCGTTCAGAATGACCGATAATAATATATTTTGCCCCAATGTCTTTTAGCATTGCTGCTGAGGTGTCACCGGTATAAGCACCGGAAAGATTGACGTCAACATCTTGGGCGCCAAGCGCTATTTTGCTTCCGGCTAAAGCTTGCTTTGCTTGTGATAGATAAAGCGCTGGTGGGGCGATTGCGACATCACAACCAGTTACATTATTTAATTCATTACGCAAATTTTCAATCAGTTCTTTAACCATGGTAGTACTGCCATTGAGTTTCCAGTTACCCATGACTAATGGATGTCGCATGTTTTCCTCCAACAAAAAATATTTATTAATAAATAAGATAAAGACAATTAATCATTATTTAGTTTATGCAAAGGGATAGTATAAAGATGCTATTACTAAATCGCTTTGTTTTTCGTCACTAATGTGTGATGTTATCATCTTTTAGTGATAGCTTAACCGGCTCAATAGCGAAAGTAATCATGTTATCTTTGCTTTTGACTAAAATATAACGGAACGCTCCTACTACTATTTCATCGCTCTGCACTTGGTTGGATTGCTCTAACATGCGATCTAATACAGCGGTTAATTGCGGTGCGTTGTTAATTGAAGTTGTTTTTTCGAAGTGAGTGATAATTGCCATAATATAACGTTCGAATAATTGTCGGTTAATTTTATAGCTGGCTGGATCTTCTCGTGGCAGTAGTGTTAACTGTAGACTCTTAATTTTTTCACTTCCTCGTTCAAGTACCGCTGAAGAGTAAATTTTACTGTTAATCCGACTGGCTGCACGAATATAAGGTAAGCTAATATCCTTGCTGGTGATCACTTTAAATTCATGTATTGGATAAGCGGGATTATCCTGATTGTATTTTTGGCGAAAGATGGGAATAGTTTCATTGAATAAGGCAGCATCTGGTGATAGATAAGCAACCGAAACATCGGTTTCAGGCACAACAGGTAATTGTTTAGCTAGCACGGAAAACAGTGGTAATGATGCAATAAACACCAATGCTAGTGTGAACTGGAATCTGTAATTGTCTGTTTTCATCATGGTTACTCGTTAGTGTTAATGTCATCTTAAAGAGCTTAGTAAGCATAAGAGTAATGACATTACAACAGTGGGCACTCTCATTCAAAGGGCGTATTGGTCGAAAACTATTTTGTTTAGTATCGTTATTTGTTTTTATTCATGGTTATGATATTTAGTTTGCAAACATTTTTTATTCTCTCACGTTAGTTTACTGTTAGCAGTCATTTGTTGCTTTATCCGTTGGCCGCAATTTTTAGCAAACGTTTGTATGATCGCGCTAAATCTAGTGGTTAATTTTTGTTATTGTTGTTGGCTTTTATGCTATTTTCTATTGAAGTTAGCCTATTGACACCTTTTGAAAGTAGAGTATTGTACGATTTCTAACTTTATTTATCGTCATCATATTGTTTTTAGATAGTGCTAGTGTTAGAGGGCTTAACAAAGCAAATCATTATGGCAAAGAAAGTGAGCAAGTTGATTATCTGTGCTGATTAATATTTGCTTACCTTCTGCTTACCAATATCGTTCACTGGTAATTTGTCCTGCTTTACGACGTAAATGTTTATCCATCCTTCTTTGTGTTTTCAATAGTTGTTGAGTATCTTTAACCATTTGTGGATTACCACAAAGCATAACATGGCTAGTTAAGGGATCAATTTTTGCGTTTACTGCCTGTTCAATTTGTCCACTTTCGATTAATGCTGGAATACGGCCGGTTAGGGAGCCAGCTGTATTTTCGCGACTGACAATCGTTTGGATCTTTAATTTTCCTTGATATTTTTTCTCAAGTTTTTTCATTAAGGGTAAGTAACTCAAATCTTCTGCATAACGTACCGCATGTACTAGGATCATTTGATTAAATCGTGTTAGGTCTTGACCATACTGCAAAATGGATAAGAAAGGTCCAATTGCTGTACCTGTTGATAACATCCAAAGTGTTTCACAATCTGGTAGTTCTTCTAAGACAAAAAAACCCGAGGCATCTTCTGTAACATAAATAGCATCACCTGGTTTTAATGCTTTAAGGTGTGAGCTGAGTTTTCCTTCTGGGACGGTGACGAGATAAAACTCTAGTTGATTATCGTCAGGGGCATTGACATAAGAATAGGCGCGTTGGATACGCTGGCCGTTTATTTCCAGAGCAAGTTTAGCAAATTGCCCGGCAATAAAGGGCTTAATTGAGGCTTCGATGATCAAACTAAACAATGAAGCTGTCCATTTGTGGTTTTTGATAATTTTTCCTGTTACCCAATTTGCCATACAGCTGGCCTCCTAATGTATCAAATAAGGCATTAATGTTTCGTCATATTATGTCAAATCGAGGGAAAACCATTATCGATAATGTGTTTTGATTATTTAGTCAAGTTGTGACTCTTTGGTTATGGTATCAAATTGTACAGTTTTATTTACAAAATAACTAAATTGGCGCCAGTGAAACAGAAAAAATAATTTAATAGATTAGCTCGAATTTTTTTAAATTTGTTAGGTTAATTGATATTAACGCATAATTTGATGAGTTAATTTTTCTTAACCCTAAGATATTATGACCTTTTTTAATAAATTGATTATTATATAAAATGAGAACACTTCAATTTGCTATTAATGCTTATTGCTTTAATTGTGGTTGGGCAGACGACATAGACAATTTATGTTCCTGTTATCACAGAAATTGCTGTTTATTTCGGCGAGCCTGATGGTACAGTGCAAAGTGTAATGGGTGCTTATCTGCTATTTTATGGGCCCTTATCCGATCACGTTGGCCGCCGTCCAGTTATTATAGCAGGCTTAATTATTTATTTGTTCGCAACGGTGGTTGCAATTTTCACGCCTTCATTACAAATCTTGATTATTGCTAGTGCATTGCAAGGGTTAGGAATTGGGGTTGCCGGCATAATAGCAAGAACCATGCTCCGTGATCTCTATCTCGGAACCGCATTGCGTTATGCTAATAGCATATAAATATGGGAATATTAGTTAGTCCGTTATTGGCTCCGATGATTGGCGGGGTAATCGCCTATTTTTTAGGCTGGTATGCTACTTATATTTTCCTGTTATTATTGGCTAGTTTAGTCTGATCAGTATGTGGAAATGGCTGCCTGAAACTGGTCCTCCTGCCTCTGAAAAAAGAAATATGTTGTCTGCTTATTATTCGTTGTTGTTAAATACTAGGTTTGATGCATATCTGCTGATGTTAATTGGTGGATTGGTGGGTGTTGTTGTTTTTGAATCAAGTAGCGGTATATTGTTGGGAGGAGTATTAGGTTTAAATAGTATTACTTGAGTATTCTGTTTATTTTGCCTATTCCTGCGGCATTTTTAGGTGCTTGGTATGCTGGATGTGAAGGAAAAACGTTTTATCGTTTAATGTAGCAGGCCGTATTTTGTTGTGTTTCCGCTGGTATTATAATGTGGTTACCGGGCTGTTTTGGATTTATGAATGTGTGGTCATTACTGATCCCTGCTGGTCTTTCTTTGGGGCTGGTATGTTATTTCCTTTAGCAACAACCGGTGCTATGGAGCCTTTTCCTTATTTGGCTGGTGCAGCAGGTGCCCTTGTTGGAGATTTGCAAAATGTAGGCTTAGGAGTTGCGGCTTGGTTGTAGGCACATTTGCCCCAAACTGGGCAATTCAGTTTAGGTATGTTGATGTTAGCTATGTCGCTGCTTATTCTATTCTGTTGGTTGCTACTGTTGTATAAAGTGGATAAAAAGTAAATACTATTAAAAACTAAGAGGATTTATTTTTAATAACTATTTGTGTAAAAAATAGCAATAAATGATTACTGCTATTTGGGTATTTATAGCTGTTAATTATAGTTAATTGTGCTCTTCCCAATTTTTGGCGTGGTAAACGGCTTTTTTCCATCCGTTATATTTATAGTTACGTTCAGTGGTTTCAATTCCGGGAGTAAAAGTTTTTTCAATACGCATTTTTTCTTTAACTTCATCCAAGTCTTTCCAGAAACCGATCGCTAATCCGACAAGTAAAGCAGCACCTAAAGCGGTACTTTCACGAATAATAGGACGTTCTACATAAACACCCAGTATGTCAGATTGGAACTGCATTAAGAAATTGTTAGCAACAGCTCCGCCATCAACACGTAATGAACTAAGGCGGGTGTCAGTATCTTTTTTGCATCGCTTCAAGAACATCACGGGTCTGATAGGCAATAGATTCTAATGTTGCACGGATAATGTGGTTACGATTGGCACCACGTGTTAAGCCAAAAATCGCACCGCGGGCATAAGGATCCCAATAAGGTGCCCCTAAGCCGGTCAGAGCAGGGATGACATAAACTCCGTTATTATTTTTGACTTTATTAGCAAAATATTCAGAGTCATTAGCATCATCAATCAATTTCAGTTCATCACGTAGCCATTGTATAGAAGCACCCGCCATGAACACAGTACCTTCTAATGCATAATTCACTTCACCATGTGGTCCACAAGCAATGGTTGTCAGTAATCCATGATCAGAAATTTTTGCTTGTTTGCCGGTATTCATTAAGAGGAAGCAGCCGGTTCCGTAGGTGTTCTTAGCCATTCCTGGTTGGACACACGACTGACCATAAAGGGCGGCTTGTTGACACCAGCCATGCCAGCTATTGGTATGCGTGTACCACCTATGTTGGTTTTTCCATAAACTTTTGAAGATGCACATACTGTTGGTAGTATGGCGTATGGAATATTAAAGGCATTTAGGATTTTTTGATCCCACTCTAGCTTATGAATATTAAATAGCATAGTGCGAGATGCGTTGGTATATTCAGTAATATGAACGCGTCCTTGTGTCAATTTCCATACTAGCCAAGTATCGATAGTACCAAAAAGTAATTCACCGTTTTCTGCTCGTTCATAAGCTCCATCAACATTCTCAAGGATCCATTTGAGTTTGGTGCCTGAGAAATATGTTTCAACTACAAGACCGGTATTGTTACGAATATATTTCTCCAGTTCTGGGTTATCCCGTTTTAGTTCGGTACAGAAATCAACAGTACGACGACATTGCCAAACGATCGCATTATAAATCGGTTTACCGGTTTTTTTCTCCCAGACAATGGTTGTTTCCCGTTGATTGGTTATGCCAATTCCGGCAATTTGATCACTGCGGATATCAGAAATAGCTAATGCTTCAGTTAAAGTCGCACTTTGTGTTGCCCATATTTTTATTGGATCGTGTTCTACCCAACCTGGTTCTGGATAAATTTGGGGAAATTCACGTTGAGAAATATTAATGATGTTAGCATCGTGATCAAAGATGATGGTTCGTGAACTGGTGGTACCTTGATCAAGTGCTATAACGTATTTTTTGTTGATATTTCAGTTGTCATGATAATTGTCCAATTTACTTCATATTATTTGGGATTATTTTTAGGTTTCTTTTTTGTTTTGATTTGTCATGGCAGGTAAATGGTAGCCAATCAGTTTACGATAAGCAAAAGCACCGATAATCACGCCAACAAAAGGTGTGGTTAAGGGGATCACACAGTAAGGAAAGTTGCGTCCACCGGTTAAGGCAATATCCCCCCCCCCCCCCAACCAGCGAGATAAGCTACTAATTTAGGGCCAAAATCGCGAGCAGGATTTAATGCGAATCCCGTTAGTGGATCAAATGAACCACCAATAACTGTGATCAGAATACCAATGAGTAGTGGTGCTAATCGGCTACAAGGTATGCCATTGCTATCATTCGTTAGACTTAATATCATACAGACCAAAATAATAGCAATAACAACTTCAACCACAAGTGCTTGTAGTACGTTAACTTGCTCAGCTGGGTAAGTAGAAAAAATACCAGCAGTGAATAAACTTTCTTGTGATCCACGTACTATTTGATGTACTTTTTCATGATCTAGAAATAATTCAAAGTACAACCCATAAACGAGAGTGGCCGCGATAAAACCTCCCAGCATTTGGGTAATAATATAAGGCAGTACTTTTTTTTCGATCAAAATGGGCAAATAACCAAAAGGTAACAGTAATAGCCGGATTCAAGTGCGCTCCAGAAATATCAGCTGTAAGATAAACGGCCAAGGCTACGCCAAATCCCCAAATAATACTGATTTCCCATAAGCCGAGTTGTGTGCCTGCGATGCGGGTAGTTGCAACACAACCCAGTCCAAAAAAGACAAGTAAGGCAGCACCTAAAAATTCAGAGATACATTGACCGCTAAGTGTTGGTGAAGTAATTTTACTCATATGTTTATCCTGCAAAAAGTATCAATATCAAGCAATAGAATTTGTCTTTCTTTGTTATTTCCTGAGAAAGCTCTAAGCGAATTTATCGTTAAACGAACTTAAACGGAAATAGTGGGATCAAATATGTTGGATCATGTCAAAGAAATGAGCGAAATCGCTCTGATAAAGTGATCAATTTGACATTCTACTTGATGCATTTTTTTGCAATTGGTTGGATAAATAGAAATAATTGCGATTAGATTGGCGTTTATCGACAGCTTTCAACTAGACAGGCGTAAGAAGGCTACTTACAATCTTAGCATTGCTAAAAAAGGGGAAGAAAGAATGTCATTTGAATTTTTTGAAAAATTAGAAGATAAAATTAAAGAAGTTCTTGAAACTATTGAAATTTTACAGATGGAAGTTAATGAGCTTAAAGACAAAAACAATAAGTTGCAAGAAGAAATAGTGACTGCTAAAGAGGAACACGGAACGTTAATTAAAGAAAATGAGAATTTAAAACAAGTACATCTTGCTTGGCAAGAGCGTGTACGTGGTCTATTAGGTCGAATGAAAGATGTACAGTAATCATTCGATATTTTACTGGAATAGAAAAAAATAGAAGTAAGGGCAAAATTTATTGCCCTTATTTTTTGCTTAATCGATAGTTTTGAATAATAGTTAAATGTGTGCAAGCTGCTGAGCAGGTATTTAGTCTTCAATATCCTGATCGTTATTTAGCTCATCGTCTAAAAGTAATGGATGTTCAGAAAGAATAATACCCGTGTTATCCGCATACAGATAATCTTCTGTAAAAAAAAGTGACGCCACCAAAATTAACTCGAACATCGCTTTCGCCAATACCCTCACTATTACAACCTGCCGGAATGGCTGCGATTGCTTGAATACCAATATCTAATTCTGCTAACTCATCAACCTGACGTACAGCGCCGTAAATAACAATACCTTCCCATTGATTTTTAATGGCAAATTTTGCCAATTCAGTATCTATTAGTGCCTTACGTACAGAGCCGCCACCATCGATTAATAGAATTCGACCTTCCCCTTGTTCTTCTAGTAAATCGTAGATGATGCCGTTATCTTCAAAGCATTTCACTGTCACGATTTGGCCATAAAATGAAGTACGCCCACCAAAGTTAGAGAATAAAGGTTCTATCACATTTACCTCTTCTTGGTAGATATCACACAGCTCGGAAGTATCATATTTCATAGGCTTTTGGTCTATTTAAGTGCAAGGGAAGTTCAGTATATCCTTTTCCGGTTATTTTTTGCAAAAACATCGCTCATAAAAACGCTGAGAAAAATCAATATTACAACAAAGTAATTTAAAATAAGTCCTAGCGAAAATAATATGTTTGTCAGTAACGCCGCTTTTACCATATTTTCTAATAAAGGTTTCATACCTTCAGCACTAGTGTCATGAATAACTTTCTTTATATGGCTTAATAATATTGGTATAGCTAGCACGAATAACCAACCTGTCCAGTGATTAAGACATAGCAGGCTGAAGAGTGTAAAACAGAAAATCGCAATTAAGATGATGACAACATGGTACTGGCGGGCCCCGTTGGCGCCTAATCTAACCGCTATGGTGTACTTACTTGCTTTAATATCATTATCTATATCGCGCATATTGTTAATATTTAGTACTGCTACTGATAGTAACCCACAAGCTGTTACTGGCAATAATGTCATTAGGTTAAAGTGGTTAGTATGGAGATAATAAGTTCCAATTACACTCAACCAGCCAAAAAAGATTAGTACAGAAATATCACCTAGTCCCAGATATCCGTAAGGTTTTTTACCCATTGTATAAGTGATAGCAGCGGTTATAGCAATAACCCCAAGTATGAGAAAACCAATGATATCCTTTGGCGCTCTAGTAGCGACAATGATCAGTGCTAAGCCAAATAAACAAGCTATAAAAATAGTAATTTTTAGGGCGATTTTCATCTCGGCTAGGCTAATAATTCCTTTCTGTATATCTCGTAACGGTCCTAAACGTTCCTCGGTATCGCTGTCTTTGATTGCATCACCATTATCGTTCGCCAGATTGGAAAGAATTTGTAATGCTGCTGCAGTTAATAAAGCTAGTAATGCAATAGAGAGTGTAAAAGTACCTGAACAATATGCTAATGCAGAACCTGTTATAATTGGCGCAATACCTAACGGAAGAGTTTTGGGGTGTAAGCTTTCCAGCCATGCCTTTATTTATATAGGTTTTCTTGATGTGATTAAATTCATATAATTAATCCACAAGTTTGTTGTTATAAAAATAATGGGAGGCTTAGCCCCCCCCATCCAAGATTATAATCAGCAAAGTCAACGACGCCAGATTATAAAATAAATCGACTCAGGTCTTCATCGGCAATCAACTCATCAAGATGCTTAGCGACATAATCAGCGTTAATTGTAATAATTTGACCATTACGTTCACTGGCATCAAAAGAGATATCTTCCATCAAACGCTCAAGCACGGTATGTAAGCGACGAGCTCCAATATTTTCTGTTTTCTCATTGACTTGCCATGCCGCCTGCGCAATTTTACCAATGCCATCTGGGGTAAATTTAATGTTTAAACCTTCGGTAGCCATTAAGGCTTTGTATTGTATGGTTAAAGACGCATTCGGTTCAGTTAAAATACGTTCAAAGTCTTCTGTCGTCAGCGCTTGCAGTTCAACTCTGATCGGTAATCGGCCTTGAAGCTCAGGGATCAAATCCGATGGACTAGCAATCTGGAATGCGCCGGAAGCAATAAATAGAATATGGTCAGTTTTTACCATACCATGTTTAGTTGAAACGGTGCAGCCTTCGACTAAAGGTAACAAATCACGTTGTACACCTTCTCTTGAGACATCTGGACCAGAAGTTTGCCCACGTTTGCAAATTTTGTCGATTTCATCGATAAAAACAATACCATGTTGTTCAACTGCATCAATTGCTTGTTGTTTTAGTTCTTCAGGATTAACCAGTTTTGCTGCTTCTTCTTCTATCAAGATTTTGAAAGCTTCTTTGATCTTCATCTTACGGGGTTTATGTTTTTGTCCTGCCAGATTTTGAAACATAGATTGCAATTGGCTAGTCATTTCTTCCATGCCAGGAGGAGCCATAATTTCAACTCCCATTGGGGTAGTAGCTACTTCAATTTCAATTTCTTTATCGTCTAACTCCCTTTCTCTGAGTTTTTTGCGGAAGGATTGACGTGCTGTGGAAGGTTCTACATAGGGATCAGGTTGCCCCCAATTATTTTTAGCTGGTGGTAATAAAACATCAAGAATACGCTCTTCCGCCAATTCTTCTGCACGGTAACGGTTTTTTTCTATCGATTGCAGACGTACCATTTTTACGGCCACGTCAGTCAAATCACGGATAATCGAGTCAACTTCTTTACCTACATAACCGACTTCAGTAAATTTTGTTGCTTCTACCTTGATAAAAGGAGCGTTAGCCAGTTTTGCTAGTCGGCGGGCAATTTCAGTTTTACCCACACCGGTCGGACCAATCATCAAAATATTTTTCGGTGTGACTTCCTGGCGCAATGCTTCATCGAGTTGCATACGACGCCAACGATTACGTAGCGCAATGGCGACAGAACGTTTTGCTTTGTCTTGACCAATAATATGATTGTCTAATTCACTGACAATTTCACGAGGCGTCATTTCAGACATGTTTAAATCCTTACGATTTTGAAGGCAGTTCTTCAAAGTTAAATTTATAGTTAGTATAAATACAGATATCACCCGCTATATTTAACGCTTTTTTTGTAATATCACGTGCGCTCATTTCTGTATTTTCTAACATGGCTCGAGCTGCGGCTTGGGCATAAGGGCCACCAGAACCAATGGCAATCAAATCATTTTCTGGTTGAATAACATCACCATTGCCTGTGATGATCAATGAGCTGCTTTCATCAGCGATCGCTAAAAGCGCTTCAAGCTTTCTCAGCATACGATCAGTACGCCAATCTTTAGCTAGCTCGACCGCGGCTTTTGTTAAGTGCCCTTGGTGAAGCTCTAATTTTCGTTCAAAAAGTTCAAACAGTGTAAATGCATCAGCAGTACCGCCGGCGAAGCCCGCGATAACTTTTTCTTTATAAAGGCGGCGTACTTTACAGACGTTGCCTTTCATGACGGTATTACCTATCGTCGCCTGGCCATCACCACCAATTACGACTTGGCCATAACGGCGAACACTTACGATTGTAGTCATGAGTCAGCCCTCGGTTATTTTATTTGGGAGTATGTAAATATACTTTTTAGTTTTTTATTACATAAAAAGTCTGTATTTACGTTATTAGAGATGTAAATGGGGGATAATAATGATTTTTCAACCCTTACTAGTACGAAGAATGCAGCCGGATATACCGACAGAGTTGGCTCTGTCACGTATTTTCTCTGCTGCTTCTTTGCTGTATGGTCCAAGTACGACACGATACCAACCTTCTGTCGAACTAATTCTGCTTTCTAAACCTGAGAATGCAAGATTAGCTTTGATCGATTCTGCTTGTTCCAGAGACTTACATGAACCACATTGTACCAATATTTTTTGCTCTCTATTAGTTGGTTGTTTAGGCTGTGGCTCTGGTTTTAGTCGGAGAGGTGATTCTATTGGTGGGCCATTAATAATAACTCGTGAACGAGGGACATTATCATTATTTGGCACTTCAGATAAATTAGTAATAGGACTGCGTCTGTCCGCATCAATCTGCTCAAGTAGTTGACGCTGCTCATGGGTTAATTCGGTGATGTTATTAATATTTGATTTTGGTGAGCTGTTAAAGTTCGGTAGATCAGTGCCCCGCTTTTCCAGCTCTTTTATGTAACGCCACCGTTCTTCAGGCTTTGGTGGTAGGCTACTGGCTGGCTGATTTATATTAGGCGAAGATGCTCTGTTAAGTACAGGGACACGTTTATTTTGCGTAATGTAATATAAGCCGCCTGTAAAGATAACGACGATGGCAATAACGGCAGTAAGGGTTGTTTTTGGCAATCCTTGATTTGATTTTTTCTTGCCAGCATGTTTATTTTTACGGGACGTTGTATGTCCTCGTCTTACGTAATCTTTTTGTGCCACTTTTCAATTCGCTGATTAATAAAAAATTTACATTAATTTATTATATGTTACTTAACTTAATCACTTTTGACTAGTTTTTAGGTAGACAAACACTATTACGGATAACTAAATGGCGGTCTAGCAGTTTTGTGCTATTATCCATTTCCTGACCCTGAATTTTGGCTATAAGTAGTAACATTGCTTGGCGACCAATTTGAAAGCGAGGTTGCTCGATTGTAGTAAGAGCGGGTTTGCTATATTGTGCAAAACTAAGATTGCCAAATCCAATAATAGACAAGTCACTTGGTAATGTTAACCCATACGTATGACCTGCCATATAGCACCAATAGCCATAATATCATTATGGCAAAAAATTGCGCTAGGTGGTTTAGGTAATGCAAAAAGTTTTTTTATGCCTTCGACTCCGTCTTGATAGGAAAAATTACTGTAAATAATATACTCATCTTGTACCATACTACCCGCTCGCTGTATCGCTTGAATATAACCCTGTAAACGATATTGGCAAGACAGCATGGTTTTTGAGCCTGTTATGCAGGCAATATATTTATGACCCAGTTTTTGTAAGTAGTTAATTGTGTTAAAAGAGTAGGTTACATTATCAATATCGGATGATATTGTGGATCAATATCTTGGCTCAGACGACGAGTCATAATTTATAGCAGCAAGTTTGAACTCAGGTACAAACTCATTGGCGACAACTATTAGCAAAAAATCTTTCGGATTTCTTTTGGCTATTTCAAATGGAATGTCAGAATTGAGTAATATAATGTCATCAATTTGTTTACTGATAAATATATCAAGTAAGTGGTTTTTGGTAATGCTTGCAGTCACAATCAGTACCATATATCCCTGTTCAGCAGCGACTTGCTCAATACAGCTAATAATATCAGGACAAGTAGGATTGATAATATCAGGTATAACTACAAAAATAGTTTTAGGTTGGCTGAATCTACCATTTTTTGTCATGCAGCAGACATTATAACCGGTTTCCAACGCAGCTTCTTCAACTATATAGCGCGTTTTGGCTGAAACTTGAGCTGGGTTAGTTAGTGCTCTGGAAACCGTTGCGGTAGATACGCCTGCTGTGTTAGCGACATCCTTCATGGTTGGGTTGTGGTTAGTTATCTTCTGTTCCATACTTCCACCTCGCACATTTTAATGTCTAACTGAGTCTATTTAATTAATGCATTTATCTATTCTAAGCACTTTACTAGCAAAATTTGTAAATAAATTTGTCTGAATAGTTTGTTTAAATTTATTTATAGAGTGGCTTCACACAAAGCTACTTTTATTTGCATCAATAGGTGTTAGTGTAAGGTCGTTGATTAATAACAACGACTAATTTTCAGTCGGATCAACATCAATATTCCATTTTACTTTTCGGCTTTCAGGGTATGTCCTAATTTCAGGTAATATACGCAAGAGAAATTGTTGTAAAAAAGATCGCGAAGGATGTTGCAATAGTAATTGCCAACGGAAACGGCCAGCCCGCTTAGCTTGGATTGCAGGTATAGGGCCCATTAACCAAAGTTGTGGATCGCACATATTATGTTGTTCTATATATTGGCGGATTTTGTTTAAAAAATCTGGCGCAGACTGGTTATGATGATCTTCAGAACGGATCATAATATGACTGCTATGTGGTGGTAAAAAAACCTCTCGTCGTTCCGCTAGCGTTTCTATAGCAAATTCGTTATATCCTTTTTCTAATAATGTAGATAATAATGGATGTTCAGGATGGTAGGTTTGCAGGATCACTTCGCCATGCTTCTCTGCTCGGCCAGCCCGTCCTGATACTTGGGTATAGAGTTGAGCAAATCTTTCTGTCGCTCGATAATCACTGGAAAAAAGTGCACCATCTACATTCAATAAGGCAACCAGGGTAACATCAGGAAAATGGTGTCCCTTAGCTAGCATTTGTGTACCGATCAGGACGCGAGCACCGCCTGTATAGACGGTGGCTAATTGTTTTTCTAATGCCCCTTTACGTCGAGTTGTATCTTTATCAATCCTGCTAACCGGTATATTAGGAAAAAGCTGGTTAATTACCTCTTCCAGTTGTTCAGTACCTAAACCAACAGGGAGTAGATGAGTTGAGCCGCAGTGTGAGCATTGTATCGGGATTGGCAGTTGACTATCACAGTGATGACATCGTAGCTGACGTTGATGATGGTGTAGTGTGTAATAGTGATCACAACGTAAACATTCGGCAATCCAGCCACAATCATGGCAAATTAAAGTTGGCGAATAGCCGCGGCGATTTAAAAATAGCATCACTTGGTTATTCGTTGCCAAATGCTCTTCAATACGCTGAATTAATGGTTTTGACAAACCATATTTTAATGGTTGGCCTTTTAAATCAAGTAAATATTGGCTTGCTGGTTTGGCGTTACCGGCTCTTTGAGTTAAATCTAGACGGTGATATTTTCCTTGCTCAATATTATACAGGCTTTCTAACGAAGGTGTTGCGGTACCCATAATGATTGGAATGTTCTCTTTTTTGGCTCGCAAAACAGCCAGATCACGGGCATGATAACGCCACCCGTCTTGTTGTTTATAAGAGTTATCATGTTCTTCATCAATAATAATTAAGCCAAGATTTGCAAACGCAGTGAATAATGCAGAGCGAGTACCAATCACAATAGCATTGTATCCTTTTTGCGCGCGTAACCAGACAGCCAGTCGTTCACTATCATTTAGTGCTGAATGTAGTACATCAACGGGAGCATTAAATCGTTCACTAAATCGTTGAATAGTTTGCGGAGTAAGACTAATTTCCGGAACGAGAACTAATGCTTGTTTACCTTGCGCTAAAACATTTTCAATTACGCTTAGATAGACTTCTGTTTTACCAGAACCGGTGATCCCGACTAATAACCAAGGCGTAAATGTTGGTTGAGAACTTATTGCCCTTACAGCTGTTGATTGCTCTAAATTGAGTTTTAGTTTTTCGCCACAAATTTGAAAATCAGCATGCCAATTTTCCATTTTTGCTTGGATGGGTAATAGTTGAATTAATGCTCTCTTTTTTAATTCTTGTAAAGCATTTTTACTTAATTCATTTTCTGTTATTTGATGACGATAAAGGGGATGTTGCTGTAGTAATGCCAGCGCCTGTTGTTGTTTTGGCGCTCGTTTAAGCTGGTTTAGCTCAAAAATTTTACCTTGTTCGGTGATCTGCCATTGCCACAGTGGAGAAAATGCTGCGGCTTTGCCTTGCCGGAGTAATACCGGTAGCGCGTGAAATAGCACTTCACCAATTGGGTGATGATAATACTGTGAAGCCCAAAGTAATAACGACCATAATCTGTCAGAAAATAACGATTCTTGATCTAACACTTGGTCAATGGTTTTTAATTGCTCACCACTGAGTTTACTTTTATGGCTATATGCTAATACAATGCCTAAGGCCATGCGCTTACCAAACGGTACCCGTACTCGACAGCCTTTCTGTGGTAAAGGAAGATTACTCGGTAATTGGTAATCAAAAACACGCATTAGCGGAACAGGGAGCGTCACTTGAACAATAGTCATTATTAAGTGTTCCAAATAATTGTCATACATGTTATTTATAAGACGTATAAAGATAGAGTATCATATTATTTGACTAGATTTCATTGCGCTATAAACAGATTTTCTGTATAATCCAACACCTTTGTTAGTAATTTTGATTATTACTAAACACTATTATTAATCGATTTGACGTATGGTGTCTAACTGTGGGGTTAGATAGCGATATGGCCTAAGTAGAGGTTTTCCTATGAAAAAAGGTATTCATCCTAAATATGAAGAAGTTACTGCGACTTGTTCTTGCAGTAATGTAATGAAAATTAAATCAACTGTTAATCATAATTTGAATTTGGATGTTTGTAGTAAGTGTCATCCATTCTATACAGGTAAACAGCGTGATGTGGCTTCCGGCGGCCGTGTTTATCGCTTCAAGCAGCGGTTCAATATTCCAGGCATGAAAAAGTAATCATGGTTTAATCAAGTAAGAAAAATCGTGCTTATGATATAAGAGTAATACTGAGCTTAATATCGGAGTGTTACTGTTTATATAAAACTAAAATTATTGAAGCAAAAAACAGTTAAATAAAGACCATTTTTATAAATAGTTTTAATGGCTTAATCTTTCAAGAATAAGGGAAATAATTAATATTCCCATGTATCTGGATCAATACCTCTTTGGCGCATAACGATTTTTGCTGCTTCTGGAATTTCATCATCACGTTCTTTACATAAATCATCATCATTTGGTAAGGGTTGACCAGTGAACGCATGTAAAAATGCTTCACATAGCAATTCACTGTTTGTCGCATGGCGTAAATTATTAATTTGTCTACGAGTACGTTCATCTGTCAAGATTTTAAGTACTTTTAATGGGATAGATACTGTGATCTTTTTTACTTGTTCGCTTTTTTTACCATGTTCAGCATAAGGGCTAACATAATCACCATTCCACTCAGCCATGGGATACCTTAAGTTAAGTCAATCAATAGAAAAGTTTAATTTATTTGTTGCTGTATAAATATAGTCTTAATTGGCAAAAATTTGTTTAATAAATTTCTAATATTCTACCGTTTATTCTTGTATTTTATATTGATAATTATCCCATTACTTGCTTTAAACGTAAAGTATTTTGGATTTCTAGAGGTATTAACATCTTTATGTCCAATTGATTATATTTGATTATCTTTTTAAATTTTTTAACTAATAAATGTTATGTTATATAAATCATCAATATTAACTATTTGTCATAAGCTCAGAGCTACTATGAACCGGGCATTATTTGATTTATAAGCTAGCTACTGCCATAGAAATTTTATTAAGTTTTTCCGTAATTATTGAAGATAGTTAGGATTTGATTGAAGATTTGGATAACGCATTTCAGTTGGGAGTGAAGAGGTAATTTTTATCATGAACGCAGTGACAGCGGGGGCAGTAAAATATCACTATCGTCAATTACATAAATTTGGTGGTAGTAGTCTGGCGGATGTCAAATGTTATCAGCGAGTCGCTAATATCATGGCAAATTATAGCCAGCCAGGTGATTTAATGGTGGTATCTGCGGCAGGGACAACAACTAATCAATTGATTAATTGGCTCAAATTAAGTCAAAGTGATCGTATTACAGCCCATCAGGTACAGCAGGAAATCCGCCGTTACCAAGAGGATCTGATTATTGGGTTATTACCTGAGAAAAAAGCCCGCATAATAAAGCTAGCATTTTTAACTGATTTTGAGCGTTTAAGTACCTTATTAGATCAACCGATTGATGATGATAGCTATGCAAAAATTGTTGGCCATGGTGAAATTTGGTCTGCACGTTTAATGTCCGCAGTCTTGGAACAATTCGGTTTGCCAAGTCATTGGTTAGATGCACGGCTTTTCTTGCGGGCAGAATTTGCCACCCAACCGCAAGTAGATGAAACCCTCTCACGCCCATTGTTACAACAACTTTTGCAACAACACCCTAATAAACGTTTGGTGGTGACAGGTTTTATTGCCCAAAGTAAACAAGGTAAAACGGTATTATTAGGGCGTAATGGTAGTGATTATTCAGCAACACAAGTGGGGGCATTGGCGGGCGTCAATAAAGTAACCATTTGGAGTGATGTTGCTGGTGTATACAGCACTGATCCACGCAAAGTCAAAGATGCCTGTTTACTGCCACTATTAAGTCTTGATGAAGCTAGTGAATTAGCGCGTTTAACGGCATCGGTGCTTCATACCCGCACATTACAGCCAATTTCGGTCACTAATATTGACTTACAACTGAGATGTAGTTATCAGCCTGAACAGGGTTCGACAAAAATAGAGCGGGTGTTAGCTTCAGGGACAGGGGTAAAAATTGTTACTAGCCATGATGATGTTTGTCTGGTCGAACTAATCCTAGCAAGCCAGCAAAATTTTAGTCAACACTATAAAGATATCGATTTGTTGCTTAAACAGAGTCAGTTGCGCCCATTAGCCACAGGGTTATATCCCGATCGTAAATTGATCCAATTATGTTATACCTCTGAAGTTGCTGTTAGTGCACTGGAGATATTGAAGGAGATGGCGGTAGCAGAAAAATTATTATTACGTGATCGTTTTTCTTTGGTTGCTCTTGTTGGTGCCGGTGTTGGTAAAAATCCGTTACATAGACATCGTTTTTATCAGCAATTAAAAGATCAACCCGTTGAATTTATTTGGCACTCGGAAGAAGAAATTAGCCTGGTGGCTGTGTTACGTGCAACTCAAACATCACATTTGATCCAGGGATTACATCAGAGCTTATTTCGGGCGGAAAAACGTATTGGATTAGTTCTGTTTGGCAAAGGTAATATTGGTTCTCGCTGGCTGGAATTGTTTGCCACTGAGCAGAAAACTATTTCAGCCCGTAGTGATTTTGAGTTTATTCTCGCTGGAGTCATCGATAGTTATCGTAGCCTGTTAAATTATGAGGGTATTGATCCAAGTCGAGTATTAGCTTTTTTTGATCATGAAGCAACAATACATCAAGATGAAGCGCTTTTTCTCTGGATGCGAGAACATCCGTTTGATGAGATGGTTGTGCTTGATATAACGGCCAGTGAGGAGGTGGCAAAAAGCTATCTTGATTTTGCTAGTTATGGTTTTCATGTTATCAGTGCCAATAAGATCCCAGGCGCTCTGGTGAGCGACGATTACCGTCAGATACGTGATGCTTTTGCCAAAACGGGTTGCTACTGGCTTTATAATGCGACAGTCTGTGCGGGATTACCAGTTAATTATACGGTCCGTGATTTAAAAGAGAGTGGTGATAATATCCTTTCTATTAGTGGTATTTTTTCCGGTACCTTATCTTGGTTATTCTCACAATTTGATGGCACGCTACCGTTTAATCAGTTGGTTGAGCAAGCTTGGCAGCAAGGTTTAACCGAGCCAGATCCACGAGTTGATCTCTCAGGACAAGATGTGATGCGTAATTTGATCATTTTGGCCCGTGAGGCTGGCTATGAACCTGAACAAGTACGGGTTGAGTCACTAGTGCCTGTCGAAGTGGCAACCGGTGATCTGAATGAGTTTTTTAAAAATAGTATGGTGATTAACGAACAAATGGCACAACGTTTGCAAGCTGCTCAGGAGATGGGCATGGTGTTGCGTTATGTGGCTCGTTTTGATGCCGCTAAAAATCGTGCCAAAGTTGGAGTTGAAGCTATTTTGCCTGATCATCCATTAGCAGCGTTGTTACCAGGTGACAATGTTTTTGCTATAGAGAGTCATTGGTATCGTGATAATCCACTGGTAATAAGAGGGCCAGGTGCAGGGTGTGATGTGACAGCGGGCGCAATTCAGTCAGATCTTAATCGCTTATCACAATTACTTTGACGCGATAATAATGGCATAATCGGTGTACTTCACCCGTATCGATAGTCAATAAAAATAGAGGGGTTATTTTGCTGTTTAGTTTGCCAAGGTGAGTTGAATAGTTAAGCATTGTGGCTAGCAAGCATTTTATTTACTACTCTCGTTGAATTGCTCTCTGTTTTGAACTGAAATAATCTTTGTCGGGGCAATTAAGTCAATCATAGAATTTTTTAAAAATGCCACACTTTTTGATATATGTTTAGGTTTGCTGATAAAACTAATATCCATTATTTCACAAAAGAATATTATTATTTGGCGATTCTGTTATTAGAGTGAGAAATATTTGCTAATTGCTAATAAAGCTTTCTCAACTTAAATAATGAATAAATAAACTTTTGGACAGTGAAGGTTAGGGAGTCTTATGGTTCAACAATATTCCGCGATGCTTAGTAATGTGAGTATGTTAGTAAGTTGTTAGGTGATACGGTTAAAAATGCTTTAGGTAAGGATATCTTAGATAAAATAGACTCTATCCGTAAATTGTCAAAATCTTTCCGGGCAGGAAATAAAGCACAGCGACAAGCTTTATTGAAAACATTACAGAATCATCTCTAATGATGAGCTGCTTCAGGTAGTTAAGGCATTTAATCAATTTCTCAATTTAGCCAATGTCGCAGAGTAATACTATAGTATTTCTCCTCATGGTGAAGCAGCTAGTAATCCTGAGGTATTGGCTAATTTTTTTGCTCGTTTGAAAGAACAACGATTTAATAATAAGCCAATCACCAAAACGATCGAGCAATTATCGATTGAATTAGTATTAACCACACATCCAACGGAAATTGCATGCCATACTTTAATTCACAAATTGATTGAAGTGAATACCTGTTTAGCTCAGTTAGATCATGATGATTTAGTGGATTATGAACGTAATAATATCATGCGACGTTTACTTCAGTTAATTGCACAGTGTTGGTATACTGATGAAATTCGAAAAAATCGCCCTACGCCGATTGATAAAGCTAAATGGGGATTTGCCGTTGTTGAAAATTTATTATGGGATGGTATTCCCGCTTTTTTACGTGAATTGAATGAACAGCTTGAAACCAGTTTAGCAATTAATTTACCTGTTGATACTGATTTGATTTGTTTTGCTTCTTGGATGAGTGGTGATCGTAATGGTAATCCCTTTGTTACTGCTGATGTTACTCGTGAGGTTCTTTTACTGAGTTGTTGGAAAGCGACTGAATTTTTTTTAGCCGACATTCAAATCTTAGTTTCTGAATTATCGATGTCAGAAGCAACGCCTGAACTTCGGCAATTAGCAGGTGGCGACGATATTGATGAACCTTATCGCCAGATTGCTAAAAATTTGTGTACCCGATTACGTAATATATTCAATTACTTGGACAGTTGTATTAAAGGTGAAACAGTATTGCTGCTCGAAGACTATCTTCATGATAATCAACAGCTTTGGCAGCCACTTTATACTTGCTATCAATCGCTCATTGCTTGCGGTATGTCGATTATAGCCAATGGGCAATTACTCGATACATTACAACGAATTCGTTGTTTTGGTTTGCAATTGGTACGAATTGATATCCGACAGGAAAATAGTCGACATACTGATGCTTTAGCAGAACTGCTTGATTACCCTGAGTTGGGTGATTATAAAAATTGGTCGAAGGAAGAAAAACAGACTTTTTTATTAGCCGAGTTAAGCTCTAAGCCGCCGCTTTGTCCGAAAAATTGGCAGCCAAGTACGGAAACACAAGAAGTATTAGACACCTATCAGGTTATTGCCAATGCACCGACGGACTCAATCGCTGCTTATGTTATTTCCATGGCAAAAGTGCCATCTGATGTATTAGCGGTAAAATTGTTGCTTAAAGAAGGCGGATGCTCATTAAACTTGCCGTGGTGCCGTTATTTAAAACTTTAGATGATTTAAATAATGCTGAAGCGGTGATGTAAAAATTGCTAACCATCCCATGGTATCGTGAGATTGTTGATAATAAACAGATGGTTATGATAGGTTATTCCGATTCTGCTAAAGACACAGGGGTGATGGCAGCCTCGTGGGCTCAGTATTGCACTCAGGAAGCACTAATTAAACTTTGTGAGAAAGAGAAAATTAAGTTAAAACTATTTCATGGTCGCGGCGGCACAATAGGTCGTGGTGGAGTGCCAGCGCATTCGGCATTGCTTTCTCAACCGCCCTGTAGTTTAAAAGGAGGATTAAGAGCCACTGAGCAAGGCGAAATGATCCGCTTCAAATATGGCTTACCCCAAGTGACGATGAGTAGTTTATATACTAGCGCGATACTGGAAGCTAATTTATTGCCACCACCAGAGCCAAAGCCTGAATGGCGTGCGGTCATGGAAATATTATCTGACATCTCATGTGATATGTATCGTGATTATGTTTGCCAATAACCCGATTTCGTCCCCTATTTTCTTGCTGCAACACCGGAGTGTGAGTTAGCCAAATTACCACTGGGTTCCAGGCCGACAAAACGTCGTCAGGATAGTGGAGTCGAGACCTTGCGAGTGATCCCGTGGATTTTCGCCTGGACGCGAATCGTTTAATGTTACCCGCTTGGCTAAGTGCCGGAGCTGCTTTACAACATGTTATTGACAATGGTATGCAGTCAGTTCTCGATGATATGTAGCACGACTGGCCTTTTTTTAAAACTCGAATTGCGATGTTGTAGATGGTATTCGCTAAAGTTGATTTGTGGTTAGCTGAATATTATGATCAGCGATTGGTTGACAAACGACTGTGGCCATTAGGCGAAAAGCTACGACAACAGTTGGCGCAAGATATTAAAAGTGTATTGGCTATCTCTAAAGATAAAGCATTAATGGCTGATTTACCGTGGATTGCAGAATCGATTACCTTACAAAATGTTTATAACAATCTTTTGAATGTCTTACAAGCCGAGTTATTACATCGTTCTCAATAACAACAGCCTGCTCCTTATATTGAACAAGCGCTAATGGTGAGCATTGCTGGTATTGCCATTGGTATACGTAATACCGGATAAATTTTTTAAAACTAGTCAAGTAGCTACTGTAGCAGCTGTTTTTTATATAAAGAATTTGCTATCAAAAAATAATTATATTAGTAAATATAATCATATTGACCGTGCAAGAATATTTTTGCTACCAGTCACTGCTTAATATTTTTGTAAGGCAAGTAAAAAACAATGATATTAGGTATTGTATCAAGCCATTGGCAGAATTCCATTTTCAAGTAAATGATGAAAAAAGAATGGATTGTTAAATATCTGATAAATGTTGTCATAAATAGAAAAATATATTTATAACAAAACAACAAAATACAAGGCAATATTAAACCATGAAATATTGTTTTAAATGTTTTACAAGATAATTTTAGTGTGTTAAATAATAATGATTTTATTGATATGTTTAAAATAATTGCTGTCAATAAAGTTATTTTAAACATCTGTTAAAAGAAAAAAGTTTACTTCATTTAAATGCTTTCGCTAGTTTAACTATTAATATAAAAAATACATGGTAAGCTAGCCTAATTAGAGCATTAATATAAGCGCCTTTTAGTGACTACTCTGTTGCTTAAGAGTTATTTAAGTTGATACAGTTCACATTTATTTCACTCCGCCAATATTATGTGTAAAATAACAGCATATGTGTAGATGCCTACCGGCAAAGCCACTGCTTGGCCAGAGTCATTTAATCCTTTCCAGTTAGATAATATGGTAAAATTTTGTGTCTATTGAAAATTTAAGAAATATCGCCATCATCGCACACGTCGATCATGGAAAAACGACACTGGTCGATAAATTATTACAACAATCTGGCACCTTTGGTGAACGTAATAACTTAGATGAACGTGTAATGGATTCCAATGACTTGGAAAAAGAGCGTGGCATTACTATCTTGGCAAAAAATACCGCCATCAAATGGCATGATTATCGAATCAATATTGTTGATACGCCAGGACATGCTGATTTTGGTGGTGAAGTTGAACGCGTTATGTCAATGGTTGACAGTGTGTTGCTTTTGGTTGATGCAATGGATGGCCCGATGCCACAAACCCGCTTTGTTACCCAAAAAGCCTTTGCTCACGGTTTAAAACCAATTGTAGTAATCAATAAAATAGATCGTCCAGGGGCAAGGCCAGATTGGGTTGTTGATCAGGTTTTTGATCTGTTTGTCAACTTAGAGGCGACTGATGAGCAACTTGATTTTCCAATCATTTACACATCTGCTTTAAATGGTATCGCTGGAACAGATTACGATGATATGGCGCAAAATATGACACCACTGTATGAAGCCATTGTAAAATATGTTTCTCCTCCACAGGTTGATTTAGCTGGTGCTTTTCAAATGCAAATCTCTCAGCTTGATTACAATAATTATCTGGGTGTTATTGGCATTGGTCGCATTAAGCGTGGTGCAGTGAAGCCTAACCAAATCGTCACTATTGTTAATAGTGAAGGCAAAACACGTCGTGGTAGGGTTGGTAAGGCATTGACACATTTAGGGTTAGAGCGTATCGATTCTGAAGTTGCTGAGGCGGGTGATATTATCGCCTTGACGGGGCTTGGCGAATTAAATATCTCCGATACGTTATGTGATCCAAATAATATTGAAGCGTTGCCAGCGCTGGCAGTTGATGAGCCAACGGTGAGTATGTATTTTTGTGTTAATACGTCACCGTTTTGTGGTCGTGAAGGAAAATATGTTACTTCGCGTCAAATTTTAGATCGCTTGAAAAAAGAGTTAGTGCATAACGTTGCATTACGGGTAGAAGAGACTGAAGATCCAGATGCTTTCCGTGTTTCTGGTCGTGGTGAGCTTCACCTTTCGGTATTAATTGAAAACATGCGCCGTGAAGGTTTTGAATTAGCTGTTTCTCGACCAAAAGTTATTTTCCGTGATTTTGAGGGTCGTAAACAGGAACCTTTTGAACAAGTAACCTTAGATATTGAAGAGCTGCATCAAGGCGATGTTATGATGGCATTAGGTAAACGTAAAGGTGAACTACGTGATATGTTGCCAGATGGAAAAGGTCGAGTGCGACTTGATTATCTTATTCCAAGCCGAGGCTTAATCGGTTTTCGGACAGAATTTATGACAATGACATCAGGTACCGGTTTGCTATATGCAACTTTTAGTCACTATGATGATGTGAGACCTGGTGAAATTGGCCGTCGACAAAATGGCGTTATGATCTCAAACGGTCAAGGTAAAGTAGTAGCTTATGCGCTTTATAGTTTACAAGATTCCGGTAAATTATTCCTTGGTCATGGTGCTGAAGTGTATGAAGGACAAATCATTGGTATCCATTCTCGTTCTAATGATCTAACAGTGAACTGTTTAACTGGTAAAAAATTGACCAATATCCGTGCATCAGGGAAAGATGAAGCAACAACTTTATCCCCTCCTGTTAAAAAGACATTAGAACAGGCGTTAGAATTTATTGATGATGATGAATTAGTGGAAGTTACTCCGCAATCAATTCGTTTGAGGAAACGTTATTTGACAGAGAACGACCGCCGTCGTGCTTATAGAAATAAAGAAGTTTAAATAAAATTGTTAGGTTTTTAATTTAAAAAAGGTGTTAAATAACACCTTTGTTTAATTTACATTTGTTATATAAAATAAACCATAAAGAACGTGGTTTACAATTTATATTTAAGTATATCTTATTATTAGCAAATTTTTTAGAATTGATTGAATTAATTGCTGTATTTAATTTCAAGATTAAAACATTGGTTAGATGGATTAGTTAAATGAAGTACAATACCTTTTCTATTTTCTGCTTTAGAATCTAGAACTTCTAACTTTTCATCAATATCATCATATTTAACTATTCCTTAGTCAGTGGAAATAACCTCATAATTATTTTTGCGTTGGATAATAAAATCCAGGACGATTGTTCCTGCTGAATTATCAATTTAGAATTTAGTATATTCTGCTTTTTCTCCATAGACTAAACGAAATTTTAATTGTTTTCCTGTAGAACTTGTTATGTTCATTTCGAATCTATTATCTGTTTTAAAGATATTATCGAACAATCAAAAAAACACAGTAAAACCGTTACCCATTGTGCTTATATTCATTATTATAACTCCTTTAGTTGAGTGTAATTATTATTAAATATAACTTTTTGATTTATTAATATTTAGTTATATTAGGAAGATATTAATAACCAAGTTATATTCAATATTTGAATTTATAAATTTATACTATGCTCAAAAATATAATATAGCTTTAATAATCATTATTAATTGAGCATTTTTATTCTTATAGAATGTTTATGATTTTTCCAGTTAATTAATATAAAAATAATGATAAAAATTTTATTTAAATAATATATAAAATAAATTTTTGCTATTTTTTATATTAATAAAAAATTATATTATTGATAATATATATTCATATTGTAATTAAAGATTAATAATTTTAAAATTAAGTATTATATAATCGTATGAATAAAAATATCAAAAATAGCAGTCCATTTTATATTTGATTTGCATTACCATTAATAATGGTAAAAAGCGGATAAGTTTAAGCAAGAAATGTAGCATCAATGATATCTATGGTAAGTTTTTGGATATGATACTTATTAAAATTAAGTAAATAGTTTAAATGTGTTAGCCAGTAAACTAAAGTGTGTAAACTTTTAATAAAATGTAAAATGTAAAATGTAAAATGTAATTTTTATTATGTTAGAAATTATAGGTAATAAACTAAGTTATTTTACCTCATATAATTATGTAATAATATAATATAATATAATATAATATAATATAATATAACTTATTATTTAATTGATGAAATTAATGTTACAAAGAGTAACTTGAGTCAAACTTTATCACTCTTTTAATTAAATTCAATCGAGAAGTTATTTATCAAGCCAGTATTTATTGTTGTATATAATCAGGTTAGAGAGTTATGAATGAGGATTAATCGATTATGTTTTTCTTTTTTTAATTTTAAATCTTAAACTTACAATAGATTAATTGTTAAATGGTGGCTATGGTATAAAAATAATAAATTGGTATTTTTGCTGGCATATTAAGTCTTTCACTATTTTTAATGTTTTAATTGCTAGTTTTCAAGTTATAGGAAAATATCAACATATTTTTTAACATGCATATTTAAACAAGTAGTAATAAATATTTTTATATAATACTTTAATGATTATTAGAAATAAAAGTTATTTTTTGCTATAAAAATTAATATTCGTGTGTATATTTTTAATATGGTTATTAATTAGTTTTAAATTTATTTTCATTGTATTGAATTTATCTTGTTTTGGATAAATTAATTTAATAATTAT
This sequence comes from Arsenophonus sp., assembly GCA_045399315.1. GTDB lineage: Bacteria > Pseudomonadota > Gammaproteobacteria > Enterobacterales > Enterobacteriaceae > Arsenophonus. The sequence continues at coordinate 67,951 of DAYVGO010000007.1, forward strand.
GATAAATATTTTTTATTTATCATAACAAATGATTTTCTTCTGTTTAAGCATTATTAATAAATGATGTATTAAAGCTAAACTGTCACTATGGAGAAAATTTATGCTGTATATTTTCGATATGGGTAATGTAATTATTAATATCGACTTTAATCGTGCTTTACAGATATGGAGTGAACTAAGTAACATCCCTATCGCAAGTTTGGCGTAAAATTTTTAGCTAGACGAAGCAGTCAAACTACATAAATGTGATAAACTTTCTGACCTTGAATTTGCCGAAATCACTAATGAAAAATTAGGTTTGTCTTTAAGTTTTGAAGAATTTGCACTGGGATGGAATGCTATCTTCATTACGTTATGATTTCATAGAAATTATGATGCGTTTACGTTAGCAACACCACCGGGTGGTTATTTTATCTAATACAAATCGTTTACGTCAAAATTATTGGTCCTGCCATTATCCTGAAATTGCAGTTTCTTCAGATTTTCTCTCTTTGTCGCAAGATCTTGGAATGTGTAAACTAGATCTGGCAATCTATAAATATGTTTTACAATCATAGGGGGTTGCTGTTAAAGACACTATTTTTTTGATGATACGCAAGAAAATATTACTGCAGCAAAACAGTTGGGTATTAAAAGCTGGCATGTTACAGATAAAAATACTGTCGCAAGATATTTTGCTAACTATGATTTCAGCATCCCGGCCAAAGAGTAATTATTTCTATAACAGAAACAGTACTTAGTGTAATGTTATTTTAATTTTTATACAGGATTTGTATGATCGCCTTAATTCAACGTGTGACCCAGGCTAATTTGATGGTTGAAGAGCAATGTGTGAGGCAAATTGCAGAAGGTTTATTGGTTTTTTTTAGCTATTGAAAAACAAGATAATGAGCAAAAAGCTAAATGGTTATGTGAGAAAATTATTGGTTATTGTATTCTTAACAATAAGCAGGATAAGATGAATTTGAGTGTTCAGCAAGTAGGCGGAAGTTTGTTGGTTGTTTTGCACTTTACTTTAGCGGCTGATACTAAAAAAGGAATGAGACCTAGCTTTTCCAATAGTGGGGCTCCAGACAAAGCCAGTGCTCTATATCATTACTTTATTGAGCAGTGTCGATCGAGAGGAATAAAAGCAGAAACAGGGTAGTTTGCTGCGGATATGAAAATTAATTTAATGAACATTGGTCCAGTAACATTTTACTTGCAGGTTTAGTTATAAACTTTGCCATTATTTATTAAAAGAAGGATATTTTATGTATCATCTGCGAGTACCAAAAACAGAAGCCGATTTTAAAAATTATTATCAGTTTCGTTGGGAGATGTTGTGTAAACCTTTCCATCAACCACCCGGCTCTGAAAAAGATGGCTATGATTCGACCACTCATCATCAGATGATAGTTAATGAAACAGGTCAAACACTTGCAATTGGTCGTTTATATATTAATGCTGATGACGAAGGTGCTATTCGTTTTTTATCTGTCCATCCTAGTATGTGAGGCAAAGGATTAGGGAAACTGATTGCTATAGCATTGGAATCTGTTGCGCGTCAGGAAGGGGTAAAAAGAATAGTTTCTAGTGTACGTGAGGAAGCTGTTCCTTTTTTTCGTTGTTTAGGCTTTAAAAATCGAGGCCCTATTGCCAGTCAGTCTCTTAATACCAGTGAAGCATTTCTTAATGATAAAAAAGGTGCAAATGCTGGATAAAATTCTGCGTAGACCCAATTGGTGTAACGAATTACAAAAAATATGGCATGAAAAAATTACTTTAAGTGAAAAGATGGAAATAAAAATAGTGCAGTATACTGGTCAGAGTCTTATCACCAGTATGTCTGAAGCGAGAAATCAAAATCCCCATCATACCATTTTTGCTGATAGTCAGTTTTTATTAGCCATTTTAACCGGATGGGGGCTTATTTGGTTATTACTGCAAGAAAGACAGCTTGGTGGTGATATTATTTTGGTTGATGGGCATATTCGTTATCATAAATCGATTGTTGGTCGCCCAAATGCCGTCGATGATCTTTGTAATATGTGGGGTGCTTTAGATAGACTAGCCAGAGGATGCCAGGCGGTAGTGGAGTTGGATGTTGATATTGGCAGTAATAAAAGTGATCACGCTTCGTTATTTACAGGCACTTACATGGTTTTAGCTTATGGTAAAAATCTGGCTTCCTTGCCATAATGTTGAAATTGCCCACTAATTGGTGTGACTAAAGGTTTTCTTTATTAGTTGTTGTCAATGGTATTTGACCATCCTTTAGTGCTGTCACTTCACCTTTAATCATAGTGTAATTCTTTCTTTCTCCGTTAGGGATTTGGTAGGATAGTTCTCCTGCCAATGTTTGAGAAATCGGATTGGCCAATAAGTTGCCTTTCAATGTGAAATTGAAATCCGCTAATGTTTGTATGGATAAATTTTTCCATCCCCACTGATTTAATATTGCTAAATTAACATTTATTCCTTTTGCAGATAATGAAAAAGGCTCTTCATTGGTTTGTTGTTCAACATTAGTGGTCAATTTTACTAAACCATTTTCTACATTGGTATTGAGTTCGACAGCAAAAGAATGATCACTATGCGAAGAAATTTTTATAAAAGGTCGTCGTAACATAATTTGGTTGAGTGTACCACTATTAGCATTGAAGGCCCCTTTTCCTTGCCAAAATCCCCATTTTTGTTGTTGGATCAAATCCATATTCGTTAAATAACCATTAACATCAGTCAATTCAAAGGGAAAATGGGCGTCAATATCCATAAGTAAAGAATTACTTAATTTAAAATTGGTAATGTGTAATGAAGTGAGCCAATTGGGGACTGGTGATTTAAAAAAATTAAACCAATCATTCGGTAATTGATAACGTATTCCTGCTAATTGGGCATTAATAATATTGATAGATTGCTGTTTGGTATGCCAAGTTGCTTCGATGTTAAAAATCCCTTTATAATAATAGCCTGAAAGAAGATTAACATGCAGCATATCATCGGTAAATGTCATATCGGCTACAAGCTGGCTAATTTGTTGGTTTTTATATATTAAATCATCAATGTTTAGACTGAATTCACTGTTAGAACTATTCCAATTCCCAGCTGTAAGGACGATGTCAGTCACTTTACCTGATAGGCCTGCAATGGCCCAATCTTTTCCTTGAAAATTGCTATTGGTCAAATTCAGCTCTTTTATGGTTAATTTTTTAATATCGTGGAGTTTATTGCCCAATTCGGCGAGTGATGAAGAACATTGCCAACCCGTATTGGTTAACATTAATTTTGCTAAAGTAAGTGTTTGATCTGTGTATTTAATCGCATTGGCATTAATAAAGCCGTTATTAAGATAACTAGAAAGTTTATTGATGAAAAGAGAATGGGTTTTATAGCTTCCTTTTGTAAGCAAGGTTGTTAAGTGAACGTTATTAAGCTTAAACTGCTGGGCGGTAAATTGAAAATTGCCCTCTCCGAATGGGTTATTAGCAGTTGGTCGCCAGGGCGTTATTTCACCCGTGATATTGGTTGCTAGCAGATCGATATTGTCGATTCGATAACTAACATTCATGTTTTCTAATTGTAATATTTTACTGTTGAAAGGTAAAATTTGTCCGGACGGTGGTAGGGTTAATTGACCTTCAGTAAGAACTAACTGATGTAACCATGAGCTTGTAAGTATCTTTTGCCAGAGCAATTCAAAAGTAATTTGTTTGGCATTTAGGTTAAAACTATTTTTTTTATTATGGATAGCAACATCTTGTAATACTAATTCACCAGGTGTAGTTAGTTGATGACTGATAAAGCCAATTTTTATATCATATTGGGTATATTTACTTAATAAATCACTTAGTTGTTTTGCTCCCCACTGAGTTTGTATGATCAGGTAAGTAAATATGATCACTATAAGGAGCGAAAGAATGAGGTTTTTTAGCCAGCGCAATCGTGTGTCCTCTTTATCATAATTGCTTAGTTACAATTTTGCTTTATGCTGTAATCAACATTTGTTTAATATTAAAATAAAAAGAAATTATTTGGCTAATGAAATTTTCCCGATCACTAGCAAAAAATAGTTGTGTATGAGATAAATATATTTCGGAGTTTAATGGCTTATTTTTAAAAAGCTATGGGCTGAATAATTGGTAGGTTTTAACTGCTAAATAACACATTTTAATGGCTGACGTCAAAAAATAATCACTTATCTGTTGTAGTATACTCTAATAGAGCTATCAGTCTTATCAAATTTTTTAGGTTTTCACTTGTATTGAAAGCAAAAATTAACTTTAATCAATGAGCCTGCTTATAATTTTTTTCTTGTCTTAATTAGTATATCTAAAAAGTTAAAATTTTATTGGCTTTGTGTTGTTACCTAACACTCACAACATCTTATTTTGGTTTTTCATAAAAATTAACAATAAAATGAGGTACGCAAATGTATTATTTGGATGTCTATAGCACCTTCGTTGCTGCTACTTTAGTATTATTACTTGGACGTAAGCTTGTACAGTCGGCCACTGTTTTAAAAAAATATACTATTCCTGAACCGGTTGCCGGTGGGTTACTTGTTGCACTAGTTCTTTTGTTATTGAAAACAACTTTTGATTGGGGAATAAGCTTTAACTTATCTCTGCAAGAGCCGATGATGTTAGCTTTTTTTGCCACAATTGGGCTAAATGCTAATTTGATTAGCTTAAAAGCCGGTGGTAAGACACTGTTTATTTTTATCTTTGTGGTTGTTGGTTTACTTTTTGTGCAAAATACAATTGGAATTGCCTTGTCAAAGTTATTAGGTCTTGATCCATTGATGGGGTTATTGGCCGGTTCTATTACCTTGTCCGGTGGTCATGGAACAGGTGGTGCTTGGGGTAAAATTTTTACCCAATATTATGGCTTTCAAAGCGCGACTGAAGTTGCAATGGCTTGTGCAACATTTGGTTTAGTATTTGGCGGGTTGATTGGTGGTCCTATAGCGCGCTTCTTGGTTGGTAATATGAAAACACCAGATACTACGCAAAATTTAGAAGATGATAAAGAAATCCCTATGGCATTTGAAAAGCCACAAACGGGGCGAGTAATAAGTTCTTTAGTGTTAATAGAAACATTAGCCATGATTGCGATTTGTATAGTAGTGGGTAAATTTGTTTCACAGTGGCTCTTGGAAAGTTATCAGTTTACTTTACCTACTTTTGTTTGTGTTTTATTTACCGGGATTATTTTAAGTAATAGCTTATCTTGGGTCGGTTTCTACCGAGTATTTGATCACGCGGTTTCTGTTTTAGGTAATGTCAATTTGTCACTTTTTTTAGCAATGGCATTAATGAGTTTAAAACTTTGGGAATTGGCTTCGTTAGCGATACCGATGCTCATCATTTTGTTAGTCCAAGCAATTGTAATGGGCCTATATGCTATTTTTGTTACCTTTCCAGTTATGGGGAAAAATTATGATGCAGCAGTACTTGCGGCCGGTCATTGTGGTTTTGGTTTAGGTGCAACTCCGACAGCGATTGCTAATATGCAGACAGTAACCGATCGATTTGGTCCTTCTCATTTGGCTTTTCTTGTTGTGCCAATGGTTGGTGCTTTCTTTATTGACATTATTAATGCATTAATTATTAAATTTTATCTATGGCTACCCATTTTCCCTAGCCCAATAATGAATGGGTAAGATGGATGGCATCTTTTAACGTAGATAGAGCCGCTGTTTTTCAGCGGTTTTTTAGTCAGTCAGGGATTAGTGTGGTTAATTGATATTAAGCGTTGCTATATTGTGAACGTTCAGGTAACCAACGTTCAATCAGGGCCTTGCTATGATCGGGATAATGTTGTTGCAAATATTGGGCAGTGTTTCTGATTTCAGGCAATAGTTCTTGATCACGCATTAAATCAGCTACTTTGAATTCTGCATTTCCTGTTTGGCGAGTACCTAACAACTCTCCTGGACCACGAATTTCTAAATCTTTTTGCGCAATTATAAAACCATCATTGCTATCTCTAAGCACTTGCAAACGTAATTTAGCCGTATAAGTGAGTGGAGTTTTATAAAGTAAAACACAATGTGAGGCAATAGCCCCCCTGCCAACACGCCCTCTTAGTTGATGTAACTGAGCAAGCCCCAAACGTTCTGGATTTTCAATAACTATTAAACTGGCATTTGGCACGTCTACTCCTACTTCAATAACCGTAGTTGCGACTAATAGTTGTAGCTTATTGGCTTTAAAATCTGCCATCACTTTTTGCTTTTCAGCAGATTTCATTCGCCCATGAACTAAGCCAATATTTAATTCGGGCAATGCGTGTGCGAGCTCTTCTTGTGTCGCTTGAGCTGCTTGTGCTTCAAGTACTTCAGAGTCATTAATTAATGTACATACCCAATAAACTTGTCGCTTTTCTATCTGGCAGGCTTTTTTCACACGTTGAATAATTTCATTGCGACGGGTATCAGGAATGGCAACCGTTGTAATAGGAGTTCTGCCTGGCGGTAGTTCATCAATAATTGAATTATCCAGATCCGCATAAGCTGTCATAGCTAGAGTACGTGGGATCGGTGTTGCTGTCATGATTAATTGATGAGGATAAATTCCGTGCTGTTGGCCTTTTTGCCATAGTGCCAAACGTTGATGTACGCCAAAGCGATGTTGCTCATCAATAATCACTAATACTAATGAGTTGAATTCAACCTGCTCCTGGAAAATTGCATGGGTACCAATTATCATTGCTACTTCGCCTCGTGCAATAGCTTCTTGCTGGATCAGTCTGGATTTTCCTTTTTGTTTACCTGATAACCAACCGACTTGGATACCAAGTGGTTCTAACCATTGTCGAAAGGTATTACTATGTTGTTCTGCTAATAATTCGGTTGGTGCCATTAGTGCTGCCTGTTTACCATGGGCGATAGCACGAATTGCGGCAAATAAAGCCACTAATGTTTTACCAGAACCGACATCACCTTGCACTAAACGCATCATAGGGGTTGCTTTAGCAAGATCTGATTCAATTTCATTGATAACACGTTGTTGAGCTTTGGTTGGTATATAGGGTAGCCGTGCCAGCAATTTTGGTTTTAAATTGTTTTCTGCGGCTAGCGGTTGAGCTAAAAATCGCTGCGTTTTAGTTCGAACCGTTAGCATACTTAATTGATGGGCTAATAATTCCTCGAATATTAACCGGCGTTGTGCTGGATGCTTGCTCTTTTCAAGTATATTCAGTGGGATATCGGGAGGAGGACGATGAAGTATTTGAATGGCTTGTGGTAAGCTTATCAGCCCTTGATTAAACAGGGGCGGTATCAACTCGTTAATCACGCAGGTATCAAGTAGCGTTAACGCTTGATCGATAAGTTTGCGTAAAGTTATTTGACGTATTCCTTCGGTCGTTGGATAAATTGGCGTTAATGTATCTTGCAATTCAATATGATCAGCATTTGGTTTAATTTTATATTCAGGATGAATAATTTCTGGGCCTAAATTGCCACGCCGGATTTCACCATAAGCAACAACATATTTGCCGACTGCCAGACTATTCTTCATCGCTTTAGAAAAGTTAAAAAACCGTAGGGTTAATGTTCCAGAACCATCACTAATTTGGCTGGTCATCATTCGTTTACGTCCAAATATGATTTTAGTTTGTAATATTTCGCCACATACGGTCACCGAGCTGCCAAGTTGAATATCACTAATAGCATAAAGCTGAGTTTGATCTTCATAACGTAAGGGGAGATGAAAGAGGAGATCCTGGATAGTACGAAGCCCCATTTTATTGAGCTTTTCTGCTTGTGTTGTAGCAACACCGTTTAGTGATGTTAATGGAATAGCATCAAGCAACTTCCCCCTCATGTGGTTAATTCTCCAGAGTGCGTTTTTTTACCTGGTACTTTAGTCGATTGCATTGCTGCCCACCATGCATCACTGGCAACAATTTCGCCATGTTCATTAATCAATGGCTGGGGAAGGCCTTTATGTTTTAAAACGGCGGCTAAAACCGGATAATCGCCCACAAACAGCCATTTTTGTTGTTCTTCTTCAGATAGCTGACTAAAACGGCTATCATACATATTATTAGCATTCTGTCTTTGCCGCTGCGCTTCATAAAGAATTAAAACAGAAGCAACCGAGACATTTAATGACTGTACCATACCCATCATAGGAATTAGAGTATTATGATCAGCTAGCGCCAGATCTCGTTTAGAAATGCCGGTTCGTTCTTGTCCTAAGATGATACCGGTTAGTTGAGTATAATCTATTTGCCAAAAGTCGACAGCTTTGTTAGTAAGGTGCGTGGCTAGGATTTGCATACCAGCAGCTTTACAGCCAGAGATTGCATTTTCGATAATAGTATAGCTTTTTACTTTTACCCAGTGATTACTGCCTGCTGCAGCGGCAGATAAGTTTTTGCTACTATTTTGGTACCAGATTGCATGAATTTCCGGTATTCCAACAGCATTAGCAGTACGGATGACAGCAGAAATATTATGGGGTTTGTGTACATTTTCAAGGCAAACCGTCAAATCAGGTTGGCGCATAGCAATCACTTGACGAATGCGAGCATAACGTTTTGAGTTCATGATTTAGTTCCGGTTACGGCTGATGCGTAAGACATCAGGCATGATACGGATTTTTTTCATAATATTAGCTAATTGAATACGATTTTTGGTGGTTAAGCGAATAAATGTACAATAAACACGTCCATCTTTCTCTTCGGTATTCATACTTTGAATACTAGAGTTTGCACTATTAATTGCTGCTGTTAAATTAGCTAAAGCACCTTGGTGATTAATCATATCGACTTTAATTTCAGCAATGAAGTTGTTATTAACGTCTTCATCCCACTCTACATGCATAAATTTTTCTGGCTCTTTTTGATAACCTCGAATATTACGACACGACTCGTGGTGTATAACTAAACCTTTACCTGGGCTAATATGAGCAACAATTGGATCGCCGGGGATCGGACGACAACACTTAGCAAAGGTTATTAATACACCTTCTGCTCCTTTAATAGGTAGTTTATTACGGTTGTCAGAATTATCTGCAATAATGTTATTTATACTAGCATTGCCTAATAAATTATGGGCCACAACGACACTCATGGTATTGCCAAGGCCAACTTCCGCTAGCAAATCATCAACCGAGTGAAGCTTCATTCTTGCCAGTTCTTTATCAATATTTTCTTGCGGAATATCGCCCAGTTTATTACCATTGCCTAAAGCATGATTGAGTAATCGACGACCTAAACTAATTGAATCTTCTCGTTTAAGGTTTTTTAGTAGGTGGCGTATTTTTGCTCTGGCTTTAGAGCTAACGACAAAATTCAACCAAGCTGCGTTCGGTCTTGCGCCAGGGGCTGTAATAATTTCGATTGTTTGTCCGGTACTTAACGATTGAGATAGAGGATAGGGTTGGCGATCAACACGTGCGCCAACACATGCATGGCCAATATCAGTATGAACGGCATAGGCGAAATCAACAGGTGTTGCGCCGGTAGGTAACTCGACAATTCTACCTTCAGGGGTAAAAACATAAATTTCGTCAGGAAACAGATCAGATTTTACACTTTCGATAAATTCAAATGAATTACCTGCACTCTGTTGCAGCTCAAGTAAGCTTTGCATCCAGCGTTGTGCTCTAATTTGAGCAGTGGTGCCAGATTCTCCTTGTTCTTTATAAGCCCAATGAGCAGCAACACCCATTTCTGCCATCTGATCCATATCTTCAGTACGAATTTGTACTTCAATGGGAACACCGTGTGGCCCAATCATGGATGTATGTAACGATTGATAGCCGTTTGCTTTGGGAATAGCAATATAATCTTTCACCCGTCCTGGCCGGGGATTATATAAACTATGCACTTGCCCAAGAACGCGGTAGCATGTATCAACGTCCTTAACAATAATCCGAAAGGCATAAATATCCATAATTGAATGGAAGCGCTGCTCTTTCAGATGCATTTTACGGTATATTGAATAGAGATGTTTTTCTCGACCACTAACTCGACAAGGAATTCTGGCTTCCAATAATCTACCTTCAATTTCGGACAGTATCTTTTGTATCATCTCTTTTCGGTTACCACGAGCGGCTTTGACGACTTTTTTAATAACTCGGTAGCGATTAGGATATAGAGCTTCAAAGCCCAACTCTTCCAATTCAGTTTTGAGATGATGAATACCAAGACGATGTGCTAGTGGGCTATAAATTTCTAATGTTTCTCTCGCTATCCTGCGACGCTTATCAGCACGAAGGGAACCTAAAGTACGCATATTATGTGTTCGGTCTGCTAGTTTGATTAAAATGACACGGATATCTTGTACCATGGCCATAATCATTTTGCGAAAATTTTCTGCTTGAGCTTCTTTTTTATTGCGGAAGTTGAGTTTATCGAGTTTTGATGCCCCTTCAACTAGGCCAGCAACTGTTTTACCAAGAAGTTGTTTTATATCCTGAAAAGTTGCTGGTGTGTCCTCGATAACATCATGTAATAAGGCGGCCATCAAGGTTTCATGGTCTAAACGCATTTCCGCTAAAATGCACGCCACTGCGACTGGATGTGTAATATAAGGTTCGCCACTTGATCGGGTTTGGCCTTCATGTGCATCCCGGGCGACAATATAAGCTTGTTTCAGTAACAATATATGCTCTTTCGGCAGATAGTCCTGAACAATTTGATTGAGACTTTCAAACAGGTACAAGGCAGGCCTACCTTATCGGTTAACGACGACCTTCAGCAATAGCAGACACTGCTTGCATTTCTGTAGCTTCTTGTTCCTGTGGTTCTTGACGTTCACGTACATTAAGAATTTGAGCATTAATCAACCCTGATTCGATTTCACGTAATGAAATAACTGTAACCTTATCATTTTCTTCTTTAACTAATGGACTTTTACCATTAATCTGTAGTTGACGTGCACGACCTGCCGCCACTAAAACTAAGTCGAAACGATTACCAATTTTCTCTACAGCGTCTTGAACTGTTACACGTGCCATAATATTACTCCAAAGATAAAGAAATGACCGGATATGATACTGAACCTTTGCTCAGTCTGCCAATAATTTATTAATTAAAGTATTATGTCGCTGAATCTGACGTTCTAAACGTAGGCGCTCAGATCGAATAATAGATTGTAAATCTCTTAGTGCAGTATGGAAATCATCGTTAACAATAATGTAATCATATTCGTTATAATGTTTTATTTCAGCAATAGCTTGTGCCATACGCTGTTTAATTGTTTCTTCACTATCTTGCCCGCGACCAAGTAAACGGCGCAGTAATTCATCTTTAGAGGGCGGTAAGATAGAAATGGAGCGAGCGGAGGGCATTTTCTGGCGAATTTGTTGTGCGCCCTGCCAATCGATATCTAAAAATACATCGCCACCACTGTTAATAATTTCTTCGATAGCTGCACGGGAAGTTCCATAATAGTTGCCGAAAACGCAGGCATATTCAAGAAAATCATTATCGTCGATCATCTGGTGAAATTTACTTTCAGTAACGAAATAGTAATGTTCACCGTCTTTTTCACCAGGGCGTATCGCTCTAGTGGTATGTGAAATAGAAACTTGTATGTCATATAAAGGCTGCGTTTTTAATAAAGCCTGAATAAGACTCGATTTGCCTGCACCGCTTGGAGCAGACACAATATATAACGCTCCTTGAATCATGATGATTTTGTGATTAACCGGCTAATTAATAAAAATTTTTTAAAAGCTATAAAACCTTTTTAATAGTATACACATGCAATCTGTAACATACAGCTTTAGTAACATTTTTAATGAAAAATCTGCATTATTTTTGAAAATAATTGCTATTTTTGCAAAGTGATTTGAGAAAAAATGATTAATAAATATCTCCATCATTATTTTTTATTTACCTCTTTCAATAATTGCAATTGTGGATTGAAAGTATTTTTTGTGAATGAAATAAATAGATGATAAAAATTATGCATGGATGTTGCTTATTATGCGCGCTACTATTTTAATTTCATCATATTATCGTAGGATCTTTTTTATTATTGATTTTGCTAAAGACAAACTCATCAATAGCAGAAAGTATGGAATGTCCTGATTGGCCTGAATTAATTTTGCGCCAGGAAATCAAAACAATTAATGCAAAATTAAAACTCTGGGATCAAGCTTATTATATTAATGGTCAAAGTCTTATTAATGACGAAGCTTATGATCAAAATTTTGTATTATGGCAGCAGTAGGCAAATTGCCTTTATCTCTCAATAGATAAAACTCGTTCGGTTTTTTTACCTGTCAAAGGAAGACAAATTCATCCAGTTGCTCATACCGGCTTGAAAAAGATAACCGCTGATGAAATCGCTCGATGGATAGTTGGTCGCAATGAAGTTTGGTTACAGCCTAAAATTGATGGTGTGGCGGTTACGTTGGTCTATAAAAAGGGTAAGTTGGTTTCATTAATTAGTCGGGGTAATTGAATCGAAGGAGTAGATTGGTTTAAAAAAGCAGATTTTTTATCGGTCATTCCCAAAACCATTCCAAATTATGCCGCTCGATTAGTATTGCAAGGCGAATTATTTTGGTATCTATTGGTCACCAACAAGCCATTGCTGGTGGCTAAAATGCGCGTCATAAAGTTGCTGGTTGGTTAATGCGTAAGAATTTAGCCGCGCAAAAAGGGCAGCAAATTGGAATATTTATTTGGAGTTGGCCTGATGGGCCGGCGAATATGCAAACGCAATTTGAACAATTAGAGAGATGGGGTTTTCCATTAACCAAACGCTATTCTCATTTAGTTAGTAATGTTGATGAAATAACTCAATGGCAACGGTACTATTATAATCAATCATACCTTTTGCTACCGATGGTATAGTGTTAAAACAACTGCTATACACCTTAGGCCAATACTGGCAACCTGGTCTAAATAACTGGTCTGTTGCTTGCAAATGTCCAACACCGCATAGGGGTTACCCAGGTGAAAACAGTAAAATTTAATATAGGTAGAAACGGGAAAATTAATCCTATCGCTGTTGTTTTTTTAGTAAAAATTGATGGAAAACGTATTCGTCATATTAGCTTAGGAGCATTAACCCGTTGGCAAACGATGAAAATTTTGCCTGGAGATTCTATACAAATATCATTATCAGGTTATGGTATCCCTAAATTTGATAAAATAGTTTGGCGGATTAAACAATGGGAAACACTATCAATACCAGAACCAAAGAATTATCATCAATTAAGCTGTTTTTATTATTCTAAGATATGCGAAAGTCAGTTTGTTTCTCGCTTAGTTTGGTTAGGGAAACAGCTTAAGATCAAGGAATCAGTGAGCAAAGTTGGTTAGCTTTAATAAGGGTTGGCAAAATAACCAATTTAATGGATTGGGCCACGTTAGCATTAGAATACGTCACTGAAATTGTAATTTTTAAAGCTAATAAAGGAAAATTTATATATCAACAATTTTTATCGGCCCAAAAATGCCTTTTTCATGATTGGTTAAAGGGGTTAGGAGTGCCTTTAGCAGAAAAATTTTTCAGCAAAATAACCTGTTAGGCTGACTTATCATCTTCAAAAATAAACAGTGATATTTTGTCGAGTAAACAGCAAAAAAATTAGCACAATTTATTGAGAATAAAGATGTTAAACAGTTAGCAAAAATATTGCAAAAAATTAAGATAGATGAATTTTCTGATGATAATAAGTTGCAGTAAAAAGTTGCTAATTTGATTAAATCTATGTAGGAATATTAATCATTATTTTCATAATTAAATACGGTAATCCTAATCGATAACGAATGGCGAGTAGACGTGCGGTTAGACCAGCTATCAATGTAATGATAATAACTATCTCTTTAGGTAATGGAGTATGTATTAAAGCTATATAAAGCCATGCCGCGGCAAAAGAGACGCCGGTATAGCTCTCTTTTTGAAAGAATAGTGGTATTATATTACATAACATGTCGCGCAACACACCACCGGAAACACCAGTGACAACGGCTGCAATAGCGGCGATGACATAACTATGATTTATATCGAGCGCTATTTGAGCGCCGATAATAGAAAATACAAATAAGACCAATTGCATTCAAAATTAAAAATAGTCTTCGTAAATGTTTCATCATAGAGCAAGCCAGATAGTAATAACTGCGGCACAAGCAACAATTACAATATATTCAGGATGCTTAACCCAACCAAGAGGATAGTGGCTTAATAGCATATCGCGTACAGAACCACCGCCAATTGTGGTTGCCGATGCAATAATAATGACGCCAAAAACGTCCATCTTACGGCGACCTGTGGCTAAGGTACCAGTCATGGCTTCAGCCGTAATACCAATGATATAGAGAGTATACTAAGTAACATAATGATTTTTTGGATATGGCAAACTTTAAGGCTAAAAGTTGTATTATAAAAATAAAGTATTGACTAATATTTTCTTAATGTTCACATAGTCACATTATTTTTTATCTTTTACGACAACAAAGAATGCGGAAAATAAAATGTTTTACCCGGAACGGCAAATTACTTTTGATAAACCTAATCATCAACTTACTAATATAAATGTATGGACACCAGATAGCCATTGGAGCGCTTCTTTTACTGGATTAATTATAGAAGAAGTTAATATTGAAACACTCTAACAAAAACAGAACCATGGCGCTAAAAATGGAGCCTATGTTAGTGTTGCAACGGTAAGTAGTGAAGATCCGCCTAGATATGCTTTTATTCATGGTCCGGAAAATCCAGATGAAAATTGGCATTACGATTTTCATCATCGGCACAGTGTGATTGTAAGCGATATAAAACCTGATGTCGCCGAAAATATTGAAGCAATGTGTATTACTCCTCCTTTTTTAGCAGGAGCATTAAGAGGAGGAACCCATGTGCATGTCTTTAGTCCAGATAATACCAGACTTAGTTTTACATATAATGATCATGTGATGCATGAGTGTGATGCTGTGCTTGATTTACGCAATGTCACAATTGTGCTCCCTTACCATGCTATTAATGTAGCAATGTCTAGGCAGAAAAAACATGAACGTGAATATAATGATTATTATTATTGTGTTGTGATCAGTGAAACAACACATATGCCAAAACCTGCTAGTGATAAAATCAGTCGTGCTTATGAAGAAGATTGGATAGGTCAAAATGGATATGATAAAGCCAATGGTGAAAAGCAACGTTGGGCGATAGTATTTATTGGCGATACTCACTCTTTACAGGGAGCAATTGTAGCAGAAATTTTTATTGTCGATTTATCTGAAGCTGTTGAAGAGTATGTATTGCTGGTATTAAGCTAATTCAAGGTACGGAAACTACCATGCCAGTGCCACCTAAGGGGATTAAGCAACGTCGTTTAACCTATACCCGTCAACACAACTACCCTGGAGTCATTAATCACAGCCACGTCATTGGCTTCGATCTTCGCCCGATGGGAGTAAATTTGGCTGTTTAATGAAAGATGATATGGGTATTGTACAGTTTTGGCGTGTTTCTCCGATTAATGGTGCAATGCAGCAGATCACGAGTAGTGCATGGCATATTCAGTCAGCTTTTAGCTGGGATAGTCAGGGTAGATATGTAGCTTTTATTTAGTGATAATAGCGTGATGTTATGAAAATTCCTTCTGGTAAATTAACTCGTTTGATGAAAGGAGTGATGTGGTGCCATCCGGTGACGTGGTGGTTATCTCCCCTGATGATAGGAGTGTTACTTATCTACGTGATATTGATGGCTATCAGCAGATTTTTATTGTTGCGACGGGGATTGTTTGATTTAAATATTTAAAATGCCTTCTCACATTATTGATGTCAGAAATTATAGGTCGCGCTTAACATAATATCATGGGTTCTGAATTTGGTTTTTGAGTTAGTTTTTATGCAATCTAAATTGTAATAATCGACTTCAGCCTGGACAGCATCCAGATATTTGTAACTGAGATCGAATGAAAAATTTTGATTAATTGTGTACCTGATCCCAGCCCCTGCTCTCCAGGCAAAGTTGTTGGTGGCATGAGAGCGTGACTGGAGAGGCGCTGTACTAGTCCCTCCCGCTGGGATATTCACGCTTGCTATTTGGGATATTTTTTGGCTTATATAAGCATAACCTAGCCTGGCGGAGAAATAAGGTGTGAAATCAGATGGATTTTTAAAGTCATAATAAGCGTTAAACATTAATGTGTTTAATGCTATTTGATTTTTAATTGTGTTTTTAATAGCAACTAAAATATTTTCACTAGATTTTGAATAGTTATAATCAGCGTTTGCTCTGTTAGTAAAGTCCAGCTCAATTCTGGCTAGGATATTGAAATTGTCAAAAAAATCATAGCCCAAAGCGAGACTAGTAGCAAATATTGCAGTTCTATGGCTATCTCCTTTTAGTTTCTCATAAATGTCGGTCGATAAATTAGTAAATGGGGAAAATTGGCCTACATTTGTTGAATTGAACGCCCATTTTATCGAAGGTATAAAGACAGTATTTATTTTCACTTACCAGCACAGTGGCTGGAATTATGCTATTAGTTAATAAAATTAATAGTGTTACGCTATTTATTTTGCCATATTAATAAAATAAAAAATTGCATTTATCTTATAAAATAAGAGTTGCTTGCAGATTGAAAAGTTATATAAATAATGATTAGTTAAAATATGACCATCTTGCCTTTAATAATTCGATTTTTAAATTAAAGTCGAGTTAGATGACTAATATTAATAATATTGTATTATTTACTTATTGATAAACAAGATAAATTTTATTACTACCAATTTTATCTATTTTAATAATCTAAATATGTAAGTTTGGATTAACGTTTTGGTTAAATAAGCACGACAGTAACCTCATTAATGTTACTTAATTGTCACATTTTGGTGAGTGGTGTTTGCCACTTGATCGTTTTCCCAATATTGAACACGTTCTTTTACTGAGTGTTGGGATCCACTATTATCAGTCTGAAAATAATCATAAGAATCATAAGGCACTAAAACGGTATCTAGCAGAGCAGAAAACGATATGTCAATCATGGCAAAGGGTTTTATCACCTAACCTATATCGCTATCTTTAAGGATCCTGGTATCGGCTTTGGTGCCTGAATAGTAACCTTGCTGGGGGCCGACATGTTTCATAATACTTGAGCAGCCAAAACAATATGAGGCAAGCAAAAACATTTAACCTGAGGATGTATTTAAAGAGTATTAATTTTTGCATTAACTGTATAAGCCTCGTTTCTCCAGCCAAGTATGAATTTTAATAATAAACATTAATGTTAAAAATACCAACTTGTTAATAAAAATAAACACTTATTAACAATTATTTTTGTTATATGTCCTAAGTATGGCACACTTAATGAAAAATTGATTGCATAAAAGTTTTGTTTCTTTGGAATGAGTGATTGATCTAAATAGATCGATTAACGATTTCTATATTCTTTTGGGGTTAGTCCAACATCTTTTTTTTTTAATAGAATAAAAATACTGTAAGGAAGGATAACCCCAGGCGGTTGAAATTTCATTAACTGGCAAAGAAGTTGATAATAATAAATGTTGAGTAGGTCTTAACTTTTCTTCATACATTATCCCGTGGATATTTTTTCCCATTTCTTTTTTGAAACATTTCTCAAGGTTTGAACGTGAGGTACCTACAGCATCAAGAACATGGTCAACTTTAATGCCTTTACAATCATTGTGATAAGTAAAATGTGTTGTTTAAATAACCGCAGGATCGGTAAGAGAATGAAAATTAGTTGAGCGACGAGCGATAACATTAGTTGGTGGGATTAATAGTCTTTGTAATTTAGGCAAGTTATTGTCTATTAATAAACGATGTAAAAGTTTAGCTGCTTGGTAACCCATTTGTTGTGTACCTTGTACAACTGAGGAAAGAGAGATACGAGACAGATATTATGTTATCTCTTCGTTATCAATGCCAATAATACTGATTTGTTCCGGAACAGGAATATTAATATTCTCACAAACTTGGAGCAGATGACTAGCTCTGGCATCGGTAACGATCCCGGTTTGGCAAGGTAAAGTTTGCAATCAGTTAGCTAAACAATGTTGAGCATACCGCCAATATATAGGTATTGATTTCGATGCCTGGATAGATAATATCCGCATATTTTTCATGTTTCATTAATTGTCGAAAAACATGTTCTCGTTCGTGATACCAGTGACGGTAACTGTGTGGAGGTAACCATAATAAGCGAAATGTTTTAGTCCTTTCTGCTTTAAGTGAAGAAATACACGACGAACTAATTCATAGTTATCTGTAGCAACATAATGAAATAGCGGATAATTTTTTTCATCATAGTAAGAGCCGCCAACGCCTACAATTGGAATTCGGAGTTTATTCAATTGATTAACAATTTCAGGATCATCAAAGTCAGCAATAATCCCATCACCTAAATGTGGAGTGATATTTTCTACCCGAATATGAAAATCTTCCTCAATAAAGATATCCCAATTGCATTGGGTGGCTTGCAGATATCACCAATGCCTTTTATAACTTGTCGGTCGTATACTTTATTTGCATTAAATAATAAAGAGATATGATAGCATTTGTTAATCAATTCTTCTCTTCAGCTATTTATTTAATCATCAACTCTGTTAGAGCACTTCCTTTATTGTTTGAAAAGTTAAAAATGATAATAACTTCACTGGATAAATATCACATAAGCTAAATTTCGTAATAGAGTTATTAAAAACAGGAATAACAACATTGTTACATACATAATATTTTAATTGAGATAAATATAACAATTTTATTTTTAAGAAAATAATATGTTTGCAATACTCTTTTGATAATGTTGTTTCACGACGAGGCACATATAGTGCTAAGTGGTGGGGTCACAATAACAAGATCGTACCTTTTTTCATATCTGATATGGAGTTTGCTGCACCTGATTTTGTTATTGATATACTTGCAGGTTTTAGCCGTAAAGGGATTTATGGCTACACTCTCCTTAGTAATGATTGGCAAAGTGTTACAGCCGATTGGTACTAGCGTCATTATCAATGGAAAATCGATCTGCAGGATATTATATTTTGCCCACGTATTATTCAGGCTATTTCGCTTTATATCCAAAATTACACTCAGGTTAATGATAAAATAACAATATTATCACCTTGCTATAATTTAATAAACCAAGCAATTTTGATTAATCAACGTAATTTATTACAAAGCCAATTAATTTATCATAATAATTCTTATTCAATAGACTTTGATGACTTAGAAGATAAATTCCGTCAGTCTGTGTGCTTTATTCTTACTTCTCCACATAATCCAACCGGCACTGTTGGACGCAACAAGATTTAATAAAAATTGCTAATTTAGCAGAACAGTATCAGGTGCTTATTATTTTTAATAATCGTCAACATCAGGTCATTTCTTCATTTAGCAACTATGTTGAGCAAAATTCATTTATTTGTACTTCGCTTTCTAAAACCTTCAATATGGCTGGGTTAGAGATTGCTAATTAAGAATATAAACAAAAATTTAAAAATTGTCTCAATGCAGCTGGGATCCACAATCCAGGCTATTTTGCTGTTCCGGCTTTTCTAGCTGCTTACACACAAGGAGATTTATGGTTATCTCAAATAAGATGCTATCTAGCTAAAAATCGTCAATGGGTCATTGAGCATTGTCAACTCTATTTTTCCTCAATAGTTAATTACACAAAGTGATGGCACTTACACGTTATGGATTAATTATCAGCGGATACAACTAACGGGATCGCAGTTAAAGCAATGGTTTCTTCACTTGGCAGAAATAGAAGTAAGTTGGGGAACAAGTTTTGGTTTTGTAGGTAATGGTTTTTTCCATATTAATATTGCAACACCTCGTTCGATATTAGAAGAGGTGTTTGAACGTCTTATTCGTGCGTACCAGTTTATTATCCAGGAGATGTAAGATATGCAAATACCAAGGAAGCCTACTCTATTAGAATCCTTATTTCCTATTTTTACGATGGTTATCCTATTAGGTGGCGGATATGCTACTTTTGATCTCCCACCTGAACCACTTATTATTTTGTCGACTGTTATAGCTGGATTATTAGTGAAACGATTAGGTTATAGTTTTAATGAAATTATGGCATCGATTTCGCAGAAAATTGCTAAGACAATGCCTGCATTATTAATTTTAATTTGTGTTGGATTATTAATTGGTAGATGGATGATTGGCGGCACAATTCCGTTTATGGTTTACCATGGCTTACAAGTGATCAACCCTACTATGCTCTATGTAACGGCATTGATTGTGACGGCATTAGTTTCTATTTGCACAAGAACTTCTTGGAGATCAGCAGGAACGATTGGGGTAGCATGGGGGTTGCCATCGGCATGGAAGCTAATTTGGCGGCTACAGTAGTCGCTGGTGCTTATTTTGGTGATAGAATTTTCCCGTTTTCTGGTGATACTAACCTGGCTGTGCAAGCTGATCTCTATAAGCATATTTGGCACTTACTCTATACAACATTACCTTCATTAATTTTGACCGCCTTTATTATGTTATTTTATGGTATGAATAGCAATTTAGTTGGTGAGGATGTTTCAGAGAAAGTGGCTTTGATCACTAATAGCTTAGAAAATATTTATACTTTTAATTTGGTATTATTATTACCTGTTGTCATTATTCTTTACGGCTCTGTGACCAAAAAACCGACTATACCTATGATGTTAGTTTCTGCTATTATTGCTATGCTAAATGCTTTCTTTATTCGGTATTTTTCTTTGCATGATATTGTGAAAAGTATAGTTGATGGTTTTAATATTAGCATGGTTCAGGGAAAGGATTTTCCTGCGATTCTAGGTAATATTATTAAGTCGTGGAGGTATGAACTCTATGATGAATACATTGCTGATTTGTTTTTGTGCACTTTCATTTGCTGGAACATTGATATTAAGCGGTGCATTGGAAGTTATTGTTAACCATTTGTTAAAATTAGTTTCGTCAACAGGAAGTATGATTTTAGCTACTATTGCTTGCGGATTAACGATGATAGATGTTACTTGTAACGGTCAAATCTCTATTCTTATTCCAATAGAGATGTTGAGAGGAACTTATATCGAAAGTGGTTTGCATGCTAAAAATCTTAACCGTACTGGTTTTGGTATTGTAAAACTTAATAAAGTAAAAAGAGCCCATTTAAACACTGAAATTAAAATATAAGTTGAGATTAAATAGATTGAGTCTATAATTTTAATAAATAGTGGTGATTATATATATCATACTAATTAATAACTGTTTAAATTAAACTAAAAAAGTAATAGTCTGGAATAGTGGTAAAAATATCGATTTATTGTTTAATTAAAAGAGAACACAAATATGTTGTAATAATTACTGTGTCAAAGAGCTCGGGAAATAGATCATTTCATCCGCCATACTCTGAATATGATTCTGTAAACTTTAAAATTCAAAGTCCTCGTTATTATTTTATCGCCTCTTATCTTGTATAAGATAAGAGGTTTTTTATTACATATAGAGTTATATTGCTTAATATATTTAATGAAATGATTAAACAAGTGTTATTGATAGGCAATTTTAATTTCATCAGCTAAAATCGCAATACCTTGTTCAATTTTTTCCAATGGTAGAATGTAGTTCATGCGCATACATTAATTAGTATGAGGCCAGTGTTCATTAAGTCCCGGGAAAAAATAATCTCCTGGAACCATTAATAAACCGTGTTTTTTTAGATGTGAATAGAGTGTTTGATTGTTGATTGGTAAATCTCTAAACCAAAGCCATAAAAATATCGCGCCTTCAGGATTATGGATCAGGCAATGATTTTCTGGTATATACCGGCGAATAATTTCTACGGTTTCATTAACGTGTTGTTGATAAAAAGATTTTATTATTTCTTTGCAAGCTCCAATAGATCATTACGTTTAAGGATCTCTAACATTAATGCTGGGCCTGTACTGCTAGGGGGTAAACTAATGATGCCATTAATGTTACTAATTGCACTGATAATCGATTCGTTAGCAATAATAATACCACAGCGGCAGCCAGGTAATCCTAATTTCGATAGGCTCATGGATAGAATAATATTTTCATTCCAGATAGGAGTTGCTTGATTAAAAAATAATACCAGGGAAGGGAATACTATAAGCACTGTCAATCAAAAGAGGAATAGCTTTGGCTAAAGCATCAAATTGCATAATTTTTGCATCAGTAATAATGTTTCCAGTTGGATTAGTTGGCCTGGAAACGCAAATAACCCCAATATTATCCGTTATTTTCAGGGATCCAAAATTAATTCGATATCTAAATTGGCCATTAATTAGACAGCAGGTTAATTTGCGGTTGATTGGTCACAAAAAGATCATGCTCAAGTCCAGTATTGGCATAACTAACATATTCTGGCGTTAAAGGAAAAAGAACTTTACGTTTTATTCCTTTATCACAATAGCCTGCCAGCATATTGAATAAATAAAAAAAGGCGCTCTGACTACCATTGGTTAGTGCGATATTTTTAGCACTAATATTCCAGCCCATTTGCTTATTTAACATATTTGCTAATGCTTCCAGCATGGTATCTTTTCCCTGTGGACCATCATAGTTACATAATGCTTTATTGAGCTGACCATTTTTAGCAATCATTGCTGAAAATATTGATCCATTGCAGGAATGTGTGCTGGGTTACCTCCACCAAGCATAATGGTGCCCGATGTGCGTAAACCTTCATTTAGATCTTTCATTAAGAGAGAGATACTAGACAAACTAGAAAATTTTTTACTAAATTGTGAATGTATCATGTTTTTCTTCATAGCCATGCAACTGATTAGTAAATAACAACAATATCCTGCTGTTATCGTAGAATAGTGGTTTGGTTAGTGGATTAGATTGAAGATATCATAATGTTTTTTATTATTCGTTTTTTTCTGTCGACAAATACAATCGATCAAATGATCGTTAACCATACCGGTAGCTTGCATAAAGGCGTAACAGATAGTATTACCAACAAATTTAAAACCACGTTTTTTTAGAGCACGTGAAAGGTTATTAGAAATATCCGTATTAGTAGGTATTTCATTCGGATATTGCCAATGATTAACTTGAGTTTTACCATCGACAAATTGCCAAATAAATTGACTAAAATCATCACCTGATTGGATCATCGTTAAGTAAGCTTGAGCATTTGTAATAATAGCATTAATTTTTAAGCGATTACGCACGATACACGGTTCTTGCATTAAACGATCAACGTCTTGCTGTGTCATTCTGACAATTTTAGTTGGGTTAAAGTGGTAAAAACAGTTACGATAGCCAGAACGTTTTTTCAAAATAGTATACCAAGAAAGGCCTGCTTGTTGTCCTTCTAGGCAGAGCATTTCGAATAATTTCTGGCTATCTTTTTCTACTTTTCCCCACTCTTGATCATGATAGCGAATATATTCCTCATCGTCAGTTACCCAATTACAACGTCGTGGTGTCATGTGTTTATTACTCCTATTATGGTATATCAGTCTATTTTCAGATAGTTATAACTTATATGATAGGGATTTTAATCCATATTGTTATCATTTGTGGTGATAATAATGTCGATAATTTTTTTATGATAGCTTGTTGTCTTAAAGGGTAATTTATCTTGATTGTTGATAATAGATATTTTAATTAAAGATTTTCTTAAATTATAAGCTATTTTAGATTTTATAAATTTAATAATAATTTATTGAAATAACTATATTAATACTGTTTTATTAAGATTATTTTTATTTGATTTGTTATTAAAAAATATTAGAATTTAAATCTATCATGTATTAGTTAATTGTTTTTTATAAATAATATCTTTCTAATATAAAAATTAATAAATTTACTTTATTAACAAAAGGTTATGATAAATATGTGGCTTATAGATTTATTAGTAAGTTATATTTTTTTAGTCATTTTAATTTTTAATAAATGTAATTTGTGCCTGGTTTGCTAAAAACATTTTTTTAAATTGCCATTCAATGACAGCAGTTGCTCCCTGTGCTTTCAGTTTATTTTTAACAATGTACCACAAATTAGTATTGTCGGTATAAATAATAATTTTATGAGCGTTAGCGAGTGCATAATAATAAACTGGCGATGCTTGTTCAGTAGTTACAGGAAAAAATGTTGAGTATTGCCATTTGGTTGGAGTGTTAGCAGAGTTGATTTTCTGAATATGGTTAATATTCAACAGGACTGAATGATTAAATTCACTAATTTTTTTGTCAAGATCAATAAATGCTGATTGTGGCTGTGAAGCACAATTCGTTAGAATTATTAATGCCAGCATTGAAAATAGTATTTTCATGTTAATCACATCTTTTTATTCAACTTTAATTTAACGGATCGGTCCATATTGGATCGTTTATTACTACCATATCTTATTTTAAGCTAACACACTAAAGCTTATTGTATTATAAGGTTTAGGTAATTATTTTGATAGTAAGTAAGTAAGTAAGTAAGTAAGTAAGTAAGTAAGTAAGTAAGTAAGTAAGTAAATATCATATTTTACTATGATACCATTTAGAAGCTAGTGTTTTTTCTTGAGAAATGAGTTGGTGCTGTTGAACAAATACATCGACATTGTTGAGTACTAATTCAGACATTGTATAGATAAGTAAAATAAATATCTGTTCTTTTGCCGTCTACTACTCAATGAGATTCAGAGTAATCGGCTACTCAGATTGATTCCAATAATCGGTTTTATAAGTACTTTTTCTTATTCTAAAAAGTGAGTAATAAAGGCAATAATAAAAGTTGGAAAGCAGCACAGTTGAATGCAATTTACAAATTAACCAATTAATATAATTAATCTTTTTGGTTTGAAATATAGTTTCTTATATTAATATCAATCTTATTATATTATTGGCTTGAAGTTGCTTTGGGTCGTTGCAGAGACGATTATTTCCCGCTGGCTCATATTTAGTCGTTATTATTGCTATTCAGCTACTATTCTATTATCTATTTATTAAATAGTTATTTATTATTATATTGTTAACAAAAATTAACACATCTTCTTAAAAGAATATATAATAAGAAATCTATTTAATAAATTTAGGATAAATATTGATGAAAGTATCGACTAATTCTTTTAATCAAAATTTATTTTAGTTGATGATAAAGCTAGTAATAAAAAGAAGTTCTTGGAAAAAATAATAGTGAAGAAACATTTAATAATATACAATTAGAATTAGTTAGTTTAGATTAAAATAATATTAATGCTAATAAGATTGATTCAATAATAAATCATAGCATTAATAAAGAGCGAGCGATTAGAGATGCAAATTTATCATCGCTCGATAATTCAAACTTTAAAATTAATGAGCTAATAAATTTAATCAATAGATTAAAAGATAACATTAATATCCAAATCAATATAAAAGATACTGATGAATATATTAAATTAAAAATATCAAATGATAAAAAATTAGCTTCAGTATTGAAAGATGAACCGCAAATTTATCAATTACTAGAAAAGGAGATACAAGACTATGAGAATACTGTTAGAATTTTATTTTTAGTAGAAAAATCAATAATTATAAATCACTTACATCATTTAGGATTTGAAATAGATTCAGAACCTCTAACTAGCATAATGGATAAAATTGAAAATTTGCAAATATTATTTTATTATGTGGTGAGGTAAATATAAGTGCATCCAACGAAGGTTTTAATTCGCAAAAAAAAGCATTAATTAAAGATTTAGATAAATTTATTTTACCAATAAATTTGGCATATGATAAAGTAGAAAATTATTTTTAAGTCTTATACAAACTAATATTAATAGTAAATTTAATAATATATCTTCTACACCTATTGATTTTAATTTATATAACATTTATCAAGAAATAATCAATTTTGATTTTGAACATATTGATATTAATGATAAAAAAGAGCTTATAGAAACCATTCATAGAATAAATATAATTACGTGTCTTTTTAATATAAAATATCGTTTTAATA
Organism: Arsenophonus sp.; assembly: GCA_045399315.1. Classification (GTDB taxonomy): domain Bacteria; phylum Pseudomonadota; class Gammaproteobacteria; order Enterobacterales; family Enterobacteriaceae; genus Arsenophonus. The sequence goes on from DAYVGO010000007.1 coordinate 93,818, forward strand.
ACAACAATAATAATAATTTGCTAATTGATGTTATTAATGTTTATGCATTATGGAAAATTTATTCTATTTATGAGACAGATGCACATGCTTTTGGCAGTTTATCGATAGAAAATGTTATTAATACAAAGATAGTATATAATTATACTGATGCTAAGAATAATATTCAATATGATACTTTCATTTTTTTGAATGTTTAATCCGTTATATAATAGGAATTAATTCTTCTTTAAATAGAAGAAAAAATACTAATATAAAATTTCCAGCAGAATTTCATCCTGAACTGATTAATTATTTTGACGAGGAAGCATTAAATTTAAAAAAACAAATTGATATGATAAAAGATATTGATTTATTGAAAGAAAAAAAGATAGTTTACAAAAAAAATGCCAGATCTTGAATCTTATTTAGCCATGTATTTAGCGCAACAAAGCGAAAATTTTAATGTTAATAATACTACTTTAGATGATCGGGTTGAATTTTGCTATAAAGCTTATTCATTTATCCCAGAAGTAGGAGCTGCTAACAAACGTTTCCATCCTCCTATCCAGAAGTTTTACACTGTCCGTAAAATTTTATTAGGTAGAGAGAGAAAATGGTTATCTGAAAACCCACATTATAAATTAGATGAAGTATTAACTGTATTATACCCTAGTCAATATACAAAACAACTTATTAGAGAAATAAATTCTGCTAATATTCAAAATAGTTATATTGATAAAATGAAAGTGATTAAACAAGATAGTGATATAAAAAACACATTTTGTGCCTTTTTAGAGCATGTACTAACAACATACGGTAAAAAGAATGATTTATACTATTTAATAGAAAATAGTCCTTTATTGCTGGTTTTTCCTGATGAGGATTAAGGGCCGATAACTGACATTGATAAAACTATTTATGCTATTAATCCAGAACAAACGCCTATTGCTATAATATCGATTCTTTCTAGCGAATGCCTTCGTTTTTCTTCATTCCGTGATTTTAAAGATTCTATTAATAAAAATAACAAGTTAAAAAAATGGTTAAAACAGCATCTTACTAATTACAGTGAATTTAATCCCTTGGAGCTTAAATTGGTTAGAGAAAATTTAGATTACTCTTTTTTGTTTGAGGATATTATTGATTTTAATATAAAAAAGGAGGATGTATTAATTAGAACTTCTAATGAAGCATTGTTGTTTGAACTGTTTAGCGGTTTAAAAGAAATAACATTACCTTACTCTTTTTTAACATTTTTTATGAGTAATCTATTAGGGATTGTATACAGTAGTTTCTTAGCTGCGATTCCCTCTTTTTTACAGGCATCCATTAGTGATAAAGAAGCTGAGTATAAAACTTATCTAAGAGAAGGGATAATAAGTGTTATTGCTGAAGTTCTTGGTGTCGCTATTACCGAAGTTTTTACTCGAGCTACCACAAAAGCAGTTGATCATTATTCAAAATATAAGTTTAATAGGAAACGCCTTCATTTTAATGAAAATAAAATGGCAAAATTAATTAAGGACTTTCAAAAAGATCACTTTAATGTGAATATTACTTTGACACCTGTTGAAAATGAAAATCGATTCTTATTAGAGATTTAATCTAAATTTTATCCAAATAATCTGACAGTTGATATTCCGGCAGAAAAGTATTTAACTGAACTGCAATTAAATCCGTATACTGCTAAGAAAATTAGTGATCCAATTGAAGAAGATGATTCATCAATGATTACTATTACGAAATATATGCTTGACCATGGTATGACCAATATTAGATATCGAGGGATGTATATCTGGAATAATGAGCTAGATGAAAACCCAATAAGTCATTTTGCTGCAGTTGGAAAAAAGGGGAAAAGGATTATGTTTTTGACTTAACTGCCCATCGTTTTAAAAAAATTGACAATTCTTATTTAAATGGTCCACTTATTTTAGAGGAATCAGTATGGGAAGATAGATATCGTTCAGCTTTCTCTGATAAGTTAGTTAAATATAAAGATCTTGCTGGTAAGCAAATGGCAGCGGGAAATTTTAAGTTACGCTTAAAACAACCTGCTATTAACGTTATTGAAGGAGCTAAAACATTAACCACGCCAGCCTAGTATGTAGATGAACTAAAAACAAAGTTAAATATTAAACCATTAATTAGTTATTCTATTAATAGAAATTCACTTCTCAATACAATACATGCAATTGTACTTCATGATGTAAACTATAAAAATAATTTAGATTATATTGGTGATGTATTATGTCGTTCTAATATATTAGATAAAGGATATAAGGATTCACTAATACAAGGGGTATCAGTAATAGCAAAAACCCCAAATGCAATCAATATACTCGATCCATCGATGCAAATATTACTGAATTACTCGCGAATTAGGTCGGTTGATGAATTGTTACAGATTAAGCCTGGAGAAATCTTATTTTTTAATACGTTAGGAGGAAATTCTGTCCACATGTTAGTAAGTTTGGGAAATGTTCTATTTTCTAGTAAAAGAAATAGTCAATTATGTCCTTATCTTAAAGATAGTAATAGCATTATTATGGCAGAACAGATTAGTCAGTTCGTCGGTGATCAGTTTGAGGGATATGGTTCATCATTAGGCGAATTAAAAGTATATACGGCTCAGTCATACGGCAGAAGATCGCCACAAAATTCTCTTAATAATGTAGTACAGCAATCTTTAAAAAAAGAGGAAACCGTATCTGAGTTACCGGAATTTATGACCAGAATTTTAGAAGATACTGAAGAGTTATCTTCTGAACAAGCAATGATTTTTTGAGAAGATCTGAAGGCGCTCTGAACTTATGACAATAATAAAATAAGTGTTAGAAGTTTACTAACAAATACCAAGCAAATAGACAATGTCACACAATTATCGGCGTTACCAGCCGGTCGTTTGGTGCTTTTTTATAGCTCGGATTATGAATTAAAAAGTATGATGATAAGTTTAGGAGAAGGTAAATTTGTTATTAGTCATGGTACTCGTATAGGTGTATCGACAAAGCAGTTTAATGATATTGTTTCTGTTGATAAATTTGAAGGTATTATGGATGGTAAATTTCACAACGCAAATATCATTTCAGGCTCAGTCAATTTACAACACGTATGGTAAAAGGCTTTATTAGGTAAAAATTCAATTTTCTCGATTTAGAAGGAGATAAATTATTTATTAAGACGTAGGGAAGACCGTCAATTATAAATTATATGGATAGTTCCGAATTTAGTAATATTATTGAAGGGTTAACAATAAAATCCTTTGGTTTTAATAATTGGCAAAAAGTAGAATCTATTGAATTACAAACTCATTTTAGCGCATTCAGTTTGATGCCTACTGGTCAAGTGTTAGCAAATAAATTAAATAGAAAAGTAACAACACATTCATTTTCACCTCAAAAAGGTTTTGTGATAAATAATCAATCATATGTACCAAAACCTAAAATATATGAAGCTGATATTTATCTTAGTGAAGATGATTTAAAATCTGCCAACGAGCAAAGTTTAAAAAATAATCTTTTTTGACAGCAGTTATTGTTGTTATTTAGAAATTTAAAGAGATTAGTTGATAGAGAAAAAAGTATTAAGTATGGATTGAATTAAGTAACAGTGTCTCTCATTCTTGACCTTGCAAGATTAATTTCAAATAAAATAAAGTTAGATGGTTTTTTATCTTTACGTCTAGAAATACTATGGATTTAATGGTGAGGTGTATAAAAATATAATTCCAAAACTAAACATGATACCTGGTTTTGCAACAGCTACCAATGGAGATGAATTTGCTAAATTTATGATGAGACTTATTTCATTGTCTGATTATTCATTTATTTTAATAGATAAGTTTCTAGAATTAAATATAGCAGCAATTAAAAATTTAAATGAAACTTTGATAGAGGATTATTATTTGAGATGATATTTTAATTAATATATTGTTTATATAATTAATCTTTACTGAATAACATTTTTTAATTTTTGAAGTATATAAGGTTTTTTCATGATTGAAAATAATTTAACTAAGTCAGTTTCATCATATTATCAAAAATTAATCAGTCTACTTAATTATTATAAGAGGAGAGTATTACGTCATAAGAAATGATAAATTACTATGAAGCTAGTCAACAGTTATTATTTTCTAAAATAGCATATAATAATCCGCGGTTACCTTTTGAAAATGTGGAAATAACTTATTCATTTGAACGTTATAATGATTGTGATGAAATTAATGAATTAAAATATGAATAAAAAAACAAATTAAAGAAGCTTTAGAAGCTTGGTCTGATGTCTTTAATATTAAATTTATTGAGGTAGATAAAAATACTACTAGTGTTATTAGATTTTTTACCACTACTAACATAAAAGATGGAAAATTTTTTTATTTATCAAATGAAGATATGAATTTAGATACCATTCATTGTTTTTTTAACTTAAAAAACATCCTCAAGTATTGCAACCTGAAAAGGGCAATTATGGTCGAATGGTATTAGTTCATCAAATTGGACATGTGCTCGGTTTATCTCATCCTGGGAATCATACTAATATCGTTTCTGAAATTGGATCACCATACTAGTTGCAATGGAAACATAAAAAGTCAACTTATTGGAATGATGCTAATTATCTTGAAGATTCAAGCCAATATACTGTTATGAGTAATTGGAGTGAAAAATATACTAATAGTAATTTTGGCGATTTTTATCCTTATACCCCACTCTTATTGGATGATATAATAGCTATACAGCAGTTATATGGTGCCAACATGACAGCTAGAAAAGGAGATACTGTATATGGATTCAATGCTAATACGGATAAAGGTTATTATTCAATAAATGATGATAATGAAGGTACTATTTTCTCGCTATGGGATGCTGATGGTAACGATACCCTTAATTTTTCTGGTTATCATCAAGATCAACGGATAAATTTGAATCCTGGTTAATTTTCTGATGTTGGCGGTTTAAAAGGAAATATATCAATATCAGAAAAAGTAGTTATTGAAAATGCTGTTTGTGATCGAGGAAATGATATTATAACCGGGAATGAATTTAATAATATTATTTATGGTGGTTTGGAGCAAGATATACTTTGGGGTGGAAATAATGTAGATCCAACCACGTTTAGTAAAAATATAACCAAGATTCATTCATCTGTTCTCTTTGCTGTACCATTTCAAGATCATCTAAATCAAGAACATATAGTGAAAACGAATAATCTCAAGAAATTGCTTTCTTCTTCCTTAGAAAATGAAACATTGTCTTCTAATACTTTTGTTTATACTGCTTTTGAAGAATCATTACCTATATCACTTGATATGATAATGGATTTCCGAACAAACAAAGATAAGATTGATTTGTCGGCAATTAATGCCAGCCATGATATTGCTAGCAATGGTAAAAATTTTATTCATTTGATGTGAGCGGCAACAGTTGATTTATTGTTTAAGGTCGATGATAAAAATATAATTAAATTACAATATCAGTAGCACTATTTAGTAAATCGCTTAAAAAATATAATGAAGTGACAACAGGGGAAGCTCAATATGAAATATTTTATGAAGAAGGCAAGGTTTTTGCCTGTTAGTATCATTTTGATTATATTAATTATTTCTACTGATTTGCAAGCAAAAACTTTAGTTTATTGCTCTGAAGGTTAGTATGAAGGATTGAATTCACAATTATTTGCCTCGGGAACAATTTATGATGCCAGCTCTAGTCCACTTTACAATCGGTTGGTGGAGTTTCAATTAGGTACAGCAGAGATAAAACCGGTATTAGCTGAACGGTGGCAAGTGAGTGATGATGGAAAAATATATTTTCTATTTTATGTAAAGGTGTTAAATGGCATACCAGTAAAAACTTTAAACCAAGTCGTGAGTTAAATGCTGATGATGTCATTTATACTTTCATGCGGCAAAAAGATCTCAATCATCCATACCATAAAGTTTCTGGTGGCAGGTATGAATATTTTACTGACATAGATATGAATAAAATCATCGAAAAAGTTGATGATTATACCGTGCGTTTTGTTCTTACTTGCCCGAAGCACCTTTCTTAGCCGATATGGCAATAGACTTTGCTTCTATTTTGTCGACGGAATATGCTGAACAAATGATGAAAAAAGGTCGGCTGGAGCAAGTAGATCTTGCTCCAATTGGGACCAGGCCATTCCAGCTAATTCAATATCAGAAAGATTCGCGCATTCTTTATAAGGCTAATCGTGATTATTAGGAGGGGGGCTAAACCTAAAATCGACCGTTTAGTGTTTTCAATTACACCAGATGCTGCGGTACGGTATGCAAAGTTACAAAAAAAAATGAATGCTAGGTTATGGCATACCCAAATCCGGCTGATCTGGAGCGTATCAAGCAAAATAAACAAATTGTATTAATGGTGGAATAGCCAGGCCTGAATGTCGGTTATCTTACCTTTAATACTGAGAAAAAGCCATTAGATAATGTAAAAGTCTGCCAGGCACTGACAATGGCAGTCAATAAAGATGCCATTATTAAGGCAGTTTACCAAGGTGCAGGTCAGAAAGCGAAAAATCTTATTTCACCAACAATGTGGGGATATAATCAAGCGATTAAAGATCACCCTTATGATCCAGAAAAAGCAAGAGCTTTACTCAAAGAGGCTGGTATTGCTGAAGGTTTTACTATCGATATTTAGACAATGCCAGTACGGAGGTCTTATAATCCTAATGCACGACGCATGGCGGAGATGATCCAAGCCGATTGGCAAAAATCGGTGTCAAAGCGAAAATTGTTAGTTATGAGTGGGGTGAATACTTTAAACGTGCCAAGAATAGAGAGCCTCAAACGGTAATGATAGGTTGGACGGGGGATAATGGTGATCCCGATAACTTTTTGTGGTCGAATTTCGAGGTGTTCCTGGCGAAACAGTCATATCTTATTAACAATAAAGACCATTTTTATCGTATCAGTATCAATGCTAATGATGATTTAGAGCCAGATTTTGTTATTAAAGTTGCAGGTGGAATTGTAGCGGCCAATGATTTTATTTTATAAATGGCCTTGTTCGGTCATATGAATATGGTTGAATAAAAGTATTACGATAAGACAAATTGAAAATATTTTTTGCTAATAACTTTTGAATTAATTTTCAATGTTGATGATTAAGTAGTGATAAGATTAATCAATCAGCTAACTTAAAATCACTAAGGCTTTATGAAACTGTTTTTTCGTGTAAAACGACATCAATGTGTAATTGGTGCTGCATATCTGTTTGCCAAAGAGTATACTGGACATCTTTTTTAAAATTACAATCTATCGCGCGAATCTAATATGCAAGAGTTTGATACTAAAACCTTTCAGGGATTGATCCTAACATTACAGAATTATTGGGCGCGTCAAGGCTGCACCATCGTTCAACCATTGGATATGGAAGTTGGTGCAGGGACGTCGCATCCAATGACTTGCTTACGAGCAATAGGCCCGGAGCCTATTGCTGCCGCTTATGTTCAACCATCCCGGCGACCAACTGATGGACGTTATGGCGAAAATCCTAATCGTCTTCAGCACTATTATCAATTTCAGGTTATTATTAAACCCTCGCCGGATAATATTCAAGAGTTGTATTTAGGATCATTAAAAGCATTGGGGTTAGATCCCGCTATTCATGATATTCGCTTTGTTGAAGACAACTGGGAAAATCCAACGTTAGGAGCCTGGGGGCTTGGTTGGGAAGTTTGGTTAAATGGAATGGAAGTTACCCAATTTACCTATTTCCAGCAAGTCGGTGGTTTAGAGTGTAAACCGGTTACCGGTGAAATCACTTATGGTCTTGAACGCTTGGCTATGTATATTCAAGGTGTTGACAGTGTATATGATCTGCTCTGGTCTATTGGCCCATTAGGAAAAACAACTTATGGTGATATTTACCATCAAAATGAAGTTGAGCAGTCGACTTATAATTTTGAGTACGCCAATGTTGATTTTCTATTCAAGTGTTTTGACGAATATGAAAAAGAAGCACAATATTTATTGTCGTTAGTAACCCCACTACCTTTACCCGCTTATGAACGTATTTTAAAAGCTGCTCATACCTTTAATTTATTAGATGCCCGTAAAGCGATTTCCGTTACTGAGCGACAACGTTACATTTTACGAATTCGCACTTTGACTAAAAGCGTTGCAGAAGCTTATTATGCTTCTCGCGAGGCACTGGGTTTTCCAATCTGTCAAAATAAGAACTAAGAGGCTGTCATTATGCAACAGACTTTCCTGGTGGAAATCGGCACAGAAGAGTTACCGCCGAGGGCTCTTCGTTCATTAGCTAAATCATTTGCGGCAAATTTTAAACAAAAATTAAAACTCGCTGATCTTAAATATGATGATGTTATTTGGTACGCTTCTCCACGTCGTTTGGCGTTAAAAGTGGCCAACTTAGCAGCATATCAAGCTGATCGTACAGTAGAAAAGCGGGGTCCTGCTATCAGTCAGGCTTTTGATGTTACAGGTAAACCAACTAAGGCAGCTGAAGGTTGGGCTCGCAGCTGCGGAATTACAGTTGAGCAGGCAGAACGTTTGGTGACTGACAAGGGAGAATGGTTATTTTATCACGCAACTAGTAAAGGCCGAGCGGCGAAAGAGTTACTTGTTGATATGGTAGCTCAAGCACTGAGTCAATTACCTATTCCGAAACTCATGCGTTGGGGCGATAATGAAACGCAGTTTATCCGTCCTGTTCATACTTTAATCATGTTATTGGGTAATGAGCTTATCGAAGGTGAAGTGCTTGGAATTCAAAGTGGGCGTGTGATCCGCGGCCATCGATTTATGGGGGCAGCAGAACTGACTATCAACTCAGCTGATCAATATCCAGCACTGTTACGTGAATGTGGTAAAGTTATTGCTGATTATGAAGAGCGTAAGGCATTAATCAAACTTCAGGCAAATAAAATCGCGCAGCAATTAGGCGGTATCGCTGAATTGTCAGATAGTTTACTGGAAGAAGTTACATCATTGGTTGAATGGCCGGTGGTATTGACCGCAAAATTTGAGCAGAAATTTTTGTCAGTACCAGCAGAAGCTTTAGTTCATACCATGAAAGGCGATCAAAAATACTTTCCGATTTATGATCAGCTTGGTAATTTGATGGCTAATTTTATTTTTGTCGCCAATATAGAATCTTCTGAACCCCAGCAAATCATTGTCGGTAATGAAAAGGTGATCCGTCCACGTCTGGCAGATGCTGAATTTTTCTTTAAAACCGATTGCAAAAAGCGTTTAGAAGAGTATTTACCACAGTTAGAAACGGTTTTATTTCAAAAACAGCTTGGTACATTACGTGATAAAACCGGGCGTTTAGAAGCGTTAGCTGGCTGGATTGCAGCTAAAATTGGTGCAGATGTTAACCATGCTACCCGTGCGGGTCTATTGTCCAAATGTGATTTGATGACTAATATGGTGTTTGAATTTACTGATACTCAAGGGATCATGGGAATGCATTATGCCCGTCGGGATGGCGAAGCAGAAGATGTAGCGGTGGCAATCAAAGAGCAGTATCAACCCCGTTTTGCTGGTGACCAATTACCTTCTAATGATATCGCGGTTACGTTGGCGCTGGCTGACAAACTGGATACCCTGGTTGGTATTTTTGGTATTGGCCAACAACCGAAAAGTGATAAAGATCCATTTGCATTGCGTCGTGCGGCGCTTGGTGTGTTACGCATTATTGTTGAAAAGGGGTACGACCTCGATTTATTGACATTAACCCAGCAAGCGGTTCAACTATATGATAATAAGCTAACGAACGTAAATGTTGTCGATGATGTTGTCGAGTTTATGTTGGGGCGTTTTCGCGCTTGGTATCAGGAACAGGGATACCGCATTGATACTATCCAGGCTGTTTTGGCTCGCCGGCCGACTAAACCGGCAGATTTTGATGCGCGAGTGAAAGCTGTTACTCATTTTTGTACTCTAGGAATGGCGGAGGCACTGGCGGCTGCTAATAAACGGGTTTTTAATATTCTTAGTAAGTCAGATGAGAAATTGAATGAAAATGTTGCTGCTTCGGTGTTAAAGGCGCCGGAAGAAGTTACTTTAGCTGCTCACTTGGTTGTTTTACAAGATAAATTGGCGCCATTATTTGCTGATGGCCAATACCAGAGCGCATTGATCGAGCTGGCTTCACTACGTGAGGTGATTGATGCCTTCTTTGATAATGTAATGGTTATGGACACTGATCCAAGAGTAAGGATTAATCGTTTGACCTTACTGAGCCAATTGCGTGATTTATTTTTACAGGTAGCAGATATCTCTTTACTACAGTAATTTATCATCAGTTAACAATCTCTTGAATTAATCTTCAAGGGATTGTTATTTATAATTAACTCCTTATGCTTAATAGAAAGTTCATTAAGTAATTATTAAAAATAAATAGATTGTTATTTTTATAAATGTCTTAAAGAGTTTTACTGATAAAATCTATAAATAAATTTTTATCATTATCTGATAGTGATTTTATATTAATCAGCATAATCGAATGCAGTATTAGATTTCTGTATGCCGGGTATTATAAAACTAAAATCAAGAAAATTACTTGATTTTGTTAATTGTAAGTCATATCTTGCTGCAATTAATATACTCTAATTGACAATAGATGCTTTGTTACCTTCTATTGTTACTGTTTCTATGTTATTGATTGTACCGCTATTATAAAATTGGCCGTTTTCTATTTTATAAAGACCATTTTTACTGTTTATTTAGGATGTATTATCTATGATTAATACTTGCTGTTGAGGGATTCCATTTTCAATTTGTGGTAGTAGAAATATTTTTATTACTGAACCTCTCCGGGTTTATTGGAGAGTTTTTATTCTGTAAATGTAAACAACAAACTCCCTATCATGAAGGGAAGAATAATATGCGTTTTCTACCTCTATTTTTCCAGGTCTTTCTATGGATTAC
>DAYVGO010000051.1:0-9206 GCA_045399315.1 Arsenophonus sp.
ATCTAATAGAATTTCAACCCACAACAGGCTCAATAAACCGATTTCGTCACCTTTTAGCGATAATTGATGTGTTTTCATCTTCACCTAAACGTCGATTCAATTTCCTAACCATCAAGAAATGATATTGATGCTTTCGAAAAAAATGCTGAAGAAAGATTAGCTGCTTTTATTTATAATCTCTCAAGTCGTTTCACACAACGTGGTTTCTCAGCTAAAGAATTTCACTTAACGATGACTCGGGGTGATATAGGTAATTATCTCGGTTTAACTGTTGAAACGATTAGTCGTCTATTAGGCCGCTTCCAAAAAATCATATCAAAGGTAAATATATTACAGTTAATATATGCTTAAGCTAACTGAAATCGCAGGTAAAACTCCAGCTTAAATAGCGCTGTAAATGTTGGCTAGATCACATTAACTTATTATTTTCTTGTGATTTGACTATGTTACTATCTATTATTCCAACACATATTGGTTTATCTTTAATGATATAAATGTTGTCCAGCCTCTAAGAGGAACCATTATGGCTAATTACCGGAATCTATTAGTTGCTATCGACCCAAATCAGGATGACCAACCTGCACTGCGCCGCGCTGTATATATAGTACAACGCAATGGTGGACGCATTAAAGCTTTTCTGCCGATTTATGATCTCTCTTATGATATGACAACGCTATTATCGCCCGAAGAACGTAATGCAATGCACAAGAGCGTTATTAATCAACGAAAAGTGTGGATAAAACAACAAGCCCACTATTATTTAGAAGCAGGCATTAATATTGAAATAAAAGTTATATGGCATAACAAACCTTATGAAGCGATTATTCAAGAAGTTATTGCTGATAATCACGATTTACTATTAAAAATGGCACATCAAAATGACCGTTTTGATGCCATGATATTTACTCCACTTGATTGGCATCTACTACGCAAATGCCCGTGTCCGGTTTGGATGGTAAAAGACAAAGTATGGCCTAATGATGGCTCGATTGTCGTTGCAGTGAACTTATCTAATGAAAAATCTTATCATAATGAGCTTAATATTAAATTAATCCAGGAAACAGAGAATATTAGTCATAGAATTGTTAAACATCCACATATTCATCTCGTTAGTGCCTACCCTGTTGCCCCAATTAATATTGCCATTGAATTACCCGATTTTGATCCAAATATTTACAATCAAACATTGCGGGGACAACATCTTATTGCGATGAAAAAGTTAAGGCAAAAATTTGCTATTGATGAAAAATATACTCATGTCCTTGAAGGCTCAGCAGAGAAAATAATTCCTGAAATCTGTGATGAATTACATGCCGGTATTGTTGTACTTGGTATTTTAGGCAGAACGGGGATCTCCGCAGCGTTTCTAGGTAATACTGCCGAACAGATCATTGATAAATTAAAATGTGATTTGTTAGCCATTAAACCGGAAGGTTTTGTCTGTCCAATAAATCTAGCAAATAATTAACAGCTAAAAGGCCCTTATAAAATAGGGCCATTATCAATAAAAAATCATAAAGCACATAAAATAGCTTCTACGTTTACTTTCGCATCACCGAATAACATTTGAATATTTTCCTTAAAAAATAACGGATTTTGCACACTTGTATAACCTATATTCATCAAACGTTAAATACAATAACATTCTGTGCTTTCCAAACTTCCAGCACTGGCATACCGGCTATTAGGATCATCTTGTGCTGCTGGATTAACAACATCATTTGCACTAATGACTAATAAAGTATCTGTACTAGCAAAATCATCATTGATTTCATCAAGTTCCAAAACGATATCATAAGGTACTTTTGCTTCGGCTAATAATGCATTCATATGGTCAGGTAAACGTCCTGCAACTGGGTGAATGGCAAAACGAACATTAATTCCCTTCTCACATAATTTAGTCGTAATATCATGAATGGGATACTGAGCCTGAGCTATCGCCATACCATAACTGGGAGTGATAATCACGGAATATCAATTTTTCAATAACTTAGCTACTTCATCCGCGCTGATTTCATGATAACTTCCCATGCTATGTTCATCATCCACCAATACCCCATCAGTACCAAAACCGCCAGCAATGACACTAATAAATGAGCGATTCATGGCTTTATACATAATGTAAGATCCCACCGACGAACCAACTAACACCCGTAACAATCAACAAGTCATTGCTTAACATAAAACAGGCAGCAGCAGCTCCCATTCTGAATAAGAATCCAACATGGATACTACCACAGGCATATCTATTCCACCAATTGAAGAGACTAAATGCCAGCCAAATGCTAATACAATGATGGTCATAATTAATAAAACAAATCCTTGCAAAGCAATACGTTCAGTTTTCACAAAAATAATTAATAAAATAAATGAAAGTAACAACACCAATAAATTAAGCTTATGACGGTTAGGTAACATTAAGGGTTTAGCCGATATTTTGCCACATAATTTATCATAAGCAACCACCGAGCCGGTAAACGTTACTGCACCAGTAAAAATACCAAAAAAACTTCCGTCAGGTGAATATTCTCCATTATCCTATTTGAGAAAATATCATGAGCAATAAAACTATTGAAACCAACTAAAACCGCTGTCAAGCCGATAAAACTATGTAAAATAGCTACCAATTCTGGTATTTCAGTCATAGCTACTTTATTTGCTAAACACCTCCAATAAGGCCACCAATAAACCATTGAAATAATGATCCAGCCAATATTATGTGCTTCAGGGCCTAAGATAGTGGCAACTAAAGCAATTACCATACCAGCAATACCTAACATATTACCGCGCTTAGAACTTTCATGACGAGACAATCCTGCCAAGCTGAAAATAAATAAGATAACTGCGGCAATATATGCCGCTGTTACCATTTTTTATTAATTGATTTTTTGTTGGTGGTTGTTTTGATAGCTGGATAGGAGGAGACGGCCAGGTAATTTCCCCATTATTAATAAACAGTAACTGCGCGCACAACAATATCATCAAAATTAATCACTACCTGACCATTTTTTCTTTACAAAGCAGTTTGATCAAATTAACAATATTAGTCGTATAAAGTTGTGAAGATTGGGTGGATAAACGACTCGGTAAATCCGTATAGCCAATAGTTTTAACATCATGCTCAGTAACAAATTAGTTTATCTGCCTGGGTTAATTCACAATTACCATTTGACTGTGCTGCTAAATCAACAATTACACTACCGGGTTTCATCACGGCAACCATCTCTTTGGTAATCAACTTTGGTGCAGGTTTTCCTGGTATCAATGCCGTAGTAATAATGATATCCATATTTTTAGCCTGCTTGGCTAATAAAACCATTTCAGCCTGAATATAAAAGCTCCAGACATCTCTTTTACATAACCATCGCTGCACGCTGTATCCTATTTGAAATCTAATTCAAGATATTCAGCTCCTATGCTTTGTACCTGTTCTTTTACTTCTGGTCTGATATCAAATGCATGTACAATAGCGCCAAGACTTCCTGCTGCTCCAATCGTCGTTAAACCAACCACACCAGCGGCAGTAACCAATACTTTAGCCGGTGGCATTTTGTCGGCAGTAGTAATTTGGCCGGTAAAAAAGCGCCCAAATTGATAGGCTGCCTCCACTACCGCCCTATATCCAACAACATTAGCCATAGAGCTTAGTGCATCAAGTGACTGAGCTCTAGAAATACGTGGCACTGCATCCATTGCTAATACGGTGATCTTATATGCTGCCAGTTTTTGTATTAAATCTAGCTGTTGTGCTGGCCAAATGAAGCTAACTAAAATCGTACCCGCCTTATAAGAGCGATCTCAGCGTCTTGCGGTGCATTGACTTTAAAAATAATATCTGCATCCCAAGCCACTGATTAATCTACAATTTCGGTACCTGCTTATTCAAAAGCAGCATCTTCGAAGCTAGCAAGATGACCCGCTTCTTGTTCAACGACGACAGAAAAACCTAATTTTATCAGCTGCTTGACTGTATATGGTGTTGCTGTAATCCGTGCTTCACTGATAATTTGTTCTTTTGGAACACCAATCCGCATAATGATCTCTTCTTGTTAAAAGTTACTTGATGTTTCTTCCCTGCTAATATAACTAATTGTATTACAAATATATCTGTTATATTGAGTGAAAAAAATTATTGAAACTTACTGAAAATAGTAATCATGAGCCATAATCTATCATATTTCCACGACATTAAATTAAATTTTTTTGTTAAAAAATGATATTAGTCAAATAACCCACGACTTGATATTGATATATAAAAATAATTGGCAAAAGTAGTTAGTATTCAGCTAAGTTAATAGTTTCAAAAGAAAACAATGGAACAATTGCTGTTATTACGTGTAATAATTATTATCTGTATGATACGATTATTGATTCAGCATTTTGAGAGTAAATTGTGTAATGCGGAAGGATTTTGTATGAAGCTGAAAATAACGGCCATCACAACAGCGGTACTTTCACTAAGCAGTATAATAACTGTGCAAGCCGCTGTAGAGTTAACACCGGAACAAGCTCAAGAATTAAAACCATACCAAAGGATCACTGTCACAGGCCGCTTCAACGCTATATATGAAGCATCCGATACAGTTTCTCGTCGAGCAGATAAAGAAGGTGCGTATTCTTATTATATTCAAAGCCTAGATGATGTAGGTGATAGTGGTAATTTACGGGTAGTTGCCGATTTATATCATAAAGATGCAGCAAAAATAACCCATCCCCCCTATCGTATCTTCGCTGGTATCAAAGAATTACCTAAAAATGAAGCAGTAAGATTGCTACCATTTGATACGGTTACTATCAGTGGTTTATATAGTTCTGAAGCCGCACTTAATGAGGCACTAGCCAAAAAAGCCAAGAAAAAAGGTGCTGCTTATTTCCATGTTGTACGTAATGTCGCTTTAAATGATGGTGGTAACATACTTGCTACCGCTTATGTTTATGCTGCAAATGCCCCCAAACGGATAGTAGAAAATGACCAAGCTGTAGTACCTGCTGATACAGAAAAGGGTAAAGCCTTATTAGCTAAAGGTGGAGAAGAAGCGAAAAAAGTTAAAATACCTGGCGTCACTTCATCTTCTGCGCCAACGGAAAGCGTAGGCTGTTTTTTTGAAACTTCCATGTCAGCTTCGGGTAAGACCAATGTAACACTCCCCTGTGGGTATCAAATTGAAGAAGTCAATAAAGCAGCCGCAGCTCAAATAGTTCCTTTCGATTCAATTACTTTTTCCGGATTCTATATCTCTACCCCTGAGATAAGATACGAAATTGCTAAACGGGCGAAAAAGAAAGGTGCAAAATATTTTCACATTACACGTGAATGGCAAGCTAATGGCAGTAGCGTTACTATTAGTGCAGATCTTTATAAATAACAAAAAAATTAATATTATCATACTGTTAATCAAATACACTTTTAAACGGACTAAACTGTCCGTTTTCCTTTTTAGTTAGCAATAAAATAATAAATAACTGTTCTTTACAAAAAAATAAGACAAATATTTTTTTCTTTTTTGTGCATATTCAACGATTGCATATCATGTTCTATAATCGTAAAATTCTGCTAAATTTTCGCTTTCTATCTAATCGACGTCATTTTGGTTTTTTGCTAGCTAAACAAGTTGTGATTAATGACATCAACCAAATAGTACATCATCAGAGACGCCTTTTCATATTGAAATAACTAAATGCCCATATAATAGTAAAGTATCTATTAAATTCCATGGTGTGGCAGATAATACAGGCGATTATCTTTTGGTAAATCAAACTGGAGATGATTTTGCTACAGGTATTGCAGCCGGACTGTTCGACCGTAATAGCAATTTTCCAATCAAGCTAAATACTGAAAAAGATATCCCCATTGCTAATAATCAAGCCAAGCTAAGTTTTATCGCAAAATATGTTGTGACAAAAACATAGTTAAACCAGGAAAGGTAGCGACAACAGCCAAGTTTACATTAGTTTATAACTAGCATAATAGCAGGGAAAATAGAAAATTTTTCGTTTTCCCTCTTTTATAGATATATAATAATGAGATATTTTTTATTATCATAGATAATAACTATGTTTTCTTTTTCTTCTTTCGCTAATATTATTAGTGGAACTCGTGTTATATATCCATCAAATAAACACGAGGTTTATATTACCATTAATAATAATAATTTAGATAAAGAGAACTTATTTCTGATCCAATCATGGGTTGAAAATGAACAAGACAATAAAGTCGATGACTTTATTATTACTCCACCTTTATTTAAGCTAACAGCCGCAAAATAAAATTAGAATTATTAATACAACGAGCGATTTATCCAATGATCGATAGACTATTTATTGGTTAAATATCAGATCAATTCCAGCATTAAAGAAAAATGAAGAAAATTATTTAAATATTATATTAAAATCGCGACTCAAACTTTTTTATCGGCCAAAAGAAATAATTACAGAAGTCAATGAAATATATAAAAAATAAAATTTAGACTACTTAATAAACAACTTATTACTCATAATTCAACTGCTTTTTAACTCGTTAAAAATCGGCATCTTTAAAATAGAAGAGCCGGGGATGTTAGCACCATATAGCCAAAAGAAATGGAAAATTCAGTCAAGTGAAAACAACACCATAAACTGGTCATTTATTAACGATTACGGTGCCATTATAGAAACACATGCCGATTAAATGATAATAACGATGAACACAAAAAATAAAATTAGATATTATACATCC
This sequence comes from Arsenophonus sp., assembly GCA_045399315.1. Lineage (GTDB taxonomy): Bacteria > Pseudomonadota > Gammaproteobacteria > Enterobacterales > Enterobacteriaceae > Arsenophonus. The sequence goes on from DAYVGO010000051.1 coordinate 6,716, forward strand.
CCTATCTACTTTAGTTTAATTTAATGTTTCCTTTAAGTTACACACTAAAAATGGTGATTATTATTTTGATGTGGAGGCACTAGAATGCGATAAAAACTCTCCCATTAATCTTGCTCACTTTCTTAAAAATGATAATCAATTACCGAGTGTGTATAGAACGGGCATTTTTCTAAACAAGAAAAAAGTTGCTACGCAAGATATTAGCTTTATTCAAGATAAACAAGGCAAACTCTACCCTGTCGTTAATAACCAGATATTAAATAGCTGGGGGTATCAATGCTGATTTTATTAAGCAAAAAATTATTAATCAATTAACTGCCGACAAGATAACAGATTTCTGGTAACAAAATAAATTTGACATCAGTGCTGAATATGATTTTAATCAGCAAAGTTTATATCTCACTGTTCCACAAATTGCCTTAACAAAAGACCAACAAATAGATTCATGGTAATCAGGTGTGCCAGCAATTTTTGTCAACTATCCTTATCAAGGCGCAAATACTTGGAGCAGAACAGACTCTGATAAGCATAATCATTTTATTGATTTACTCGCAGGCGCTAACTGGCAAGCTTGGCGACTACGTCATTATGATAGCTACTCTTCCCGTTATCACTGGCAAAATTATCGCACAACACTTTCCCGAGATATTCATGCAATCCATAGTCAATTAAGTTTAGGTGAAAATTATACCTTTTCGTCACTGTTTGAACGCTTTCAATTTAGAGGATTACAATTACAAAGCGACGATAGTATGCTACCCGACAGTACCCAAGGTTACGCTCCCGAAATCCATGCTATTGCTGAGTTCTACGCCACTGTAACTGTATTACAAAATAATATCCTTATCTATCAAACTCATGTACCACCAGGGCCTTTTATCATTGACGATCTTCTTCCCTACTATTACAATGATATACGCAAAATCATTATCAATGAGGTAATAGTAGACAACGAATAATTTACCAACCCTACTTTGTATCACCTACTATGCTACGAGTTGGTCGTTTTCGCTATGCTCTCAATCTTGGCTAATATTCCCCATACACCAGCAGAGCCTATAAAGCCAAATTTATATAGTTTGATGATCAATGTGGCTTGTCAAATTATTTGACTCAGTTCCAGAATATGGGATTTAAATTATAATATCAACTATAGCTATAGCAAACTCAGACGAGAACAATCAGCTGATCAAATTCTGTCGGTTAACCTACAAATTCCCTTTAAGCGATGGTTAAAACGAACCTGGGGAAACTATGGTATACAAAATAGTTTTGACCACCGCCTTATTCAGCAAATAAATATTAACCACTCTCCATTCACTGATAATCGCTTATTCTTAGCACTGCAACAAAATTACCAAAAACACTATAAAAATCATACTAATCATATTAGTGGTGGGATTTATAACCAATATCAAAACCAATATGCCATCTTCAATTTAGGTTATAATCATGATCCCTATCAAAATCAATTAAACTATTGCCTGCAAGGTAGCCTGGTTGCCCATCCCTATGGATTAAGTTTAACCCAACATATTGGAGAAACAGCAGCATTAGTGATCGCAAAAGATGCTATTGGTGTAAAACTGGAAAATCAGTCAAATATCAAGATCAACCATCAGAGTATCGCTATCATCCCCAATATTATTGGTTATCGAGTGATTTTTAAGTTAAAACATAAAAACACCCCTATTCCGTTCGGGGCCATCGCAACTTTAACCGATAAACCCCATATTTCTACCAGCTGGATCGTCGATGATCAACAACAACTTTATTTAAGCGGCGTTCCTGATCAAGGTCAATTTACCATTACGACTGGAAACAATAATAATCATTATCGCTGTTTATATGCATTTCCTAATGAGATCACGTTGACTAAAGCTCACAAAATTACTGTTACTTGCCATTCAAAGGAGTGAGATATGGCCATTTTTACAACTAAAACAGTAATAGTCAGTGCTTTACTGTTCGGGTTATTACCTTTAACCACTTAGGCGACAAATTGTCAATATATGCTAAATGGTAAGCCAGAAAATGCACTAATCAGATTCCAAAATGAAATTATAGTCGATCTTACTTTATCTGCAAGTAGTGTGATTAAACGAACATTTGGCTCATTCTCCAGCAGTAACAATAAAGCTTTTGTCACTTGTCAGTCAGATCACGTTGAATATCGCCGGAGAAATAGTCAGCAGTTCCCAATTCATAATCATAATAACGAAATCCATTACCCAACAAATTTGTTGGGAGTTGGGCTTAAAATTATTACCATGATGGTAATATTTAGCCAAATATTGCTCCCTGTTATGCTAATATATTTTACGCGGAAAAATTCTATCGAATCGAAGTTCAATTAATAAGACTGAACTTCTCCGGGTTTATTGGAGAGTTTTTATTCTGTAAATGTAAACAACAAACTCCCTATCATGAAGGGAAGAATAATATGCGTTTTCTACCTCTATTTTTCCAGGTCTTTCTATGGATTACCTCT
>DAYVGO010000034.1:0-24331 GCA_045399315.1 Arsenophonus sp.
TCGCTGGCAATGAATGAGAGCCAGAGGATAAAAGAATTGGAGCCTGAAAACCGCGAGTTACGACGAAGTAACGACATTCTGCGCAAAGCATCGGCTTATTTTGCTCAGGCGGAGCTCGACCACCAATGGAAAAAAGGTCAGATTTTCGACTATGACTTAGAAGCTAAACCAACAACATAGGCCAGAATTTTTTAACTTGGCCTATTTCAGTGTCCAATCCGACTCAAATCTTGTTGCTACTGCCACGATAAAAATAATATGTGGGGAGGGAAGAAAAATCTGATGCAGCAACTGGAAATGGTCCAGTCAATGCGATTTATCAAGCTAATAAAATATCAAATTACCCGATTAAACTAATTTCCTACCAATTATATTCTAAAAGTCAAGGTAATGAAGCACTAAGCTAAGTTGATATTGTCGCTGAATGTTTTGGCCACCGTTTTCATGGTATCGACTGGAAACCGACATTATTGAATCATCCGCGATGACTATGATCCACGTGTTAAATAATATTTGGCGCACAGAATTAGTAAAAAAGAAAAACAAAAAAATTCACTTCAATACAGAAGTAGCACAATAACATGACAAATAATTATAATATAACTGTCCTAGCTACGAAATTGAACGTATTGCACATATTGCGTTTCAATCAGCACGTCAACGAAGCTATAAAGTGACTTCAATAGACAAAGCTAATGTATTGTAAAGTTCAATTTTATGGCAGGAAGTGGTCAATGATGTTGCCAAAACTTACCCCGATGTTAAAATCAACCATATGTATATCGATAATGCCACTATGCAGCTTATCAAAGATCCTGCTCAATTTGATGTTGTACTCTGTTCAAATATTTTTGGCTATATCATTTCCGACTAAGTGCGATGATCACCGGTTCAATGGGGATGTTACCCTCTGCTAGCTTAAAGCAGCAAATTTTTGGGTTATACGAACCCGCTGACGGCTCCGCTCCTGATATTGCCGGTAAAATATTGCTAACCCTATTTTGCTCAAATCTTATCTGTTGCTCTATTAGTACGTTATAGCCTACACCAACCACATATTGCTGATGCAATAGAAAATGCTGTTAATAAAACATTATTACAAGGTTATTGAACTCAAAATTTGGCATTAGATCAGCAAGTTGTTAGTCCCGATGAACTGGGCACTATTATTACCAATTATATTATACAAGAGATTTAGATTATAGCGAGAACTTGATATCAAAAATTGTATGATGCACATCTTGTCCATCAAGCGGAAAATGAAACACCATTAATCTATATCGATCGCCATCTGCTACATGCGGTCACTTCACCAGAAGCATTTGATAGTTTGAGAGCTCATAATCGTACGGTCAGACAACCCAATAAAACGTTTGCTACCATTGATCACAATGTCTCAACCCAAACTAAAGACATCCATGCTAGTGACGACATGGCGCGCATTCAAATGCAAACATTAATAAAAAATTGTCAACAATTTGTTATTACTCTCTTATGATTTAGCGCATCCTTTCCAAGGCATTGTTCATGTTATGGGGCCAGAGTAAGACATAACGTTACCCGGCATGACCATCGTATGTGGTGATCCCGTATCACAACCCATAGTACATTTGGCGCTTTAGCTTTTGATATCAGCACTTCGGAAGTCGAACATGTGCTAGCCACCCAAACATTAAAACAAACTCGTGCTAAGACCATGAAAATCGAAGTTATTGGTAAGTCCACTAATGGTATTACCGCAAAAGATATAGTATTCGTGATGATTGGTAAAATCGGTAGTGCCGGTGGTACAGGTTATGTTATTGAATTTTAAGGCGAAGTGATTGAAAACTTAACCATGGAAGGCCGGATGACTATCTGTAATATGTCTACTGAAAGGGCGGCAAGGTCGTGGTGGTCGAACCCACTTAGTGAGCCCAGCTATGGCGACGGCTATCTACGGCCATTTTGTCGATGTGCGTAAGATCAATAATAACCAAACAAAATAGGAATTGGTGAATAAAAAAATTTATTAAACATACCGAGTTAGTAGTTGCTTTAGATGTCGTCAATATTGATACTGATATGATCATTCCAAAACAATTTTTACAAAAAGTCACACGAGTAGGATTTGGTCAAAACCTTTTTAATGATTGGCGTTTCCTGGATGATAACGTTCAGCAACCTGATCCTAATTTTGTATTTAATAAACCACGTTACCAAAGTGCAACTATTTTATTAGCCCGTGAAAAATTCGGTTGTTGATCATCACGTGAGCACGCGTCATAAGTCTTAACTGATTATGGTTTTCGCGCCATTATTGCCCCAAATTTTGCCGATATTTTCTATAATAATGCCTTAAACAACCAATTATTACCGATTAAATTAGATGAAATTGAAATTAATCAGTTACTTAACTATGTTGAGCAGCATGAGGGTTGTCAATTCACCATTGATTTAACGACACAAACCGTTATTACTTCTGATAAAACCTATTTTTTTGCCATTGATGATTTTCATCGTTATTGCTTGATGATAGTGTTTGGTTATTTTCTTTCATTTCAAATAATTATAAGTTTAAAAATTTGATGACATTCAATTTAATTGGATGCACAAATCTTATATTTCCTTTTTGTTTGTCAAAAAATGATTTAATTTTTCTTCTAATCATGAAAAATTATCCATACATACCATCATATTTATTACTTTATTCACCTTTTCTGTGGATATCCATGTGAAAAAAGCAAAAGTAAACAGGGTATAATTTGATAGCCTTTTCAACCGATAGACTTTCGAAAAAAAAATTAGTAGTTCTTTTTCATATAGATAAATATATTTTTATCGATTAAAAATAAATTAAATTAGGCCAAATAATTGGCCGCTAAAACAGGATGAACAAAGATCCAGCAATAGCCACTTTATCCACAGGATACGCTGTTTTGTTAAACAAGATGGTGGGTCTTTTTAATAAAAATCAGATTGTCAAGACTGTAAATTAAACCAGTAAAGGCCTTTCATTAGAGTTATCCAGTAAAATTGTGGATAACTATAGCTAAGATCCTGTTTATTACACCATCGATTAAACTCATAACAGAAAAAAAAATTTGCCGATCTTAAATAAAATGATTTGATTATCAATGAATTGTTTTTATTTATTCAATCTATGTTAAAATTTTTAGTGTGTGTACAAATTTAGTTGTCTATTTCTTATACAGGCATAAATTATGCGATTTTCTCCCCAGCCTCCAAATGATGAACAAAGTTTACTCAATAAAGCAAATAAATTAGCAGGCTATACCATGGCAGAACTGGCTTATCATGCCGGTATTGCTATCCCCCAAGATCTCAAACGCGATAAAGGCTGGGTCGGTCAGTTATTAGAATATTATTTAGGGGCGAATGCCGGTAGTAAAGCAGAACAAGATTTTGCTCATCTTGGGATTGAGCTTAAAACCATCCCCATTAATCGCTATGGTGAACCATTAGAAACTACTTTCGTTTGTATGGCGCCTTTAACCGGCAATAGCGGAGTAACCTGGAGTTCTAGTCATGTACGTCATAAGTTGTCACGGGTTCTATGGATACCGATTGAAGGCGAACGCCAAATCCCATTAGCAAAGCGTAGAGTCGCCTCACCGCTACTTTGGAGTCCAAATCCAATTGAAGAACAGTTACTTAAAAGAGATTGGGAGGAATTAATGGATATGATTGTTTTAGGCCAGGTTGAAAGCATCACTGCCCGCCATGGCCAGGTACTACAAATCCGCCCTAAGGCCCCTAACAATAAAGCATTGACAAAAGGAATAGGTAAACATGGACAACCAATAATGACCCTACCACGTGGATTTTATCTTAAGAAAAATTTTACTGGTCCGATATTGGCACGTCATTTTGATTTACCTTCATCAAATTAATATAATTTAATAAATTATAAAATAAGTCTCGCAATGTCTATTTATCATCTACCTGTGCAAGGTTAAAAAGCATTAGCTTAACTGGCGCTAAAAATTTACACCTTAAACCTTCTATCCGATTACAAGCCTACATCAACCATCGACGCTGTATAAAAACTAACTGTTACTGAGCCTCTTCGTAAGAAGAGTGGTGAATATTTTGCAATCCTTGCCAACGTTCATTGATCGGTACATGATAACCTTCATTTTTAGCTAGTTGGATAAATTCAGCAAGTGCTTCAGCAGTATCCAACACCGTTATTTTGCAATATTATCCGAGCACTTTAAGCAAAAACATAGTCACCGGAAAATTGTCTTTCAATTCCAATAATTCATTATTCACATCTGAAGCATGATGAATATCAGCGGCTAATTTCAGCAAACGATGATTTGCTGTTCCTAGTTTGGCATCATTACGTTCACTCGGTATAACGGTATCAATCGTGCCATAATCCCTGATATAAGGAGCAACAAATAATAAATTATAATCGGGCACAAGAGGTTCATGGGTTTCTAATTGACACATAAAAAGGTTTCCCAGCTATTTCTATTCGATAACTGCCATTACGCTGATAAATAGCTTCAAATTGATGCTGATGCCCCGTTAGTGAACACGCTAACAAAATAATTTTATCACCTTTTGATCGAGATAATTCAAGACAAGCTAACTCGATCAATTCGTTGATTTTATCACGGGTTATAGTCAAAGGCATACTAACTATGTCACATAGTTTCTATGTTATTGCTGATCAAGACGTTATACTTTTCCACCCGCTCTGGCTGCCCAACGAGCTTACTAAGATTTTGATCGATACAAATAAATTCAGCTTGTGGGCCACAATCAGCGGTCTTCCCTTTAATACTAAGTTGGTTTAGTTAGGTAACCTTCTTCTATTAAAGAGGTGGCAAGTGGACTAATGGGCTGAATACCATAAATGAGATTTTTTTGAATGGCATAGTTAGAAAGAGTTTTTAAATGTGTTACTGGAATACCACTTATTGGCTGACTTTCCTGACAACTAGTAGAATCAGCAGAGTTCTCTGCCATTTGTCTATGATAGGCAGAATTCAAGATTAAGTTATTATATATACGATACATTTATTGCTTTATTTCTACCATTAAAAGGGTGACGTCTTGCCTATTTTGTGGGGAAAAATATAGCCAGAACTCACTTTTTTAATTAGAGAAAAATAAATTCAGATTGATTACATAACTTAACTAATACTAGTTCAATTTGATAGGTAACTAGTTGACTTAAATACAAATAGTGTTGCTTATTTAACGTTTTTTTGCCGCCTGGAGATAAAGCATATCCAATGCAATGGTGGCGGCAGCTAATGCGGTGATTTGTGATTGATCATAAGCAGGAGCAACTTCCACAATATCCATACCAACAATATTCAATGGCTGCAGTCCTCGCAAAAGCTTTAACGCACGATCACTAGTCAATCCACCAACAACAGGTGTTCCCGTACCCGGCGCAAAAGCAGGATCTAAGCAATCAATATCAAAAGTTAAGTAAACCGGCAATTCACCTACTGTTGCCTTTATCTGGGCAATAATATCTTCTACCCGTGTGTCATTTACATACGCCGCATCCAAAACTGTAAAGCCATTGTCTTTATCATATACTGTCCGAATACCAATTTGAATGGAATGAGAGGCATCTATCAGCCCTTCGTTAGGAGCATGATAAAACATGGTACCATGATCAAATTGATTACCATGACTGTCAGCATCAGTATGAGCATCAAAGTGAACCAAAGCCATTTTACCAAAATGCTTAGCATGTGCACGTAACAGCGGTAAAGTTACAAAATGATCGCCACCAAAGGTTAAACACCTTTTACCAGATGTAAATAACCTTTCTATATGGGCTTGCAACTTATCACTCATATCCTGTGCTTCACCGAAAGCAAATACCAAATCACCGCAATCAACTACCTTTAAATGATCGTTAAGATCAAATGGCCACGGCCAACGTTTACCTTCCCAAGCCAGATTTGCTGATACCTGTCGTATGGCGGCAGGGCCATGTCGGCAGCCAGCGCGGCCTGATGTCGCCATATCAAAAGGAACACCGGTGATCACCCATTCTGCATTACTATCATAAGGAGTAAAATGAAGTGGAAAACGCATGAAACCAAAGACATTAGAGACCAAAGAGTTATCTTCCTGATTATTTAATGTATTATTAATCATATAGTTTATCTCAAATTGTTTATCAGTGAATAACTTTCACTATCAAGACCATGGCACTTTTCCATCTGATTATTCCATTGATTCGTGAATAATCTTAACCAACTTATATTGACTCACCTTCTAAATAGGTATAGCTATATAATCCTGTCTCAAATTCAGCCAAAAACTGATCCTTTAAACCTTTCGTCAAATCTTTACTATTGACTTGATCACGAAAAAGCGTCAGTAGCATTTTTGGATCAAGCTTGACGTAATGGAGCATATCCGCCACCGAATCACCCTCTTCACTTTGTAGATACCTAACTTCACCGGAATTGTCAATATAGACGTCAATCGCCGCTGTATCACCAAACAGATTATGCATATTACCTAGTATTTCTTGATAAGCACCAACCATAAAAAAACCTATCATCGGTGGTTCGTCTGGATCATAATTAGGCATTGGCATGGTGGCAGCGATACCATCGCCATCGATATAATGATCGATAATGCCATCCGAATCACAGGTAATATCTAATAAAACCGCTCGACGCTCTAATGGCGCATTTAATCCTTGAATTGGTAAGACGGGAAAAAGTTGATCAATACCCCAGGCATCTGGCATAGATTGAAAAAGCGAAAAGTTAACATATAGCTTATCAGCCATTCGTTCCTGTAACTCATCGATAATAGGACGATGAGCACGATTGCTAGGATCTAAATCCTGTTGAATACGACGACAAATATTAAGATAGAGTTCTTCAGCCCAAGCCCGCTCTGTCAAATTTAACATGCCATGGGCATATTGAGTATGCACATCATGTAATGAAAGTTGGCTATCATGTAGCCATTCACGTAATGATCGACTATTGCCCTTTTGCATTTCATTCCATGTTTCCCACAAAGAGATGAGTGATAATTCAGTATCCTTTGGTGGCGGAGTAATCTTAGTAAATTCATTACGTTCAACACCAATAACATTGGAGACTAACACGGTATGATGTGCAGTCAAAGCTCGACCTGATTCAGTGATCACGGTTGGATGTACCAGCCCATGCTCATCACAAGCCTCACCAATCGCCCATATAACATTATTGGCATATTCATTTAAACCATAGTTGACCGAACAATCCGACTGTGAACGTGTACCTTCATAATCAACACCCAGACCACCACCAACATCAAAACACTCGATCTTGACACCGAGTTTATGTAACTCAACATAGAAACGGGCCGACTCTCTAGCACCGGTGGCAATATCACGGATATTAGACATCTGTGAGCCTAAGTGAAAATGTAATAACTGCAAACTATCAAGACACTCTACACTTCGTAGTATATCAACCAACTGCAAAACCTGAACGGCTGCTAAACCAAATTTCGATTTTTCACCGCCACTCGCTTGCCATTTGCCCGAACCTTGTGATGCCAAACGAGCTCGTACTCCTAAACGAGGAATAACATCTAACCTCTTAGCTTCATCCAAAACAAGTGCAATTTCAGTCATTTTTTCAATCACTAAGTAAACTTTATGCCCGAGTTTCTCACCAATCAAAGCTAGACGAATATACTCGCGGTCTTTATAACCATTACAAACAATCACCGACTTGGTCATACCGGCATGAGCCAATACTGCCATTAATTCTGCTTTGGAACCAGCCTCTAAACCTAAAGGTTCCCCTGACCTTACTAAGGTTTCAATAACCCGACGTTGCTGATTCACTTTAATTGGGTAAACAAGAAAATAATCACCTTGATAGCCATAATCGCCACGCGCACGTTCAAATGCCGCATTAATTGACCGTAATCGATGTTGTAAAATCTGTGGAAAACAAAAAAGGGCCGGCAACCGTAAATGTTGCTGCTCTTGCTGGACTTGTTCAACTAAAACAGCTAAATCAATTTTCGCTTCCGGTTGCTCCAGATTTGGACACACACTAATATTACCTTGTTCATTAACTTGGTAATAGCCACTTCCCCAGTAGGCGATATTGTAGGTTTGTTGCATCTTACGAACGATATTATTATTCATAGTTATCTCCTGAAATGGAGTATGAGTTTTACTTCTTTCCCAACTTGTCGCATATAACAATATAATATTCTGTGCAAAGTTTAAATTTCAGGAAACAGTAATAACTCTATCTAATTAAAAAATAGTTAATGACAACTCAATAATCATTTGTTTATTCAATAACTGTGAAAACAACTTATAAATAAATGATTTTAGACTGTCTCGAGTACGACCTATAATTTCGACTAGAAGCCATCACATAAAGAAAGGAAATAGAAGCGGATACACAGACATTAAGCCGTGATGACTGGTAATTTGCTATTTGCTGATAATGGAACATTACCGATTCACCTCAAAACATGGTTATAACATTCAACATCAGAACGTAACCATTTTTAATTGAGAAGTAGCATCAAAATCGATTCTACCGCATAACGCCTGATGAGAAGAAAGGTTCATCAGTTATCGCTCTGTTTATACCTTTATTAAAAACAAAATGCAAAATCAAATTGAATAAAACATCAACAAACTTACTATATTTAGCAAATGCGTTTTTTGCTAATCAACAAGTATAAAAAACATCTGGCAACAGCGCTAAATTAACATTAAAATGGACGTCTGGATGGTAATACATCTAATTGAGTTTTTCGAATTTTTAAGGTAATAAAACATCTATGACCACACATCTTTTTACTTCTGAATCGGTATCAGAAGGTCATCCTGATAAAATTGCTGATCAAATTTCAGATGCAGTTCTTGATGCAATTCTTGAGCAAGATCCAAAAGCACGTGTAGCCTGTGAAACATATGTAAAAACAGGTATGGTAATGGTGGGTGGTGAAATTACCACCAGCGCCTGGGTAGATATTGAAGAAATTACCCGGCGTACTATACGCGAAATTGGCTATACTAGTTCCGATATGGGTTTTGATGCTAATTCCTGTGCTGTAATAAGTGCAATAGGCAAACAATCGCCTGATATTAATCAAGGGGTTGATCGCGCAAATCCTTTAGAACAAGGCGCCGGTGATCAAGGCATCATGTTTGGTTACGCTAATAATGAAACCGATGTTCTTATGCCAGCACCAATCACTTATGCCCATCGCTTAGTCGAACGACAAGCTAAAGTACGCAAAAATGGTACTTTGCCCTGGTTACGTCCAGATGCTAAAAGTCAAATCACTTTCCAGTATGAAAACAATAAAATAGTGGGTATTGATACCATTGTCTTATCTACTCAGCATGCTGAGGAAATTAGCCAAGAAATACTCTCAGAAGCCGTAATGGACGAAATTATTAAGCCAGTATTACCCACAGAATGGCTACAAAAAAATACCAAATATTTTATCAATCCAACAGGCCGTTTTGTCATAGGTGGTCCAATGGGTGACTGTGGTTTAACTGGCCGTAAAATTATCGTCGATACTTACGGTGGAATGGCTCGTCATGGTGGTGGCGCTTTTTCTGGCAAAGATCCTTCTAAAGTTGATCGTTCTGCTGCCTATGCTGCGCGCTACGTGGCCAAAAATATTGTTGCCGCCGGGCTTGCTGATCGCTGTGAAATTCAAATTTCTTATGCTATTGGTATCACTGAACCAACATCCATCATGATCGAAACTTTCGGTACAGAAAAAATAGCCAACGAAACCCTTGTACGTTTAGTGCATGAAATTTTTGATCTACGCCCCTATGGTTTAGTCAAGATGCTCAATTTATTACAGCCTATTTATCGTCAAACTGCAGCATATGGACATTTTGGCCGTTTTCAATTCCCATGGGAAAAAATAGATAAAGTTGCTGAACTTCGCTCAGCCGCGGGTTTTAATTAATAAGTAATCGATTTTATATCATCAAGACAAGAAAAGGGGCATTTAAATTAATATCCCCTTTTCTATTGCTGATCTATTTAAGAACAGTCATTAATTATAGAGCTTTATTCAAAAATTATTTAAATAATACCATAATAAATTAATTTCTCCCGTTCAAATCTCGCTATTTACCAATTTAACTATGCTAATAATATGAAATCACATCGAGTACCGATCACCTTACAACAGCTTGTCATGCGAGTCTTGCGCAACAAACTTATTACAGCCAGTAATAAGTTAGCAAAAATGTTTAACGAACCGTTGATTAATTATTGGCAGAAAAGAACTATAGCTAGTAGTGCTCCATCTACAAGCGTGGGAAATTCGTCTTAATCCCGTTTTGCTGATTGAAAATGGTAAGATTTTTATCAACCAAGTTATTCCCCATGAATTAGCTCATTTACTAGTTTATCACTGTTTTGGCAAAACAGCTCCCCATGGTAAAGAATGGAAATGGATGATGGCAACAATCCTTGAGGTTCCACCACAGAGAACACATCAGTTCGCATTAACTTCTGTGCGTGATCAGATCTTTTATTATCGCTGCAATTGTGCTTTATCACATCAATTAACCATACACAAATATAATAAAATCTTACACAGAAAAGGAGAGTATATTTGCAAAAAATGGGGTCAATATCTTGTTTGGCAAAATCAATAGGAGAGCAACTCCACTCTCCCATTGTTCAAGCTAAATAAATCATAATCATTTTAGCAATTTCAAAGTAAATAATTAATCCAGTGCCATCAATGAAAATTGCAATAAAGGGAGCAGAAACAATAGCAGGATCAATTTTCAAACGTTTGAGTACCATTGGAATAATAGAAGAAACTATTGCACTCTACACAGTAATTGCTATCATTGTTAAACTGATAACTAGGGTTACTTGATAGCCAACATTAAGGATCCAAGCACGAAATATGCCAACACAACCTATCGTTAATGCAACTAAAAAAGAAGTAGATATCTCTTTTTTAAGCACAGCACCTAAATTACGTAAACTGACATCCCCTAGTGCCATTGCTCTGACTAAAGTGGAAGTTATCTGAGTACCACCAGTACCAGTCAGTAAAGGAATGAAGAAAGCCAAAGAAATAGCTGACTCCAATTGATCTGAGAAAGCCTTCAACACTGTACCAGTGTAAGCTTCAGCCACAAATAGTATTAACAACCAAACGACTCGTTTACGCCATAAGGTTTATTGGACTGGTTGACATATAAGGCACTTCTAAAAGTAAAGTTGCACCTTGCAACTGTGCATCTTGGGTATTCTCATCCTCAATTAACTCAGCGATATCTTGAGCACATGATACTCTTTTTAGTTTACCAAACTCCACAACAAGAATAGAATACACATCACAATGGTTGAGTAGGGAAAAGAACTCTTCCCGTGACTGCTCTGGTGAAACAGAAAAGAAATTACATCACATAATATCTGAAACAAATAATTCATCTGATGAAGTTAATAACGTTTTTATCAATAACAGGTCATGCAGATATTTATCTTCATCAATCATATAAAGATAAGTCGGGATCTGATCGCCAGTAATTATATTAGCCAGATTATTTTTAATAGCAGCAACTGAATCAGTCATCGAGACAGTGATATACGATTGGCTCATATAGGCACTAACTTTTACTTTATCAAATTTATTTTGCTGTTGCTGATTGAGATTTTCTGTAACACTATTGGCCGAACATCCTACCATAGGCATCGTTTTCTGTAGGGATGTTAACTTCATTTTCGAAACCCCATCACTATTTTATAAACTGCAAACAGTTCTCAAATAGGGGCAAAACCAGATGTGAGAATACTAAGCTATCTCAACGTCTCAGTTTTAGCACTATAAAACGTATCCTGAAAGCAACAGGAAGTTACATGGAGATACACCTTGAATCGATATATCCTGTCCTGCTCTTGGGCGTCTCTCGAAGTCGTCAGATCAGTAACTTTTGTTTGTATAGGAGCCTCTCCTAACGAGATACTACACCATGTTTAATATTAAAAAAATAATATTAACGCGAGCAGATTATAATGAAGCTAAATACCTTTTCCATTATAGTGTTACTTATGATTTAATTTCTGTTTAAGTTGATAAATAGTATAATTAAGCAGCTAAGTTAATAAAATAATATTTAAAATATCATCAGTTATTTAATCCTAAAGCCCTATTTTTATCAAATGCCAAACGATTTATTTTTTTGGCTTCATTAATAACCTGTTCTGCCGTTTTACCATGTAACGTTCGGCAAATTCGTTTTTCCAACGCTTTAGTGGCAGCTATTTCACCAATCTGACAATATTCATCAAAATTAATACTATTAAACATAGTAATATCAATAGCTTCATCAAATCGTTGCTGTTTTTCAAAAGAAAGAGAATCCCGCACTTCAGCAATAGAAGAACGTAATAATTGCTTATTTTCTCCATTAAGTGTTAATTGTTGATCACAACCTAATAACAAAAAACTGATGAAGAAAATTAATAGATTAAATCTCATATATAACTGCCTTCTTTTTCTCTTAATCATCAGCATAGTAAAATTAAAACTAATATAAATATGATAGAAATTTAAATAGAATAATTGTAAAAAAGATTTTCATACTGCGAGTAAAAATTAATAGAAATACTTGTTTATTTATCAATTACTAATGGATTAAAATAAAAAAATTAATAACAATTAAGTTACCTTATTCATCAATTGTCATAAATTAAAATAATTTAATTAATATGTTATTTCTATGCTGACATAATTGAAAGAGCCAATACTGGCTCTTTCAATATTACTTTTATGTTATGGTAGTTTAACCTTAGTTGAAGCAAAAGTTGCATCTGGATATTTACTTACATTAAAAAAATCTACACTACGCGAATGCTTATCACCGTTCAGCATGATTAGTATCAATACTTGCAGTTTTGATAACCACTTTGACCTGATCATTTTGTGGATTTTTTTCATCAAAAGTAAAATTACCACTAAAATTTTTAAAGCTATCATAAACCCAATTGTAACTAAATGTTGAATACGAAACTGAATAAAAGCATGTTAACCTTGATTATCAATTTTATAATTAGCTGCTATTGCTAAATTAACGCTGAACAATAAAATTGCGGTTACTATTTTTAAAAAAAATTTTTTCACCATAACTATCTCCAACAAATTATTTCTTTAAATGAATTCCAAGCATGCGTTTCAAGGTAACATCCCTATCAATAAAATGATGTTTTAGGGCTGCTAGCGCATCGAAGAATAACAAGTATCCAAGCTAAATAAAGATGTACAAAGCCCGCACTATCAGCTTGAATTCCCTAAGCTGACCATATTGCCGGGATCTCAAAGTAACCAAATATTGAAATAGGCTGACCATCAGCAGTTGAAATTAAATAACCACTAAGTAATATGCGGAATGAAAGCAAATAAAGGAAAATTTGGACGAGAGTAGAACTAATTTTTACTAAGTGGTTATAACTATCTAATGGTTTAAGAAGCGGTGAAACGAACCGCCATAGAACACGAAATATCATCACCAGGAACAAAATGAAACCAATATTTTTATGAAATTTTGGCGCCTTGTGATACCACACATCGTAATAATTTAAAGCTACCATCCAAAATCCCAAAGCAAACATTCTATATATAGTTAACGCTACCAACCAGTGAATTAAAATTGATATATGACCAAACTGGGTGGAAGTATTCTTCCAAAACGTATCAACATATCTTTCGTTAAAGAATAAGAATAGTAATTTTGCTGCAATATTAACAATAAATGAATTTTTAAGTTATTAATTACCAAACTTGAAGAAATAATTTGTTAAATATAATCAAAAAAATCATTAAGTTACACGATGAAATAGTTTCAACATTACCATCAGAACCAAAAAACAATCTTTGCAAGACACATATTTACAATATATTTTATGTTTAATAAAAATCCATTTGGTAACTATTAATTTTATTATAACAGAATAAAATTTCAAAAATAACCAATTACTTAAGCATACTAACTGCATAGCAACAGAGGGAATAACAGCATCAATTATGACTATAGACCAGTTAAAAAACTATTAAATTATAGTTAAATAAAATGGACAAATAATTTTTAGAAATTAAAATAGGCTCAAGAATTATCTTACATAAATTACTAAGACAATCTTAATAACGACAAAAAATAAGCTAGTTAGTTTAGAAAATTGTACCCTCTATAATATAGAGGATACAAAAAAACGAAAGGTAAATAATAAACACACAAAACAAAATTATTTATTTTTTTCTATAATAGCACTTGCTCTTACGTAACTTTTTCTCCAGCAGAAGTGGTTTTCACAATAGAGTAATTTTTCTCTTTTGCTTTATTCTCTAAATTTGTAATGGCTTCATTAAGACTAATTGCCGAAGCAGTAATAACTTCTTTAGCTAAGACACCAAATGAAATTACTGAAAGAAAAACCACCAATATGAGATTCTTCATTTTTATCATAAGCTATCTCATAAAATTAATAACTGAGACTAATTTAGAACCAAAAATAAATAAAATATATTTATAAAATACACAGTGTGATATTTTTAAAAGAGTTATTCATTTAATTAAATAGAATATTTATAAATAAAAACAATCAAACAAATAATCTATAATTTTATCTAAAAGAAATATTAGAGATATAAAAAATAAAGTCAATTTCAAATTATAACCAAAGTTTCATTATTGGTACTTTATAGCAAAATATTGTCCAACAAATAACATGCAAAAATAGAAATATATTTTATTGTAAGGCTATGAAAACAAAAGAACATTAAAAAATTAAACCCCACATTTATCTTTTTGTCAATTTATACATAACAAAATTTATTTTAATCATACAGAACAATACATTTTTTTAATTAAAACACTAGATATAAATTCATTTATAAGACACAGAAATTACAGCAAACATATGCTACATTGGAAATATAAATTGATTTTAAATAACCAACTTACTAAAGCATTTAACTAGAATATTAACAAATTATTTTTGTTGTTGTTTTATTTGACAATTTATATCGATTAGCTATAAATCTTGCGCATGATCATAAATATTTAGGTTCGATTGATTACGGCCGTAATTATGGGGTGCTATATCATATTAACAGTTGGATTGATGTTCTGCCTATGTTTTGGGATAATGGCATATCAATGGCTGATAACTATATGAGCGGTAGAAATAGAAATCTACTTACCTATCGCAATAGCGGACTCTTTGGATATATTGATGGATTAAACATTGCCTTACAATATCAAGGAAAAAATACTGATAATAATAAATTAGGCGTTAGTACCGCTGAGAAAAATAATGGTGACGGCCACGGTTTATCCGTTATTTATAATATTGA
Organism: Arsenophonus sp.; assembly: GCA_045399315.1. Lineage (GTDB taxonomy): Bacteria > Pseudomonadota > Gammaproteobacteria > Enterobacterales > Enterobacteriaceae > Arsenophonus. Next base: position 15,367 of record DAYVGO010000034.1, read on the forward strand.
TTTTGGACTAAGCTTTGGCAAAAGTCATAATAATTCATACAATGTTAATAATGACATCAATACCTACTGTGCTAATGGTAAACGAGCAGAAGCCTGGAGTATGGGTGCCAAATATAATGCCAATAACATCTATCTTGCTTCGACTTATATTGAAACACGTAATATGACACCTTTTGGTTCAACTAATACTAACATAGCCTCCAAAACACAAACCTTCGAAATTGTCGCTCAATACACTTTCGATTATGGTTTGAAACCATCATTAGCTTATATACAAGCTAAAGGGAAAGGTCTTGGAGAATATGGCGATAATTATTTAAATAAATTCATCTCACTAGGCTCATTTTATTATTTTAATAAGAATTTTGCTGCATTGTTCGATTAGAAAATCAATTTAATTAGATAAGAATAAATTTACTGAAAACTATGGCATTAGTACAGACAACGTTTTAGGTTTAGGATTAGTCTATTACTTCTAATTATGCTTTTTAGCTATGATTCCAGATAAAAATTATCTGGGATATTTCTATAATAAATATACTTTGCTTAGTAGCCAAACCACTCTTTTAAACCAGTCAATGTAGCATTTATAGTATCCTGACAAATAAAATCAGTTCGATAATAAAGCATCAATGAATGAATATTATTAAATTCTAGTGAGTTAACATCTAAAACTTTTAATCGTTGCGCTAATAACTTTGCTCTAGCGATATAGTCAGGAACATAGGCAATCCCAAGGTCTTTCTCAGTAAAGGTCAAGCTTGATAAACAATCTGTTATTAAAATAATTTCACTATAAGGAATTAAATCATAATGTTGATTTTCAATATTAAGCTGAAATGATGGCAGAATTAATGTTTCAGACGATAAATATTGTCCATTTATAAAAGACTCATTAACTAAATGATGCTTAGGATGTGCTACAAACATAGTCTGAATATCACCAACCACATTGGAGCTAATTCCAGAAGAAATATCTATTGTCTGTAAACTCAATACAAAATCAGCTTGATTATTTTGTAGTACTGAATTTACATCAAATAAATTAATATGAAGAATATTTATTTCAACATATGGTAAAATATGTTTTATTTTAATAATAATATCAGCTATTGTTTCGTCAGAAACTAATTGATTAAAAGCCAGCTTAATAATTGAAGAGTATTTTTTAGAAAAATGTAAATTCTTCTAATCGATAATACAAATATAACAACATTTTTACTCGAGGAAAAAAATTTTTCCACTTCCATTTATTTCCAATATTGAACCATTAGAGCGTTTATTAAATAATTCGCAGCCAATGGTATCTTCTAAATCTGTGATCCATCGGCTAATCGTTGATTTAGATTTATTTAAACGAAGCCCAGCCTGTAACAAACCTCCTGATTCTGCAACCAGCATAAATACAGATAAAAATTTTATATCAAGATATAGTTTATATTTTTCCATATTAAACCCTATACTTATCTTATAATTCAAGATATAGATTTATTATATTGCATTAAATATAATAAAAAAATATAACTGATTTTTAGTTTATATTTATAGTAATTTAATTTTACATGATAAAATGAAAATAATAATTATTTTTATGTAAAATAAAATTTATTATTCTTTTTATATGGCAAGAAATATATATTTAACATTAATACATTAATAAAACCTAATGAAGAAAGTTTATTTATTAATTATCATTAACCTCAACATTAGTCATTAACATCAAAACCTTAAATGAGACTTTATGTTATTTATGTAGTCATATAAACAGAGGCCACAGATTAATCTGTGGCTTCATTACTAATTTAAATTATAACTAATTAATTTGCTTCACTAATATTCTTACTATGTGATTTTTTTGCTCCAGATTTAACAAAAGAAAATTTTTTCGCTTTTATTTTTCCTTTATCAGTCATTTATTTTGTTTTTTCTTGCTGCTGCCCTACATTAGTTTGACTATTAATATTCATTGGAATAGACACAGCCATGCTACCAAATGAAATTAGTGCTAACGATAGAAGCTCACATTTTACAAATTTCATCATTACTACCTTCAAGTTAGTTTAAATACGTTAACAATATAATAGAAAAAAGCAAATTACTGTTATGAATCTTTATTTTAGTCATAAAATTTATTAGCTACGTTATTAAATATTTAGATATATAATTTTAAAAAAATGTAAATATAAGAAAATTCAAAATTATTACGGCAATAAAAACTATTCAAAAATTAATGGGAGTAATTATCGATTAAAGAATATAAATATTATTTTAATAACAAATCAATTAATTAACAATAGAGCATAGAGTGAATAAAAACAACTAATATATCTCTATTAGTTATAAAAAATCCGCTGTCAATGAATATTCCACTGCCAGCAGATTAATTTGTAAAATATAATTATTTTATATTTAAATAGTTAATAGTCCATTAACTGGTCTGGTTTCGGTATTTTTCCACTAATGCACGAGCAATAGCTTCTGTTTCAGCATCTGCATCACCACTTATATTTGCTAGGCGGAAATGAAGTTGAAATGCACTGATAGTTCTGCGTGTCTCCTCATCAAGCTCCCCCGTTTGTGGGATTTTATCATAGCCATATTTCTGCAAATATTTTTGGATAACTGACACATTAGCTGGTGAATATGGTGAACGTCCTGCCAGATATTTCTTAACCGTTCTTTCATCCGGCCAAGCACCAATGCCCAGCTCAGCTAAACGCTTCCAAGGAAAAAGTTTACCTGGATCATACTTTCTTAATGGGGCAATATCACTATGCGCCAAAACATTATCCGGCGATATATTATATCTTTTTATAATATCATTGGCTAAAACAACCAGGGCAGAAATTTGTTCTTCTTTAAAAGGATACCATACCTTATCGCCAACCATATCTTTAGTAAACCCTTTATTGACTATTTCTATGCCGATAGAACTATCATTAAGATTAAGCCTACCATTCCAATTACTTAATCCAGCATGCCATGCTCTTTTATCCTCTGGGACAAGGTTAAATATAACAGGTTTTCCATTTTTTATTTTCGGCATTTCCGGAATAAGATAATGAGCACTTATTTTAGCTTGAGTTAAAATCTGCAATGAGCGAGCATCATTTACTGCCGTATAATGAAATATTAAAAATTTAACCCTGTCATCTTGGCTTATCGATGAAAAATATTTATCAATATAATAATTACCTCTATCAACTATAGGGGTTTTAGACGAACAACCAACTATCATTAACACCAAAAACATCATAAACAACTTTCGCATATCATCTCCATATAAGTGTTTGTATCTACCGTTACAAAAGTATTACTTCTCATACACTCTCTTCATACAGTTAAATAATTTAGGTCAAAACTTCTAACTATAAGCTTAGTTTTCATTACCAGCTGTTCATATCTCCATTTTTTAATTTAAAAGCATCGACTATTTGTAATCTCCCAAATCATTTACATAATTTTCACTTTTATTAAAAACAATAAATAATAATATTAATCAAAAAAACATTAAAATTATATGTAACTAATAATAAATTCACAATTAATTATAATTATTAATTTTTTAATAAATTGTAATTTTATTAACAGAACCGCTTTATGGCTAATCTACATTCTAACAATAATTCCATAAAATTATTAATTAATGGCATAACAACTGCTTTGGTTTATTGTTTAAAATTTTTAGTGGATTTTTATTAGCAAATGGTAATAAAAAATTTTTCCGATAATAGCCATTGAAAAATAGCAAAAATAATAGTGTGCATTTTATCCTACCCTATTATAACGATTACGGCCTCAAATCAGGTTATTCCTGCTAACCAGTTTATGCAATTTTGATTATTTATTACTAATAGCGTAATATGAACATTTCAAATCGGCCAGATTAGATAAAAAGCCTTAATATGTCATTTTGTTAGTGATGTAGTGTTTAAGGATCCTTGCAGTAAAAACCTTCAACAACTGTTAAATATTACGACCATTTTTACATTTAATCGATAAGTGCTCATCTTTATTAACCAAATTAGCAAGTATTGAAATTTTTAGCTGTTTAAAATCGACTATTTGATAGGATTACTATCTTAGAGCTAGCAATCAATAGTGAGCACCAACTTAACATCCTGTTAATGCTCTAACTAAAATAGAAAAATTGGCAAGAATATAATAAGGAAGCGTATTTGATAATTAGAGGTTTTTATTGAATCTAATCAATATAATCGGTAGTGAAATATAGTTAACATTATTTATTGTTAATAATAGAAATATTATTAATACTTAAATAAATTTTAATAATAGATAGTTAGTTATTTTTATTAAATATCATACTAAAAATACGTAATACATAATAAATTCATATTTACTGCAAAGCTTAATTTTATATAATAAAGTTTATATGTTTATAAAATACCAGGGATAGAATTTAATTATATCAGACTATACGCTTTATCAAAGATTAAATTTTTATATGGCCATTGGCCATTTTCATAAAAAATTATAGCTTTTACTAAACTAATTAAGGTTGCTTTATCTTTCACATTAATATTTGACTTAGATGTTAAATTCATTCTATTGGAAACGCTAATAATATACGTGCTAGTATTATTTTAATTATTTATTTAGTGCCTAGCGATTAATTAAATCTGATATTGTTTTTAAACCATATTTTTGTTGATATGTATCAAGTAATACCATTATAGCATGAATACCATATTCAGGCGTTTCAAATCGACAAAATCGTTTTTCAATTGATGGATCATGAGGCAATATACCTTACCATTTATTAATAGGATTATAGTCAATATTTCCTAGGTCATTATTGCGTATGCCACGTCACACAGTCATAATTTATTTACTCCATATTTATTTTTAAATAATATCAAAATTCAATTAAGAATATATTTAATTTTCTTTTTCCAAAAAATAATAACAGTACTAACACCGCTAATAAATTACCCAATTTTAAGTTTTTAAGTAAAAATATTATTTTTATTTTAAGCAAGCAATATAAAATACTACTAAAAAGCACTTTTCAATGATTAGTTATTTATCTAATTTGGTTAGTATAAAATTAGATTTAATTATAAAAATATAATAAATAGAAACTAGTATAATTTATTGATTAAATATAACAGCTATCTTTAATCTGATAATTATGTTTACTAATAAACTACCAATTATTAATTTTTGATTGAAGTTAGTAAGATCTTGATTATCTATCTAAAACTTTTACTTATCCACTATATTTACATCTATAACTTGATAAAAGACTGATCCCGTTCTGCTGTAGTCCATATACCTAAAATAATTTAATAGCCGCTCCGTTTTGGAACATCACATTCAATTTTCATCTCATCAACAGTTAATATTTTTCCATCATTGGCTCGTGAACAAAATGGCTTTGATTTAAAAAAATCACGAGTTAATGGTGTATTTGGATCCCAGTAAAGTTATATTTTGCTGATTTTCATTATGTTAAATAGAACAATTTCTTATATAAAAATAATTTGATGTAATAATTAATTGACAAAGATTTCATGTATGAATAGCAAAAAAATGCTAACCTGTTGTTAAATTTTATTTTTTAATAAGTAAATTTTAACTCGTGCATCGAAATATAATTTTCAATGCACAACCAATTTTAGAATTAATTATATATATTTTTAGTTTTTCTTAGGTAACTGATATTCAGGTAATTCTGACCAATCAGGTTTTTCACCAGACATAATAGCTCTTCTTTGAGATTCGGTTCTAATTACGCTGACTCCCCTTTGATACTCTTCTTGCTTTTTTTTAATATACTGCTGTTCGTAATCATTTGAGCTCTCACAACCACCTATTAAGAAAAAAGGAATTATAGCCAAAAAATAATTTTTCATTGTCATATTCTCCTCAATAAAAAACAAAGTCTAATATAAAAACTTTTCTGCAAATATAGTTTATATTTGTACTATAAGAGAAACAATTAGAAAAAATTTTTTTGTTAAACTAATTTAAACTTATTTAAAAACTTTTTTGTGAGCAATCAATGTGGCGAAATTCAATTTTATGCGCTCACCAACTTCATCTGTTTTATGCAAATGTCCTGGATCTTCATTATATTTAACGATTTCCCAATTCTTATAATAACTTATTAATTCATTTGGTGCTAATAAGCTATCAAAAGGTAAAAGTTTATAATATGTATTATCTGCTTCAACGGCACAAACAATTAGGTTATAACCACCACCATTAGTATATGATTGAATATCCTCAATAATGCTAGCAATTTTATTTCTCTGTAAAAACATCAATACCACTGTTGAAATAATAATATCGTAATTTTCTTTTAAAGCATGATCATTAACGTCATAAGTTGTTGTTTTTATATGCTTAATATCAGCGGATTTTTCACCATTTCAATCGCATTAATATGTTGAGGATTAATATCGATTGCCGTAACAGTATGACCTTGTAATACCAAGAAAAAACTATTACGTCCCGGTCTGCTTCCAAGTCTAATACCTTACATGGTTTGGTAATGTTAACCAGAATACATACTTCTGAATGTCGAAGTGTAAGACCATTTTTTATAAAAAAGATCTTCTTCACGATAATAAAAAGAAAGTTGACATTCAATATCATCACTAACAGATTTTATTTTATGCCATACTTGAGGCTGAATTTGAATTGGCTGATATTTTACATCGAAATGATACTGCTGCTCATCACCATTCTCATCAAATATCACAAATTGTAAACTACCTCGAAATATCGTTAACTGAGCCCATGTGCCTTCTTTGGTATTATGACGTTCCATCAGTGCTAATGTAATAGTCTTCCGCTGCCAAATAGCAAATTGTTTGTAACAAACAAGCTTACTCACAATCACTCTCAATAAGTTGCATTTTAATTATTTTTTCTGTCTGGGTAAATTACGCTGACATACAAAATTGAATAAATTTATTCTCAATTGTTTGCTAAACAATCAATTTACTATCATTTTCGACATAAAAAATGCTAGATATGATGCTAATATTATTAGAAACCAAATCGATAACTTTGTGGGCTATAGAAAGAAGTGGCTACCATTAGTAGCCTCTTTAAAAGATACGCCATTAAAACTGGACAATTTTATAGCTGAGCACATTTAAATTGTGGTCAAATACGATATTATACCGTAATATAATCTTTGATAAATCAAAAATCATAACTCACAGAAACCTTTAAAATACGTGGTGTACCCTGCAAAATATAGCTACCATAATCTTCAACCCCAGACCAATATTTTTCATTAGTTAAGTTATCAATACCAACACGCCAAACCATCTCATTTTGATTATGATTAACTCGCATATTGTAACACATTACCAAATCCAAAGTGGTATAGCTAGCAAGTTTTCTGCTATTGGTTACGTTTACATATTGTGAGCCAGAATGATTTACCCACATCATTGCAGTTAAACCGTCTACCGATTGAATATCATATTCAGCCCCAATGACCATATAAAACCGTGGCACTCCAATAGTATTTGCCATCATTGGTGCGATCTTGTGTTTTGATTAACGTTGGCGCTAACCATGTCACGCTAGTACTCAATCACAAACCTAAGACAGGTTCACCAAAGATATTTAATTTAACTCCACGATTGTTGGCCATTAAGACTATAACGTTTTGTGACACCATCCAGAAGGGCAAACGGTTTTTTAATTTCAAATAATGCCAAGGTACCGCCGATTTGATCAAAATCCACTTTTATGCCGACCTCATTTTGTTGGGAGTAAGCAATACCTGTACTTTGACCATAATTTGATACATCCTTTGGCGCGATGCTTCCCTGGTTGCAAGGCTTCAGTATGATTAGCATATAAAGCTATTTGCTACCAGGGCCTATAAACTATCCCATAAGTAGTTTCTCAATAAAAATAAAATATTTATATATTAATTAATTAAAAAATATAGCTCATTTAATATACGCATTTATACGCGAAAACAAGCGATTTCATTCACTATAAATCAATTACTTACAGCTTATAGTAAGTTCTAATTTCACCTAATTTTGGCTAAAATCTCAGTTTAAATTACCCTCTTTTTTTAATTCCAAAACCCACCCTAGCCATTCGTTTAATTACGGAGAAATAGTTATGTTTAAAATAGGCCAATGAAAAACTGCCGCTATAATCAATTTGATTTAGCAACGGAGCAAGTCATATTACTTTAGCAGAAATATTTTTGGGGTTTATAGGCTAGTTATTTTTTTATTTGGATTTTATATGAAAAAATTTTTATCACTTGAATAAACAAATTTTATTAAATTACTCTAATCATCATCTTTTAACTCAAAAACTTTCATTTTATGCCATAATTATCATAATAGCAGTATTCTAGAAAACGGTCTTTATATCCTTCAGATGCTAAATCTTTTAATGTCAAAAACTGTTTTTTGCTTCTTCAAAATCTGATTTTTCTAGAGAGTTACTTAATTTTGATATACAAGAATATGCTTTTTCTTTTCCAATTGAAAAAAAAGAAATCTTTTATTTTTTCCATAACGTTACTTCAAGAAGTGACTTCCTTTTTTGTATTTCTTCAATATCTAGAGTGATTATATTTCCTATTATAAAAAAACTATTTCCAACAGATAAATTCATGATTAAATCCCCCACTAATTATTTAATGTTAAAATTACATTCTTTATAATTTTAAACAAATTAAATTTAATTAAATAAATTGATTTATCTATACAGTATTACCCTTAATTTAAGTTTTGTGCAATGGCCAATTAAAATTGCCACTGTATCGGACTGTTCACATCCTCTCCATCGTGAACGACTGGGATTTACGGCGTTTTTTGGTAAGGGGATAAACAAGAAGGCAATCAGGAAATTTGAGGAAATCCTTGTTGCCGAGATGGAAGCAGCAACAAACGAAAGAGCTTAATGCATTAACCAAAGAATAGCCGTTAATGCTCCTATAGCAACAATTAAC
>DAYVGO010000059.1:0-60698 GCA_045399315.1 Arsenophonus sp.
GCATCATTTTTTCCATTGGCGGTCGAGCTTCGCCTGAGTAAAATAAGCCGATGCTTTGCGTAGAATATCGTTACTTCGTCGTAACTCACGGTTTTCACGCTCCAATTCTTTTATCCTCTTGACTGACTATTTATCTCCAAGATTCCTAGGGTGGTTCAAATAGATCCAAATTTAAGTTTACATATGAAGTAATTATTAGCTCCCCCTGTAAGTTAAATAATTTTACAGGGGATCAATGAAGACTAGGCAAATATTATTGATCAGAGGCATTGCCCATGGTCTTTAATTTCTGTGATAACTCACAACGCTCTTTTGATAATTCTGCGTTCTTAATATTATATTCATCGATACGATCTTCATAATCACTACGCATATTAGCAATTATTGCTCTGATCTCTTCAATGGTCATGTTTTCTTTAATATATTCACTTAAGTTCTCCAATAACAGAACACGCTTCTGATTATCTCGAATTTTTTTTTCATTATCTGTTAATTCACGTTTGATCTTATTCTTACGACGAAACATACGTACAAACTCCAGTACATTTTGGAATGACTGCTGATTTTTATTTGTCATTTTTATACCTTTCAATAAAACATATGTATTATAAATAATATACTACACGATATGGTGATTAACTTAATCAAACAAGTCTATTTGCCGGTTTTTTAATATTTTTATTATCCTTACCTTGATAGTAAAAATGATTGTTTTCTCTTTATTAAAATTTATTGTTACCTAGCCAAATTAAATTAACCAAGTCATTACAAATAAACATGATTGACAAAATTAGCATAAATACGATAATAATTACGCGTGTCATAGTAATATTTACCACACTTAATAATTAACTGATGATTAGTGCAAATAATTAAAAATAGAAAATTACGTCCCTGGCGTACTCATCAATTAGTCGTTAACAATAAGTTACAGCCTATAGTAAAAAAACATTCATTGTCAGATGAGAATATTTTAATGTTATTAAATAACATATTGCACAACTAAAAATTGGGAAAACATTTTGACGAATAAGCAAAAATCCTTATTTCTATTTCACGATTATGAGACATTTGGTCAACATCCTGCACTCGATCGACCGGCACAATTTGCCGGCATTAGAACTGACGCAAATTTCACAATTATTGAAGAGCCACAAAATTTTTACTGTGCTCCAGCTGATGATTATCTTCCTCAACCTCAAGCAGTCATGATCACCGGCATTACTCCTCAATATGCAATAGCCCATGGTATAAATGAAGCGGAGTTTGCTAAACGTATTCATGCCAGTTTTAGCGTAGCCAATAGCTGTATTCTCGGTTACAACAATATTCGATTTGATGATGAAGTCACCCGGCATATTTTCTACCGTAATTTTTATGATCCATATGCTTATAGCTGGCAACAAGGTAATTCACGCTGGGATTTATTAGATGTATTACGCGCCTGCTATGCTTTACGTCCTGATGGCATTAACTGGCCTATTAATGATGAGGGATTACCTAATTTTAAATTAGAACATTTAACCACCGCAAATGGTATTGAGCATGCCAACGCTCATGATGCTATGGCCGATGTATTTGCTACTATCGAAATGGCAAAATTAATTAAACAAGCACAACCACGAATGTTTGACTACTTCTTTCAATTAAGAAATAAAAATAAAATTACTCAATTGATTGATATTATTGAAATGACTCCATTAGTCTATGTTTCCGGAATGTTTGGCGCAATTCGAGCCAATACAAGCTTAATCACCCCACTCGCTTGGCATCCCCAAAATCGCAATGCGATTATTGCCTGTGATCTTGCAGCTGATATTAGCCCACTGTTAACATTAGACAGGGATACATTACGACAACGTTTATACACTCCTAAAACAGAACTAGCCGGCGAATTAGCCATACCTATAAAACTAATACATATTAATAAATGTCCAATTCTAGCGCCCGCTACCACATTGCGCCCAACCGATGCACATCGCATAGCACTTAATCTCGATTATTGCCTGAATAATTTAGCCGTATTGCGGCAACATAATGAAGTGCGAGATAAAGTTATTCAGCTTTTTAGTGAGAAGCAAGCTTTTCCTGAACCAAACGATGTAGATGCTAAGCTTTATTCAGCTTTCTTTAGTGATCATGATCGTTCGACAATGGCCATTATCCGTCAGACTTTACCTCAAAATTTATCTGCATTAGATCTCAAATTTGACGATCCGCGTATGAAGCAACTATTTTTCCGTTACCGTGCACGAAACTATCCAAACACGCTAACAGAACAAGAGCAGCTTGCCTGGTTACACCATCGCTACGAGATATTAACCACAGAGAAAATAACCCAATATCTGCAAACTATCGAGCAATTATTTGTAGAATACCAAGGGGATAAAGAGAAGTGCCAACAATTAAAAGCGCTGGTAGATTATGCAAATCAAATCGCCAGCTGATTTATATAACATAAACCAAAAACACGTTAGCCTAAAATAGGCCAAGGCCAAATACTTGGCCTTGGCGACTGGTAAACTGTTATTAGATAATATTTGAGACACTTAAGACTCGTTCATTTGTGGTCAGGGTCGACGGAAACGGCGGGTGATAATTGCCATATAAAAATACCAACTGCTGCCTATACCATGCCTAGCAACATAGAGGTTTTTTCCAAATTAATCCAAGGCACTGATACGGTTAAAGTCCCCAAAATCGGTAAAGTTAGGTAATTAAACTTATCCCACCAAATGTGGCAACGTCGCTCTCTAAAATAAAACTGAGAAATAACCGAAAGATTAACGAAAGTAAAAACAATTAATGCACCAAAATTAATCAATGCGTCGCAATTTCCATATCAAACCAAATTGCCGTTAACGCTAATAGGCCAACTGAAATGACATTAAAAACCAGTGTTCGCCATGTTGGATGAACATAACCAAAAAACGCTCAGGAAAAACATCATCTCTTCCCATAACATACATGAGACGAGATACACCAGTATGTGCAGCTATACCTGATGCTAATACAGTTGCACAGGAAAAAACCAAAATAATTGACTGAAAAAGTGCCCCAGCAACATATTGTATAATTTTAGGTTGAGACTCATCGGGTTTTTAAAATGTGAAACATCAGGAAAATACATCTGCAAAAAATAAGAAACCCCAATGAAAATCAAACCGCCAATTAACGCTGTCAAAAAAATCGCTTTTGGTATCACTTTTCCTGTATTAAATGAAAAACATAAAATAGTCGCCCTAGTGATCATCGGAACTAAATGCGCCTGTTTAGAGGTAAACGGCTGTCATGGCCGAATATGTCCAGAGCCTTCACCTTTAGATAATCCAGAATCAAAACCGCCAAAAAAACTAATCCGACAACAAAATCCAGGGTTCAACACCCAGGAAAATAGCTTCAAGATAAATTTTTGCTAATAAAATATTAATCATTGGCATGAATAAGTAATCAAGCAAATATGACCATCCAACCATAAAACTAATATGTGGGTTCATGAATTTTTGCGCATAAGTATAAGCTGATCCTGCTGAAGGAAATCGTCTCATCGATTTACCATAACTTAGCACGGTAAACAAGATAGCAATCAAAGCAATAATATAAGAAAAAGGAACATGACCATCAGTTTTTAACGAAACTAAACCAAATGTGTTAAAAACCGTCATTGGCTGTAAGTAAGCCAGCCCCATCATGATAACCTGGATCAAAGTTAATGTCTTAACCAACTGAGCACGATTGTTTATCTCAGTCGGTTTTTTACTAAGAACGAAAGGAACATTATGCGACATGGGTAAAACTTCCCATAACTTCCGATTTGGTCCTCATATTCTGACTTAATCGATAGTTATAAGGAAGACTTCGCTCATGCCAATGGCTGAGAAAAAGAGAAATGAGAGAATAAAGTATTTTCGAAGCTGAACGCTCCGTAGTCACCAATAATACAGCAACCATGACCGATTGGCACAGGTGCAAAAATAGATAATTGCACCATAATAGCATTCCTCACGACAGTAGTCTGTTCTACTTTGACTACACGTTTTTTTAACAGTTGTATTAACTCCTGCTTGGCTTACGGCCTCATATTAGTTAAAAAAATCAGGTTACAAACAAAAAAATAACCGATGCAATTAATGATCATCAGTTATTTCTGATGGTGCATTCTGTACTTCATAATATGAAATAGCAATATTTTTTTATTTTTAATAAAAAATTAGCTGCCCTCATTATGAGTATAGCTAGCTAAGTTTTTTACTCAAAATAATTTTAAAAGTTATAATTTAACCCTAAATTATATCGACAGCCATCTAATTAAGGCTTTGTTATCGTTATCTACTAAACGTCTATCTAAGATATTATAAGCTCCAGCTAATAAAGAAAGATTTTTGGACAATACATAATTTACCCAAATCACCCAAGGTATAAGAAGGTAATTCATTTGCCATTGATGAGCGAGAAAGGTATTGATTGGTTATTACGCGGGAATTTACCCGGGTCCAAGCTTCCAACTCAGTTGTTGCTTGCCAGTTTAGCAATGCATTTGCCATATGTTTTGGTGTCTGGCTAAAGGCTCGACCTTTGAAATTTCCACTCTGTTGCTCAGAGTCTGAGTAGGTATGATTGGCTGCCAGTGATAATCCACAATTTGCCAATTAAATGTCGCCTCAATACCACGCAAATTTGCCTTATCGACGTTATCACGTGTACTGATAAAATCATATTAACTACCACCTGGTATAATTGCATCACTACAAACGGCTAATTTATCATCACAAAGACGATATTCCATAATTTTATCTTTAAAATCAGTGTCAAAGATTGTTACACCAATATTCAGATCATCCTGATTATTCCATAATAAACCTATTTTTTGACCAATACTTTTTTCTGGTTTTAGGTTTGGATTGTCGAGAATTATCGCTTTACTGGTTTGTCCACCGGTTATCTGTCCCCAATTAGGAGCGACTTGGCGTAAATCAGGTGAGCGATATCCGATTGAAATTCCACCTTTAAATATCCATTGCTCATTGATATACCAAACACATATAATGTGAACCAAAATTCTCATCTTTATCTATCCGAATATCCACTGTTCAGCTGAGGTCATTAGGGATCATCCATTCATCTTCGGTAAACAGTGCCCAACTCCATAGGGTTAATTTATTAAAATTGGCCGCTGTTGGTAATTGATTACCTTGATCATGTAAACCTTCATAACGATACTGACCACCAATACTTAGCTTATGCGAATCTAAGTCAAATACAATCTGGTTTTTAAGTAACATATCATTATATTTCATCTTTCTACTGGCATTTTCTGATTCATCACGTTGAATAAAGGTATCCACCAAACCCCATTGATAATTACCGTTATGGGTCAAAGCATAATTATTACGTCGATAAGTGGTATTATCATCTTCACAGGAACGTTTAGTGCAAGTGCGGATTTTACCAATTGTCGAATCTCGTTGCTGTTCATCGTGTTTAAAATCAAGATCAAAGTTATTCTGCTCAGTTCAATGCCAGAGCCATCGCTATTGGGTCGAGTATTACATGTATCTACCCGCTTGCCGTCGACTAAAATCATGGTATATTTAGCTGGTATACATCGAATGCTTATATCCGTGCTACTAGCCCCACCTATTACTTGAACCCCAGGCAAATCCTTTAATGCATCTGTCACATCACGATAAGCTTTATTTTCAAATTGCTTACGCTCTATTACTGAAATGGATACGGGAGCATCTTTAATTTTCTACTGAAAACCGGATGCAGTAGTAACAATAATGGTGTTATTATATTCAGTCGCATAACTGACAATAGAAATAATCACGTTAACAATACTTAAAGTTAATTTATTTTTATTAAAAAATTCATTCCCAATTCTCCAAGAATATATGCAGGATTATTTATCGGTCAGATGATCGATATAAACTCAAAAGCAAGTGAAATTAATTTTCCCAGTCTATTTTTTATTAGTTTTTTATTTCACTCGAAAAGCACAACCCAATTGGAGATTTTAATTAGAATAGTTTTGATACTAATCTATCAATTAATAATTGAGGAACCCCTTGTGAACAGTGTTCAATACGTTCAGTTACACCATAAACAGCAGTCAAATTTTCCGGTGTAATAACCGCTTTTGGCATGCCTTCTGCAACCAGACAACTTTCTTTCAGCATCAATATATGTTCACCATGCCTTAACGTAATATTACTATCGTGTACCACAACAATAGTAATAATATCTCTACGCTTAGTTTCTTTAGCCACTAAATCCATAACATGAAATTGATAATTCAAATCCAAAGCACTCAATGGTTCATCAAGTAGTAATAGTGTTAGCTAACGGATAAGTGATTAGGCTAAACCAACTAATTGCTTTTGTCCACCTGATAACTGATCTAAATAACACAATGCAAGCTGCTCTATGCCTAATTGTTGTAGCAGTTTCATCACTTCCAATTGACAGATCGGTTGGCAAGCATCGCCGGCAGCACATTAAGCAACAATAATCGATTCCAACACATATAATGGACACTGGCCGGTAATGATTGTGGTAAATAAACCACTTCTTTGGCTCGCCGCGCAAAATTCATTGTCATCAGATCTTGCACATTTAACAATAACTGACCAACAGCACGATTTAATCCAGACAAAGAGCGTAATAGCGTAGATTTATCGCTACCATTCGGCCCAAGCAGAACAGTAATTTTGCCGTTGGTAAAATACCAGTGGACAAGTTTTGGATCACTGGACACTTAGGATAACCTGCATCAAATTGACTTATTTATAATCCATTTATCATTAAATATTACCTTTATGACGCAGGATCGTACTTAGGAAAAAGGGCACGCCAACCAATGAAGTGACAATACCAACAGGTATAATAACGCCTGGAATGATATTCTTTAATGTTATCGAAGCCATCGATAATACTAAAACGCTAATTAACGCACTAACCGATAAATAAAATCGATGATCTTCCCCAAACATCATTCAAGTAATGTGGGGAGTAATTAGGCCAATAAAAGCAATAGATCCTACAAAAGCGACTGATAAAACCGCCAACATACTGATCCTCAATAAGGTACCCAAGCGTAACCGACGGACATCAATACCAAAGCTGATTGCGCGATCTTTGCCTAAACGTAGCGTGGTTAACTTCCAGGCACTGATGAGAGAAATTGGAAAATAACCACAAGAACAACTATCATAATCGTTAGCTTAGTCCAAATTGCTTTTGCTAAACTGCCCATTATCCAGAATACCAAGTCCTACAAAGTATATTTAGTCCAATAAATTGCATCATTGAGATTAAGGCATTAAAGGTAAATACTAATGCGATACTAAACAGTACCACGCCGGAAGTTGCAATGCATGTCCAACGGGTAATAGCATCTAACATTAACACCGCGAGTAAAGCAAAAACAAAAGCATTAACTGAAATAAACCATTGATCAGGAATACCGGCAATACCAATACCTGAAACAATCACTAATGCTGCACCAAAAGAAGCGGCACTAGAAACACCTAGCGTAAAAGGACTGGCTAACGGATTATTTAGGATGGTTTGCATTTCAGCACCAGCCAGTCCAAGTGACATACCAACAATGACAGCCATTAAAGCATAAGGTAAACGAATATTCCAAACAATCACTTGAGTACCAATATCAAAACTGTTTAGTGAAATCAGTGTTTGCCATAATTTAGTTAAAGAAAGGCCTGATGGCCCTAAAGTAAAATCAATAATTAATAACAATCCAATCAACACAACAATTGACAACATCAATATAATTCGACGTTTCAAGATATATTGGTCATGTGCTTTGATATTTATGCCGTAACGATCTATTTTCTGCCTAATAGCTAACGTAGGTTCAGAGGTCATACTCATTGAAAATAATTGCCTATTTTTTAACGAATCTTTACTAAGCCAATATATACCATTTGGCTCTATCGCTAAAAATTGACAATATAATTCTTTCATCGTATTTTCCGGATCAAGATCAGCAAATTTATCCGGATAAAACCATTTAGCAAAAACTTGTGTCACAATGACGTTATAGGGTGAATTATAATAATTGTGCCAAATCGCATAACTGTATCCCTCATTAACGGCTGAAAGTGTGTTAATACCTTTACGTTCAGTTATTTTATCTAAACTAGTGATGGCCGCTTTTTCTAATGATAAAGCGCCCAGTTGTACACCTGGCTCTTTACTATCAGGCATTTTTGCCCTACTGACAATATAAATTGAAGGATCATCAGCAATGACCTTTTCAAGGTTCATCATTCCCAATGGCCTGGGTAATGCATTCTTGGCAATATTTATTCCACCAGCTAAATCAATAAAGTTGCCCATATTACCATTTCCTGCTGTACCATAGCAGTCTTCGGAAGAACCTGCTATAATTCAATAAAAATCGTTGGTTTTTTATCATTAGCTATTTTATTAGTAATATCCCTTACTAACTTAAGATTTTTTTCATAAAAACTGACAAACTTTTCAGCCTGTTGATCTCGTTGCAAAGCTTTACCCAATAAGCAAATAATAGATGAAGTATTTTTCAGAGGCTCACTACGAAAATCGACAAAAACAACCGGTACACCTGCTTTTTGAATTGCATTACCAATTCACTATTTTACCAGAACCGTGCCCAGGCAAACCAAAAATAGCAATATCAGGATTTAGCGTTAATATTTTTTCCACACTAACACTTTCAACATTGGTATTACCAATCAAAGGAATTTTGTCAATTTCTGGAAATTTGGCTTTATAAACAGCATAAGACAGCGGATCAAGTTTACTAAAATTGCCCTACCAACCAACAATACACGCTAACAGGTTATCTCCTTCCAATAAAGCAATTGCATGAAATAAATACCCTGCACCCAACAGAATACGATTTACTTTATCAGGAACCTGCACCATGCGACCCACAATATTAGTAACCGTTACTGACCATGCGGCAAATGATGTCAGCAAGACTATACCCGTTAATAAACAACCATTGATGCTATTGATGATTAAGTTATACACAAACTTCATTTGATTGCCTCTCCATTGTTACTGCTCCAATTTGCGCCCAACAATAATGTAAATAATGATTATCAATACGATTACTACTCACGTTATTTTTTTATTTATTTTTTGACTTAGATAAAAATTAATGAACGACACATACATAAAATGAATGTGTCGTAGCAGAAAATTGACAGGATAATTAAGTAACAACTATTTGCTTAGATTGTGCTCATATTCAGGAAAATTCATCTCCCAATAGCGTACAAAATGGGTTTTCTTGATCAGTTTATAACCAAACCATATGGCAAAGAATAAAGGAATACCAATATAGGTTGCAATAACAGTGTACCAATCAATCTTATCGGCTAAAAATGCCTGATAATTTTGGCCTAATGTAATCACTAAACAGAGAACAAAAGCCAAAATAGGACCGAGTGGGAAAAATCCTGAGCGATAAGGTAATTTATTTAGATCATGGCCTTGTAGCATATAACCTTTACGAAAACGATAATGGCTAATGGCAATGCCTAACCAGGCAATAAATCCTGTCATTCCCGAAGTATTTAACAACCATAGGTAAACAACCTGATTACCAAACATGGAACTTAAAAAACAGAGTGCCGCCACAACGGTTGTTGCAATCAAAGCATAGCGAGGAATCCCTCCCGCTGACAAGCGTGAAAAGATTTTTGGCGCTTTTCCTTCTTTGGCCAAGGTATACAACATTCGGGTAGAAGCGTACATGCCAGAGCTACCGGCAGATAATACTGCCGTTAAAATAACTGCGTTCATTACAGCAGCGGCTGATAATAATCCTGCATTTTCAAAAACCAAGGTAAAAGGACTAACACTAATATCACTCACATCATTACACAGCAAACGAGGATCCATATAGGGGATAATTAAACTGATCACCAATATAGCAAAAACATAAAATAACAAAATTCGCCAAAATACTTGGCGCACAGCTTTAGGAATATTTTTAGCTGGATCTTTAGATTCACCGGCCGCAATTCCAATTAATTCCGTGCCCTGAAAAGAAAAACCGACGATCATGGCAACACCAATCATTGCCGAGAAACCACCGACAAAAGGTGCTTCACCTATCTGCCAGTTATGCCAACCAGCACTTTCTGCCCCAGCTAAAATACCAATAATCATTAATACGCCAATTACAATAAAAATAATGACGGTCATGACTTTAATTAAAGCAAACCAATACTCTGCCTCACCAAATCCTTTAACAGAAATATAATTAAGCATAAAAATGATAAACAGAAAAATCGTACTCCAAATCCAGCCATCAATTTCAGGAAACCAATATCCCATAACCAGTTGCGCAGCAACTAAGTCAACAGCTATCGTTACCGCCCAGTTATACCAATAATTCCACCCAAGCGCGAAGCCAAAGCCTTCATCAACATATCGAGAACCATAAGTAGAAAATGAGCCTGAAACAGGTAAATAAGCTGCAAGCTCACCTAAACTGGTCATCAGAAAATAGACCATTAAGCCAATAATAATATAAGATAATAAAGCACCGCCTGGCCCTGCTTGAACAACCGTCGCCCCAGAAGCAACAAATAATCCAGTACCAATAGAGCCACCAATAGCTATCATCGTCAAATGACGTGCTTTTAGTTCCCGCCGCAATTTTATTTTAGTGCCATGCACTGTATGAGCAGATTGTTCTGACATTAATGACCTTTTATTCATTGTGGATCTTAACACCAAAGATTGTAACAGATAGTGTTATTGGAAATAAGCAACTATCCTCAGTTATAAGATACCTTCATAATCGGTTAAAAATTATTAGTGTTACACAGGATCTTGTTATTAAAATTTTACTGATAATATTCTAGCAAAAGTGTTAATGCCTTAGATAAGTGCTTATTTTGATGATGAATTAAATACAAAGTCCGTGAAAGTTCAAATTCTGCAATATTTAAAGCAACCAATGAGCCATTCTTTAATTGCTCCTCAATTGTGAGATATGATAAGCAACTTATTCCCATACCATGCATAACGGCATACTTAATAGCTTCAGAGTTATTAAATTCCATTAAAATATTGCATCTGGTTAGTTTACTTAATAATAGTTGATCAACAATATTACGAGTTCCTGAACCGCTTTCACGCAAAATCCAGTTCATATTCTCTAACTCGTGTTGCTTTAATAATTGACGGCCTGCTAATGGATTATTTGGCGAACAAAAAACTACCAACTGATCTTTTTTCCAGGGAATAGCAATCAATTCTGGTTCATGACAGCTACCTTCAATTAATCCTAAGTCAACCCTGAATTCAAGAACTGCTCTAATTACTTCCTCGGTATCATTTATCAATAATTCTAAAGGAATATTAGGATTATCATGACGATAACGCACCAATTTTCCTGGTAACATATAGTTTCCAATCGTGGTACTTGCTGCCAATTTTACAGCACCTAACCCTTTTTTGGAAATCTGTTCAATTTCTGTTACCTGCTCAAGTAACACTAATACTTTTGGATATAATAACCTACCATATTCATTCATTACTAAACGTTTGCCAACCCGATCAAATAACTGTACCTCTAATTGAGTCTCTAAATCCGTTAAGGCAGCACTCACTGCTGATTGTGATAATGTCAATGATTGAGCAGCTTGTGTCGTTGAGCCACATTGTAAAATTTCAATAAAAACTTGAAGTTGTCTAAGTGTTATTCGCATAACAGTGTTCACTTTATTAATTAATCATAGAAATAAGCCGCAATGATAATCTAATTGTCCATCAATTTACCAGTTTTTTTGATAAATTATACAAAAATAATCCATTTTTATGATATAAATTTATGTTATATGCTTATACACAATAAAGCATATCGCTTAAACTTGTGGTTAAAACAATTATGGCAACCCAGCTAAAGCATAAAAAGTTTAAATTTTTTCATTTGATTCCTGGTTTATTGTTAACAGGTTTGGTTACCACCATTGCCGTTTATTTAGGTAATAGCGAATGGGTTGCGAATATCAGACTAAGTGCTCTGAGCCTGGCTGTTCTGTTAGGTATAGTAGTGGGGAATAGCGTTTATTTTGCGGTAAAACCCTATTGTGATGAAGGGATAAAATTTACCAAACATTATTTATTAAGAACAGGGATTACTTTATATGACTTTCGTTTGACCTTTCAACAAATTATGTAGGTTGGAACGATTGGCATCATCACTGATGTGATTATGTTAGCCTGCACATTCTTAATTGCGCTATTAATAGGTAAATATTTTCTAAAATTAGATAGCGAAACAACCATATTGATTGGAGCTGGTAGTAGTATTTGTGGCGCAGCTACAGTTTTGGCAACAGAGTCTGCGATCAAAATATAAAGTTGCGATTGCGGTTTCAACCGTGGTTATTTTTGGTACCTTGGCTATTTTTCTCTATACTTGGTTTTTTCATCTAAACCAAATTCATCACTGGTTTTCACTTGACCCAGCCCAGTTTGGTATTTTTGTTGGCTCTAGCGTACAAAGTCGCGTAAGTTGTTGCTGTTGGTCATGCTATTGGTCCTGACGCAGAAAATAGTGCAGTGATCAGTAAAATGATCCGTGTAATGATGTTGGCACCCTTTTTATTGATATTATCCGGCTATCTAAATCGCAAAATGATAAACAACAATTTATCTCAATCAAAACCCGCTCTTGTGATCCCTTGGTTCGCCATAAATTTTATTATCATTGTGTATATAAACTCCTTTCACCTATTACCACAAATTTTAGTTCAACTCATTATTAGCCTTGATACTATTCTATTATCTATGGCTATGGCAGCACTTGGTTTAACCACACATATTGATGCCATTCGACAAGCTGACATCAAACCACTGATTATGGCAATGTATCTTTTTGGCTGGTTAATTATCGGTGGCTTAATGATAAATTCATCGATGCAATCGATTTTTCAATAACCTAATTGAATTTTATTTGCTTAGCTCACTGCTTTGGTGAGCAAATAGCAATAATTCATGCCTAACTGCCTGAACCCTATAAATTCATTTCATTTTTAATCGAAAAGTGCCACAATCAAAATAAAACTAGGAGGAAAAAATGAAATTTGTTGGAGCTCATGTCAGCGCTATTGGCGGTGTTGATCAAACAGTAATCCGTGCTCACGAAATTAATGCTACTGCCTTTGCATTTTTCACCAAAAACCAAAGTCAATGACATGCTCCACCATTAAAACTAGAAATAGTTGAACAATTCAAAGTAAATTGTGAGAAGTATGGTTTTAGTAAACATCAAATTTACCGCATGATAGCTACCTTATTAATTTAGGCCATCCAGAAACTGAAGCTCTCAAAAAATCACGAGCCGCTTTTCTTGATGAAATGCAACGTTGTGAACAATTAGGTATCAGCTTACTTAATTTTCATCCCGGCAGTCATTTACACAAAATTAGCAATGATATATGCCTTGCCCATATTGCTGAATCGATCAATATTACTCTAGCACAAACTAAAAATGTTATTGCTGTGATCGAAAATACTGCAGGTTAGGGTTTAAATTTGAGCATTTGGCAGCGATAATTGAAAATATCGAAGATAAACAGCAAGTTGGTGTGTTTGGATACCTGCCACGCTTTTACTGCAGGTTACAACTAAGAACGAAAGAAGCTTATGATAATATTTTTGCCAAATTTAATAAAATAGTCGGTTTTCAATATCTACGAGCAATGTATTTAAATGATGTCAAAAGCGAATTGGCCAATCATTTTGATCGTCACCAAAGTTTGGAGCTAGGCAATATTGACTATACGCCGTTTAGTTATATTATGAAAGATAACTGATTCAATAACACACCTTTAATCCTAGAAACAATAAATCCCGCAATCTGGCCTCAAGAAATCGCAACGATAACAGATCTCCATCTTATATATTATTCTGACAATCGGTGATAATTTATTTTGCATAATTATTTTTATCCGCTAACAGGCATTACATATGATTATTATTGATTTCACTAGGTAAAAAACAAATTAATATCGCATTTCTATTTACTTGATTATCACCTCAACAATCTAATCTTTAGCATCTTGCAAGTAAAAAATAGCAGAAACAGCTTAGCAGAATCCCATTTATTTAATTTATAAAAATTGATGTTTAAGCTATACAACCTTCTAGTACACGGTTAAAACTAATTTTATATAAATGGAAGAAAATTTTAATTTACTTAAATATCCTAGATAATGTATCATCAAGCTAGTACATAAAAGCAATAATATCAGAGGCAACAATGGCTAGCAAAGTAATCCAAAAATTTAAACGCCCTTCTATACTTGGTGGTGCCATGATCATTTCAGGCACAACCGTCGGTGCGGGTATGTTTTCCATCCCTATTGTCACTTCTGGTGTCTGGTTTACTGGTTCAATCGTTTTATTAGTTTATACCTGGGCATGTATGTTTTTTTCTGGCTTAATGATCTTAGAAACCAACATGAATTATCCTTCTGGGGCTAGCTTTCATACCATGGTAAAGGATTTATTTGGCGCTCGCTGGAATTTACTGAATAGTATTTCAATTGCATTTGTTCTCTATATTTTAACTTATGCTTATATTTCAGCTGGTAGATCTATCATTACCCATAACCTTAATAAGATCATATCAATAAACCATCCTATTGCCGGTTTATTGTTTAGCCTATTGATTGCTTTTGTTGTTTGGTTATCGACTAAAGCAGTTGACCGCCTAAGCACAATTTTGATTGGTGGAATGTTTTTTACTTTTGTTCTGTCTGTGAGTGGCATGTTTAATAGTGCTTCATCGACTATCTTATTCAATAAAAATATCTTATATATTAATTACTTACCCTATGCATTTATTGCTCTACCTTATTTACTAACCTCTTTTGGCTACCATGGTAATGTACCCGGCTTAGTAAAATATTACCATAAGGAAAGTAAAGCCGTTGTTCTTAGTTTGTTATATGGCACCTTTATTGCCTTAGTCATTTATATATTATGGCAATATGCAATTCAGGGTAATATACCTCGGGCGGCCTTTAAACAAATTATTTCTGAAGGTGGTAATATTGACTCATTATTGAAACAAATGGATCTCGCTACCAGCAACAATATTATAAAACAGTGTCTAAATCTGTTTTCTTATATGGCACTTGCAAGCTCATTTTTAGGAGTTTCCCTTGGACTATTTGATTTTATTGCCGATTTTTTCAAATTCAAAGATAATAGTCAAGGTCGCTTAAAATCCGCCTTGGTAACTTTTATCCCTCCTAACCTTTTAGCCTTATATTATCCTGACGGTTTTATATATGCGATCGGCTTTGCTGGTCTTGCTGCAACTATTTGGGCGGTAATTGTACCAGCAATGATGGCTAGAGCTAGCCGGAAAAAATTTCCCGAGGCAGTTTATCATGCGCCTGGCGGTAATTTATTAATTTATTTTGTCATATTATTTGGCTTGCTCAATGTTGTTATTCACATATTAGCACTTTTTAATATTCTACCTGTTTATAAGTAATGCAATGTTTGCCACGATTAATAACAGTACCTCATACCATTTGCTGATAATGGTTAATAAAAAAACTTTTATTAAACATTACGAAGTATTTTAACCACGGGTGATTTTATTATAAAATTGAGATTATAATTATTCAAAAAATTAAAGGAATTCATATGGCTAGAGCCGATGAAATTAAGCAAGGCTGTGCGGTCAACTATAATGGTAAGCTGTTATTCAGTAAAAGATATTGATATTCAAACACCAAGCGCAAGCGGCGCTAGTACACTGTACAAAATGCGTTTTACTGATAATAAAAACCGGTCAAAAAGTTGAAGAACGTTTTAAAGGTGATGAAAATTTAGAAACCATACATTTAACTTATCGAGTGGTAAGTTTTTCCTACGTTGATGGTGATGAATATATATTTATGGACAATGAAGATTTTACACCATACAACTTTACAAAAACCTATATAGAAGAACTTTTATTCTTTTCTGCAACCGGATCAGCTAGCCTGCAAGTTTTAGTAATGGATAACCAAGCTATCGCTTTAGAACTTCCACAAACCGTCGATATGGTGATTGTAGAAACAGCACTTAGTATTAAAGGAGCATCAGCCAATGCAAGAACAAAACCAGCTAAGATGGCAACTAGATTAATAATACAAGTGCCTGAATACTTATCAGTCGGGGAAAAAATTCGCATTCATATTGCAGAACGACATTATATGGTGTGTTGTGACTAAAAGCTGGTAAAAAGCGAATAACAACTGTTCTTGATTTAAGAGCAGTTACATTAATGAAAAATTAAAAGTTACTAACTATAAAAACAAAATCAATTATAGCTAATTTCAAGGAGACCCTGTATTTTATTTTTATTGATCTACAAAAAACGTGTTTCACCATATTTAATCAGTGATTTATTTTGCTGACTAGTTAATGAAACCATACTTATCTTGTGAGTAGCCACTTTAACATTATTATCCCAACAATTAGTTTCTAACATATTATCATTGACAATATTATGACAAGCAGCAGCAATAATAGCTCCATAAAAATGAATCATACCTCCAACATATGTGTTACTATAAACATTAGATGATAAAGATAACACGAATATAAATAGGACAAAAAATTCTTATTTAAATAATAGAATATCTTACTCTTAGACTGAGCATTGCCATATTTTTAAATAGAATCATAAAAAGTTTAATCCTGGTCAAAAATAAAATTATTACTGATTTTTATTAAAAATTTGATATAAATTTGCTAATAATTTATTAAAACTATATTTGCCAGTATATCCCAATATTCTGTTAAACTTAAAACCTAGCTAATTGCAAAACCTTACATAAAATAGTTTCAAGCGATGATAAATTTATTATTTGCTATCCTCAATATAATAGTTTATTACTTTTTTTATTAAAATATTCTGTTAACTACCAACCAATACAACTTAATCTCTGTTTTAAATTTATTACGCTATAACATTACATAATTAGACTAATATAACTTCATTAAAATGAATATTAACTTAAATAAAATCGACAATTGGTTACTTTCAATTTGACAAAAACTTCCATTACACATACAAATATTATTTATATCTAACTTTTAAAGTAAAAAATATAACTAGTAACGTAAAAATAATGTATTAATACAAGGCCTTAAAATAGCGACTTTTATATTTACACAAAAAATAAACTACCACTATTCAAAAACAGACTAAATTATGGTAAATAACCGACACAAACTTGTTAAAATTTTTGGGCAAAAACTTACTATCAAGTGATAAAATATTACTAACTAATATGAAATAAAATTTTTCATTAATTAGTTGAAATTCATTTCAAATCACCACTACTCTTATTATAAATAGTGCACTTAAGGTAAATATTAAGCCATTTATATAATAAATTTATCCATTTCTACACTACATATTTAATCAAAAAAAATGATGGTCTGTTTTAGCCTTCAGCTGAGAAATAAAATATTGTTAAGTTTACATTTTGACAAATATCCACATAAGGATAACAAGAAATAAATCAATAATGGCTAAACTTCAACTTTTGCTGAAATACTGTATGAAGCCAACTCCAGCACTAGCCATTACTTTATTGCTATCCGCTTGTAATTCACCAAATTCATCGCTATACCAAACACAATCTAACTCACTTTATCAAGCATCGCAAGCTGAGTTTGAACAATTAGTACGCAATGTAGAAGTTAAAACGAAAATTTTAGAGCAGTATGCTAACTGGAGAGATGTTACTTACCATTTTGGTGGTACAACTAAGAGAGGCATAGACTGCTCAGCCTTTACCCAGCGTATGTTTATTGAGCAATTTGGCGTTAATTTGCCACGCTCAACATATGAACAACAATATATTGGTCAATAGGTCAAGCAACAAAATTTACGCCCAGGTGATCTGGTTTTTTAAAAACAGGTCCAACAAATCGACATGTTGGTATTTATATTGGTAATTATAAATTTGTCCACGCTTCAACAAGTAGCGGTGTGACAGTTGCTGTGTTAAATAATGATTACTGGAGCCAGTGTTACTATGCAGCCCGTCGAATCATCAATACACATTAAATAGTTAATTAGAATAATAAAGAGTAGGTATAGTTATTGATTCCGCAACAGCTACACCAGCTGTTTTCAAGTGACAAATAGCTAAACTTTCATCTTCATAACGAATAAAAAGACAAACTTGACCTTGCCATTCAAGCAAATCATAGGTTATTTATATTTCATCCAAAGCTGACCTTAACTGCTTTAATATTAACAAATTATCACTAATATCACAATAAAGTACTTTGAAGCCTATTAATGTATTAGACTTAGCGCTGTATATATTATTAGGCATTGCCTCGATTTTTTCACCTGTATGTCCTGTTAACCATCGATAATTTTGTGGTAAAAAATGAATAACAGATAACTTAAAATTACCCACTAAAAAACCTATATTGTAATTAATTATATTATTTTTCTATTTAAGTAAAAAGTGACTTAACATACTAATTTATCCAGCTATTTTATACTTATCCTGGTGTTTTACATCATATTAATATGATAAATTTTTATTATTTTAATATAAAAATATAGCTTAAACAAAATTTATTAATAAGGTTAACAAAATAATATTTTTTCACTGCAAAATTGTAATATTTCATTTAATTGATATAAAAAAGCCATATTTCAACTAATTAATTTAAAATAAGCACAAATAAAAATACAACAAGTGATAGATTAATTGCTTTATAAACTGAGCCCATGCTAAATTGTGATTAGTAACTACGTAAAAGATAAGAAATTACACCGAGATCAATTAATAAAAAAATAATATTTAAATAACCATCTAATACGAAAATAATAAAATTTATTTCTTTATTAAATATATCATCCTGATTATATTAATCTTTACTATAATTAGCCAACAAAACAAATCCCATTGCTAGACCGACACACAATCCCATAAATCCCCCCCATCGACCAAGCTGTGGTTGTTTTGAAACAAGAAAGTAAGTAACCAATAAATGCACCGATACCAAAACGTACGGTTCCGACCAAAGATGAAACGGTGCCAACGATATGAGGATAATTATCTAAAATAACAACCATTGCATTAGAAGATATCATAGCAATACTACCAACATAAACAGCAACACCACATATCAGAGAAATAAAACCTAAGTCCAAAATAGTACTAAAAATTAGCTACATGCCATGATAAATAACAGCGTTAAACCCATATGTAACATTTTAATGAGCCAAAAGAGTGGTTAACAAAAACAAAAAATAATATTTAAACCAAAATAATACCCAAGATGTTTCGGTGAAACACCATTTAATTCAATATAGACAAACCGACCGGTATTTAAAAATGAAAATAGCCCAGCAAATGAAAAACCGCTGGCAAGAATATAACAAAATACTCGTTTAGCGCAGAATAATGTAATGAATTGTTTTATAGGTTACGTGAATAAAATTTCTGCCTTTTTTCCTTAGGTAAAGTTTCTTGAATAAAAAAAGTGACTAATAAAGCTCCAATAATTGCCATTAAGGAAATAATCCAAAAAATGGCATGCCCAAAAAACCAAACCATCACCATACCACCTAAAATCGGTGCTAATAATGGCGCTATCGTCATAACTAATAAAACAAAAGACATGCTACGTGAAAATTCATCACTACTAAACGTATCTCTCATCAAAGCATTAATGACAACGCTTGCCGCTGCTGCTGATAGTCCTTGTAAAAAACGAACAATGATAAACTGCTCAATATTATTGGCTAGCGCACAAATTCCAGAAGTAAGTGCAAAAACGATCACACCGCCTAATATCACTGGCTTACGACCTAAACTATCAGCCATCGGACCATAAAACATCTGACCTACTGCAAACCCTAAGATATAGCTATTTAAGGTCATCTGAACCTGACCAGTAGCAACATTAAAACTTTTTGTAATCGATGGCAAACTAGGCAAATACATATCAATTGCTAATGGCATCAACATAGACAAAAGGCCTAAAATAAAAATTAGGCTGAAATAAGAGGAACACTGACATTGCATACTAACATACTCCCAAATAAAGAAAGTAAAAATATAATTTAAATAG
This sequence comes from Arsenophonus sp., assembly GCA_045399315.1. GTDB lineage: Bacteria > Pseudomonadota > Gammaproteobacteria > Enterobacterales > Enterobacteriaceae > Arsenophonus. The sequence goes on from DAYVGO010000059.1 coordinate 20,146, forward strand.
CTTTGATTTCTTCTTCTGTTAAAGAATAATATTCACCTGCTGCTAATACTGGATCAAAATAAATACCCCCAATACGCTCCCGATGAAGTGCACAAACATGGTTGCCAACCGCGGCAAACATTCTTTTGACTTGGTGATATCGTCCTTCGCTAATTGTCAAACACACCTGCTTTGATGAAATTACCGCTAGTTTGGCAGGCTTCGTGGATAATTTTTCACCTTTCAGCCATATACCTGCCAAAAATTTATCCGCTATCTCGCTTGATATCAGTTGCGCTAATGTCACAAGATAAGTTTTCTCACAATGATGCCTTCGTGACATAATTTTATGTGTCCATTTACCATCGTCAGTTATAATCACTAATCCGGTTGTATCTATATCTAACCATCCAGCAATATGTAACTTTATTATGGCCGGCTCATCAATAAAAGATAAAATTGTTGGATTAACGGTATCTATCGTTGAACATACATAACCTTGCGGTTTATTCAGCATAAAGTATCGAGGACCAGTGATATGTTGTAAAACAACATCTTCATAACTAGCTACCATCTCAGCGGTAATTTGATAAGATCCAGTCTTTATTACTTTATTACTTTATTACTTTATTATTAACTATAACTTTACCTGCTCATAATTCTCGCATGACTAAGCTACGGCTATTAGCTAGTTGTTGAGATAAAAACTTATTGAATCGCATCATAAACTTAAAAGTAGATGAAAGGGTTAGAATATATTTGTATCATTATGCTAAATCAATTACTCAATACAATAATTGGTTCTAAAAATAACCAATATAATAAATAACGCAATAAACTATAATGTGGTTAATTATATCAATAACTTGTTGGCGATGATATGGTTTACTAAAATAGATTTCATTTTTAATAGAAATTACATCAATATGAATTAGCCGAAAAATGCTAATCTACATATTAATTATTTTAATATTTTAGTTAATAATCATGACACTTACGTTAAGACCTTATCAACAAGATGCCGTGAACGCGACGATAAATCATTTTCACAATCATAAAGATCCTGCTGTTATTGTGTTACCCACTGGCACAGGAAAAAGTCTTGTTATTGCTGAATTAGCCCATTTAGCTTGTGGACGGGTACTTGTATTAGCCCATGTAAAAGAATTAGTTGAACAAAACCACAATAAATACCACTCTTACGGCTTAACAGCTGACATTTATGCGGTAGGACTTAATAAAAAACAAAATAAAAATAAAGTGATTTTTGCTAGTGTACAATATTTAGCGAAAAATTTAGCTGATTTTAATGCTACTTTTTCGCTACTGATTATCGATGAGTGTCACCGAATCAGTTTAAATAACGATAGTCAAATATCAACAAATCATTCAAACATTACAGCAAAATAACCCCTATTTATATATTTTGGGATTAACAGTAACACCATACCGTTTGTCTGATAGCTGGATATATCAGTATCACTTACCATGGGATGATAAAAGGTGATGATAACTGTTTTTTCGTGATTGTATTTATGTACTACCGCTAAGATATATGATAAAAAATCAATATCTGGTGCCACCTAAACGCTTAGATGTGTCGGTTATTCAATACGATTTTAGTCAATTACGCATAAGTCAATCGCATTTTTAATCACTCTGATTTAGATCATGAAATTAAACGCCAACGAAGAGTCACTCCTCTGATTATTAAACAAATTATCGAATATGCCCAGTCCTGTCATGGATGTATGATCTTTGCCACTACCGTTGAACATGCCAAAGAAATTTTAACATTATTACCTAATGATGATGCTACATTAATTTGTGCTGAAACAACAACAATAGCCCGTGAAGAAACTATTAATGTGTTTAAAGCACAAAAAATTCGCTATTTAGTTAATGTATCGGTTTTAATTACTGGCTTTGATGCTCCACATGTCGATCTGATTGCTATTTTACGTCCCACTGAATCAGTTAATCTCTATCAAAAAATAGTTGATCGTGGATTGCGACTATTTCCAAGCAAAAGCCAGTGTATTATTCTTGATTATGTAGGAAATCCACATGATCTTTATATGCCTGAAGTTGATAGCCCAAGAAGGGATCGACAAAGCGTACCTATTCAGGTTTTTTGCCCGCTGTGTCATTTTGCCAATCTATTTTAGGGAAGAAGTGATCCAGACTGTCATGTGATTGAGCATTATGGTCGTCGATGCCAAGGTTGGCAAGAAATGCAAAATGGGCAAAAAAACAGTGTGAATTTTACTTTTGTTTTAAACAATGCTCTGATTGTAACATCGAAAATGACATCGCAGCACGGTGTTGTCATCAATGTCTGGCAATTTTAGTTGATGCGGATGATATGTTAAAAGCGGCGCTAAAATTGAAAAATTCACTGATCATTCGCTGTGGTGGCATCCAACTGACTGCTGGACAAGATAATAAAGGAGAATGGTTAAAAATCACTTACTATGATGAAGATGGCACTAACATCTCTGAAACGTTTCGATTAACTACCCTACCTCAGCGCAAAGTATTTGAACAACGATTTTTGTTTCTACACCAGTAAGCACCCGGCTTTCCTTTCCAATGGCAAACTTCAGCAGATATTCTACGTCAATCGACATTATTACTTCATCCAAACTTTATTATTGCGTGTAAACAAAAACAGTTTTGGCAAATCAGAGAAAAATTTTTGACTACCATGGAAAGTATCGTGTGGCTGATGCCCTCTATTAACTCAATGATTTTATTTGTATTTGCTGTATAGCTGTTGTCCCTTAAAGGAATATAAAAGACCTAAAAACAGGTCATTTATTGCTGTGTAGCGATTTTTTCGTTAAAATGCCGCCCGCTTGATAAGCAATGGACTAACAACCGAACCTGCTACCGGGTCGCCTGTCGCAGGAGCTTTTTATATTATGAGAAAAAATCATGCTAACTATTAATGCAGAAATCCGCAAAGAGCAGGGTAAGGGTGCGAGCCGCCGCCTACGTAAAAATAACAAATTACCTGCTATCGTCTATGGTAGTGATCAGGAACCTATTTCTATTGAACTCAGCCATGATGAAGTTATCAACCAAGAAAGTAAGCCAGAATTTTATGAAGTCTTAACTCTAGTAGTTGACGGCAAGAAAACGAAAGTTAAAGTACAAGCGATACAGCGTCATTCGTTTAAGCCTAAATTAACACATATCGATTTCTTACGGGCTTAACAACTCAGCATTGCGCTTTTTTCGACAAGCCAATCATCAATAACGCCGCTCATGCGGCGTTATTTATTTTTCACCTTCATGAATAGCTTTCTTGCGCCGCTCTAATTGCTCACGTAAGTTCGGTGGTGTACCTTTAATTGTTAAAGTATCCGTCACCGGATCCCAAAAAACACGTTTATCAAGCAATAAAGCATCAAAGTTAATGGTCAAACCACCACCACTACCAGAATATTTGGTTAATTGTTTGAGAGTGGCACGATCTGGTAGAACACTTTCTGCCAAATGATAGCCATTTTGTTGAGTAAACTCAGCAAAATTCTGCTCTCCTAAAGCAGGTAACTGGTTTGACAAGCGCTTTAATTCAATTTCTTCGCCAGCTTGTTGTTGCTCATTACAATAGCGATAAACCTGCTGTCGATACTCTTGCGTTTCTGTTTGGTCCAACTCAGCCGAATCGCAGTAATCATTCACGGCTTGCAACAATCTTTTATTCTGTATTTTAGTATTCATGTCTTCGCTTGCTGCCAAAAAATCCATAAAAAAATCAGATACCTTACGTCCAACGCGCCCTTTTAAGAAAGTCAAATAACGTCTAGAAGCAGGATTTCTTTCCCATTCTGTCAAGTCTATACGAGCAACAATATCAGCATGCGGAATATCAAGATAATGGGTTGGGTTCAATTCTAAATTGTCATTAACAAACATACTCTTACAGCTATTTAATACAGCTATTAATAAATAATCGACTACCAAATAACGATATTGACAAAATAGTACCACCCCACCTTCTGCAAATGGGTATTTTGCCAATTCATCTCGTAAACGAATTGTGGCTGCACGGCTAAAAGCCAAAAAGTTTTCATCTCCTTTTCTTAAAGTGATTAATACCTTAGCCAATTCGCTTCCTTGATTAAAAGTGGCAAATATCTTACTTTTAGCACCATAAATTCGATGCAATTCTGCCATCATCTCTTGCACTATATTATTCGTGCTTAATAAAGAATCACGCAACATAACTTCTAGTGTTTGTTCATCAAGTTTGATTAACTGATGTAAAGCAATCTGGCAAATATCCAGACTCATTATTTACGCCTTATTTTCTTTATGGAATAAAGATCTACGGTATTCAAACATCAATAACCTTTACTAGCGACAAATTGATTTTTATTGATATAACATTTTTATATTATGGGCATACAATAGGATTTGGAACTTATGGAAACGGGTTAATCTAAAATTTTACTAAATGAAATCATCCTTTTAAATTTGATAAAACAGCTAAAGCAAAAAACTTAACAATACGCTAAAATATAACGTTTTATTCATACAGGATTTTTATTATGCCACAATCATCCCGTTATAGTGATGAGCAAATTGAACATCTACTCCTGGAATTAGTAAAGGTACTAGAAGAATATAAAGCACTAACTGATCTTTCATGAATGGTATTAGGTAATATGGTAACAAACTTAATTAATATAACAGTTACGCTGACACAGCGCAAAACCATTGTAGAATCTTTTGCTCACGCGTTACTTTGTTCCGTTAATGAAGAAAAAATCCACTAATTTAGCAGATAAAATATTACATGGTGACCAACTCTCGAAACTATCGTGAAAAAGTCTCCCAAATGATAAGTTGGGGACATTGGTTTACGTTATTTAATATTGTATTCAGTTTAGTATTAAGTAGCCTATATCTGTTTATTTTTGATTGGCCGGGTACTTTATTCGGTCGCATTTATGTCATTGTTAGTTGGCTTGGGCACTTTAGCTTTGTAATTTTTGCCTGTTATCTTTTAATTATCTTTCCAATAACTTTCATTATTGGCTCACAGCGGCTTTTAAGATTTCTCTATACTGTCCTTACCACAACCATATTGACTTTTCTCATTTTTGATATCACTGTTTTTTCACGCTATAACCTTCATTTAACACCGTTACTCTGGGAATTATTAATTAACCCTAAAAATGGAGAAATGACGCGAGAATGGCAGCTAATGTTTATTTGTGTGCCTATCATTTTTTTAATTGAAATGTTATTTGCTACCTGGAGTTGGCAAAAATTACGCAGCTTAAACCGTCAACCATTCGCTAAGCCCTTGGTAGGTATCTTTATCACTGCATTTATCACTTCACATTTAATGTATATTTGGGCGGATGCAAATTTTTATCGCCCAATTACCATGCAACGAGCTAATTATCCATTATCTTATCCGATGACAGCACGAAAATTCCTTGAACGTTACGGTTATCTCGATCAAGCGGAACATCAACGTAAAATACAGCAAGAAGGCAACCCTTCTGCGCTTTCTATTGAATATCCGCTTAAACCTCTTAGCTACCAAAAGCAAACAGTAAAGTATAATTTATTGTTGCTTGTGGTTGATAACCTTGGTTATCAAGATACTATACAGGATATGCCAGCGTTAAATGACTTTAAAGCAATCAGTACACAATTTAATCAGCATCTCAGTGCCAGTATGCAAAATCAAAGCGCGCTATTTGGCCTATTCTATGGTTTATCGCCTAGTTATTTAGACAGTATACTTAATAGCAGAAAATCTTCCGCTCTAATTGAAGCATTAAAACATCACAACTATCAATTTGGTCTGTTTTCATCAGATGGATTTAGCTCACCACTATTCCGTCATGCAATTCTAGCCGATTATTCACTGCCCGAAAATACTGCAAGTAATGATTATCAAACTACCAATGAATGGGTTAAGTGGCTAAATAACATAGAAAACAATATTCGATGGTTTTCTTTTCTTAATATTAATGGTTTTGATAATTGTAACTCACAAAGTGACAATAAGTTACAATTGGATAATGAGATTAAGCTCATCCTTGATGCGTTAAAACAAAAAAATATGTTGAACAATACTGTTGTCGTTATTACTGCAAACCACAACGGCAATATTACCCCACATGAACCAACTAGATGGATCACTAACAGTAAATTCAATCTTCAACAAATAAAGGTACCTTTATGGATATATTGGCCGAATACACCACCACAGCAAATTAATAAGCTAACGAGCCACCAAGACATTATGACTACCTTAATGCAGCGCTTACTCTATGTTAATAACGCTCCAGAAGACTATTCACAAGGTGAAGATCTTTTCACACCTAAACGTAACCTACCCTGGGTCTTATCTGGTGATGAACAAGTTATGATTATTAATTTTGCAAATAAAACCCTTTACATTAATCAAAATAGAGAAGTTTATATTTTTGATGATGTGGGCAATAAAATAAAAAATGAAAAACCTGATTTGAAGCAGCTGTTAAGAGCTTTTGCTGAATCCACTCGCTTCAATATTAATTAATGCTTAAAAATCAAGTAGTCGTAGCACTTGCTATTGATTTTAACAAAAAAAAAGGTAGTATAGCGGGCCTATATCGGCATGTAGCGCAGCCTGGTAGCGCACCGTCATGGGGTGTCGGGGGTCGGAGGTTCAAATCCTCTCATGCCGACCAGAATTTAATAAGAAAACCAATCAATTATGATTGGTTTTTTGTATCTAAATTTTGTAGACTGATTTCTAAGCGGCTAAAACACTCTATTTGCCGTTTTTCCATCTGCCCTAAAAAGAATCGAGCAATACTAAAGAGAAATCTCATAAACCCTAATAATAGCCCCACCAATGTCCAAAACTCTACTTCCAATTTCATGATTTCTTTGCCTCCGGCAAATTAAGGAGCTCATTTACCTGCACTTTCAACGCTTGACATTGCTGTCCCGTGTCGACCAACCAGGCAAGTAAATCTTGCTGGGTGAGTTCAGAGAGGCGCAACCAGGTTTTAGTTGTGGAAACGGATCTGGACGTTGATTGAGTACTGTGGGGGTATTGGTGTCACTGTCGGTGGACACACCAAAGGCGGCATTGACTTGCTGCACGAAACCGTTAGTAAAACGAGTGGGAAGAACGTGCAATTACCCCATTTCGTCAATAAATTGGGGAGTAACATCATGGAGTTGTCTTTTCAGTTGTTGTTGATGAGATTCAAGTGTTTTTAGCTGCTGTAAATAATGCATTTTCAACTGATGGGCCGTTTGTATTTTTTGCTGATAGTCAGCCAGTTGTGCTGTCAGTACCGATTTTTTTGCTCAAATACTTTTTTTTGGTGTTCCTGACAGTCTGCGAGACGCTTATCATACTCGTGGTTCTGTTGCGATATACCTTCTCTATAGCCTTTTGCCCAACCTTGCTGATAACTGTAATATGGGTGCCAAACAATAGCAAACCGATGACTACGCACAACGTTGTTCGACCAGAAATAAAATTACCTAACACATATTCCTCCTCCCTAGACAAGATAACGTGGTGCCAAAGTGAACAAAATATGACGGGGATAGTGTCGATTTTCTTGCCATGCAGATTCACGGCGTCCCGCATTAACCATTTCTACCTGTCCAAACCAACGTAGCATTTTAAAACCCTGACGTTTTGCAAGTTGTACATCACGTCTTACCTAGCCCACCGTTGTAAGCAAAAAGTGTCATCGCCATGTGCTCACAACCATTATCTGCCTGTACTCTTTCCCATAACCAGCGATCGTAGTGCACCAAAGCACGGATACTCCATGTTGGATTAAAGGGGAATTTTTCGGCTAATGGGTGTATTAAATTACCCAACCATTCTGTGGTGGCTGGCATAAATTGTGCGAGACCTTGTGCACGAATGGCGTTAGTAATATCAGGTTTCCAACTGCTTTCGTGATGAATCTGCGCGGCAAAATCTGCAATAGGTGCATTCAATCCCCAAATCAAGCGGGCATTACGTATCAATGTATCACGGTATGGTAAAGCCGATCGTGGAGGGGAAGCGGCAACAGAATCAAATGTCACCGAGAGTAATAACAACAGAATAAGCAGTAATATAATTAATGGATTTTCAGTTGGAAATCTGTATCCACTCATTTTTATAGTCCCATTGCCACACTGAGACATACTGCCGCTACAATTATAGCCTGACGTAATTGTGCCCCCCACACAAAGGATGACGCCCTTGCGCTACCTCAGGGTGGTCATGGTGCAAGTATTGAACAGGACGGACTTTAGGGAATAATGAACGATCAAGCCAATAACCAGCGACTGCCGCTAGGGTAATTAAAGCCAGCTTGTAGAGTACCACCGGCAGTTGTTGGGGTGAGACCAGACCAATTACCAGTAGTAATCCTGCGGCAGTCATTAACCAACCACTGAGACGAGGTTTCTTTAATGAGAATGAACTAAATTTCTTAGATGAAGGCATCACAAACCATATCCTTTTAAGTACATCATGTAGCTAAAATTGCTATCGTGATGCTATCTTATGAACAATTATGATAATATCATAAACATAAAACCATAAAAGGATTATTTAATCTTCAATGCCATAATTATTTAGGGGTTTTAGGCCAATCAATCTCAGGCGCAGTTGAGGTATCAGTACGATTGAACAATACGCGATATTTCCTCCATTCTGTCAGTTTTTGCTTCTCTTCTTCAGTCGCCATGTCCAAATCAACCGCATCTTGTAGAGGTATGATAACGTCAGTTACATTCTGCATTTGTCATCTTTTTTCATACTCAGCTTCTGCAATTAATACCCTCTTTGTTTTAGGAGGGATATCAACCCAAATTGGGTCACCATTTTCACTCGCACCTAACATTTTACCAATTGTGCAGGCGTAAGGGCAAATTCATGGTAAACACTGTACGGGACAACTTTCGCTTTATCATCCCAGCTACCTGACTTGATGTAATCCATTTTCATTGAGCCTGCGAACCAAGCTAATTCACTCGCACTGAAATAATAAATCTCTTCGTTTGCTGAATTCATTATTACCATCCTATTACAATCCATCTTGAGTCTACTGGAATTATGGGACTACTGCTATATGGGTGATGAGATAATACAAATTGTGATTTTGTTAAATCAAAAATCTGTGAATTCAATATCCCCCCATAACGTATATTTTTAGCAGTACCCACATTGGTTATACTAAAAATACTATGAGGAAATGCAATGGGAAATTAACCGTGACTAAATGATTATTATGATTATATGGTACACTACCCCATTGAATAATCATGCCAGTACTCGGATCTTTCAGCCATCCATTTGCAGATTTGTTGGCAGTCCATTTAATGGCAGATAACTTAGAATCAATCTCTTTTTTTGTGTAGTTATTTTCTTGAATAGCAAATGTTCCACTTTTATCTGGAAAATAAGTTGCTTGTCCAAGCCTATTGTTACGTATAAATCCACGTTTAGATGAACGTACATATGCTAAATCATAACCTTCTTTAGATCCCCTAACCATATAACCGAGTCACCGATAGGATGGGTAGCTTTAAATCCATAAGCAGTTATACCTGTTAGGATATTAGTTAAAGCAAATGTTCCATCAGTAGTAGGTAAAGTTAAAATATATTTAGGAGCACCATTAGGTTACGCAACTACGAATCTAGGCGCATCTGTTTTTTGAAATTCTAATCTTAATTGTTGTAAACCATTCTTTAACCATAGAGTTGTCCATAAATCTTCAGGTTGGACTATATTAAGACCTCCAAGAGTTCCTACTCTAGTATCTGTTAAAGGTAAGAATCTTTTATCTGAATCTTCTTTGGCATATGAATTAAGAACAATCCGCATCTAGGCACCAACTTTAATTCCTCCAGTTGATTCAGGCGTTGAATTTTTAGCCACTTGTTTTGGTAGTTGGTCGTCCCAGCGATAATAACCATCCTCTTTTTCATAATGTAATGCCGGTAACGAGCGGTTATCTCAAATCCCTTTTCAAATGAATCGACTAATACATAGCCCAGCATGCCAGTTTCACTCGGATCGAGTAAAGTCGGTTTGCCATTGGCATCAAACCCAATTTGTTTATTTTTGCGGGTTGCAACATCGGGTAGCACGGGGATATCAATATCATTAACCCGTAAAGATCGAATATCTTTATCTCTTATGGCTGATTTTATTAACCCAAAGTTAACCGCATCATTATCATTTTTTGGGTTGCTGATGTTTGAAACCCAATAATTTTTAGCATCAAAATAGTTTGATAATATGCTTGGTCGTTTTAAAAACAGTGATAAATTGCCTAATACCCGTTGAATTAACATAGTAAGATAATCAAACGCATTTTCATGGATTTCAGCATAAAACCGCCCCTGATTGCGAAATGACACATCCTGTTTTGCGGGCAAATCTCTCGCTACTAATAGTTTATTTCCGTTTACTAATGGTGACTTTAAGATAATTTTGCCACCTTTATCACTATTAACACCTGTTACCGCATAATCTGTATTTAATGTCAGCTTCCTTTCATTATCAACATTGCCATCAGTAACAGTGACAACCAGGTGCTCATCACTAAACATCCTAAACGTATAATCAAACTCGGTAGTAACACCGTTTCCGATATATTCATTTGAGCTCACCTCAGTTACTACAGTCATTGGCTATCCCTCCGTATCACTTACAAATATAATAGCGCAAATAAATCTTATACGATAGATTGTTTATTTTTTGAGTGATGAAATGGCGTATTTACGTTTTTATTATGTAATGTTATTCATTATCATAAGGTTATAAGTTATGAAAAATCCTATTCATTTCCCCGCTCCTGAAAACTATGCAGAAATAGTTAATACGGACAGTGGGGTTAAAACGTTAACGACAAAATCTAATATTGAGGAACTACTACGTAAATTGGAGAATGAAGGTTATGATGTCAGTGCTGCTCTTATTGAACTAAAGGCTATGTGTAACTACATTAACCAGAATATGAAGAGTAAAGCAACGATAAAAACTCATGTGGAATACATCCTTAATGAGTTAAACAAATAGTCTTTTATTAATAATTAAAGCACCAATTTAGTGCCTTTTTGTGCATCAAGATTGAAGTAGCAAAAGTAAGTATAAACTGATAACTATAGTTTACACTTTAAGGTTTTGATATACACTTAATACTTCAATGGAGACTATTCAATGAGTATTGATATCAAAACAACGAATATCTTTGACGAATGGATAAATAACTTAAAAGATTTACGCGCAAAAACTAAAATTCAAATAAGAATCAAGCGCTTGCAATTTGGGAATTTTAGCGATGTGAAACCTATAGGTGAAGGACTCTCTGAACTGAGGATAAATGAAGGAAAAGGATATCGAGTTTATTTAAAAAATCAAAATAATGTGATTGTGATTCTATTATGTGGTTGGGATAAAAATACTCAACAGAAAGATATCCAAAAAGCTAAGTTAATCGCAAAGGCAATAGAGGGTATAACTAAATGAAAATTGAATTAAAAAATTATGATATTGCTGAACATCTAAATAGCGAAAAAGAAATACAAATGTATTTAAATGAAATATTAAAAGAGGACGATCCTGCTCTAGTTCTTTCTGCATTAGGTGACATTGCAAGAGCAAAAAATATGAGCCAACTGGCAAAAGAAGTAGGAATGACTCGAGAAGGTTTATATAAGCCCCTTTCAGGAAAAGGAAATCCAACATTTTCAACGACTTTGAAAATTATAAAAGCTCTGGGTTTACAAATAGAGTTGCATACTGCATAACTTAATATTTTATATATTTATTCCCTTCCAAAAAGATAAACAAATTGATATATTTACTTTTCCCAAATGATGCGCCATAGTGAATATACACCAGCATAATCTGTGTTGGGCTTCAGACCCCGTTAGTACTCACAGCGCACGACACGTGCTATCGTGTTTTTTAATGCCTAAATCCTGTACATCAAATCAATGGTGGGCTGGATAGGGCAACCGAAAGGTTGGCCGATTCTGTGAGTTCGGTAGTCTGAACCCTGTTCAGTTTACCACCAATATAGAGTTTCAGACCTCTAGGTGGTTGATGATTTAAAATGTCTCACAGGAGTAGTCAAATGGCTAATTTTAATATATCTGTATCCAATCTCCCTTCTATAATTCATAACAATGTCCCAGTTATCACAACAGAACTATTGGCATATGCTTATGAAACAGATACAAATAATATTCAACAAAATTTCAAACGTAACAAAATGCGTTTCACTGAAGGAAAACATTATTTCAAACTTATTGAAAAAGCTCTTTCAGATTTGTGACTGACAGTTAGTCAATTAGAAATATCATCAAAAGTTAGAAGTTTAATTGTATAGACAGAACGCGGCGCAGCTCGCCATGCCAAGATGTTAAATACTGATCGTGCCTGGGATGTGTTCGAAATTTTAGAAGACACTTATTTCACTAAGCATAAATTCAATAACAACCTTACCAATACTCTACCAAGTAATGCAACAACAGAAGGTCTCATTGCATTAGTGGATAAATTACAGAAAATCATCCACGAAGGAGATTTTATCCCTGCTGGTCAAAGCATTAATGAATACAACTTACCCAAAACAGGTAAAACTCACTCCAATATTATCAATGACTTTATCAACTATCCCAAGAAGGATATGCTTCATATCTTATTAGTCTGGCTAAAAAAAGATGGTCATAATATTGAAGAAGCAGAACGGGTATTGAGTGACGGAAATAAAAAACATAACGTTAGCCATTGCTAAGTTACGTACCCATGCTCAGTATATCGAGCATGTAGTTAGTCAACTATAGAGCACAGAGCACCGGATTTCCGGTGCTTTTTCTGTTATTTTATTCATGAATACTGTTTTTGGCATTGTTTTTGGAATTAAAACTAACTACTAGGACCCCATATACGTTTTTTTGGTGGTACTGGCGGCCTTGGTTTTCCTAGAGGATAATCAATAGAAACCACAAAATCAGAATTATCTAGATCAGAAAAAGGATCGCATGCTTGATAGTTAAAATCATTTGATATCATTGACTCCCTTAACATACCATTCATGATAATATTTATGTATGCTATCTCTGTCGAATTTTCATCAACAAATTGATTTTGTTCTTTTATTATTTGATAAATATTATTATCATGATATCTTAAATCTATAATTTTATTATCCCTACTCCAAGGATCAATAATCATAAGTTGACTATTTTTGTCCTTTTTTTTTGTTTCGGTTAAAAGATTAATTAGATTTGAATACGATTGACTTGCTTCTTGATTAATGTTAGATAAATTAAAGTTACAGTATCTTTCCATATTGTCAAATAACGATCTAGATGAAGAATATAAAATCAAAACATGATCATTATAATTAATATAATTATAAAAACGAACTACACGAATTAGTTCTTTATCAATTCCTTCATTACATAGTTTATTAAAAAATAAGTAAGCATTTTCATTACAAAAAGCCTCTTTATCTCCTTCATACTTTGTATAAATATCTGTAATTAAACTACTAAAAATTTTTTGCCTAGTAACAGTATCAACTTCATAATCGTCTTTAATGTTAGTTATTCTTTTATCTATCTCATCTCTTATAAATGAAATAGGTATAATATTTTTTGGGTGCTCAATAACAACATCAGATCTATTTGATCTCAGTAGTGGTTTCAAATACTCGAAACACAATTCGATTTTATTTTTTAAATATAAATCAACTTTAAGAGAAGGAAATGATGTTTCCTTATTTTGTTCACTTTTTAATGCTTCTAAAAGATTAGAAGAGCTATCGTAACGTATATAATTTAACATTTTAAAATTAATAACTCCCACAATTATATTTCTTGAAACCAACTATTTCTCTAACTCTTTTATCTTGGCTTCATTCTCTAATCGTTTTCTTTTTAACCTCAGGCCAACTATTGATTTATTATCTTTATTTTTAGGTCTATTGGGTCTATCACTCGTATTTAAGATGAAATAAACATTTAAGAGCAATATAATTAAATAAAAAACCCTTCTATAAATGCTTCTTGATAATAGTATTTACTTGAAAAATAACCTGATTCATAAATTTTATTCATACTTGCCAATATAAAAAATAAATTTAGGAATAATAAAATTACTCTAAATTTAGACATTGACTTAAGCCATGCAATAATAAATTCTATCAAATACATAATATTTCCCTACAAATTAGGCGTTATATCCCGAGGTTTCCACCAGTAAGTCTGATTAAACTCCTTTTTAGCCCTTTTTCCCATTCTACGCAAATATCCAGGTGAAAATAGTTCTTGCAACTGATTAAAAATAAGATGATCTGTGGCTGCTTTTGTGGCCCATAGATTAGCAAAAAGTGTGAGTCCTTTTACAATCTTCACAATATCCCCGCCAGTTTGTGCTGGTTTACCTTCAACCGCATTTAAAGAAACACCTTGCACAAAACGAATAAAATCATCAATAAGACCTGCAACGGGACCTTCTAATGATTGAATAGCCCCTTGACCATATCGCGTGTGATCGGAAAATAAAAAGTCACCATACAGCCCTAAACCACCGCCTTTTAACACTGCATTTAACCAAAACTTATACCAGTCCTCAGCAAACATCTCTCTTGAATTTTTGCCTGAAGCAACATCATTAATCTGCATTGATAGTGCGCCTAAAAATGTGGTGCTTGCTAAGAAAGCCGCTAAATAGGCAGTTCTTCCACCTGCTGAACACATACTAATGGCTCTTTTCCAATGACGCATTACCATTGAAATAGGAAACGACTTAAATAAAAAAATACTTCGGGTTAATTCACCGAGTGCTGAACCTCTTTGTAATCCTGCTCCCGTCAGCATTCTTTCTCTTGCACCTAGGGTAACAGCTGCCATGTCAACTTCTTCTGAAACCACGCCTAATAATAATTTCCACGCCGCTTCAAATTCAACTTGCTCAGGGTACTCAAAAGCCGCTAATTTTTCATTCGGAATATGCATGACACTTTCAGGCGTTAGCATGGTATCGTTACCCCAATCTTCCTGCTCAGCTAATTTCCATATTGACCAGTCGCGTTCATTAACCCTTTTACTTTTCAGAATATGAAAATCGTCACTGATGACTTTTTTATACTGCCATGTCGTTTAACCAGACTACCGAGACTCCCCATCATTGTGACCCTAAAAGCACGTTTATTAGCATCTGTCCACGCACTTAAGCCACCGGTACACATAACCGCATTCGCAGACCATCTTGAAAATGACAGCCCCATATTATCTGTTGCCCACTGGTTAATACTAACTAATAAGGTTTCCATTGCTAAACCTGCACGACGGGCTAAACGCAATTCTTCTTTAATTGGCCGGATTTAACGCGGATAACTGATTTTTTAATAATTGGGCGGCGGGTAAATGATTCACTTTAGCGGTCAAATAGGCTGTCCCTAAATCGGAAAAAGAAGAGAGTAACGTAGAGCCTAAGCGACTGGCGACTAATAAATTTCTCAGATTATCCGCAAACTTGGCAATATTAGGATTGGCCACTGGCTCAGTTTTTCCGGCAACAAAATTATAGAGATTGCGCGTACTTTTTATTAGCCTATCAGTTTTTCTTGATTTAGAAGGATTTTCTTTCGCTTCTCTACTGGCAACTTCATTCAACAAACTTTCAAAAACATGATCAGGATTTGGGCCATAAGTTTCCACTAAGGCAATATCTTTACTAATATTTTCTATATGCCCTACCATAATATCCCATAGCGATTTTTCGCCATAAAGTTTTTGATAGGCTCAATAAGCTTCGGCATCTTTAAAATGGATCTGGCGAGAGGCACTCCCTCTATTAGCGCGCATCCCTTTACCGACTATAGGCCACTCAGCGATTTTATTTAATCCCCCCCGGTGCGATCGTTTCATAAGCATGATAAAGAAATTCAGTCAACTCAGCATCATTCATCAATTCGCCGTTTTCCTTAACATATTTATTTTGATTTAACTTACCGATAACATCTGACGTCCATTTTTCCTTTGTGACTTTTGCGAATCTATCCCTGGCATGACCCTGCGGTAATCCCCATCCTTCTAAATAACTAATATTACCACCAACATCATCAAACTGATTTCACAATAAAGTTGCCACCTTGTGCCAGGCATCCACCCCCTTTTTAGCAAACGGGTTTTTGTCTCTTACCCAAAAATTTCGTAGATGAGATCGTTAACCCATTGTTTATTTTCAAACAAATTAAAAAATCGACCATCTACTGCTTCAAATGCTTCCTGTAACTAACTTAATGCATAGTGAAATGTCGATTTGGCTCTTGTTTCAACCAACATAAAATTGCTTTTTCCATCATCTGCACTAAAAGCAATGGTTCGATTTAATGCATCAAGCTTGCTACCCGCAAAATTGTTTATATGCGCATCTAATCGCTGTCTCGCTAAAATCGTTAAGGCACCTCTTTTTTTCTTAAGATTAGCTTCATGTTGTAGTTGTTCTGCCGCCAATTGACCTGCACGTTGTAGCTGTTCTGATTCACTTAAAAGCCGCCAGGAAGCCGGATCATCTCTTGCCAGATTACGCATACTTTTAATAATCCGTTCTTCAATATTTCTGATTTCAGCCACACTCAATGGACGTTTAGACGCATTTTGAACGGCCTGAATACACTCTGCTCGCATAATCTTTTATCTCCCAAGAAAACAACGAATAGCAACATCAAACAAGCTAGCATCGTGCTTAGCGTTCTTAACCTGACGATTAACTTCATCGTATAAATCCGTCGCCTTTATTCTGGATGTATTGCCAATCTCATCCATAAAGTCTATTTCGAAGTGAGGATTATCCTTTATTGCTAATTCAGCCCCTTGATAATCAACGTCAAAATTAGTCGCTTCTTTATTGCCTGTCACCAATCCTTCTGTTTTACTCATTTCATCATTTGCTATCTGAACTTTATCTCTTAGTTTGAGGGTTAAAATATGAGAAAGAATTTCTTCATCAAAAGCATTATCCATATCCGTAAGATTAAATTTTGTATTACCCTCTTCCTTAACCCTTTTAAGCAAAAATTCCGCCTTTTCTAACAAGCTACCGACATCAACAGAACAACCTTGTGATAAATCATTCATGGCCTTTTCCATTGCCACAACATGTGCATTCAGTGACATTGCATTAATAGGAACGCCTATCAGAGTATCACGCTCCATGTGGACTTGTTGATTAGTGGTTAATGCTGCATCGACATGGACGGATTCAAAATCAGGCGGCTTATAACATTCTCTCCCCGGCTATTGATAAACCGCCCCATACCACCAAAAGCCGCACCAAGCACTGCATCAATAATAGCCTGTTTGTCTAGAATGTCATACTGTGAAGCAATTTCATCATAGCCACCTTCTTTTAGAATTTTGGCGGCAAATCCCCATTGAGCCATTCCCATTGCAATATTAGAACCGGATGCAAAAAAAATATTAGGGGTGGCTTTTGCGGCTGAAGCAGCAATATTTCCTAACATACCGTCTTTTGCTAAGAGTTGTGCGCCGACTGCTTCGGATAATATCCCACCCCCACGTAAACCTAAAGACATGGGTAAAAACACCCCCCTGTCGTAAATATTGCATCACTCGTTGCTTTATCAACTGCCGTACTTTTATTAACACCCTCAGCCCTTAATTTCTCATATTCAGAAAACCCTTGTAACCCACCAACGGCTAATGCAGCGGCTGTTGTACCACCTGTCATTAAAGCAACAACCGCCTGACTACCTATATCAAAAAGGCTAAACAAGACCTGACCTGCTGTTCCCGTTGTCAGAGGATCAGGTGTTAAATTTCTCACTTGCTGTTCTGCCAGTTTACACTGTTCTTTAATGAATGCTTTAAAGGTATAATTAATGCCAAACTGGTCATTAACACATTGAGCAACAGGCGAAACAACGGTATCAACCAAACCCCAAAGCGCCTGATCGGACTTGGCGACCAATCCTGTGAGGAGTCCATGATAAACTGAAGAAAAAAACTCATCAAAAAAGCCAGGTTGATGATGGGTTGTGCTATGGATAGCATCATCTAACAGTTGATTATCAACCACCGGATCTAAACCAAAATAACTCATAATGGCACATCCCTTATTTTTTCTTGTGAGAAATCGATAATAACAGGGTGGTCGTTCTTGTTCCTTAAAGGCCCACTACCATGAATTATCAAATATTCACTCTCTCTATAGTTTTTTAATTGAAAAACTGGAAGGTATGAATTTCCATATTTCACATAATTTGTATTTAAAGTAGGTGCAATTCTATTCCATTCATCTTTCACTACTTTATCAAACTGATCACTGCTCATACCTCAAGGACGCCTTATTTTACCTAGACCTTTGTAATCATGAATGCCCCCTGTAGCAATATTAATGGCTTGTGTCCAGGCATCGTTATCCAGTTCACCATTAATATCTCCCTTTTTTGACATCAGTGCCGCATAGACATCTTTAGCTACCTCAAATGCTTTATTTGCGCCTGCTATATCATCGTCAAAAGCCTCGCCAGCTTCATCAGAAAACTTTTCTCTCAATTCGGTATTTTTAGGAAAATAAATTTTTTAATTCCTTTGTCTGCTTTTCTAACCGAGCTCCCCTGCACAATTAATTGAGCCGCTTCACTTGGTGTGACAGTAATATCACTACTGAATCTATTATGTTGTGCCGTTATCCTTGATGGCTTATTCATGATAATACCAGCTACCGCCAGCGAGGTATCCGATGTACTGATTTGCTTTAATGCAGCCATATAACTGTTATTGTCTTTAAGTCCATGACGGATCGCATCCAGATATTCAATTTTCTGACTGGCCGGTGCTTTGTCTAATAGCTGAAATAAAATGGTCTGTTCCTGAGCGGAGAATATGGTTAGCGGTGTCTGATAGGCTTTTGCTATTCAGCAACATGTGTTGATCTTTGATTAAGTGAATCAGTAAATGAAGGAATATTAGAAAAATCCAGCGTGTTCACGCGCTCCCTATCGATACTGAACTGTATCGGATCGGTTTTTCTTGCTTCATTAACCGTATTGATGGCTTGATTTAACGGATCGTAACGTTTCCAATTATTGGTAGCATCATCATCGGTTGGCTTTTTAGACGCTAATAAAGCTTGTTGTACTTGTGGAGAAAGGTATTGTACGGTCGCAATATCAGCCGTCAATGCCTGATTCTTTTGAAACTGTTCATGTTCTTTGATACCGTCATGTTCACCATATGCATCTTTAAATTCATTCAGTGATGAAGGGTTGCCATACGTTAATCCTCGTAACACCATCGTCTTGGCATCTTTGACTTTATCATCTAACGTGCTCTTAAATTCCTGCCGCTGTTTATTTTGTACCGTTTCCTCCTGCTTACGTAGCTGATACTGCTGAACAGGTGTCAATAAAGGCCACCATGGATCACCGCTACTTTGTGCTTTACGTATCTCAGGGGGGTACTGTGATTTATCTGGCTCAGTTAGTCGAGTTAATCCCAATGCCGCTTGTAAGCCGGTATTTACCTGTGCATCGGTTATGCTATGTTTGCCTTCATGATACATGATGGCCATTGCCAGCGATTTCAAAGTAGCAATATTCGTGACATCAATGGGGACATTGGGATCGACATTCATTCTGGTGGCAACATCCGCAATATAAGCCTCGGTGTTATTATCGTCATTTTTAGGTGCCCAACGATGAATAATCTGATTGACGGTGATAAACCCTTTATCTCGATACGTGAGTAAGTTTTTTCCTAATGCTCTGATCCCATGCTCAAGCGTAGCAAATTGAATATATTCACCATCACCCCCAATTTGCCCTTCCCAGATGTTATTAGAAATCCGTAAATTACCTGGATTATTATTACGTCCACTCCGATTATCAGCCGGATTACCTAGCACCCGCATAGTACCATCCACACCAGAAGGCCCACCAATACGATGTAAAGTTTGAATCGCATCACTTGCTGGCGTTTTACCCTGCTTGCCAGGCGACCTGATTTTTAAATTTGTCAACGTTGGCAATGACTTCTTCTTCACTCTGTCCTCGAGAACGACCAAAGGTCACAATGTTATGCTCTCCCAGTGTCATATGACTAATAAACGCTTTTGGGTCATGAAAACTCTCTGCAGCATTCTTTGTTATTATTTCCATCGAACCATGATACGTACTGGTTTCAAATGCTTGAATCTGGTCTATTTCAAAGCGATGAATCTGCGTGGCATATTGACGATTCAGTACATTGGCCGTTTGTTAAAATCTTCTCTGGCATCTTCCGGTAATGAAGCCATCAGTTCTTCTCTTTTGGTTTTGAGATTTGCCATTACTTCATCTGACTGTCCTAGTGCATTACGGCCCTGTTTGCGGATGATTCAGTTGCTCATTGGCATAAGTTTGCCATTGCAGTAAAGCATCCTGCGACAATGCCACATTAGCCTGTTGTTTCGCCTCAGCAAAAACCTGTGCATACTGCCCGACCGCTTCCCTCATTCCTGCTCCAAAATCATTGGGGGTAGAGCCAACTGTCAGGCCATTATTTGGCATTGGTGATGATTGTACTTGACGATCTTTCATAAGTGGGGACAATTGGCATAATCAGTTATCTCCTTTTTTACCCGCCAATCGATAAACGCTATAAGCTTGTATGGGTGCCATCAGTAAAGTATTCATAGCCCCCATATTGCCTTGCCAGCGTGATAGTTTGGCATTAAGACGCTCGTTTCTGGCCTGAATTTGATAACCATAAGCTTTGCGCTTCGAGTTATTGACCAGTGTCAGCGCGTCCAGTTCGCCCATTACGGCTGTATCACCTAATAAATCCAGTGACCCCGGACCCTAAATCAACACTACTAGCGGCCATGGCTGCTGCCTGAGAACCCGCCAATTGACGTGTCCGTCAACACTGATTTTCTGCTTCAGCATTACCTCGATTAATCGCATCCTGTGCCATCTGCTCATTCAGTCTGGCGTTTTGATTAGCTACATCCGCATTAAATTGACCAGACTAATATTGACTGTAAGCTTGTATACCTGATGAAACGAGCGTTGCGGCAGCTAAGGCGGCGGGATGACACATGATGGCACCCTCATAACAAAACGGTGAAAAGGATAGTTGAGAACACCAACAGGTTTAGCTTCTTCAAGTTTAAAACCGAGCCAATGTAACCAGGCTTTGACAACATGATTATGTTCATCAACATAGTTCATTAATTCAGGATAAAGCGTTAACATCGTGTTAAGAACAAGACGGCAACGCCTTAAAAAGATTTTTTGATATTTTTCCAACAAATCAGAACCGAACAACCACGGTACCCCAATTCCATTTAAAATAGAACCAGGAGAAACCCCAAAAATCGTGAAGACCTGATTATCAATGATGCCCGCCCATGACTGTGTTGATTGTGCTATCCCTTTTTCTAATACCTCACGCGGCGTCATCATGGATATAGCATAAAACTCATCAATATCGGCTTGGCGAACATGCGGTAATAACGACTCAATATGCTATTTTGTCGCGTTAATAATCTGTACATCATACTTCTTGGCCATATTCAGAAACCGCCTACGTCTAAACGAGATATCACCGCTAAAATAGACAAGGGAAGCGGATCAGTTTGTCGTACATAAACCCGACCGTTTTTGCTCCAGCTAGCATCTAGATTGATTTCAACAATCCCTGTTGCATCCTCAACCTGATTATCATAAAATTCAAATTCACGTTGAGCGTATTCATACAAGCACGCTTTTTCAGTTCCCGCCCAGGTACCCCGACTACTGTTAACAATCAGGCTGATTGATTTCATTAATTTCTTTTTATCCAGTAAGGTCTCCTGGCCGTTAATATGGATATCGAGGGTTTCCATTTCGCTGATGTAAGGCAAACCCACATGCATAACAACTGCAGGGTCATCTAAGGTGATAGCACCATTTTTCACTACCTCCGGTGACAAAACGTTAGCATCAGCTAAAATATTGACCTTTTTATCTTCTAAATGCGCTAAGCCAGAAAACACAAATCGCGCGAAACCCCATTGATGAGTGGGTTTGTTTTGCAATATCACAGGTACGTCTCTATTCGGTGATACGCTGACCTGATTACCATTAATAACTTCAATAATACGACACCGTAATACTTTTTCTTCGTCGTCTTCAGAATAAAGAAGATGAATTTCATTATCGATATCACTCTTTTTAAATATTGTGCTACCCGTTACCCTCAGCGTAAAATCATTCCCATACGCCCAAATTTTTACGGTAGTCATTAACGTCACAGACCGAGTGGTATCCGCATTACGACCGTCATAAGACAAACCTAAATCGACAAAAAAGCCTCTTCAGTCTTGCTAAACAATCGACTTGATAACCGTTCAACATAACGAACGGTACTGCTCTTTATTTTTCGACAAATAATAAAGTACACTTCATCTTTAGTCCCTTCACTAAGGCTACAGATTGATTCAAATTGGCCATCGGTATGTTGGGGTGCCCAGGCGAAAACCTGTTGCTCTCTCAGATACGTTAATGTCAATAATTTTCCATCATCACGAATACACCAGGCGATGGAATAGGGAACTATCGAAAAAGCCCAGTCAATAATA
This sequence comes from Arsenophonus sp., assembly GCA_045399315.1. Lineage (GTDB taxonomy): Bacteria > Pseudomonadota > Gammaproteobacteria > Enterobacterales > Enterobacteriaceae > Arsenophonus. Next base: position 42,758 of record DAYVGO010000059.1, read on the forward strand.
TAGTGCTTTTGAAAAAGAGGGGTTGGCTAGAATAGTCAGATCTGATCCCTGATAACCATCCACATCAAAGGAATAAACTAAATCACGTACAACGCTAACTTTCTCCTGAATATATAACGCAATATTGGCGACGGATATCGGCGGCACATTACTACAACCATTCGCGCCTTGTGACGAAAAAGAAAAACTACTCGGCGTTAACATTTTGTTTTGATCGCCGGTAATTTGATATTCGCCCTCTGACGTTAAGACCATTAGTGAGCCCACATCAATTAAATGGCGAATTTCATTAACCTGACGTCCGGCATAGGTGTAAATAATCTGATCATCATCTTGAATCCGATTATTGCGGCCAAAGTCTTTGTAATCACCACTGTGACTTGCCCAGACAGTTTGCGGATAGGAATAGGAACTGGCAAAAAATAACCGTTGTTGACAATACAAGACGGTACTCGGATAACCATTAACCTCATTCCAGGCAAATCTGGCCCATTTATGACTTGATTTGTCCTTGCCAACGGCATTTGAGGAAATAGTCGATATCACTGTGCCGGTGGCTGTTTTACCATCACTACCAACCGACTCAATCTTTACGATACCAAAACCACTATGAAGATATTCCCATTGGATCCCCGTTCCACCACCCCAGTCATCCCATGCCATGCCTTCTGCATGCGAAGGTCTTAATGTGCCACTTTTGCCTGCCGTGTTAGCACGATAGTAGTTATTACCCGCCCGACGTTGATCTTCTTTGGCGGTTTTCTTATCCGTTTTCCATACGGGAACCGCATCAACTGACGGTTGTTCTAAATAAAACGGATTGCCTACCTGCTCTTTGCTAAAAATGGCATGAGTTGAGGTCAGCGTAATTTTTCCCGTACTCCCACTGGCATAAACTTTTTTCCCTTTATTGGTATTAATCTCTTCAAAGGGACCATTACGGGTTTCCACCGCCACCAATTTCCAATCATCACGATTGTAACGTTGCAACTCCATCGGAGGGTAATTGGCATGAACAATCGTCATGACATCGGCAGATTGGGTAAACTTTAAATTAAATAAATCCGCTTCTACATAAGGTGTCTGCAGTTCAAATATCTTGCCTTTATTGATGCCACTCGAATATAAAACCTACGCGCTATCTTTAAAAACACGCAGATATTTATCGCCAAATTCCAGGGCATAAGTTTGTACGATGCTAACCTGAAACGGAATAAGCCGACATTTTTTATTGGCATATTTAGTCGCTGCAATAAAACGGGTGCCTGGCCGATTTTCAATTCCCCCAAATTGACAAACCAGAAAGTTTTCACACTTTCGTAATGCTAACACACATTTAGCAAGATCAACCCGCCCATACAGGCTTGGCGCAATCTCACCGCCAGAAAAACTGGGCTGAATAAGACTCAATGGCATTAGGATAACCACGCCGAGGTAAATTCATCTATATAATCCGTTGGTTCGGATGATTCACTTAATGAGTGAGCCGCCGCATTTTCAATCGCTAATTGATACAACTGAAAAAATTCATTGCCAATACTGGCATTTGATGCCAATGAACGCGCCAATTCTGCTGATAAGCGCCAGGCTAATGCATCGATAAAAATAGCATCAAACATATTGACGTCAGTCACTTTAGCCACATAACGCAATCACGCTTTAGGTTGATCACAATAAATTAATTTGCTGATACCAGCTTCATCTGAACCGACCTCAAAATTAATTGCCTGATCTGGACGGCTATATTTCTCACCAGGCCTAATGATGGCAATCGCTTTCATACAATCAGTTGGATAACGATAAGCGTACTGCCATTCAAGGGGAGGGTTTCCAGTATCCGCTAATGCAATCCTTTTTAACGCAAAATTCCAGGGAAAATCAGTCAGTACCGTGTCACGGCAATGGGGATAATGTAATGAACACTGTTCGGCTTCTTTGCTTTTTTCGCAAAAGCTATTAATAAAACGGCTATTTTCCATCCAACTTAAGGCTAAATTGCAGATTTCAATTTCTGATGCCATCGTTTTACCTCCAATAAAAAAGGCGCATAAGCACCCTTTCTTATCAGGTTACACCCCTAATTCTTTTCGTTTAGCGTCTATCTCGCGGCGCAATTTGCCTGCCCCCGATTTAGGGTGTGGATTTTTGCTAAATAATTGCTGATATTCATCACGTAGCACGGTAAGTTCTTGCTCAACATCTTCATTTGTTTAACCATCATCTTCCGTTTTCTCCGGTTCTTTTTTCGGCTGAGACCGTGATTAACCTTTTAGGCAATAAAACGGGTACTACGAGGACGAGTAAAATTAGCCAGCTCACACCAATGCGGTTCAAATGATTGCCGCTTACTTTTTAATTGCGAGAGTTGTGATAACAAATCCTGTTTTAAACTCATATCCCCATCCGTTAGTTACTGACCGAGTAAGCTCTTGCCCGTTGTCGATGGGGCACCGGTTATTCCTTGAAAGCCGGTTAGAATGGTTGAATTACGGCCAGCGGCGGCACATCGTCGTCTTAATTCTTCTTCTCGGCTATTGGTTACAATGGCATCTTGCTCTTGTGGTGCTGCCTGTATCGGTGGTGGCTTAAGTACCTCAACTTTGGGGCCTGAAACACACATAACTACCTCATTAAAAAATAAACAAAAAATTTTATAAGATATATTATACTGCTTCATTGATAATTTGAATAAAAATATATACCAATATGTTTATTATTTTATTTAAGATAATAAAAAAAGCACCGGAAATCCGGTACCCTGTGCTCTATAGTTGACTAACTACATGCTCGATATACTGAGCATAGGTACGTAACTTAGCAATAGCTAACGTTATGTTTTTCATTTCTTCACGGATATAATCCAATACCCGTTCTGCTTCTTCAACATTATGACCATCTTTTTTTAGCTAGGCTAAGAAGATATGAAGCGTGTCTTTCTTGGGATAGTTGATAAAATCATTGATAATGTTGGAGTGGGTTTTATGTGTCTTGGGTAAGTTGTATTTATGAATGCTTTGACCAGCAGGGATAAAATCGCCTTCATGGATGACTTTCTGTAGTTTGTTCAGCAGTGCGATCAAATCTGCTTTATTAGTGGTATTTGCATTACCTATTATATCAAAATGTTTAGCTGCAAGTTCGGATTCCATTTGGTCAAACTCAGCAATGTATGCTTCTTTGAATTGTGCAGATTTTTTTCTGGTAAAACCCATGACCAAGAAAATAAATCCATTTTTGGTCATTTCATACATTGGGCGTTTTTCACCTTTTGAGTCAATATAATTAACGGGCGCAAAATTGCGCTCGTTAAATTCTATTGAACAATTTAGTGAATTAATTTTTTTCAAAACATCTTTATGGAATTTGCCAAAATAATTAGCAACATCTTGAGATGTGGTAATAGCTTTGCCATTATGAACAGTTACTTTAGGGGTAATTGTAGATAATTGAAGTGTCATCTTGACCTCCGATGGTTTCATATGTGAAAAACCACCTGAGAGGCTAATCTCGTATGGTGGTGAACTGAACAGGGTTAGCCTTACCAGTGAAACCAACTGGTGGATCTTTACGATCCCCCCATTCAGCCCACCATTGAGATGTAACTGAATTTTGTCAATAAAAAACACGCTCACGGCGTGTATTCTGACGTGGTTTCACTTATCAGGAGGCTAATCCCGACACTAGATTAGCTAGTATATATTTATTATGACGCATCATTTGGGAAAAGTAAATATACCAATTTGTTTATGTATTAGAAATGGATAAACAGAGAAGTTAGTATGCCATTTTGGTAATGAAAAAGGTTTTCTATTACGTTATACTATCTGAAAATAGGAGGTGCATTCATGGGACAGGTTGCATTTGATACACAAGAATTTGTCGAAACCTTAGAAAAAGAAGGATTGCCCAAAAATCAGGCAAAAGTAATCTCTATTGCTGTGCGTAAGTTACATGAAGTTGCTGATGTGGCTACTAAAGCTGACATTACCGAAGTTAAGCGTGATATATCTGATGTCAGAAAAGAAATAGCAGAAGTTCGTAAAGACTTATCTGCTGAGATAGTCAATGTTCGTAAGGATATGCAATTTGGCTTTGAAAAAGTTGATTCTCAAATATCCTTAGTCCACAAAGACCTACAACTCGAAATGTCCGGCATTCGTGCTGAACAAAAGTTAATCCGCTGGATGTTAGGGGCGGGTATTTTGGGTATTGTTTCTCTTGTGGTAAAAGCTTTTTTGATGCCTGCACTGTAAAAGGTGTTTAGGTTATTAGCTCAGCTGGTAGAGCAGATGACTTTTTGTCCATGGTCGCAGGTTCGAGTCCTACATAGCCCAGCACTCATTATCTTTTATTCATATGTCTTCCTCCGTTGCTGCTTTCTTCTTAGCAGCAAGGATCTCCTCAAATTTATTTATCGATTTTTCATTGTATCGAAGAAATTCAATCTGTTTGTTAATGTAGAAGAATTTATCACGGTATATTTCGCTATATTCTTCAGCATCTATCTTATTATCGTTAGTAATATGCTTAATTTTATTGATTGAGAGACTAAACATATTATCAAATCCATTTTGTTGCATAATGTTTTTTTAAAATCTAACCTTTTTATTAGTCAGATAGCCATTAAGCATTAGACCTATTTCCCGTGATATTTATGAATAACAAATTCGATAAAATCCTGAATTTCTTCCTTTGCTGACCAGGGTAATTCAGCAAATTTTTTATGGTCATATTTCAGGAGGTCATTGTCATTAGGGGGTAACATTAACTCATAAGGTTTACGCCCCAAAGCTTTTGCTATGGCTTCAAGGCTATCTATGGTTGCACTTGCTTCATTTTTAACGATACGGTTAATGGTTGACTGTCCTAGTTTAGATTTTACTGAAAGTTGTGCTTGAGATTTTATGCCATCAATCATCATAAATGTGGTGAGATTATCGCTAACGATCTTACCGATAACGGTGTTTGCTCGCTCTGAACTCGCATCTTCAAGACTTCCGCCAAGATGATCGGAATCCATCCAGTATTTAGGAAGACGAGTGATATCTTCTATTTTCCGCGCAATGGGATCGCTAATATCTCGATGGCTCTTTAAGTCTGAAGATGATAAATAACGGGAAATAACATTAGGAGCGCATTGTAATTTTTCAGCGAGCCGATTTTGTTTCCCCTCATAATATTTTTCCAAAATATAGACTAAATTGTCACGGCGTATATCACGAATACTTTTCATCATTCATTTTCTCTCGTATATTATTGTTTAATATGTTTATATTAATTAAACAAAATATGACCTTTATGGTAAATACAAAAAATGTTTATAATATTACTTATGTTTATTATTTTGAGGATGTATGATGTTTTTAACTTTAAATTATTCTGGAATAATCTGAGTAACACAGAACGAAAAGCATTTTCTAAGAGTACGGGTTTGAGTGAACAATATATTGCCGTTCATTTGAGATATGTCAGAAAAAGTCAGAGATTACAGACGATAATGAAATTATATAAGGCATGTAACACGTTTAGGGAAAATGTGATATTAGAACAGGTTGCTAATTATTTTGTAAAATAATTGTTTAATTTTTTTCAATTTATTTTTTGGACTACAATATTAAACAATAATTCACATATGGTTAACTATTTTTATTTTCTTTTCTATTCTACCCAACACCCATGCGATAAATAGGGATAAAGACAAAGATAATTAGCAAAAAAAAAAACAGAATACAAAGTGCTCATTCAGACTTTGTTATTGCAATAAACAAAGCCTCAAAGGCAGTCACCAATGAGGCTGAAATCATGAGCTTAATTAAAGAGGTAATAACGGAGTTATTGTACATGAAAAATAAATTTTATTGTAACACTGTACATAAAAATATCTTACGCGACAGAGTTAATCGTTCTTTTACGGCATTAGGAATCAAAAAACTGAGGGAAGCGTTAGAAGATACGAAATTGCGTCTTGAACATCTCAGAAGAATTACTGGAGGTGATCGTCATGAGTAATGTTACTTATGCTGATTTTAGCAATAATAGAAAATTAATACAAAGAGATTCAACCGTAAGCAATGGCACAAAGGGTCATATTGCAATATTTCGTAGCCTGTTATCATCCCAGGGGTCACTCAACGAGACTAAGTTAGTGTTGTGGTTAAGATTGTTATCAAAAGCCTCTTATAAGCCGACTACTGTTAATTTTGGTGGTAGAGAATGGTATTTAGGTGTGGGCCAGCTTGTCACAAAATTTAAGATTTTAGGTGGTGCACTAAGAGACAGTCATAATAAACCGAAAAGTGAGTCACAGGTTAGAAGATTATTAGAATTTTTCAAATCAGAAGGAATGTTAACTTTTTCTGGCGATCGTAACGGTACCGTGATCACAATTACAAATTATGTGCTTTATCAAAATACCGCTCCTGAAGGAAAGTGCGAAGGTTTAAAATCCAGTAGTGACGAGGCCTTAGCGTGTACTAGCGAAGTAAAACGCGAAGCTATCCGTGAAGGACATGAACAAGAAGTTATTAAACAAGAATATATAATAACTACATCTAAAGATGTAGTTGGTAAGTTTTCTAACGAAAACAACCCATCACTCTTAATCGAGAAATCACAATATAAAAAATCAAAACCTGTTCCCTACCAGGCCATGATTGATGCCTATCACGAAATACTAACGGAGATGTTTAAAGCCACCATGCTTAGAGATAGCCGTAAATCCAAAATGCGGACATTCTGGCAAAAATGTAAGCGAGAATATCTTAGAAACCATAACAAACCGTTCACGCTTGAGAATTGGAAGGGCTATTTGACCTATATACATAGCGAATTACTGTCGCTGGATGACAGAAGACAGACCAAATGGCAATGGTGGCTACTGGTGGGCAAAAAATCTGAATTATTTGATCACTGACAAGTGTTATGTATCAGTTAAGGAGGATCGTGTAAATAACCACAATAATATTTAACCAAGTCCCACATAACATCGAAGCTGAACAGAGTGTAATTGATTTTCTACTCGTCGATCCTCAAGGTGATAATTGTCAGCAGGTTATTGTAAACTTATCTCCGGACGTATTTTATCAACGCGCTCATCGAATTATTTTTGAAAAAATTAAAACGTTAAACAGTCAGGGCTTACCTATTGATATCATCACGGTAACAGGTGAACTGGAAAAATCTGGCGATATTAATATGACAGGGGGATTTGCTTATTTATTTAGCTGAAATTAGTCATCGAACCCCGAGCGCTGCAAATATCAATGCTTATGCAAGGATGGTGAGTGACAAAGCGGTTGAGCGATTAGCGATCAATAAGACAGCAGAAATACAACGGTTATTCACGACACCAAGCAATATTAGCTTAGATGAAAAAATAAATATCGCCCAAATGCTGTTTACTCAATTTATTGATAATTCAAAAAATAATGGAAAATCGGGGTTAACTAACATTAGTGATATTCTGATTGATTGGTTCAATGATGTTGATGACAGGTTTAATCATCCGAATAAACATACTGGACTGAAAACGGGAATTAGTTTCCTTGATGAGATGTTAGCGCCAAAATATATTGTGAAAGGTTCATTGTTTGTTATTGGTGCCAGGCCAAAAATGGGTAAAACAACCGTATTAACTGAGTTGGCAAAAAATGTATCTCGCAATGGATTACCTGTTGCACTGTTTAGTATGGAGATGACAAATAATCAAATGGCTGAGCGTATGATAAGCCAGCAATCAGGGGTTGATACATCAACGTCTTATGGTGGAACAAATGATGAATACGAATGGAATTTAATTGGTAAGACAATTAATGAGTTGAAAGATGAGAACAACATTTGTGTTGATGATACATCTGGAATGACGCTATCACATATTCAAAGTGAATGCCGGAAATTAAAACAAAAAGTACAAAATAGGATTTATTGGTATTGATTATTTAACGTTGATGAAAGCTGGCAAAGCTGAACGCAATGATCTTGCATTTGGACAAATTACAAAGGGACTTAAACAATTAGCAAAAGAATTAAATACCGTCGTTGTGCTATTAACACAGCTTAACCGCAAGTTGGAGGATAGAACAAAAACAAGCGCCCCATGCCCAGTAATAGCCGTGATACAGGTCAAATAGAGCAAGACTGCGACTATTGGTTAGGTGTATATAGAGATTCAGTTTATAATGAAAATTCGGATAAGACCTTAACAGAATTGATAATGTGATTAAATCGTCATGGAAATACAGGAACCGTTTATGTCAAGCAAAGAGGCTTAACTCTATTTAGTACTGGTCAACCAAACACTGTAGAAAAAACAAAAAATTATCATTATCCAGAACCAACCCAAAAAGACTTCTAACTTAAAAATTCAGTTGAGAGAGGGAAAATGATAAAAATAAAACCAAGTAGGATTATTTTGTCATTAAAATAGTGCGCCAAATAAACGTAGAGAGCATTTTGACATGAAAGATGATATCATAGCTTGATGATTAAAATTGAATACAAGCGCGATACAGCACGTTTTAAAGGCTACTCCTATTATTTGACAAGATTAGATTTTTTGAAATCTAAATAATAAACAATTAGTTTATTATTAATTGTAAGTTAACCTTATAGAGATTTTTATGGGTTATTTGGAATATCCAATTGTACCCGTACCAAAGCCACGTATGACCCAGCGTGATGTCTGGCAAAAGCGTCCTGTGGTACTTAGGTACCGAACATTCTGTGATGAGGTAAAAAATACAGGGTTAGTATTACCTGAATCGGATTCCATCGTTGTATTTCAATTGCCCATGCCTAAAAGCTGGAGCAAGAAAAAACACGTTGAAATGGATGGCAAACCACACCAGCAAAAACCGGATGTTGATAATCTTCTAAAAGCATTGATGGATGCAGTTTTTAAGGATGATTGCACACTTTGGCATGTGACGGTTTCAAAGATATGGGGAACAAGCGGAAAAATAACGGTGATGTTACCAGAAACACGGATAAACGGTAAGATAAAAAATGGGACAACAAACAAATAAAATGGGTGCCCTAGTAAGCTGAACCACGAGCTCATTGCTAAGGCAAATGAATATTTGTATGGGGGCTATGAATTAGTCGGTGATGTCATCCCTAGTTTGGCTGGATTGGCCTGTTATCTATGTATTGCACGCTCAACAATCTATGAGTATTAAAAGATTAACCCAGAGTTTTCGGACATCGTAGAAGCGATCCTGTCTTTACAAGAAAATAAGTTAATAAACAAAGGATTAATCGGCGATTTTAATGCCTCGGTCACTAAACTCTTATTGACAAAACACGGGTATTCAGACAAATAGGAAATTGAACATTCTGGTGAACTAGGTCTTATTAATCTCATCTATGCGGCTAGAAAGCGAGCACGAGAGGATTGATGTCAGAATTTGAAGCTATGCTCGCTGAGGATATGGGGCGTTTTTTCTATGATCCATTGAGTTTTGTTATGTATGCTTTTGAATGGGGTGATGGTAAGCTTTAAAGGGTTTGAGGACCCTGACAAATGGCAAAAAGATTTTCTTTCCGCTATAGGGAAAGGCTATCAAGCAGAATAACTTCAATGGCGTTAATCCGCTAGAAGCGTATCGATGTGCCACAAGTTCAGGACATGGTACAGGAAAATCGACATTAACCGCATGGATTATTTTACATCATGAGTACGCGCCCTTTTTGCAAAGGGGTTGTTACCGCAAATACCTCTGATCAGCTGCGAACAAAAACGTGGGGCGAATTAGGTAAATGGAAAAAACGTTGTATCACGGGTCATTGGTTCGAATATAACAATGGTAAAGGTAATATGAACATTTATCATACTGAGGTGCTGATGATGCAGTGATCTATCTACGTTAGGGATTACATAGTAAATGCTTATGGACTGGCAGCAAGACCACTGATGATATTGTGATGGCAAAACGTATTGCCGATTTTGAAGATCAATAACAAGTGGATGCGGTAAATATCGACTTCGTCTACGGTACGGGTATTTATTCTATTGGCATGGCAGGTGTTAGCCGTGTTCAATAAATTAAGTTTCCTGTTCTAATCATTAAGCTAACAGTCCCTCTCTTCTTTAAGACAAGCATAAACCAAAACTTCTCATCGTTATTATTAGCGAGGAATTCTTACATGAAAGATTTAATTAACATCAAAACAAAAAACATCAATGGTGAATTAATCCAAACCGTCAATACCCGTGATTTACATGTGTTTCTGGAGATTAAATCCAGATTCAATGACTGGATTAAAACCGAATAAAGAATATAACTTTATAGAAAAATTAGACTTTGTAATGCTTACTAAAAATTTAGTAGGCAATGGTTCAAGAGTTGACTATCACATCTCGCTCGACATGAAGAAAGAGCTATCAATGGTTGAGCGTAATGAAAAAGACAAACAGGCGAGGCAGTATTTTATTGAATACGAAAGACGAATTTCACAACCTCAAATTCAGGTATCGCTGCCAACAACAAAAGAACTTGCACTCATGGTAGTTCGTGCTGAGGAAGAGAAAGAAAAGTTATTACTGGAAAACAAAAACCTGGTAATCGAAAGAGATTATCTTAAAAATCTCCTTAAGGAAGGAATGACACCTACCCAATTTAGCAAAATGCTTAACGGGGTTAATAATCAACAAATAAATCATTTTCTTGCTAGGCATAAATGGCTCTATAACGAAAGTAAATCAGGCAATAGCTTACGTTGGCGTGTCTCTTCTCATGCGCGTGATAAATATTAACCGAAGGCAAAATAAAATAAGCCCGCATGGTGTTGACCACCTTATTTTAGCTATCAACCCGTTTTGCTCAAAAAGGGCGCGCAACATCTCTATGATTTGTATCTGGATTATAAGCTACTCATGAAATTAACCTGGAATGGTTCACATACTCATGACAAATCTATTCAGGGAATTCATCTTAAACACTAATTGACCTTCTTCTTTTCAATTTTTAAACCAATTAAGCGCTAAAAACATGAACCAACTTAAACAGCAGGAGCTTCGCTATCGGTTAAATAGTGAGAGCTTCGTTAGAAAATATTCCATGAAAACTATCCCCACCTTGCTAATCATCACGTTGGCAAGCCTTGTTTTACTGTTAGCAAGATAGGAACGACAAATGAATCCTTACGCCATGCAAGATTACTGGTACGAACAACAGCAAGAAATTGCTTATTGGGAAGACAGACTGGACGACGAAATCAGCGAACTTGTCCAGCCTGTTTATGACTGCCTACCGTCTTCAGTTATGCGAAAACTTAATAATGAGGATTTTGACGATATCTGGAAAGCACTTTTTGACCATTTCAAAAATGAGAACATCCATCAATACAAAGCACTTCGAGCGCCTAAGAGGAAATATCTATGAGCGAAATACAACATATCGAAAAAGAAAAAAGTTTTCAACAACACGTTTGGGAAACGCTTTCTGAGATTAATGTTAACGATAAAGTGGAAAAGAAAGATGGCCTGTCTTATCTCTCATGGAACTGGGCGTGGGGAGTGTTAATGGCGCACTATCCCGAATCCTACTATGCCATTGATACCGTTAGCCATAACAATAATGGCAGTGCCATGGTCTCATTAACGCTCACTGTCAAATAGGGTAATAACGAATTTTCCCGCAAAATGTGGCTGCCCGTAATGGATTATAGAAATCAGGCCATTTCTACTCCTAACGCCGTTGATATCAATAAAGCGCTGATGCGCTGTCTCACTAAAGCCATTTCTATGTTTGGATTAGGGTTTTATATCTATGCAGGTGAAGATTTACCTGAACAGGAAAAAATTGTAACACAGAAAGAAGAAGCACAACAAAAAGCCCGTTATAATTAATTAATTAATGATTTAAAAGCCACAACGAAAGGCGATGTTGAATCCATGAAAACACATTGGCAACAGTTAACGCTAGAAGAAACCGATATCATTGGCGAAGAAAATAAAATGGCTATTTATCACAACATTGCAATGAAAAATGAGGCTAATTATGAAGCAGAAAACAGACGAGTGGTTTCAGGTAAGACTTGGGAAAGTCACCGCCAGCAATTTACCCAAGGTGTTATCCAAAGGCAATGGAACAACTCAACGAAACTACCTCATGCAATTAATTTGTGAAACCCTCACAGGACAAAGTGAAGACATAAAAAACAATCAGGCCATTGAACGGGGCATTGCCCTTGAACCTAAAGCCAGAGCGCGATATTGCCTCAATGAGTTTGATGTCACGGTCACGGAAGTTGGCTTTATCCCCCACCCGACTATCGAGCTATTTGGTGCCAGTCCTGATGGGTTAGTTAATGAGGATGGACTTATCGAAATAAAATACCCCAATACCGCAACCCATATCAAAACCATTATCACAGGGAAACCCAAATACGAATACCTTTTACAAATGCACGGGCAAATGATGTGCACAGGTAGAAACTGGTGCGATTTTGTTAGTTATGATGACAGACTCCCGTCTAACCTTGCCTACTATAAAATCCGAATTATCAAGGATGATAATCTGGTTAACGAGATTGAACAGGCAGTTCAAGCAATTATCGAAACACTGAAATCGGAAATCAACAAAATTAATCAATATCTGGAGACTCCATGGCAAACCAGAACCAGTGTCACTTTACCGGACGCATCGGCAAATTAGAAATTCGTTATACACAAGATAAAATTCCCATCACGGCATTCTCCATCGCTATCAGTAAATCAAGGAAAGATAACAACGGTCAATGGATTGACTAGCCATGTATGTCAATCCCTATGCATCAAGTAACGTAGCCAGCGTTAATACACAGAAATTTGACACTGAAAATATGTGTCAAATAGCCGCAAAACAGTTTGAGAAGGAATTTAAAACTTTCAAGAATATCAACACCAAAGCGATTTGTGTTAAGAAGTAATTAATCCCGCCTGACCCATTCCACACTTAATCAAAATAAATATTCACTCATCAATTTCAATATTGAAGGATAACTATATGCAAAATTTAATAAATATACAAAATTTCTCGTTTTCCCACAGTGAAATAATTGTCTCCCAACAATTACTGCTCATGGTCAACGAGACATGAAAAGAATATGGTGAAAAGCCTATTCGTAATAACGATTCCATTGCCAGAATTAAAGATGAACTTGAAGGAGAGACCTACGAAATTTTCGTAGGTCAAAAAAAAACGGCGTTGATATTGAAATTATTAAAATGACCCTCAAACAGGCACTGCGCGTTGCAGCCCCTGAATCAAAAGCTGTTCGCCGCTCGCTAATGGATCAACTGCAACAGCAAAGCAAACCTCAAAGCACTAACGAAATTATTACAGTAATGCCATTAGCTAATGTTGAGCAAGAACGTCGGTTAAAGAGTATCGAGAATCAGGTCGCACAGGTCTCGGAAGAAATCGAACATATCAAACGAGGCACTATCCCTACGGGTTTCCAGGGCTATAGTTATCTTAAAACAAAGTACGGCTTGAGTGATGCCAAATGTCGACAATTAGTCATGGCGTAGAATATTCCTTACAAAAGAGTGCCCCATGTTGTACCAAGCGGCCAAATTACCCAAATGTCAATGGTTGACGAAGAAGCCTTTAAAAAAGCACGGCATAATATGATGCTTCAGGCTGAGAAACGTAGCAGTCAATGGTATCATCCAAAAATGGGACACTTTGCTATTTCACAATAGGAAACTAAATAATGACTGATTTTGTGCCGATGCTATCAATATGCTCGACTCTGGTAAATTTGATAACGATTTAAAGTCTGGATGCATACTTGTAGGAGCCATTTCCAAGGGATGGGAGCATAATCACTGTTCACCCACTATAGAGCAACGTCTGAGTATGTGGCGCTGGATGGTAGCCGCTTGCTTTATTATCGAGCAAACCAAAAAGAACGGAACGGTTGAAGTTCAAAATGAGGAAGGTGACGTGGATATTACCGCTCTTTACGCGAACAACACATTATCAATGATCATTTACCCTTCTGCTGAACGTTTTGCTTTAGCTAATCATGTTGAAAGTATAGTTATTGAGAATTATGGCAGAGAGCAAGGGCTGGAAATGACCATCAGGATGTATAACGGTTTTATTACGACTACACCCGAAGACGAGACGATTTTATCTGATTTTGGTCGTGAAAGTCTGACTACTCTTCATAACGACTATTTAAAAATTCTACAAGATGAAAATATACCGTTCCCTGTAATGGTTCACTAGACGTTATTTGAGAAATCAGCAGCTATTCGGTATTTCCAAACAACTCAAAAAAATGCCAGCGCAAGGCTGGCCAACACCAGGGAAAATTGTTGCGGTTAAAAACACACAACGGCAACAATACTATCATAAATAATCAATAAATGATCATTTTTTGATCAAATAACGTTACATCATGTAATAGCATGATATGTTTAGGTGATAAAAATAGAAGAAAACAATCAAGAATTAATTAGTGTCCCCTAAGATCTCTTTTGGGAACTCGCTGTTGAATATAGATCAAAAATTGATCATTTCGAAGAAATATATAAAGGATATTACGACATTATTGGCTCAAGATGGAATCGAGACTACAACGATTATGTCGAAGAATATAACCGTGCAGCAAAATTATTAAGGTGGTGGCCGATGGAAAAAATAGAATGACATCGAATTATAACCTGATACTCGCAGACCCACCTTGGCAATACCAAAACAGAGCATCAAACCGCGCAGCAAATAACCCCTAATACTCTACCCCAAAAAATTATATCCCTAACCTGACAAAGGATGAATATAACCATTCGTGCTTAGTCATTAGTTTCTGTGGGGCAATGAAGCGCCTGAGAATAGTGTGAGTTTGTATAGTACAAGGAGATTAAAAAATGCTCATTAATAATAACAAATTAATGAAAGCTAGTTTATAGGGATCTCGTGAATTTGAAGAAGGCTCAATACCTGATAATCGAACAATTGAACGATGGATTGAAGTAGGAAAACTCAAAGGTAAGATTGTTGATGGTTCTGTATGGGTTGTTTCATCTGAACGATGGGGAACTAATTCTATTATCTCATCACATGTCAATGAATTAATACGAGATTCATAAAATGGCTGCACGTCGAAGAAAAAGGGAGTATTGTAACCTCCCTGATTTTCTTTTCTTTGATAAATCCAAAAATATTTACAGATTAATTTTAGTAAATGGAAAAAAGAAAAATATTAGGAATGACAAAGCATTAGCTATTGCCATTGCTAGAGAATATAACAATATAATGCGCCCATCATTAAATATATCGATAAATTCTTTAATTCAAGAATCAGGTGGTAAATTTGGCGAGGGACTACCATTTTCTGAACATGTGGAACATTTATTTAAAAGAATAGTAAAAGATGAAACCCCATCAATAACAACATTAGCTGATTGGAAAAATGATATTAGAAAGAACAAAAGAATTTTTTATTAATGTTCTTTGCACAGAAATATCTCTTGAACATGTTATGAATATATCAACAAATATCATGGGAACACATCCGCTAACGTACAAAATAGAAAAGTTTCTTTTTTGAAAAAATTATTTAGCTACACTATTGATGAATCTTTAATGCTGGATAATCCAGCAGAACGAAAAAAACACAGACGTATAGACAAAAAAGTTAGACACCGTTTATCTTTCGACGATTTCAAAAAAATTAGGAATGCTGCTGAACCATGGTTAAGAACTGCTATGGATCTTTCATTACAAACGACTCAAGCAAGGTTAGAAGTCTCTCGTATAAGATATAATATTAAATCACCACAAAAAGGTATTTGTGGATGTATATGGTATAAGAACCTCAAAATAATATTTACGTAATGCTTTATATACATCGTCAAAAAGTTCAAGATAAAGAGACATCACATATAGCTATACCTATTGGCACAAAACTAAAAGAAATAATCGATAATAGTCGAGATTCTATAGCAAGTCCGTATGTTGTCCATAGGCTTCCAGTAAAAAGACCAAGCAAAATAAGTAGTGAGATTCATCACCCTACTCAAATAGCGCCTGATTATACTTAAGCAGAGCATTTTCTAACTTGAGAGATCAACTAGGGGTAACAGCACATTTAACACTAGCTGAAAGACCCACATTTCACGAAATTCGCACATTAGCGGCACATTTATTTAAAATTAATGGATTAGACCCTCAAACAAGAATGGCACATAGTGACGCAAAATCAACAAAAATATATACTCAGAACCATGTAGATTGGGTAGAAGTACCTCACGGGGAGATATCATTATGACGGGGGAAAACTCAATTTAAGTCATTGATGTATATAATGCATATATTATAATTTATGCACTGTTTGTTTATACAGTTAAACTGCTATTTATATGATAAATATCAATTAGTTACATAGTAATTAATTGCCGTCATGGAGTATCGGAGATTCAAATCCTCTCATGCCGACCAGGATTTAATAAGAAAACCAATCAGTTACGATTAGTTTTTTGTGTCTAAAATTTGTCGGGGAAAAACTCACGATAAAAATAATAAAAAACACAACTTATCCGACAAATTTTGCCTAACCAAGTTACTTTATTATAATGTTCTTGCTAATAGTCATATTTATGAAGATTTATCTTAAAATATATTAGATATTCTTATTCATTTTGAGCTGTAACCCATGAGAAAACACTTAGAAAATTTGAGGAAATCCTTGTTGCCGAGATGGAAGCAGCAACAAACGAAAGAGCTTAATGCATTAACCAAAGAATAGCCGTTAATGCTCCTATAGCAACAATTAACATACCACCTAGTCTCACTGTTAATTGTAAACCAAGTTTGTCAATATGATTTTCCATATCCTTACAGACATCGGTGATTTCTTTTCTGACATCCGATATATCACGCTTAAGTTCGGCAATATCAGCTTTAGTAACTACATCAACCGCCTCATGTGACTTACGCTCAGCAATAGATATCGCTTTTGCCTGATTTTTTGGCAGCCCTTCTTCATTCTAACGTTTCGACAAATTCTTGTGTATCAAAGGCAACCTGACCCATAACGATACCCCCTTTTGATGGAAGTATAACATAATCATCCTCATTATGAACTCAGTGAGAAATCGTCGCTGACTGAAGGGACTCCATATCCCTACAGCCAGCTAAAACCCTAAACCTACCAGAATAAGAGTAAGACTATGAAAAAGTCTAGCTGTCCTGTGCTCATTTGTGAAGTGTTATCGTTAGCATCACATTTCTGTCCTCAAAACAAGAAGCCGATAAAATGAGAATATTTGATTTAAAAAAACTGGCTCAATTAAATCATGTCTTCCCGGAATTAACACCGGCTCAATTTGAAACGGCAATGTTATTTTCTTTAGGTCTTACCAAAAAAGCGATTGCCTGGTCGCGTAATGTTTCCTATCCAGTGGCAAGAGATACATTACAAGAGATAAAAAATAAACTTAAATTCTATTCTTTAAGTCATCTCATTTCCATGTTTCATATACGTTTGGTTTTGTTTGCATTGTACCAATGTACTCTGACAAACAGAAAATAAATACATCAATAGTTTTGCAACACAAAGTACCCTGTGTTTGTAGGGTACAATATTTAGCTTTTATTCAACATACTTACTAAAAATTAAGACATCATGCTGCAAATATAAAATTTCCGAACGTTAAATTCAAAAGAAGAGATTTCTTTCCCCCCCCCTTAACTATAACAATCCCTTTAACAAAAACGGTGGAAAGTAATTATCAAATCCTTCAGCTATACCATAATCTCTCAGTTGTTTTCGTGAATGAATATCAATCTTGTTACATATCTGTCGTATTATTTGCTCTACAAAACAAGAATATGTACCTAACCGCAATGCTATCTCTTGATTACTCATGAGCTTCATCGCGAAAAAAAGCACATTAAGTTCTTCAGTCGTAAATAAATCATTCGGGGGATGATTTGTTAAAAAAGAA
>DAYVGO010000006.1:0-2116 GCA_045399315.1 Arsenophonus sp.
CTGGCATAAAAACCTCTATCTTTTGGTTGGCCGGCTTGCCCCTCTACCTGTGGAAAGTGAAGTGGGGCAAGTATTATTTTTGCAACACATCAAGCATCTGTTGTTTTTGAACAAAAGATCCGACTCCATTAGCTGTAACTGCAAACTGTTTATTGCTAGCTAACCATATAGAAATCTTTTCGTATGAAACCCCTTCGGCACGTAGTCGTAAAATGTCTTTTAAAATCACTGGTTTTCCTTTTCATTTAATTTTTAACCTGCTACTGGATACTTCCCTATTAATATATAGCATACCAAAACACCACCACCAACACAACCACTATTTTTAATGGCATAGCGCGGATAGAAACACGGAATATTAAGAACGCAAGTATAAAATAACTGAAAAGAACAATGCTTTAACAACAAATATATATAATAAATACATTAAGTTTTATGTCTTTAATAATTAATTAAAAAGGGAATAGTTGAAATTACCGATTCTTTTAAGTAATTGATTTTAAAGCTAAAATGAAATATATATATATATATATCATTTAACTAATTGAAGATAAAATAACAAATTATAAACAAGTGATAGCATTTTAACCCAATAATCTCTTATAATAAAAAAATATAATCTTTTTTAATCTACCTACCCACTGTGGATAACTTTTCTACAGAAGCAAATAAATATACTTCAACTTCATCCTAACCAAATCTTTTAATCGAAGAATATGTCACTACTGAGTGAGCGTATTTTTTGCAACAAAGGTTGAATGCCGCTTCCTCGATGCAAAACAAGTTTGCATCTTGCGTCGAGTGGAGGAGCTTTAAATAAAAAATATTTTTTGAATCAATTAATGCTGAAATTTACACTATCTAACTACCACAGCTGGTACCACTAGTATTAACTCATCCATTAAATCAAGCACACCATGAACAAAACAGAAATCATCAAAAATATCTGAAAATTTAGGATTAACAAAGAAAGACTGAAAAGGAACTCAATACATTCATTAAAACCGTGTCAGAATACCTAAAATCTGGCAATGACATACAACTAATGGGTTTCGGTAGCTTTCAGTTTAAGACAAGAGCAGTTAGAGATGGACGTGACCCAAAAACAGGCGAGGTTATTAAAATTTCTGCTACGAATGTACTAAGTTTAAAGCAGGTAAGGATTTGAAAGAAGTAGTCAATTAAAATTTCAGGCAAAAATAAAGCCAACAGGCTGAGTTGGCTAATAATATCGAGTTGAATTTTCTAGTTATTACTTATTAAAATTATATTCATGGCGAGTCAATTATAAACCTTCATTGAATATTTTCAATATCTCATTTCTAGTATTAACATCATACTCGCTATCATATCGTGTTTTGAAGGAGAGCTAACGAGAAGTTACGTACAATAGCGGTCTTCGACACAAATTAGCGCATCAACCCTCTATAACAATCTCTAATGCCTTCCATTACCTTACGATCTCTAAAATCAAAACTTTTTCAAATCAATTCTGCGTAACTTTGAACTTTAAGCTGTAGGGGGTTCTCCTAAACAGAGAAAATCGCGTAGAGCGCATTATGGATGGATTAAAATAGATTTCTGAACAAACTCTAAAGTTCAATATCAAAAATTAATTAAACTTTCTAAAATGTTTCATAATCGAGTTTGTTTCATATAAGATAAAAATATCCAATTTTACTAAAAATTATAATGATAGATTCGCCACACCTACCACCTAAATAATCAACTCAAAGTGAATTACGTATCAGTTTTAATGAAATTTAGTGTGGTAAAATTTTTGTGCAGTTCCATGCACTTTATTTTCTTTTTAAAAAAAACGCACCAGCGAGGTCGAAATGTGCGTTTTTATAGCTGGATTAATAATGGTTGATATGTAATAAATGGCGTATTTAATATAACTCGTTTATTTGTAATAATTAAAATAAATTATAATAAAGAAGGAGCGATATTATGTCACCTTCTATTCAAGGTAATTCCTTATTTAGATTTAATAGAACGCTTAGCAATAAAGCTATTAAGTACGCTATTGAAAGTTCATCAAAAAAAGAAGCTACACATATTTGAATATGGGAAAAATTAAAGATTGGTTTTGTGAAACCAACACAAGTGAAGC
>DAYVGO010000029.1:0-5700 GCA_045399315.1 Arsenophonus sp.
ATATTTCTTGGCTAATACGGTGGTAATTGCTGCGGTTAAAGTTGTTTTACCATGGTCAACATGGCCAATTGTACCAACGTTAACGTGCGGTTTTGAACGTTCAAATTTTTCTTTAGACACGACTCTATTCCTTATAAAGTTCTTTCCAACAATTAAGAGAGAACCAGATTAAATAGTTAAACCAAAAGCTAACTACTTAGCTTTACGAGCTTCAATAATTGCTTGAGCAACATTGGTTGGTGCTTCATTGTACTTCAAAAACTCCATTGAGTAAGAAGCACGACCTTGAGTTTGTGAACGCAGATCTGTTGCATAACCAAACATTTCTGACAATGGTACTTGAGCACGAACTGTCTTACCAGTTGCTGTATCTTCCATACCTTCAATCATACCACGACGACGATTCAGGTCACCAATTACCTCACCCATATAGTCCTCAGGCGTTTCAACTTCAACTTTCATGATTGGTTCCAGTAAAACTGGACTTGCTTTCATGAAGCCTTCTTTGAACGCCATAGAACCGGCAATTTTGAATGCCATTTCTGAGGAGTCAACCTCATGATAGGAACCATAATACAATGCCACTTTGACATCAACAATGGGGTAGCCTGCCAGAACACCATTTTTCATCTGTTCTTGAACGCCCTTATCCACCGCAGGTATGTACTCTTTAGGTACAACACCACCAACGATTTCGTTGTGGAATTCATAACCAATTTCATGACCTGCTTCCAAAGGTTCAACACGTAACCATACATGACCAAATTGACCACGACCACCAGACTGACGAACAAATTTACCTTCCTGCTCAACAGACTTACGAATAGTCTCACGGTATGCTACTTGTGGTTTACCAACGTTCGCTTCGACTTTGAATTCACGACGCATACGGTCAACCAATACTTCCAGATGCAACTCACCCATACCTGCAATAATTGTCTGACCTGATTCTTCATCAGTTGACACTCGGAAGGATGGATCTTCTTGAGCTAAACGACCTAAAGCAATACCCATTTTTTCTTGGTCAGCTTTCGTCTTAGGCTCAATAGCGACAGAAATAACCGGCTGTGGAAATTCCATACGTTCCAAAATAATTGACTTATCTACGGCACATAATGTATCACCTGTAGTTACATCTTTAAGGCCGATAGCGGCAGCAATATCGCCCGCCCGAACTTCTTTAATTTCTTCACGTTTATTAGCATGCATCTGAACGATACGGCCAAAACGCTCTTTTTTATCTTTGACTGGATTAAGAACAGTGTCCCCTGAGTTAACTACTCCAGAGTAAACGCGGAAGAAAGTCAGATTACCAACAAATGGATCAGTCGCAATTTTAAATGCTAATGCTGAAAAAGGTTCATCATCACTTGCATGGCGTTCTGCTGGGGTATTTTTATCATCGGTTAAAACACCTTTAATCGCAGGAATATCTGTCGGTGCTGGTAAATATTCAATAACAGCATCCAACATTGCTTGAACGCCTTTATTTTTAAAGGCTGAGCCACAAGTAACTAGAATAATTTCATTATTTAATACGCGCTGACGTAATGCTAGTTTAATCTCTTCTTCAGACAGTTGTTCGCCGCCAAAATATTTTTCCATCAACTCGTCTGAAGCTTCGGCCGCTACTTCAATCAGCTTACCATGCCACTCTTCAGCTTGAGCTTGCATGTTTGCTGGAATATCTTCATAAACGAAAGTGACGCCTTGATCACTATCATTCCACTGGATTGCTTTCATTTTAACTAAGTCGATAACACCAATGAATGATTCTTCTGCACCAATAGGTAACTGAAGTGGTACTGGGATTGCCACTAGACGAGTTTCAATCTGTTTAACAACACGTAAGAAATTAGCCCCCATTCGATCCATTTTATTAACAAATGCTATACGGGGTACTTGATACTTATTTGCTTGACGCCAAACAGTTTCAGATTGCGGTTGGACACCACCAACTGCACAATAAACCATTACCGCACCATCAAGAACACGCATAGATCGTTCAACTTCAATAGTGAAGTCAACGTGTCCTGGTGTGTCAATAATGTTTATACGGTGTTCATCAAACTGTTTACCCATACCAGACCAGAAAGCAGTAGTTGCAGCTGAAGTGATAGTAATACCACGCTCCTGCTCTTGCTCCATCCAGTCCATAGTTGCTGCGCCATCATGAACTTCACCAATTTTATGGCTTACGCCAGTATAAAAAAGGATACGTTCAGTCGTAGTGGTCTTACCAGCATCAATATGGGCACTAATACCAATGTTGCGATAACGCGTAATGGGAGTTTTACGAGCCATTTTTTCCTCTCTCGTGACCATGCAATTCGTATAAGGGCCATTGTTACCCTTAAGAAACATAACTAGCGAAAGCTACCAACGATAGTGTGCAAACGCTTTGTTAGCTTCTGCCATACGATGAACATCTTCACGTTTTTTAACAGCAGTGCCTTTATTTTCAGCCGCATCAGATAATTCGTTTGCCAAGCGCAAAGCCATCGATTTATCACCGCGTTTACGAGCAGCTTCAACAATCCAACGCATTGCTAATGCATTACGGCGAACAGGGCGAACTTCAACAGGAACCTGGTAAGTTGAACCACCAACACGACGTGATTTCACTTCCACCGTTGGACGAACATTGTCCAGGGCCATTTCAAAGGCTTCTAAATGATCTTTTTTAGCACGTTGAGCCAGGGTCTCAAGCGCACTATAAACAATTGCTTCTGCGGTAGATTTTTTACCATCTACCATCAAGATATTAATAAATTTAGCCAATAATTCTGATCCAAACTTTGGATCTGGCAGAATTCTACGTTGACCAATTACACGACGACGTGGCATGGATATACTCCGTTTCTAAATTCAGGATTGTCCAAAACTCTATGAGTTTATTTTGACATTAAAAAATTAAATGTTTGGCCTTACTTAACGGAGAACCATTAAGCCTTTGGCTTCTTAGCGCCGTATTTAGAACGGCCTTGTTTGCGATCTTTTACACCAGAACAGTCCAGTGCACCACGGACAGTGTGATAACGCACACCTGGTAAGTCTTTAACACGACCACCACGAATCAAGATTACTGAGTGCTCCTGCAAGTTGTGGCCTTCACCACCAATATAAGAAGACACTTCATAACCATTAGTTAAACGAACACGGCATACTTTACGTAGTGCTGAGTTAGGTTTTTTAGGGGTAGTAGTATATACGCGAGTACATACACCACGTTTTTGCGGGCAAGCTTCCAGTGCTGGAACGTTGCTTTTCACAACTTTCGAGCTACGTGGTTTGCGAACCAGCTGATTAATTGTTGCCATTAAAAAAGCTCCTGGTTTTTGCTTCGTAAACACGGATATTTTCCTCGTTTATCGTCATGATAAAACATGAGGACGCGAAATTTTATTGCTGACAGAAACAGGTGTCAAGAAATATACAAAGGATCATCCATTACCAAGCAAAATATTGTGGATGTTTTACCGTTAATTTTACAAAATCAACATAAGATATCTGACGTACATAAGATGACATATAGGGCATTAACCCTCTTGCTTCAATATCATCTTGTAAAGCAAAAACAGGGATCCCTTTATTTTTTAATTGCACTAAATAATCATTATCCTTATTACCTGATGATATTTTATGTCCCATCAGGACACCATCCTGTAGTAATAACACCTCATCCTGCTCAGTTAGCAGGCTAATTAATGAATTAAGATCACTATAATAAGGTGAAGTAGAAATAGTATATAGCATGTTAGTCTTCTGTTTAACTAAAAAGTCAGAATTACATCATAATTTGCCAGATTACGTTTAAGCCTATCAGCAGAAATAACAGTTGCAGGCAAGATAAAGCTACTGTCTGCAGAAAGTCCCCTTGCTTCAAGATCCTCCTGACAAATATAGCAAGCATTAATATCGTACAATGGCAGTAATTTATATGTTGCAATATAATCGCGCGCCAAGAGCTTATTAGGATTCTGTTTCGCCAGTAATTGGCAAACACCATCAGAAATAAAGAAAACACCAATATTTTCAGTTAATGCAGAAGTCGCTAGTAATGCATCTAATCCTTCACGCCCACTCGAAGCTCCATGAGGCATTTTCATAAATACAAATGCTATTTTTTTCATATTTATCTCAAAATTGGACTGTGCGATCACAGACAAACATGGCCTCAGCCAGACTACCTAAGCCACTCAATACAAAATCGTCATCTAAATTAGCACAAGGTAAGCCACCATTTTTAGCCTCAGGTTCATCAACAATACCCCGACGCAATGCAGCAGCAACACATATATTCAATTGACATCCTGTCTGCTGTGCTAATGTTTTCCATCCCATAAGTAAATTAAATTCATCACTAGCCGGTGAAATTAATTGGTTACCGTTATAAACACCTTCTTGATAGAAAAAAACTGTCTTCAATATATGTCCTTCCATAATCAAAGCATTCGCGAATCGCCAAGCATTTGTAGCCTGCTGAGTTCCATAGGCAGACTCAGTAACTAATAGGCAATAAGTCAAAGACTTACTCAAAGAAGAAGAGTTCATTTATTTATTCACCACTCTTAAACTGCCGTATATATAGATAAACAGTATGATTAGAAATATTCAAACGATTAACAAGTTGATTAATCACATCTTTGATGTCAAAAATCCCTTTCTCATACAGATTGAGCACAACTTGCCTGTTTTTCATATTATTGGGTACATTACGATCAGCATTAACTTCCTTGATAGTAAATTCAAGTGCCTGAACAATAAGATCATCAACACAAGAAGCAAAATTAACGTTGGAAGCAACTTCATGGCTTTTTTCCGGCACAAATGTTTTAACTATCTCAGAAAATGATATATCTAGATTCATGTTAATACAGAGTAAACCAATAACACGCCGTTTAGGATTACGGATCGCAATAGTGACTGATTTTATTAAAGCGCCACTTTTAGCGCGGCTAAAATAAGCTTTCGATACACTGGAATCAATATCGGTCATATAGCATACGTAAAACCAAATTGGTAATTGGCGAACCAATTTTACGGCCTGTATGTTAGCCATTAGCTATTCTGACCGCTGAGCATTTTAAATCTTCAAGTGAATGAAGAACAATTTCACAATGCCCACCAATTAACATAGCCAAACAATCAATCATAGATTCATAAGATTTCAAAATTGCATAATCTACCCCATCAAGCAGTTGATTATCCAGTAAATCATTATCACAGCTATCATTAGAATATAGTAGGTTAGACATTTAGACTCAATCCTCCACACATTGACGAAACTCTATTAAACGATTATGTGAGAAAACACCGATCACATTATTAGTGCAATATATATAGCAATCATCAATAACATTCATGTACTAGACTTACGGTAATAAGAATATAAAACGTTAAAACCACACAAACCGATCGTCAAGGGATCTTGTGCTAGACCTTTGGCCTGTCTCACAGGACATAAACAAAAAAGTAACTCAACCACTTAATTTAGACAAAAATCACAAAAAAACCTGTTAATACCATTTTAAGTAAATAAAATAATATTAACATTTATAGAAATGCTTTAAATTATATATATTAGCCTTAACTTAATCTAATAATTCTGATTTAAAAAAGAGAGTTACCGGCTTTAATTAACACATTATTAGATAATTAAAAAAGGTAATTTTATGTATCAAATAAATAATCCTATCA
>DAYVGO010000085.1:0-29467 GCA_045399315.1 Arsenophonus sp.
TGATAGGATTATTTATTTGATACATAAAATTACCTTTTTTAATTATCTAATAATGTGTTAATTAAAGCCGGTAACTCTCTTTTTTAAATCAGAATTATTAGATTAAGTTAAGGCTAATACAGCTAATATAGCTAATATAGCTAATATAGCTAATATAGCTAATATAGCTAATATAGCTAATATAGCTAATATAGCTAATATAGCTAATATAGCTAACAGTATGTCCACTACCAACCAGCGTAGGATTTTCCATAACCGAAGCGATATAGACCACTGCGGCAGAAATGGGTGAGGCAGTAATCCCGATTTGTGCTGCAACAACAGCTGTTGATAAGGGTCGACTGGGTTTTATATCTTGTTCTTTAGCAACCTTAGCGATAACAAGCAATTAACATAAGTTTACTCCTTGAAATAATTGATAATATTTTTGTTTGTTTTTTGTGTTTATATAATATAAAGGGAAAGGCACGCTTCTTTGGAGAGAGTGTGCCTTAATAATTAAGACAAATTAATTTTTGTGGTTAGTATATTAAATTAATCATCAAAACGTTTCGCTTTATATTGTGGTTTTTTTAGATTTTCGAGCGAGAAAATATCATCTAATTGTTCTTCTGTTAGTAAACCTCGTTCTAATACCACTTCTTTAACACTCATACCTGTTTCAGCACATATTTTGCCAACGATATCACCATTGTGATGACCGATAAATGGATTAAGATAAGTGACAATTCCAATCGAGTTAAAGACATATTTTTCACAAATGTCTTTATTGACGGTGATACCTGTAATGCATTTTTCAAGTAAATTATGGCAAGCATTATTCATTAATGAAATAGATTCAAAAATCACTTGGCCGATTGCCGGCTCCATAACGTTCAATTGCAATTGTCCTGCTTCCGCAGCCATAGTGACACAAGTATCGTTGCCGATGACTTTGAAACATGCTTGGTTAACAACTTCAGGAATAACCGGATTGACTTTAGCTGGCATTATCGAGGAGCCTGCTTGTAATTCTGGCAAATTTATTTCTTTTAAACCAGCACGGGGTCCGGAAGAGAGCAGGCGAAGATCATTACAAATTTTTGACAGTTTAACAGCTAGCCGTTTTAGGCCCGCGTGTACCGTAATATAAGCACCACAGTCGGAAGTTGCTTCAATTAAATCTTCTGCCGGAATGCAGGGCAATTTGGTCACTTCAGCTAATTTTTTCACTACTAGTTCTTGATAACCGGGAGCTGTATTGAGTCCGGTTCCGATTGCGGTGGCCCCCAGATTGACTTCGAGCAGCAATTCACTGACACGACGTAAGTTTTTTATCTCCTCTTTTAATAGAGTGGCAAATGCATGAAATTCTTGTCCTACTGTCATCGGGACCGCATCTTGTAATTGAGTACGACCCATTTTAAGAATATCTTTAAATTGGTTTGCTTTTTGTTCAAGACCTTCTTTAAGTAGGGTTATTGATTTAATTAGGTTAGTAATAGAATTATAAACAGCTATTCGAAAGCCAGTTGGATAGGCATCGTTAGTTGATTGACTTTTATTTAGATGATCATTGGGATCTAAATATTGGTATTCACCTTTTTTATGACCCATTAATTCAAGGCCAATATTAGCGAGTACTTCGTTGGTATTCATATTTAAAGATGTCCCTGCTCCTCCTTGAAAGACATCTATTGGAAACTGATCCATACATCTGCCTTTATGTAAGATTTCGTCACAGGCATTAATAATCGCATCTGCTTGTTTTTGTGGAATGGTTTTTAATTCTTTATTTGCCATTGCTGCAGCTTTTTTTACCATTACCATTCCACGAATAAATTCGGGTACATGATTAATAGTTCGATCGCTAATATAGAAATTCTCAATCGCACGCAATGTGTGAATACCATAGTAGGCGTCAACAGGCACATCTCGTTTACCTAATAGGTCTTCTTCAGAACGAATATTTTTAGACATATAAACCTTCTTAAAATTAAAGATTTACTAACTGAACATGTAATGTAATAAGTAAAAAATGGTTATTTTAAAGTAAAATATGAAATTAATAACTATGAGTCTAATTATAACAATGATCATATTCCGGAATAGTGGTGTTGTCATAAATCTGGATCACTTTATATGTATCTTAGTGAATTAAATATGATATGTGTGATCACTTTCACATAACCAATTAAAAGCATTAGATTTTTTTATTATTGAAAAAATGTATGATAGATCTGCATCATATAGGTATTATCAGCTTAAAAAGCAAATATTGTGTGATTTTAGTCTTTTGCATGCAATTTATCTTGCTTAGTTTAAGAGGCTATTGTTTTATTAAAGAATATTAAGGAGAATTGTATGCGTTGGTTTCCATTCATACTTTTATGCCTGTTAATTTATATAGAAGCGGTTATTTTTGTTAGGGTTGCTGAGAGCATAGGTGCATTAACCACCTTAATATTGGTAGTTTTAACTTCATGCCTTGGAATTTCCCTAGTAAAAAGTCAGGGGATTAAGAACTTATTACTAATACGGCAAAAATTAGCTGAAGGTGAAAATCCGGCTGAGGAAATGATCAAGAACGTGGCCTTAGTGATTGCTGGTATTCTGTTAATTTTGCCTGGTTTTTTTACTGATTTTTTAGGCTTATTACTGCTATTTCCCCCGATCCAAAAACTGATAGTAATGAAGCTTATGCCGCATATCCAATTTTATTCTGCCGGATCGACTAACGGTAATTTTAATCATTCTGCCAAAGGAAACACCTATGAAGGGGAGTGCGACAGAAAATCTGATAATCTGTCCAACAACATTAAACATGAAGACAAATTTTCTAAAAAAGAAGATCATGATGATAAAAAATACTAATTATTTTGTTTTTTAAACACACCAGAAAAAATTTTTTGCCTACCCCCTTGAACTGATTTTAATTGACCCCATTTCGTCAAACAGGGTACTGGTTTAATAAGACATACTGGTATCATCCTTATTTACCTTATATGGATTGTATTTATAGGAGATCTATTAATGAAAATTCGTCCATTGCATGATCGGGTTATCATCAAACGTGAAGAAGTTGAATCTAAATCTGCCGGTGGCATTGTTCTGACAGGCTCTGCTGCAGGTAAGTCAACTCGAGGTAAAGTGCTAGCTGTTGGTAACGGCCGCATCTTAGAAAACGGTGAAATTAAACCATTAGATGTGAAAGTTAACGATATCATTATTTTTAACGACGGTTATGGCGTGAAAACAGAAAAGATTGATAACGAAGAAGTATTGATTATGTCAGAAAGCGATATTCTGGCAATAGTTGAAAAATAATTTCTCGATTAGATCTTCTGAATGAAAGAATTTAAAGGAAAGAAACAATGGCAGCTAAAGACGTAAAATTTGGTAGTGACGCACGTGCAAAAATGCTTCGTGGAGTAAACATCCTTGCAGATGCAGTTAAAGTTACTTTAGGTCCAAAAGGCCGGAATGTGGTTCTGGATAAATCTTTCGGAGCACCTACGATTACTAAAGATGGTGTATCTGTTGCGCGTGAAATCGAATTAGAAGATAAATTCGAGAATATGGGCGCCCAGATGGTAAAAGAAGTTGCTTCTAAGGCAAATGATGCAGCCGGGGATGGCACAACTACAGCAACGGTTCTTGCTCAATCTATTGTTAGTGAAGGTTTAAAAGCCGTTGCAGCCGGCATGAATCCAATGGATTTAAAACGCGGTATTGATAAAGCGGTTGCTGCAGCAGTTGAGGAATTGAAAAAATTATCTAAAACTTGTGCTGATAATAAATCGATTGAACAAGTAGGTACAATTTCGGCTAACTCTGATCAATCAGTCGGTAAACTAATTGCTGATGCAATGGACAAAGTCGGCAAAGAAGGTGTTATTACTGTTGAAGAAGGTTCAGGCTTAGAAGATCAACTGGCAGTTGTTGAAGGTATGCAGTTTGATCGTGGTTATTTGTCTCCTTATTTCATCAATAAACCAGATACCGGTTCTGTAGAATTAGAAAATCCATACATCTTGTTAGTAGATAAGAAAGTTTCTAATATTCGTGAATTGTTACCTTTGTTGGAGAGTGTTGCTAAAGCAGGTAAGCCATTGTTAATTATTGCTGAAGATGTTGAAGGTGAAGCGTTGGCGACACTGGTAGTAAACAATTTACGTGGTATCGTAAAAGTTGCTGCGGTAAAAGCACCTGGTTTTGGTGATCGTCGTAAAGCAATGTTACAAGATATTGCTATTCTGACTCATGGTACTGTTGTCTCTGAAGAGATCGGTATGGAGTTGGAGAAAACGACGCTGGAACATTTAGGTCAAGCGAAACGCATCGTTATCAACAAAGATACCACCATTATTATTGATGGTATAGGTGAAAAAAGTACGATCAAAAATCGCGTCAAACAGATTATGCAACAACGTGATGAAGCAACTTCAGATTACGATCGTGAAAAATTACAAGAGCGTATTGCTAAGTTGTCAGGCGGCGTTGCTGTGATTAAAGTGGGTGCTGCTACTGAAGTTGAAATGAAAGAGAAACGTGCTCGTGTTGATGATGCATTGCATGCAACGCGTGCGGCAGTAGAAGAAGGTGTTGTTGCTGGTGGTGGTATTGCTTTAGTCCGAGTCGCAACTAAATTAGATAAGTTGAAAGGTGACAACGAAGACCAAACTGTTGGTATTCGTATCGCACGACGCGCGATGGAAGCTCCTATGCGTCAAATTGTTGAGAATGCCGGTGAAGAGCCAGCTATAGTTGTTAACAATGTTAAGCAAGGTGAAGATAACTACGGTTATAACGCTTCAACTGAAGAGTATGGCGACATGATGGATATGGGTATTCTGGATCCAACTAAGGTTACTCGTTCCGCTTTACAATTTGCTGCGTCAATCGCAGGCCTTATGATCACGACTGAAGCTATGGTGACTGATTTACCAAAAGAAGATAAAGCTGATTTAGGAGCTGCTGCTGGTATGGGCGGCATGGGTGGTATGGGTAGTATGATGTAAGGTGTTAAGACACTAACATCATTAACCTGATCACGACAAAAACCCTGAGTTTAATTTTCGACTCAGGGTTTTTTATTATCAAATTTCTATCTGTTGTGCTATTTAATTACATTAAGTGTTGTAATCCAGCTGATGATTGCTACCGTTACGTCTATTTTTTTAAGATATTTTTAATTTAATTTTTCGACAATATGATTTAACAGAGCATATTTATTAGAATAGAGTAAAATGGTGTTAACAAAGTAGTATTACAACAATGATGGTCAAACATATTTAGCTAAATATGTTGCTATTGATAAATAGGCTTAATTAGACCCAAAATTCGGTAATGTAAAATTGATATTAATATAGCTAAAAGTAAATGAGGAACAACATGCGAATTAAACTATTGCTTGGCGCCACAATGTTAGTCTTGGCTGGCTGTTCAACAACTAATCAAATTACAACCGCGGGAGAAAAGGTTCGTTTTGTTAATGTTCAGCCAGACAGTGAATGTCAGCATTTAGGGCAGGTTACCGGCATACAAAATAATTGGCTGAGTGGGGTAAATAATGAATCTAGTTCTATGCGTGGAGCAGCGAATGATTTACGTAATAAAGCTGCTGCGATGGGAGGAAATATTATTTATGGAGCAAATAGCCCGACGGAAACATTGCTATCTAGCTTTATTCCTACTGATAGTAAAATAATTGGCCAAGTTTATAAGTGTCCATAGTGTATGCTAAGCATGACCCTGAGGTCATGCTTTTGATAATTTATCTAAACTGTTATTGTAATTGTAAGTCAATCGGCATTTTACTTAGTTTTCCACCTATTTCTCTGGTTAATCTTGGTACTAAATAACCTGAGATACGAGTAAGTAATTCTTTCATTATTACTCGCGCTTCTTCATCCGTGACCATAAAGTGAGCGGCACCTTGTACTTTATCTAATAAATGTAAATAGTAAGGGAGTATCCCATTGTCAAACAGTTTATTACTTAATTTAGCTAAACAGGCGGCATTATCATTAACACCCCGCAAAAGTACACTCTGATTTAGTAAAGTAACATTTACCTGTTTTAATTGCTCCATTGCGCGACTAAACGTGCTATCTATTTCGTTGGCATGGTTGATATGAGTAACCATAATAATCTGTAGTCGAGAAATATAGAAGCGTTGGCACAGTGCTGGGGTAATGCGAGCAGGAATAACTACTGGTAATCGGCTATGGATCCTAAGCCGTTTAATATGAGGGATAGTTTCTAACTGTGAAATGAGCCAATCTAACTCATGATCTTTTGCCATCAAGGGATCGCCACCTGAAAATATAACTTCATTAAGTTCAGTGTGCTGTTGAATGTAATTTAGTGCCGTCTGCCAGTTTTGTTTGTTGCCTTTATTTTTTTCATACGGAAAGTGACGACGGAAACAATAACGGCAATTAACGGCACAACCCCCTTTAACTAATAGTAAGACACGATCCTGATATTTATGCAATAGTCCAGGAATTGGACTATTTTGTTCATTTAGTGGGTCAGTAGAAAATGTTGGTGTAAGATTAAATTCAGATTTTACGGTAATAACTTGCCGTAAAAGGGGATCATTAGCATCACTGATCCTCATTTTTGCGATAAAAGGGAGTGGCACAC
Source organism: Arsenophonus sp. (assembly GCA_045399315.1). Taxonomy (GTDB): domain Bacteria; phylum Pseudomonadota; class Gammaproteobacteria; order Enterobacterales; family Enterobacteriaceae; genus Arsenophonus. The sequence goes on from DAYVGO010000085.1 coordinate 6,631, forward strand.
GTAGTGGAAACAAAGCACGCGCGGAACTTCCCGCACACAATTCTGGGTCATTTTGCAGCGACAGTAAACGTAGCAATTCGTCAGGATCAGTGACAGCTTCTGCAAGTTGTTGTAGCCAGACTTCTCTGGCAGGGTTTTTCTGAGTTACAATATTAAACATTTTTGGCTATGCCATTTTTACTTAAAAATTTAGAGGATCTCCATGGCTACCTATAGTACTAATGAATTTCGCTCAGGTCTTAAAATCATGTTAGATGATGAGCCTTGTGCAATTGTGGAATGCGAATTTGTCAAACCAGGCAAGGGGCAGGCGTTCGCTCGCGTACGGATCCGTAAATTAATTTCTAATAAGTTATTAGAAAAAATATTTAAGTCAACTGATTCTGTTGAAGGTGCTGATGTCATGGATATGAATTTGACCTATTTATATAGTGATGGCGAGTTTTGGCATTTTATGAATAATGAGACTTATGAGCAACTTGCTGCTGATGAGAAAGCCGTTGGTGATAATGCAAAATGGTTAATCGATCAGGCTGATTGTGTTGTTACATTATGGAATGGACAGCCGATTGCTATTATGCCGCCTAATTTTGTTGAACTGGCAGTGGTTGATACTGATCCGGGCTTAAAAGGGGATACCGCTGGAACAGGAGGAAAACCGGCAACCTTAAGCACAGGAGCGGTGGTAAAAGTTCCGTTGTTTATTCAAATTGGTGAGGTAATTAAAGTCAATACCCGCTCCGGTGAATATGTTTCACGCGTGAAATAACATTTGGCAAATCTATAACTTCTTGCTACTAGTTATTCATCAACCTCGCAATAGGCAATTAAGGCGTTGCTTTTTGTAGATAATAATAGCCTGAAAACTACAGGCTATTTTTTTATTGGTTGAAGCATAATCTAAGCCATCATTATAGCGGATAGCGGGTGTCATACGGTTTGGATCGACGCTAAGAATTTGGTGGCAATATAGCGGCTATAATAATGATAGACAATTAGGTAGATACAAACTGCGGCAATCACAGTCCATAATGCGTTAATCTGTTTACCTCGATTGAGTGCAAGATAACTTAATGAAAAAGCACTCAACAGAGCAAAAATAATCCAGCTCAATGGCTTAATAATGTTATTCATATTAGCTCCGTCCAATGTTGTTATGGCTGAAAAAAGATTATCCACATTTTTATAATCTATTTTGCTCAAAGCTCAACTAATTGAAACGTGCTGACCGTGAAATGTAATAATTATTTTGCAGAATTGCAGAATTGCAGAATTGCAGACTTTCCAATTTGGTGTAAAACAGGTTGGTTGTATCGTTTTTTATTTGTAACTAATAATTATTTTCTGTAAAAAAGGTCATTAAAAATAATTAACTTTTTGATGTTTAAATAGATTATTTATTTTGCTTAATTGATTTAATTTGAGCGAAATTAAAGAGTATTTTTCTATTTTATTTAAATAATTAGAATAACGCTAAATAAAAGCAATGAGCAGAGAAATTATTTATCGATAAGGAGGTATTGTTTAGTGCATCAGCTTGCTATTTTCCACCAAAAAGTATCACCACTTTTTAATTATATTGGCCTTAAGCCAATAGACAAGGCATCCAAACAGGAAGCTTTTAGTTTAGTTATTGATAATCATTTTCGTTTTTATTTTGGCTTAATTAATCAGTTTGATTGGTATATTTTTACTGATTTAGGACACATTGATGAATTAATTCAGAAAAATATAACTTACTCATCTTTATTACAGTTTAATCATTTGACCCAGCTACGTTGGCAACCGGTTGCTGCACTTAATGAACAACAACATCTTATATTTTGGGTGAGATTACCTTTATATGAGATAAATGAGTATGAAATTATTGATACTTTCGACTTATTACTTGAAAAGTCAGAACAATGTGTGGCTGAAAAATAAAAGATTAATTCAAAAAGAAGGGGCTTTATTATGCCTAATATTTCACCGATTCATAGTAATGTAACACATAATATCAATTACGCCGCAGATGAGGCATCTAACACCCAAGATCCGTCGTCGCAAGAGACTAAATATCAAGGGCGTAATATTGTAATGAATAATGAATCAGGGCCTGTTGTGCTACGGCGTGGGAAAAGTTCTGCTGCTGGCGCGAGTTATCAAAGCAGTGATCTAACGCGGCGTCATGCTCGTATATATCATGTATTTGATGCAACCCCTGCTCCTCTTCCGCCAAAGCCGACTTTAAGTGCGCAGGAAACCGTGCCGGTACCAACTAAAGCAAATTTGTCGATGCGGTCAACATCAGCCAGTTCAATGAGTAATTTATCTTCAACATTGGCAAATCAAGCAGCGGCAATTGAACTTAATGATTATTACAGCCAACTTGATAGCCAAAGGAGAGGTGAGGTTCTGCTAGCTAAATCAACCTTAGTTGAGGCACCAGATGGTAAAAAATTAGCGGCCAATCGTGTGCAGATTAGTAATAAAAATGTGGCGATAATTAGTGAATATCCTAAAGAGGAGTATTTAGAAAGTTATTTTAAAATGTTATCGAGTAACCGAACTCCGGTTCTGGTTGTTATTGCATCAAATGATGACATTGCGGCTGGTGATAAAGGTTTACCTGCTTATTTTAAACAGGATGGCAGTTATGGCAGTGTTTCCACTAAGGTTGATGGTAAGTCTGACAAACAGTCGGTCGGAAAATTTATTTATGAAGAATATCAGCTAAAAATAAAAGAGGGTAACAAATTATATCGGGTTCCGGTGATTCAGGTGAATAATTGGGATGAGAGTAAGACAGTTGATAATGAGGGGTTAAAAGGGTTGATCAACCATATTAATGAAGTAAAAGATAAGCGTATTCAGGATCTTGCAAACGGCAAGAGCAGTGCATTGAATGATCCTAACAAAGTTTTACCTGTTATACACGGTAGTAAAGGGTATGAGTGCGCCGGTTTCTTGGTTGCTACTATTGAACTCGCAAAATCAAATAATACCTTAAGTCTAGAAAAAATTATGACTGATGTACAGGCTTCAACTAGTCCAAATATCTTCAATGAAAAAGCGCCAGTGCAGTTACTTGCCCAGTTTGAAAACGTGAAGAGAAATAAAAGATCATCGGATAGTATAGAAGATACTGTTGGCGATAAAATTTCTGTGGATTCAGCAAAAATGCTGGGAAATTTGCCAAAAACAGCCAATGATGTTGAAAAACCAATTTCTAAACCACTACTTACTCCACGAAAATTAGCAGAAGAAGATATACAAAAAGTGATAGAGCAAGGTAATGTTGTATTTAGAAAGTTAGAAGACGAGTTCAAGCGTCCTGATGTAGCTATGCATTATATTAATGGTATTCAAAATCAACGATTTATCAATATTCCTACTGCATCAGCAACAATAGTGAGAGCACCAGCACCAAATGGAGATGGGGTGTTACTACCGGCAAATCGTATACAAATTAACCAGAAGGAAGTGGCAATTGCTTGCCAATACCCTACGCCAAAATCATTAGAAAATTATTTTAAGATGTTAGTGGCTAATAAGACACCTGTACTGGTGATATTGGCATCAGACCAAGATATCGGGACAAAATTACCCAAATATTTTAGCCAAACTGGGAAGTATGGTGATGTTTCAGTTGAAGTTAGTCATGGAGCTGAAAGAGGATTGGATGATAGATTACGTTATCGCGATTATACATTAAATTTAAAGATAAATAATATCAATAACTCCAAAAATGAGGGAGCGATCTCACAAGCTACAATTCCTGTTATCCATGTTTATAACTGGCCGGATCTTACCGCTTCAAGTAATAAAGGATTAATCGCGTTAGCAAAGCACGTTAATATGGTAACAGAAAATTCGCGTAATACCCATAATGACAATAACTTATTGCCAGTGATTCACTGTCGAGCTGGTGTTGGCCGTACCGGCCAACTTATTGGTACTATGGAATTATTAAAAGCGGAAAGTCAACAAAGCTTAGAGAGTATTGTTAGAGATATGCGTACGACACGTGCGCCACAAATGGTACAAACACCAGAGCAAATGCAAACGCTGGCTGTGTTAGCTGCTGAATTAAATAAATCAATATTAGATGAATAAATTTAGGAAATAATTTTGGTCGATTAATATAATTGATTATGCAATATAGTTGTTGATCTTTTACTGATAATTGCCTGTACTGAGCTTTTGCTGACTTGTTTTAAAAGTTTGTTTAATAGCCAGTACAGGCATATTTTTTATCGTCAGCAGCATTGATAAATAAATTCGCTTTGCTTAATTGGTTATTGATTTTGTGTCACATATTTTAGTTAGAACCACAGCTAATATTTGTGACATTATTAGTGGCAGATAGTCACGGAATAGGACGTCAATTTTAATTAAATAAACTAATCTTCAATGGTGATTAAGTATAAACATGCATTGTGTTACAGTTATTATATTGCCTAGTTATAATTTTTTCAGTTTCATCTGTTGCTCAGGACGAGCTGAGAAATGTTATTTTGTTGGGGGGGGGGACGCCCCAGGAGGAATGATGGCCTGGTTCATTTTAATAATAGCCGGTTTGCTTGAAATCGTTTGGGCAATAGGATTAAGTATATACAAGGATTTACAAGATTAATTCCTAGTGTTATTACTTTAGTTGCTATGTTATTTGTATAGGATTATTAGCTTATGTGATGAAAACCTTTTCTACAGGTACAGCATATGCTATTTGGACAGGGATCGGTGCTGTTGGCACGGTGACAATTGGTATTATTTTCTTGATGAACCAGTGAGTTTATTCTGCTTGTTAAGCTTGGGATTAACTTTTGTTGGGCTGATTGGACTAAAACTGGAAATTGATTTTTAAGTTGTTTATTATAAACAACTACTTATTTGCCATGGCATATTAATAAGGGGTATGGATATTTGTTCATATTCCTTATGAATATAGTGATAAATTTAGCTAATCATGGTCAAAGTCTATATAAATAATGACTGAGTTGTATCTGATCATACAAAATTATTTCTATACTAACATCACTGTAAACTGGCAAAATAAACGCATATGTTTCATCTAGTAATAAAGCGAGTCAATTTGCTTTAATTTGCGAAAAACAATTCTTATCAGTGTCAAAATTAATTTTTCATTTTCCAATGAATGCTTTGATTTGATAATAATATTAAAAAAGAGTGAATAAAAACAGAATCTAATAACTAATTATTTATTAGGTATTTTTATTTAAGCGCGTATTCTAATTGTAATGAATAAGTTAAAAAATCTGCAGTAACTCCTATAAAAATAATAGAGAATAAAATTCTCCATGCTTAATTAAGCTACATTAGGAGGTATATTATGATTTATCCATTAAGTTTATTTCCAGCTTTAACAAATGATTTATATTCTGACAGATTTGAAAAAATGGATAAATTATTTAGTCAGTTAACTGGCGTTAAGCCGCTATCATTGCCAAATGAATCCTATAATTTAAAGAAAATTGATGATAAACATTATGAGCTAATAATAAGTGTACCAGGTTTCACTGAAAATGAATTAGATGTTTCATTTTCTAATGGACAATTATTTGTTGTTGGTGAAAATAAAGATGAAACGCCAAAAAAAGGTGAAAGGCTACATCAAGGTATTTCTCATAGATCGTTTTCTGCTCAATTTCCGTTAGATAAAAATGCCAAAATTCAAAATGCTGAATTGTGTGATGGCTTACTTAAAATTCTCTTGCAATATCAGATCACTAAAGAAGAAATAATAAAAAGGATCGCGATTAAAAAAGCAAGCAAAATGATCCTAAAAAATTAAAAGAACCTAAAAAGCTAAAAGAAACGAAAAAAACGAAAGAGCCTAAAAAAACAAATAATTTGCTGAAAATTAGGCCTCATTATATTAACTTAAGGTGAAAAAATAAAAGCCTCGCTAATATTATGTCGAGGCTTTTATTTTTGATTGTTGCATTATTAGAATCAATATAAATTCTTTCTGTCAACACTAAAATTTTTGTTTGATAGTAAGATCAGTTACGTTGTTAATTACAGGCTGGTAATAAAAATTATTGGTCTGAAATAATAATGTAGTAGGAAGTATATTATGAATAAAATTATTGTCTTAAAATCCAGCATCATGGGAAATAATTCTCAAACAAATACTTTAATTGATACTTTTCTAGCGGCGAGACAATTAAAAGGGGTAAAAGATGAAATTATCATACGTGAGACTTAGCTACACTTAATCTTCCTGTATTGGATAATGAGCTATTTAATTCGATGCAAGCTGGTAATAATTTCAGTGAAAGAGCATTTAACGCTATGACTCTGTCAGATAAATTGATAGCCGAGCTAAAAGCAAGTGACATGATTGTTATCAGTGCCCTAATGTATAATTTGAATGTACCAATCCAGTTGAAAAATCGGTTTGATCTTATTGCCCGAGCTGGAGTTACGTTTAAATACACTGAAACCCATCCGATGGGATTAGTTGAGGGTGTAAGTGCGGTTGTTGTCAGTTCTCGTGGTGGTCTCCATATGGGGCAAGACGGGGATGCAGTGACACCTTATCTGAAATCGGTTGTAGGATTGATTGGTATCACTCATGTGGAGTTTTATATATGCTGAAGGAATGGATATAAAACCGCATGGAAAAGAACAGGGAATTGCCAATGCTAATGCCAAAATAACTAGTCTTATTGCTCAAGTATGATGATTTACTTACTGGCATTGAAATGCCAGTAAGTTTAAACCTGATCAGGTGGGAGCAGCAATTTTTTCCATATAAGCGAGTAAATCTTTAACTAAAGTATCAACAATTAATCGGACTGTACACGACAGGAAAGGTATTTTTACACCGAAAAAGTTATTTCGCCAGCATGAGGCATAATTTCTTTGAGGTTTCCGTTGATCAGTTCTTCTCTAATTAACCAGTGAGGAAGTCAGCAATACCTGCATCTGCAACAATTGCATCTTTTATTGCTTGCATGTCATCCATCATTAAGCGTGTTTTTGGCCCGAATTCGTATATTTCACCATTGTTGCCTTTGAGGCGACATTTTTGTATTTGATTGGAACGACAATAAGTAACAGCTAAATGTTGTGCTAATCTTTAATCGTTTGTGGCTCACCCGCTTGAGCAAGATAGGAAGTGGAGGCACAAATTGCCATACGATGTAAGGTGATCTTTCTAGCGACTAAATTACTGCTATAGGGTAGGGTGCCAATATAAATGGATAAATCAAATCTTTCTTCGATAAGGTTGACGATATGATCACTGAATGACATTTCTAATTCAAGTTTAGGATACTGTTTTATTAAACAAATTAGTAATGGAGCTATGCATAAGTGACCAAATAATACTGGCATCAAGATCCTAAATTTTCTATAAGTTTCCAGTTTGCTGCTATCAAGAATATCTTCTATCTTTTCTATCTCATCTAGAGCAGGCCGACAATATTGGTAATAAAGTGTTCTTTCCTCAGTTAAACTTTGTGTGCGAGTTGTCCTATGGAACAGTGTAACACCGAGTCTTGCTTCTAATTGAGCAATTTTTCTGCTGTTTGAGCGAAGCTGTTAGCTTCAGTGGTAGCAACAAATACTGGAAGATTATTTAGCAGACTTTTTATTAGATTATTGCCATTCAGACATCAAACTATTTTTGTAGATGATAGACAAAAACATTAAGTATTAAAAATAATTTTAAATTTGGTGAACTTAATTATGCTTAAATCGTGATCATATTTTTAACATACTAAATCGGAATGGAAAATTGTTGTAAATAACGTTAAACGATATTAAACTGATAATAAAAACTAATCTACTGATTTAACAAATTTATTTTAATTAATAAGACTCTGATCTTCAGCAAATTGACTATTCTTAACAGAAGAAAAAATATACTTTTTATCACGTATTCAAAAGATCCAATTTTATAGAATGTTATTTTAATTTAAGGAATGATATTAATGATAAGTTTATCTCATATATCTGGCTTAATCTTAGGTGGAACACTTGGTTTTGTTATGCAACGGGGGCGTTTTTATTTAGCTGGCGGATTAAGAGATTTCTACTTATTTCGTGATAGCAAATGATAATTGCTATCTTAATCGTTATTTCTATTCAGAGTGTCAGGTTATTTGGACTACAAAGTATAGGATTAGTGGTGATCCATCATAGTAAATTTTTATCGTTAGCTACCATTATTGGTGGTATCCTATTTGGTAGTGGGATGGCATTGGCCGGATCTTGTTCTACCGGTGTATAATATCGAACAGCAAAGGTTTAATTGGCAGTATTATTGTGGTTATTGGATTTATTATAGCAAGTTGGTTTGTCTGTTTACCGGCTAGTAAATCTTTTTTTCACCAATTACCTCCCAGATATTAGATAGCGGAACAATTATACAAACTTTTCATGTATCACCTTATATAATCATTGTTGTCTTAATCTCACTGACAATCTATTTATCTATTAGCCATATCAAGCAATGGAAACATATTAATATAGCAAATAAACGCAAAAAAGACAGGATTTGGCCATCTGTTATTTGAAACTCGTTGGTATCCTTTTATCACCGCAATATTGGTTAGAATTATTGTGCTATTGGCCTGGCCAGCAAGTTTATCGGCAGGGCGGATTGGTGGGGTTGGTATTAGTGGACCTAGTACGCAATTATTTTCATTAGTAATTGATGGAAATTTAAAATTTTTTGACTGGTCCGGTTATTTGTTGATCGGGTTTTTGTTAGATTCATTCATTGCAGCGAAAAGAAGTCAAGAGTTCAGATTTAGAAACCCTGGTTTGACTACAATGGCTAACAGTTTAATTAGTGGTCTATTGATGGGGATCGATAGCGGTTTGGCAGGTGGTTGTATGCTAGGAAATACATCGGTCAATACCGCTTGGTTCTCTTGGCAAGGCTGGGTGTTTATTCCTTGTATTATTATTGGCAGTTGGATCGTCAGTTATTTTACTCTTATCCGTCGATGGCAAATAAAATCATAGAGGTTATTGTGTATGGGTGAAATTCAGCTAGATACCAGAGGAAAGTTATGCCCATATCCTCTTATTCAAGCGAAAGAGGTGATAAATTTAATGAAAAGCGGTGATATGTTAGTTATTAAGTATGATTGTGATCAAGCGACAGAAAATATTCCCAAGTAGGCAACACAATCAGGTCATCGAGTGATCGATTTTCAATAAACTGGCAATACTCAATGGCAAATGACCCTTAAAAAAAAGCGAATAAGATAATAACATTGATTGAACACGCTTATTCAAAAAAGATGGAGGCTGGATAATATAGAAATAGTTTGCAAGCTAAACAATGCTGTTTGAGTGTCAGCAGGCTAGTTAGGCGCTATTTCTGTCCCTGGTATGGTTTGTCTAACACTCAATTTTTTGGATTTGGGGATTATTGTTATGCGCTTGATAGTCCCTTATTGAAACAGAGTCTGTAGCACTGGAGCTGTTTGGATAACATCTTTTTTCATGGGGAAGACTGCAATTAGGACTTCCTGTAGCTGATGATATTGGATTGGAACTTTCAGAAGTGCTGTTCTCTTGTTCTATTATGTCAGCATCTTTAATTTGGCTAGATGTTGATACAATACTAATTGAGACAGTGCTGGTGCCACGCAGGACTATGAAAATAAATAGCCTAGATAATAATTTTATCACTCTTTTCCCTGCATTAATGATAGATGAACATTTTGTTATTGTAACATATCGCTTAAATGACATTTTTAGTTAATAATATATTACAAGAAATATTTAATATTATGAGCACTATTATATCTGATTGTTTGGCTAGATTGATGCGTCATAAAACTTTGTACTTTAGCCAAGAGAGATGGCTTAACCGTGTTGGTCTCATTTTTTAGTGTTTCATCGTTAGTGATTGATGAGTAGGTAAATTGTTTTAAAAAATTATCTTGTAATGTTATAGTTTTTAAAGTGATAGTATGGTTATTTCTTAAATGAATAATTTCTTTATCAAACTTGATAATCATTTTATTTTTTCATTTTAGCCTCGTGTTATTAGATATAAATATTTTATGGATAACGAGTTATTTAACTATCTAACACAAGTGGTAAGCATGAATATTCTTAAAAAATTGATATTTTAATTATATGAATTATTGATCAAATTTTATTATTTTAATAATTGTATTTAATTAAACTATGACTATTTAATTGACAAACTTATTTGTTATTTTAAATGTAAAGTTAGCACTTTTAGCTTTAAATGGTTATATATTGATAATAAAAATATAAGATTAAAATTAATTTTTTGACTAATATATGACGATGTTAGTTTCACAAATATAAAATTTATATTTATTTTAAGATAATTATCCTTTAGATAATCATTAAGTAAAATATAATATCTAGCTAGATATTTCATGGTCTTGTTAAAATTTTATTAATAATAAAAAGTAAATATTTTTAAATAATAAACTGTCTTATTAACTAACAGTATTAATATTTATTTTTTAATTTATTGCTCATTAACATAATAGCATAAAGCAAAATACCTCTTCTTTATTAACTACGAATGAAGAGGTATTAATTAATTTAACGACTTATTTTTGTTGTTGGTTCATGCCTTAAAGTTGGTGACCGGCATCATCAGTTTTATTTTTTAAATCATCTAACTCTCGGTCATTAATATTATCAGTAAGAGATAACCCAGTCGCGAAGCCAGCAAGATTACCAACTGTGTCAGCAGCACTCTTAGTTACATCAGCACCAGTATCAACAGCAGTATTAGCTGCATTTGTCGCTGTATCAACAACAGTTTTAGAACTTTCTAAAACTTTATCCACTCTAAGCAGGTTAACACCGTCTATTGGGCTAGCGATAGCTGACATACAACCGAATGTTAAAGAAGAAATTATAGCAAATACATTTGTAGATAATTTCATTAGTCACCTCAATTAATAGTTATGTAAATATATTAATGATAGATGTTTATTTTAATGTTTCAATAACTTTTTTTTAACATAAGGAGGACAAACATACTGCTACAATTTATGATGCAACTACAACTACTTTAAAATAAAAGTATTTTTATTGATATGTCTGGTATGACTAGATTATTTTTAAAAAGATATTACATTATTTGTAATAAATTAATTTTTGGCTTTTACCTGTAGTAAGTTGAATATGGAAATTTAATGACTAGCAATCTCCATATATCTATTAGTTACTAAGCTACGGTAAGTTATTGATGATCTTGACGGTATAGTGTCCACTCTTCGATGCGAACACCACTAGGTAGGTAACAATAACCGACTTCCCCTGTAGCTGTTGTTACAATTTTTTGGACACAATAAACTGAAGCAGGATTTGCCATACCAATGGTTTTAGTGGCAATTGATGATTCTTTTGTATTACTACATCCGATAAGGTAAATAAATGTTAGTAGTAAAAGTATCTTTTTCATAAATTTTTACTCACTGATATGCTTAATGAATAGATTAATTATAGTATACAAGTTATGCTTTTATTTTTTAAACAAGAATATATCATTTAACTATGGATTGAAATAATCTATTTTTAGTTAAAAATTTTTTGTCAAAATTATTTAATTTGCTAATGTAAATATTTATTTTTTTATTTATAGTTTATTATCTTATTTCTAATAATTATTTTTATTTAATTAAAAAATATGGTTATTACAAATAAAGATTAGTTTTTTATTAAAAGTAGCTTGTACAGTACTGCATAGAATATTATAAATTTTATATCAGTTTTTATTTTAAAATATATGAATGACAGTTTTCATATAATATTAAATAAAAGGATATTTATGAATAATAATCAACCATTCTCAACCGGTGTTATTTTTTATAAAGGAAAAAATTATACTGGTGATGGATTTAAATATGTTGAATCTAATCAAGGGCATCGCCTTATCGAAGAATTTAATTCTGTTAGGGTTGGTAGACTGTCACAAGTTCAAGAGTGGAAAGATTATGCAGCTAATAATGCCCCTGGCAACATGACAAAAACTTGGCAATATGATACACCTGATCTATCAGAGATAAGAGGCTTATCGAGATTTACTGTATTCCCTAAGCATACTGATATACTAGCAATACAACTTAACAATAATATAGGAAATAATGTATTTTATCAGCTTGTTTTTAATATTTCTTTTATATGTAACCCAATTTATATTAAGGCAAATACAGATTACCAATGTATTGATTCATTTCTGCCAGATGGAAATTTGTATAATGCCAATATTTCTATTATTAGTAATCAAAATAGGCTAGCCATCCATGGTCAAGCTGGCTTTAAATATAATATTTCGTCTAACGAAATTGAGATAATGATATCTAATCAAAATTTTCCACCCATGCTATCATTTCAGAAAACAGAAAGAAATAGATTTTGTCTAAATATTAATCATGCTTAATATAATTTTCTAACAACAGATTAAATTATTTTAATCTGACAGAAATACTTATTATTAATATAATATCTGTCAGATTGAATTTTATCAATTAAAATTAAAACAACCAACTTATAGATAGATTAAAAATTTGTTACTAATATACTTGATTATGTTAATACTTAAATCTTGCGGGTTCTTTGTTTCCTATTTCTTTAAGGATAATATTGGTATATTCTACAATTGCGCCTCTGTCATGGTTGTTATCTTCGTCAGGCAGCATTGTTAAAGCATGGATGATTTCGTGCATAAATGCACGGGTTAAGCTAAAAGGGGCATAATTACCATTATAAATACGGTAACTTGCCGTGTAATGAATTAAGTTAGTTAAAAAGCAAAGATAATGTGTTTATTGGTGAAGTCAATGGAGTCAGCGGCGTATGGCAACGTATATTTTGGGTGGAGCTCATTGCCAGCATTTTTTCTCACGGGCTGAAGTATACATAGAAAAAAGTTCTATTTTGCCTAAAAAATATTTCTTTTTTCCTTTTATTGCAACTTTACATCTATAGTGGTAGAAATCATCAGAGTTTTGTCGTTTTTCTATGGTATAGTAAGCCATCATCATTTCTTAAATCTTTATAGCACGCGAAATATCAGGAATACTAGATAGGGGCTAATAAGGAAAAACAGGCCAAAACAGCGAAAAATGCACGACAACACAACTGACACAAAATTAACCGCAAATAGCCAGTTAACGGGATCTAACGGCTATCATAACCGTTATCGATTTAGCGTGGCGCCGATGCTTGACTGGACAGATCGCCATTGCCGTTACTTTCACCGTTTATTGAGCAGAAAAGCATTACTTTATACAGAAATGGTGACAACTGGTGCAATTATTTATGGTAAAGGGGATTATCTGGCTTATAGTGAAGAGGAACATCCGCTTGTTTTACAGTTAGGAGGCAATGAGCCTGCCACATTGGCCAATTGCGCAAAAATAGCTCAGCAGAGTGATTATGATGAGGTTAATTTAAATATTGGTTGTCCTTCGGATCGGGTTCAAAATGGGCGTTTTGGTGCTTGTTTGATGCGGGAAGGCCAGTTAGTGGCGGATTGTATAAAAGCAATGCAGGACGCAGTGACGATCCCGATAACAGTAAAAACTCGTATTGGTGTAGATGATGACGATAATTATGCTTTTTTAACCGATTTTATTGATAAAATTGTGACAGATAGTCAATGTCGTTCATTTATAATTCATGCGCGCAAAGCGTGGTTATCAGGTTTAAGTCCGAAGCAGAATCGGGAAATACCGTTTTTAGATTATTCACGCGTCTATCAGTTAAAAAAAGATTATCCTCAGTTAACGATAGTCATTAATGGTGGTATTAAAACCATTGATGAGGCTAAACAGCATTTACAGCATCTTGATGGTGTTATGATAGGGCGGGAAGCTTATCAAAATCCTCTATTATTAACCCAAGTTGACGCTCAATTATTTGGCCAAGGTAACGAGGTTACTGATCCGATTGCGGCGGTACAAGCAATGTATCCTTATATTGAACGACAGTTAAAACAAGAAACCTATTTAGGGCATATTACTCGTCATATGTTAGGGATATTTCAGGGTATTCCTGGTGCTCGTCGGTGGCGCCGTCATTTGAGTGAAAATGCTAATAAAAAGGGTGCTGACGTTACCGTTGTTAAGCAGGCACTTGAGTTCATAATTGGTAAATAATTTAGCAAGCCAGATCATTTTATCTGTTCCAGACTTGGCAGAGCTTAATTAAAGAGAACTAAAACGCGTTCAAAATTAGCGCATAGTTAGAGCTTTTGACTGAAAGTGACTCTATTTTATCTTTTGTTCTGGTTATATATTTTCCATGTTGGCAAATTTTGTTTGCCATAATGATAAGTAGCTTGAAATTCATCACCAAAAAGCGGTTATGCACAATTAACATAGTGGATAAATATATTGTGCTCTTGATGACTAGTCGATAGCAATAAAACGCCGTTAATTAAAAGGCTTACTAATCAAATGATTCGTTAACTATATAATTATTCGCTGATAAACAATTTGAAAATACCATTTGTCAATGGTTGTAGCTAGTCGGTAATTAGCAATGATTAGCTGTTTTTTTTCGGAAAGTTCAGATTTATTACCAATATCTTGCTATGTTTGATTAAGGAATATTGCAACATTTTCAGATTTTTTGTAAAACAGAATAGTGGAAAATAGTTGAGGTTTAATCTCACATTAAATGATCAAATTGTCACACAATAGCAGTAAGTAGCATATACTGATGAGCGACTCTATTGATTCATGGGTAAAGAAAGTGCTATGGCGAAGAAGTATTCTGCAGAAACTGTATTTATTGGTCAGAAAGATCGTCAAATAGAGGGGCTAAAAATGCCCCCTCACTCCTTAGAAGCTGAGCAATCTGTACTTGGTGGATTAATGTTGGATAATGAACGCTGGGATCATGTATCTGAACGGGTAACCAACGCAGATTTTTTTAGTCGCCCACATCGCACTATTTTTGCTGAAATGCAGCGTCTGCTTGAGCAAAGTCGGCCAATTGATTTAATTACTTTATCTGAATCTTTAGAGCAGCAAGGGGAGTTGGATAGTGTCGGTGGTTTTGCCTATTTAGCTGAATTAGCTAAAAATACACCAAGTGCTGCCAATATTAATGCTTATGCTGATATCGTACGTGAACGCGCGGTTGTTCGTGACATGATTACAGTGGCTAATGAGATCGCCGATGCCGGTTATGATCCTCAAGGTCGCACTAGTGAAGAGTTACTGGATTTAGCCGAGTCACGTGTTTTCCAGATTGCAGAAATTCGCGCTAATAAAGATAACGGTCCAAAAGGGATTGAAGAAATCCTGTCTGAAACGGTGGAAAAAATTGAAAAGTTGTATCAGAAGCCGCACAATGGGGTGACAGGCGTATCTACCGGTTACCAGGATCTTGATAGAAAAACAGCAGGATTACAAAACTCTGATCTGATTATCGTGGCTGCTCGTCCTTCAATGGGAAAGACCACTTTTGCGATGAATTTATGTGAACATGCGGCAATGACGGAAGAAAAACCAGTTTTGATTTTTAGTCTGGAAATGCCAGCTAATCAAATCATGATGCGTATGTTAGCTTCTTTGTCACGTGTTGACCAAACGCGTATTCGTACTGGTCAACTTGATGATGAAGATTGGGCGCGTATTTCCAGTACTATGGGGCTTTTGATGGAAAAGCGCAATATGTATATTGATGACTCTGCTGGATTAACACCAACAGAGGTTCGTTCACGTGCCCGTCGCGTTTATCGTGAGCATGGTGGTTTAAGTTTAATTATGATCGATTATCTTCAACTGATGCGTGTTCCTTCCATGTCTGATAATCGTACTCTTGAGATTGCCGAAATTTCCCGCTCCCTTAAATCATTGGCAAAAGAGTTACAAGTGCCTGTGATTGCTTTATCACAACTTAATCGTAGTCTGGAACAACGAGCGGATAAAAAACCAGTCAATTCAGATTTACGGGAATCCGGTTCGATTGAACAAGATGCAGATTTAATTATGTTTATCTATAGAGATGAAGTTTATAACGATAATTCAGATCTAAAAGGGGTAGCAGAAATTATTATTGGTAAGCAGCGTAATGGCCCTATTGGAACAATACGTCTTACCTTCAACGGACAATGGTCACGTTTTGATAACTATGCAGGGCCAATCTACAACGACGAATAATCAATCTATTTAATTTAATACGGAGAGTAAAATGAAAGCGGCAACCGCTGTCATTCATCGCCGCGCTCTGCGTCATAATTTACAACGAGTTCGGGAAATTGCGGCTCATAGTCGCATAATTGCTGTGGTCAAAGCCAATGCTTATGGGCATGGTTTATTAGAAACAGCACATACAGTTAAAGATCTTGCAGATTGTTTTGGTGTTGCTCGTATTAGTGAAGCAATAGCATTACGTGAAAATGGCATTAGCAACCCCATCTTATTACTAGAAGGTTTCTTTGATCTGGCTGAATTACCTATTATCACCAGGCATGCGATTGACGTTGTGGTACAATGTATTGAACAACTTGAAACTTTAGAGCAGACAAAACTGGAAAAGCCGATAAAAGTTTGGATGAAACTGGATACTGGCATGCATCGTTTGGGGATCAGACTGGAAGAAGCAGCAATATTTTATACTCGCTTAATGGCGTGTCAAAATATCCAAAAGCCTATCAATATCATGAGTCATTTTAGTCGCGCAGACGAGCCTGACTTCCCGGCAGTAACCAATCAGCAATTGGCTTGTTTTGATACCTTTATAAAAGACAAACTAGGTGAAAAATCGATTGCTGCATCGGCAGGTATTTTATTATGGCCGACATCACACTTTGATTGGGTGCGCCCTGGCATTATGATGTATGGTGCTTCACCACAAGAAGGTAAACAAGGTAAAGATTTTGGTTTAGTACCGGTTATGACTCTTAAATCTAATTTAATTGCTATTCGTCAACATAAAGTAGGAGAACCAGTTGGTTATGGTGGTGTTTGGGTTAGTGAGCACGATACCTATCTTGGTGTAGTAGCGATTGGTTATGGTGATGGTTACCCTCGTAATGCTCCTTCAGGCACACCAGTACTCATAAATGGGCGCAAAGTGCCTATTGTTGGTAGAGTATCTATGGATATGATCTCAGTAGACTTAGGTGTTGAAACCAATGATAAGGTAGGTGATGAAGCTATTATATGGGGCGATTTATTGCCGGTTGAAGAAGTAGCGGCATATACCGGTGTGAGTGATTATGAATTGCTTACCAAGTTAACCTCTCGTGTGGCAATGGAATACCTGGACAAATAAATTTGTAATCGGTTATAAATATGATAATAGTAGGGAGCATTTTAAGTGTTTCAGAATGTTGATGCTTTTGCCAGTGATCCTATCATTGATGGATGAATTTAATAACGATCCACATAAAAATAAAATTAATCTTAGTATTGGTCTTTATTATGATGACAAGGGGAATAAACTCCAACTCCAAACAGTGGGTAAAGCGAAATCGACGCTTAATCAATTACCGGCTATGGCCTCTTGCCGACCATCCAGTATAATGGTGAGCTAAAAGTGAATGTTACACAAGAGATCCAAGCAGATGTTAGTGGCTAAAAGGAACAAACGTTAAAACAGATTATCGCCACATTAGGTAATTTCCCTGAATCTCAATGGTTGAAGGTACTGAAAAATAATCCTAACGTTAACTGGCATAAAGTCGAAAATGTTTATAAAAACTGGGAGATAATCCAACAACAGCTGCATCTGGTCAGCGCTGCGGTGGTTGTGATAGGTGCTGCCGTCTCTGCCTTGGCTATACCGGCAGGGATAAGCGCTGAATCAGCGTCCGGTTTGATCGGTGCTAGTGGAATTGCCATGCAAGGCGTAGTTTCAGCCGGTGTACAGGCGATAGCTGCTAAGACCGCCGTTTCACTGGCTAATAATCAGGGAGATGTTTCTGCTACCCTTAAAGAGCTTGGCAACAGCCAATCGGTCAAATCAATTATTACCTCAATGGCAATTAAAGGTTCACTGGCCGGTTTAGATACTACCGTATTAAATAGCGGTGATAGTGTTACTCAAGCCGCCACATCCTATAACCCAACTTTCCCAATATTAAGTGATGGTGAAGGCAACATACTATTCAACGGGTAGCAGCACAATCACTGTTTACCTCTGGCGTTGACATGGCGCTTAATGGTGGTAGTTTTAAAGATAAACTGGCAGCAGCTTTAGTCAGCCAGACAAGTCGTCAATTACATGTGGAAGGTGCCCATTTAATTGCTAAAAATGGTCAGGTACTTGGCACTTCTGGCAAACTGGTTAGTCATGGTGCTATGGCTGCTTTGAGTGCAGAGCTAGCCGGCAATGATAGTATTGGCGCGGCTGCTGGTGTAATAGCGGTGCAGAATAATTATCTCACGGCTAAAGAATCTCAGTAATTAGATAAAGATTTAGCAGCTTGTAAAGCAACAGGTGGGAATTGTAGTTCAGTTATTAAGAGTACATTGATATTAGTAATAAGAATAGCCAGGAACTGATAGAAGCTTGTACCGGAGGTGACATATCTTGCATGACTTGGGAAGAACTTATTATAGGGTATACTAATGAAGCGAATGATGCGCATCCATTGTAAATTCGACTTGGTGAAAAGTTAAAGGATCCGGATGCAGCTGCTTGAGTTAATTATCTTAATGGAACAGATTTGAAATTTTTGACAGGTAATATAACTGAAGGTGATAGAACTCTGGTAGTGATAATGGATTCGACCTCTTGACCTGTAGCCGTAATGGGAACAAAAGTGATAGTCACAAATAGTATAACAAAAGGTAAAGAACAATTAATCACAGTAGGTATATCTAGTATAGCTAATGCGGGGATTCAATATGGTGTAACTGGAGAAGTGAAACTATCAGATGTTATTGGAGCAGGAGTCATTGGCTCAATTACAACAGGTAAAGGAACCCAACAGTAACTTGGGATGCAGCAGGAGGTTATACACTGCTGAAATTAAAGGTGATGACCCGTTTGTTTCAGCATTATTAAGTAAAGCTGGGGCATCAGGTGGATATGCAACTGGTAACATTATTAAAGTACCGATGGATGAAATACTGGATCCTGTATGTAATAGTATGAATGGGTTCCAACTGGGGTTTGTATTATAACTAAACCTGTTCCGCTGTACCCTCTTTTTTGTATTATGGGAAATATGGGATGCTCAGTAGTATCAGAGTTGGTACCGAATATTTAGAAAAAGATCAAGAGGCTTAGAAATGATAAAAAGCCTCTTTGTAACGATAAAGATTTTCTTACTAATTGCGCTATCTTTAAATTTTATAGTGATAGTTGCTTTCCTATTTTTCTAGGTGTTCTCATACTTATCTCAGGGGATTTTTAAATTAGATATATTGTGGTTAGGGATAAAGGGTGATGTATATGGTGCTATTGCAGCTAGCCTCATAATTTGGCTTTTTTACCATATAATACCAATGGTTAAAAAATAAAAATTTTGTTGTGCAGAATAATTACTTAAGCCCTAAAAATATCATGGACATAAAAAAAGAGCTTGAGGATGTAGAATAAGAGTGGAGCTAATAAACAAACGATTTTGTATAGTACGCTAAAATCAGTGGGCACAACAAAGCAAGGGCGATAAATAACTCGATCTATACAATTGTTATTTGGAAAGTGTTAACCACAGGTATCGAGTAGGTACAAAATCTCGAGCGATTTTCATTTTTCTCGGAGCTAAGCCATAAAGAATTAAGCCAATTAGACCGTTTCATAACGGCAGAAAATGCCTAAAGTGCGCAAACAATTTATGCATCACTGCCAGATTCAGTCTAGCTTGTGTAAAAGGTAAGGAGGTACTTGATAGTTTAGGCGGCAGAGGTGTTGCTGGAATCTCGGCGCTAAGAATTAAAGGCAACAAGCCGCCATATTAAGCCAGTCAAGGTGCGGTTGGTAGTATTGGTCAGTTTTTTATACAACTTGGTTTTTAACGAAATTAATATACCGTAACAAGATACAGTGCTGATCAATGTAACCCGATCAATCAGCAATGAGTTGACGGGCTGCAGGCTAAAATTAATTTTTCCGCAGATTAAAATATAATATTCTTTACAGGATCTACTACGCCAATAATGTCAATTTGAAATTCTGCGTGTCCGTCACCATCATGATCAAGCATTAACTTGGTTAAATTTTTTGTTTCATTATAATTAATCATCAATTTATTTTTTTGCATAGAGAAGTATTTACTTGCTTAATTCTGACATTATGACCATTAATTTTATTTAAAGGAGAAATATCTATTTTATTGCTACCAGTTTCAAAATCAGTTATCTTATCTGCTAATGAGGATAAAGAAGTAAAGATTAATGGATATTTAAAAATATCATTCCTCTATGTTCCTTCTAATGGCTCATCACTATCACCTGTTAAAATATCACGCCCAAAACCTCCTAATATTATATCATTTCCAGAACCGCCAAATATTACATCATTCCCATCATGCCCTAGCAATATGTCATCTTCATTAGTACCGTTTATTACCGAAGATAATGTCATTGAGCCCTCTTTATTAACAATAATTTAACCAAAAGTCATTACATTTTATAGCACTAAAACCAATATTTAAAATAACTAAATGATTTAATTATAGTTAATAATTAGCAAATTCAATAGCAAGACGGGTTCTACTGCATTAAATTTTTTACATTATTTTTAATAAAATGCAGTTTTAATTTTATGATTACAACTGAAGTTTGTTCTGTAGTCATATAAACTAAATTTTCTAATATTGACAGACTACTAGATCGATATAGATATCATTTAAGTATTTTAAACTGATCCGTCTTCGTCGGTCCAAGAGCCTCGGTTTGAATCCAAATTTTGTAGTTCACTAATTTTAGCCAATCGACTATTTTCGTTAATAGTGTTTAGTTGTTTTTCTATTGATACAGAAATGTGTTGTTCAATCGCATTGAAAGACACATCAATTCCTTTTAACTCTGATATACTGACATTGATTACTTTTATAGATTGACAAATTGACAAATTGACAAATTGAGTGATTGACATTTGATGCTTTTGCTAGTTTGTAACGAAATTGACATCCTGCATAGGTAGCGTTCTGCAGTTTATCCCTTTTGATTTTTCCAACCACAGAGCCAATAGCAACTACAACAGCAATTGTTGCTCCACCGGATGCTGCCATAGAAACGATTTCGAAGGATGTGGGTAAACCGACCAACTCAACAAGAGCTGCCGCGCCGATTTCTTCAATAGACACCAAATAACTTGTTGCACCAACAGTTATCGACCCTCATAAATATTAGCCGTAATGATTGGCGTGATAATTGTTGGTATCCCAAAGTCTAATGTGCTAAAGGAGAACTTCTCAAATTTAATTTTTTCGTCTTTTATTTCGTGTTGGTACCTGTGCCTAAGATAATTGTTTAACTGACTAATATTGTCATCAATTTCTTTGATACATAATGCATTTTTGCTGGCATATGTTTGACAATTTACTGCTATTTCATGTACTCTAACTGGATTATCGGGAAAATAGGTACCACCAGTGAATAAGCCGGGAAGATATTTTGTGTAGACACTGGTAAAACCATCGGCAAAATCACTCCAAAAGCTCATTTTTACCTCGTTTAATCATTAGAAAACTTAGCAAGTTTTAGTTTATGAAATGTCAATTATTAGTATTGTTTTAGCAATGGCCACTTAAGCTTTAGTAAAAGTACATTTTGATTGCCTTTTGTTGTCGTTAAACCAATATAAGCGTTACAAGCAACTGAACACTGTTTTCGGTCGATAAAATGGTATGAGCGGGATTATTGTTTAATAAGATTTATTTAATACAGATTGAGCAATAGTTCAGTTAGCCCTCGTCGGTCCAAGAACGTCTGGATTTATCAAGATCTGCCAAGGTGTTCTTGGTCAAAGAATCGATTTTATTGAGTTCAATCTGGTTTCGTTTTATGGAATTACTAACGATTTTGTTGATCTGCTCTTTAGTTATATCAGATCCTAACGAGTTTAAGACTACTGAAACCGATGTAATGACAACATTCAATTTATTAATGACAATCTTATTGATTAGTTAAGCTTTTTTTAATTTGAACCTAGTCTCAATAGACTCCTTAATTTTGTCTTGCAAATTTTTCCTTTGAACTGCCCCGGTCACTAAATCAATAATTCCTTGAACAAGGACAGCAGCCACGATCCCGTCGAATACAGTGCCTACTTTAAACCACTTTGGTAGACCAACAAGTTTAATAAAGGCTGCTTCACCAATACGACTCTGCTGCAGAAGATAGGCTTTAGCCATAAAAGATAATCCTTTACTAGCGATGCCATACGTCAGCATTGGCGTAATGACATCAGCAACACTGACTAAAATTTTATGTGTTTTTGACTCGGCAACAAAATCGATACCATGAAATTTTACCGGCGATCCAACAATCTTGTAAGCGTCACGTATCGCTTCATTCGCATTATGTATGGCTATTTCGTACTTTTAGTATGTTGTTGTGAAATATTGCCAACTGCCGTGGAATTGTCGTCGATAAGTTCTGTTAGCCTTACCGCTCTTTTTTCATTATCAGGGTAAAAAAGGTTATTAAACATAATCGATAGTTCTCGTAAATTTAATTTTTCCTGGAATATTTGTTGGGTTAATTAACCCAACAGATTAATTTTTTGGTATGATTTTTTTAATTAAAATATAACAAACTGAATCACCCCGGGAATCTTGGGGACTAAATAGTCAGTCAAGAGGATAAAAGAATTGGAGCGTGAAAACCGTGAGTTACGACGAAGTAACGATATTCTACGCAAAGCATCGGCTTATTTTACTCAGGCGAAGCTCGACCGCCAA
>DAYVGO010000021.1:0-1305 GCA_045399315.1 Arsenophonus sp.
CCATCATGTCCACAAATTTTTCCCTCTCTATCTGCAAAACCACATCGAACAGCAGCTCGACGACAAAATTCATGCATTCCGGTTTTCATACGGCACCCCAGATACTCAGAAATTGCAAACGTTGACGATAGGTGAGGTGTTTTGACGTTTGAGCAAAGCTCAAAAGCTGCTAGGTTGATATGTCGAACGCTTTAATTATGCGCGCAATATGCGTACTATTTTGCATAGTGCGACTCCTACTTTAGCTAGGTTTTTGATTAACTCTGTGATGGTGCAGTAAACACTAACACAGAGTGACTATTTTTGCTGCTTTTTTCAATAGTTTTTACACATGTATCTTTATCTACATGAAAATTTAAGGTAATGGGATTTATATTTGCTTCTAGTCATTGTATCTTACCTTTCTTGATAATTATTTTATCAGTATTATCAATTTCACAAGACCATTTGGTTATAGAAGACAATTCAATAAGTGCTTTTTTAAAATAATACCTGAACTTATATAATTCACCCCGTTTACTACCACAAAGTTCCTGTAATGTTTCGACTTTAATAGTTAAAGGCTTAGCAAGGCTGCTATAGAACCCATATAACCATTTTGTGAGGTGTTTTCCTTTAAGTTGTAACCGCAAATCTCTAACGACTCCAGTCCAACTTGAATCACCAAAGCAAGTGATAATTTTAGGATTTAGGGCGAGACAATTTTCGCCTGTTTCTTCGTCACGATATACTTCATTGATTAAGCTTCCAATATATGAATATTTTCCGTCCGACAAGTGAATACCACTAGATTGCATTCGCTTCAAACTATCATGTAACCAATCATACTGCGATTTCCCTGTGCTTCGCTTCATTGCCTTCAAAAATTCCTATGATGAAAACCTAATGGTATAGCCCAACACACGGGGTCTCTTTACATCGACTTAGACATTCTGACCTAACATCCAAGTCTGATTGATCAGGTTCCTACCCAGTATATTTGACTGAATAGCCATTTAATGTAGCTTTGAGCATATTTTTTTTGAAATTTTCGCGCCACTTTGTCTACCAACCCAAACAATGCACTTCGCAACACAACATTAGGTACTGACGTTTGTATTTTATTACTTGGTGGCAAGTAATTACCCCCCTCCAATAATGTTTGCGAGGCGTCTTTCTCAGAATGATCCTTTTTGGAAGTAAATTATTGATCATCGCTTTTTTTTCACTATTGCGTAATGATTTTTTCTGCTTATCAGCTAATGTCTTAAAGCGCTCTCACGGACTTTTCATCGCATTACCTCAATGAGGTAAATAAAAAAATAA
>DAYVGO010000071.1:0-1328 GCA_045399315.1 Arsenophonus sp.
TTGATCATCGCTTTTTTTTCACTATTGCGTAATGATTTTTTCTGCTTATCAGCTAATGTCTTAAAGCGCTCTCACGGACTTTTCATCGCATTACCTCAATGAGGTAAATAAAAAAATAACGAAACTTGCTAAACTCATCTCCTCGTATTACATGAATGAGCCGCGACAACTCTTTGCATAGCCGCGCAAAATTCATTATCATTGTTGGTACTGGCATAAAAACCTCTATCTTTTGGTTGGCCGGCTTGCCCCTCTACCTGTGGAAAGTGAAGTGGGGCAAGTATTATTTTTGCAACACATCAAGCATCTGCTGTTTTTGAACAAAAGATCCGACTCCATTAGCTGTAACTGCTAATGCTGCATTAGCTGTAATTGCTAGCTAACCATATAGCTATCTTTTCATATGAAACCCCTTCGGCACGTAGTCGTAAAATGTCTTCTTTAAAATCACTGGTTTTCTTTTTCATTTAACTATTAACCTGCTACTGGATTAATATATTAATATATAGCATACCAAAACACCACCACCAACACAACCACTATGTTTAATGGCATAGCGCGTTTAGAAACACGGCATAGCGCGAATAGAAACACGGAATATTAAGAACGCAAGTATAAAATAACTGAAAAGAAAAACGCTTTATCAACAAATAATTATAATAAATACATTAGGTTATACGTCTTTAATAATTAATTAAAAAGCGAATAGTTTAAATTACCGATTCTTTTAAGTAATTGATTTTAAAGCTAAAATGAAAAAATAAATATATCATTTAACTAATTAAAAATAAAGTAACAAATTATAAACAAGTAATAGCATTTTTAACGCAATAATCTTTTATAATAAAAAAATATAATCTTTTTTTGATCTACCTACCCAGTGTGGATAACTTTTCTACCGAAGCAAATAAAAATACTTCAACTTCATCATCCTAACCAAATATTTTAATCGAAAAATATGTCACTACTGAGTGACCGTATTTTTTTTGCAACAGATGTTAAATTCCGCTTCCTCGATGCAAAACAAGTTTGCATGTTGCGTTGAGTGGAGGAGCTTTAAATAAAAAATATTTTTTGAATCAATTAATGCTGAAATATTACACTAGCTAACTGCCACAGCTAGTACCACTAGTATTAACTTATCCATTAAATCAAGCACACCATGAACAAAACAGGAATCATAAAAACTATCTGAAAATTCAGGATTAACAAAGAAAGACTGAAAAGGAACTCAATACATTCATTAAAACCGTGTCAGAATACCTAAAATCTGGCAATGGCATACAACTAATGGGTTTCGGTAGCTTTCAGTTTAAGACAAGAGCAGT
>DAYVGO010000044.1:0-15775 GCA_045399315.1 Arsenophonus sp.
ATCTAATAGAATTTCAACCCACAACAGGCTCAATAAACCGATTTCGTCACCTTTTAGCGATAATTGATGTGTTTTCATCTTCACCTAAACGTCGATTCAATTTCCTAACCATCAAGAAAGTTGACGAAGGTTAACACAGGAGGATTTAGAGCAGACGGAAATTTTCCGGCGCACCTTTGTCAAGGTGTTACTGCAACTGCAATAAATTTCCGAGAAAGTCTTTGCTACCCTTGTCCCTATTTTCAATTTCTTTTTGAAAGGCTTAAAACTCGTGATTGATTTTATCGGGCGGACTGGCAGTTCATTTGCCAAACTCATTAACTTTCTCAACCAAACCACCAACGGGTTTTGGCTTTTGATTCCGGCGGCATTTGCGTTGGTAAAAGTATTTCCGCTTATCACTAAAGGAATAAAGACGATGGAGGCGGCGTTGCTCACCAATCCTATTTTTTGGGTAGCAGCCGCTATTATTGCGGTGATTGCTGTTATTGAAGATTTGTATGTCTGGATGAACAGCGGTAAAAGCGTTTTTGGTAACTGGATGGAAGAGTTGGGTATTTTCCCTGATGACATGAACAAAGATGATTGATGAGATGATTGGCTATTTCTCTGCTATGTGGGAGAAAATCAAGAAAGAGTTTGAGAAAACGGTTTCCTTTTTCACTGCACTGTTTTCTGGTGACTAGGATAAAGTGATTGGCATGTTAAAACAGGCTATTACTAAGTTCTGGGAAGAAAGGTAACCCCTGTTGCCAATAAATCTGCTTCCGGTATGAGTAAAACGGGTGTTGCCCGAATGAGTGGGGCGAAAAACAAAGGCAGTCAGATACCAACACCATTTGCA
Source organism: Arsenophonus sp. (assembly GCA_045399315.1). Lineage (GTDB taxonomy): Bacteria > Pseudomonadota > Gammaproteobacteria > Enterobacterales > Enterobacteriaceae > Arsenophonus. Next base: position 845 of record DAYVGO010000044.1, read on the forward strand.
ACCGATGTTTGGGAAGGTATTAAAAAGTTTTCTGGGAGAAAATAACATGTACCAGATAGAAAATCTGTCAAGCGATCCTATCCAGACGCATACCTTATTAACGAAAGTTGATGATATTGAAATCATACTCACGTTTTATCCGAGTATTGCCGCGTGTAGCATGGATGTTGGCTACCAGAATATCATGATTAACGGTGTAGCCGTCGTGTTGGGTGTCCCTTTACTGCACGATAGCGGACTGCCTTTCACAATGGTGGTGGTCGCCCGTCAAAAACCTGACATTGAGCCTGTATTAATCTATGATTTTGAAAGTGAACGGGTGAAACTGTATCCGCTCGTCGGGGATGAAAAGGAGGCGCTCTATTGAAAAGCCAAACGCCGTTTTTTCGTGACTATGAAATTTTGGTTAGTGAAGGCGATCAAGCCGTCTAAGATAGTGCCGCCGTTTAAAATGGCGTTTTCGTTTTTAAAAGACCTGACCAATGAACGGCCTAATATCGGGCAAATTTCGCTTTTTAATCTATCACTTTCTCGCCGTCAGTTGCTCATTCAATTTCCGTATCGAAAACAACATATTTCCGTTCAGCTTGCCGTCGGTTACCTGACAACGGGGCTGAAGCTGCTCTTTTGTGGCTCAGTAACCAAAGTGACGCTATCAAAACAAGGCACAGAGATAATCACCACGCTTGAAATTGCCGACGGCGGGTTTGCTTATCGCACGGCGACCATCAGTAAAACGGTAGAATCCAAAGCCGACGCTTTTAATGAAGCGGTCAAAACGATGGACGGTGTGAAAAAAGGCAAACTGACCACGCAACAGCCCTTAAGCCGACCCAAAATCATGACAGGGTATTCATTTGATGAATTATGCAAACTCAAACACGAAGATGAGCAACTCTATATCGACAACAGGCAGTTGCATGTTATGAAGAGAAACGAAATACAAAATGGCAAAACCGAGTTAATCAGTGCCAGTACCGGATTAATGGAAACGCCCATCTTGGACGATAAAAACGTGCTGACGTTTAAAAGCGTACTCAATCCCAATGTGTCTATTGGCTATCAGGTAGTAATAGAAAGTGCGGTAGTGCCCCACATTAACAGGGTTTATCGTGTTTTTGCCATTGACTATGCAGGGGAAAGTGATACGGGGGAATGATCAATGACCTGCAAATGCAGACAGGAAAAAAACTACGCTGTAGTGAAGAGAATAAAGCGTGAATATTGAACTGAAAGGCCATTGCCAATAACATTAAATCTAAGATTGGCTACGCCTTAATTGCTAAAGTGGTGAAGGTAAATAAAACCACGGTGGATGTCTTCCCGTGACCTTAAAAAACGTGGTTATCTAATGATGAAATCCACTCTATCCCCTTTCCCGTCTTTCCTGATATGCCCATCTCTTGGCTGTAAGCTGGAAGAAGCTATACTGCTTATCCGGTCGCTGTTGGTGATTACTACATTTTGCTGACTTTCGACAGTTGCATAGACAACTGGGTGGGCAGGCAAAGATAATGTACGAGGGGGATGAAAACCGATTGCATGACACTTTTTGGACTTTGCAATCGTGATGGAACATTTGCAATACCTGACATTGTTACCACAGTTGGTGACTATCTTTTCATGAACAATCTCACGGTGAAATTGAACGTCAGTATTGAAGGCAATCTGGATGTGAAAGGAAAAATCACAGCCAGTCAAATAGAGGCCAAACAATTATTAACCGTTGGCAACATTGATGTTGGCAATCACACGCACGGATGCGTAGAGACAGGCAATGGTAGTACCGGAACCCCACAATGACCGTAAGGTGATTTTTATGAAAACGAGCCAATTGACCAAATACAACGATTGGAGATTTGGTCACCCGCTAGATGATTACGTTACCGATAGTGACACTATCCACCAAAGCATCAAAACCCGTTTGCAGTGCTTCAAATCTGACTGGTGGTTGGATTTAAAAACTTTAGCGCCCATATCACACTCGATTACACCGACATTTTTAATCAAAAACGGTTAATCCGTGAGGAGTTCAGCAAGTCAATATAATTAACAAACTCGTCATCCTCATCCGAGTTCGGATGCTCATCCAGGTAATCATCCCTCATAATCGCTGAATTAGCCTGCACGGCCGCGCTAAGAGTTGCAGTACTTTTATCCGCAATAAATTGAATATTCTTTTTTAAATAATTTCCATTCTCCATTGTCGCAATTAAGCTACCTTTACCAGTTGCTTTACTACGAATTTTAACAACAGCTTCTTTCTGGTTATTGGTTGAAACCATTATCTTTTTATCATCTGTTTTATCACCTGACAGTAAGGTAACACCAGATCTACTATTTGGAAGTTTCAATCCACTAATTTCAAACATAATATTTTCATTTTCAATAGGCTGACCATGTTCGTTGATGGTCTTTGCGGTAACGGTATAAGTACTAGTATTATTAGCAAGTAAAATATTTTCCGGTTTTATCATTAATTCGCTAATAATTTTTTTAGAAGGTATGACTTTTATTAATGTTATAACTTTATTGGATTCATTTCCTTATTATCTATCCCTATAGCAGTCAATTGATATTCTTGAGGAGTATTGTTTTTTGTTTTATAAATATAAACTGGAAGGATAATTTCTACTTGATTCATTGGAATCTTATGATAACACCCCCCATTTGAAATAAAATTACCGGAAGGTTCCCAACGAATATCTTTCAAACCATATTTTGTTTTATTAACAGTAGCTGAAATAGTTATTATTTCTTTTGCTTGTGTTTTTATTTCATTTGGTACAGAAATACTAATTAACTCTTGCTTACTATATTGCATAACAATATCATAATTCCGATCGACAAAATCATACTTATTACCAACCAAACTACGCATAACACCAATTTTATCAGGGTCTAACTGCGGTGACAATAGAACGCCAAAACGATAAATAAGATCTAAGCCAACCATAGTGTCATTACGATCACCGGCCGCATACTCCTCTTTCAAGGTTATTAGTGGTATTGGCGTGTAATTCACACCTAATGTCAATGTATAAGGATCGTCTTTTAACTTATCCAGATCGACAACGGTACTCAGGTAGACACCTTTGACAAAATATTTCTCATATTTGATACTACCACCCAATTTAGGGTAGGTCAGTAAATAGGCTTCCGCGCAAATATCAAAATCTGATGCTGGAGGCTTCCATTATGGATATTTTTGATTGGTGCCAGTCGGTTAATCTAAAATAGCTATTTGCAGCCAGTTTCAGATAATCTGTCCACGCTTCACCACCAAGACCTAAAAAGGTATTAATGCCATACATCCAATTTTCCGAATATTGGCGATAGCCTAACCCAAGGTTTGCCGTACTTCTTTCAGTATTATTTCTGAGCCCTAACTGGGTGAATAGAAAACTTTTATGCTCATCAATAAACCGGTAATAAAAAATCACCAGAAACCTTTTTATCCGTACTTATAGAGACTCGAGCAATACCGTACTGCCCAAGCCAATCATTTACTTTTTTGTTAACTAGTCCTTCTCCAATATTTTTTGCGTAATTAATCGCCGCATTCGCTGAATTATCGTTTGATAGAATATTATCTATTTGTGAAACAGATGAAGCTAATCTTTCTTCATGGTTTTCTTCTGCAGTATAATGATAGTTTTTTTATCCTGTTCGATTAGTGACTGTATCCCTAGCATTTTTTCAGCCATATCGGTGTCTTCAATCGCTTTTGCTACAGGAGATAAAGTATTTTCATTGAGTCACAATATCAACATCTGATTAACAATTGCTATTTTAAGTATAAACTTAAATCTAGGATTTTCAAAAATTCTGGTTCTGTCACATGAAAACCTCAACAATCGGTAAAACAACAGCCTAAGAAGCCTGTTGGCAAACTAAAACAGATGGTCAAGGTTAAAATACCAAAACCACCCATACCGCCTAAAAAGCGATTGCCGTTAAATGAGGCAATTTCACAGATAACGACTTTTTGGCCTTATCTGTTTCCTGATGACAAATAGCGTCCAATGAAAATTGGCATACAGCGAGATATGTGGCATGAAGTGAAGGAAAAAGCATTTCCGATAGCGAGAAGGTGTTTGAGAGCGTGTTTAGGCAGTATTGGGCAGCATACTGATTATCGTGCACTTATCCAATTAGGTACTTTCCGTTATGACAAAGACGGTCAAATAGCCGGAGAGGTCACACAATCCGATGCTGATGATAATTTGCAACGTTTAACACGGCGAAATAAATCAATACATAAACCTGATGCCGGTCATGCTGATTTGGAGTTGGAAAAATGATTCTCGCTGGGACGAAGCGGAACTTTGTTATGATTTATTTGGTGATTTATTGCTTATTCAGCGTTGAGGTGGATTAGGTAATCGACTTAATGGACAAGAGGCTGAAATTATTTCCGATTTACTTACCGGAGTCGCACGGCTCCATGCCATTGACAGGCAAAGAAAAATTACTTATCATCGGTTGGAATAACCTTATATCCATCTTATTTTTAATCTTGCTTAATGTTTTTAAGAAGCGATGACAAAACAAGCGCTATCAGCCCTGAATAGGGCGGGCTTTATCAAAACACAAGCTTTAGTGTTTTATAGATAAGTTCAATGAGCTTAATTTGGATGATTGTGCAGATGAATGCGAAAAGTTGCATGAACAGGCAGAGCAACTTTATCTTAAATTAAAACAAACTCTGGAAAGATGATAATTCACGCTTATGCTTTAGCATGGCGAAAAATGTTGCAAATTTCTTCTATAAAACAACCCCCTAATATACTTTGATTAATTACAGGAAATAGCATGAAGTTTAGTTATAAATCTTACTTATTTTTATTGTTTTTTGGCTACACATTAAATGCATTAGCAGATATTACCGTAATAAAAAAGGAAAATATCAAAAACGAGAAAATTACATCTGCTAAGATAGTTTATCATGGTACTATCACTCCACAAGAAACCATGGAATTGATTTCAGTTATTGATGAAATTAATAACAATTATCCCAAAACAAAAGATATTAAATTATATATAAACAGCTTTGGTGGTAGCATGGAAAGTGCTTATATGGCTTATGAAGCAGTTAAACATTCTACCATACCCGTTATTACGATTAATACTGCGATAGTTGGTTCTGCTGCGTCAATAATTTACTGTGCTGGTCAAAGCCGACTTTCTTTCCCGTTAGCAAATTTTATGTTGCATCCTGCCGGCACTCCTAATTTTAAAAGTGAATTTATCAGGCCTAACGAAATAGAGCTATTACGAAAAGATGTGGAGATTGGTAATGATTTTTTTAGGGGAGTTTATCAAGAATGTAGTAACTTAAAAAGTGAAGAGTTACAGAAGATCCTTTTTAGTGAAGATTCGCGAAAATATATTCCAACGAATAAGGCACAGGAATTAAAAATTATCACGGGAGTTGCCGAGGGGGTAATCCCATCAGATATTTCTTACTATATCATTAATAAAATAAAGGACTAACTGTTATTTAACTTTTTACTTAATATTTTTCCGGATTTAATCTGTTTGTAGTGTTAATAAATTTTTCTCGCATAGTGGTAACGATTTTTAATCGTAAAATCGGTATTTCGCATTCCTGCATTATACATCCCAACGGCTAACCAATTCTTACCGTAGATGGTAAATGGCAAAGTTACGATTTAAGATCATGGCGCCAATATGAATATTCGAACAGGAATGATTTACTAAGTCACTTTCCGATAATGAGAGGTATTAATTTTTAATTGATTTAAATGTTTTGATATTAATCTGCATAATACCTAAATCCAATGAGCAATCTTTATTTTTGTTTTTTGCTTTCAGATTAAGGTTCGATTCTTGCCACGCAATGGCTCTTAAATAATCGAGGTCTATTTGATAGTAGAGACCTTGCTTTATCAAAACAATCGGCGATAGCTACTTTTGAGATAACAATAAAAAATAGCAGTATTAAATTTTTCATCTTCACTACCATACTCTTTCTTTGATGATGAGTATGAAGGTTCTATTTTTAGTCTTTCTGGCTTCATAAAGAATTTTTTTAAGATAAAAACAATTTGGCATATTCGCGCCCCCATAAAGCAAAAATATTTTTCCCCAATATTCCAATAATTATTTTCAATTTTACCTGACTAAATCGGCTTTTTTACCATTAACTTACATACACCACTTGCAAAATAAATTTTTCATATATTTATGTTTAAATACAATAAGTTATATTAATATAGCTCATTATTTGAGCTATTAAATAATATGTTAATAAACATATTTTTATATGCTTATTAGTGTTTTTAATGAGGTTAAAAATTAAATAATTATTGGTCATATTTTATATCATTAGGAACTTTTTTATGAAAGAACAAAATAATCATAGAATGATGTTAACTATTCCTTTCACTATTTTGAATTTAAATGATGAAATTATTGATGAAAAACTGGAAGATGGTGAGAACAAAGCGACAGCAAATCGTACTGCTATTGCTTTGGATATGTTAAAAATAGGGGCAAAAGTTTTAAAGAAAAAAAGAGAAGAGGGTGATAATCAAAATATTAATTTGGATGAAAAACTGGCTTTAATTGCCGATGCTGTCCTTAAAACCGAATTGAGAGTAGATTCCATATTTGAGTTTGCTAATACCAAACCTCAAGATATTGATCAACGAATGATGAATCAATATGGCTATGATGTGGTGAAGAAAAAATTCAGTGAAGTGGATTACAAAGTTAATTATTTTTTTAAACAAAAATAAAGGGGTGTTTTTATTGAAAATCCCCTAAATTTTAGGGGCTTAATTAAATTATTTTTTGTACTCAATGACTTCCGGCTGAGTTTTTTACCGATAGCAATTTTTTGTGGTTTTTTCTTCCGGTATTTCGTAATTAAAGGTTAATGTTAGTAACCCATCGGCTAAATTGGTATTTTGTATTTTTATTCGATGGTCAAGGTCAAAACTCATCGAAAAGCCTTTTTTCTCAATACCCTTATGTAGCCATTTCTCTGTTTTGCTATCATTGCTACCTTTTTCTTTCTCAGTTTCACTTTTACCTCTGATGGTGAGTTTGTTATTCAGCACCGATATATCTAACTCGTGCTGTTGATAACCTGGAACAGTTACTGTGAGATCTAGATTTTCTTTATCTTTTTGGTATAAATTATAAGCTGGAATATCTGACAAAGGTTTTTCACCCGTTATTTGTCTAAACAGTTTATCCATTTGAGTAAATCTGTCGGATAACAAGTTGTCATTAAGCATTGGAATAAGAGAAAGAACGATAAGCCATATTTTCTTCCTTTTTGTCAGGGTGAGAGCGTGTATGCTCGTTTTTTAGCCATCTATTTAGGCACTGGTCATGAATTAGCAGAAATGATGCCTTGATTATTAGACTTGTTGTCTAACAGTAAAATCAATTAGGACGTACGTAGAAACTGATGTTGCTCATCTAATCTACAAGTTAAGTATTAAAAAACACACAAAATGAGATTAAAAAAATATACTAAATTTGCATTTTTTGAGGTATCTGATCGGGTTTTTTGTAAGTCGTGGCCAAACCGATATTTATTCTACTATTAGGCAACAAGTCTATTATGTTTAGGCAAATTCTGGCTAAAAAAGCAGGTATTGTGAATTTAAGTAAATGAGTACAGATCAAAGAAAAAATAGGCATTTCTACCCAATCATGTTTGATAAAAAATATAGATACCTAAGTTTTGAGCTTGTAACGATACGGCTAAGCCGCGGTAAGAATTTTTTCTAAATAGGAACTATTCATCCCAGATATTTTCTGTTTGCGTCGAGTACTTGCTTTTTTGTTGTTTCTGCCTAAGCAGATGTAAAGCCAGATGTCGTATACAGGATAGGATTTCTGGCGGATTACCACGATATATAGGATAAGCATCTTCACCCATAGTTACATCTAATACCCAGTGTAATCGGTTTTCGATACCCCAATGTCCTCGTACTACCTTCGAAAATTGCTTCTTATTTAACTTTGCGGAACTGATATAATAACGGTACTCAAGAGAATCTTTGCCTGATTTTTCAATGTGATAATTGATAGCTACACCGATACTTTTCAGTCCCTCCCATTCTGGAAACTATCTGGTTAGCTCTCCTGCTGATATAACATGATATGTACGTGTTTCAATACGACCATAACCTTTTTCAATACTTACATCGGCAACACTGACCTTTTTAGTCAGTATTGGTGCAAACACTTACTGGACGTACTCAAATAAGGTTTTTTGATTAAGCTTAACTGTTACTAAATAGTCGCCGCCCTGTTGAACAATGGTTTTGACAATTTTAGTCTTACAACCTATAGCATCTATAGAAACCAAACACCTTTTTATATCCAGCAACCTCAGTAGCTCAGGAAGAGCCGTTATTTCATTCGATTTGCTATTGATTTTTGATTGCTTCATAACAACACCGTTGGCTGACGCAAAAGCGTTAACCATACCAGATCACTGATTGGCGATTTTCACGGTCGTATGACCCTCGTAATACTTTGCCATCAATTGCGAGCAACTCCCCCTCAGTAAGTTATTAATGGTCTGTACCCAATTAATAAAACATCGCCGGAACTCTTCTGGATTAAGACGTAAAACTATACGCGCAATAGCATTATGGACAGGCACTCCGTCAGGTAAGATTCCTTTCTTATTAAACCAACAAAGGTGAGCTTGACCAAAATCTTCGATGTCTTCCCAACCATTTGCTCCAGATATTACTGCACAGATGGTCAAAAAAAATCACGTCGAATAGGCGATAACTGATTTTTGCCGTTTGACGAGGGTCTTGTAATTTACCAAAGTACAAAGAAAAAGCATTAGAAATTATAAGAACTTATTCCCAAAAGGGAGTATAAAATCATAACTAATTTAGATCATCAAACTGATCATTTATGATCAAAAAATGTTCGTGATCTCTCCTGTCCTTTTTGCGCTTATTAACTTTACTTTTTAAATAAGAACACTCCTCATTATTTTCAAATGTCTGATAACTATTTTTGCGAAAAATAATTGTTGCATTAGATAAAAAAGTATGACCTAATTGAGCTAGCCACTCAAGAGTAACAATATTTTTTTATTAGTAAAAATTTTAAGTGATTCAAAATGTAGTGATATTAATAATACCCCTTCATTAATGAGTTCCTTCTGATTAAGCACCATTAGTAAAAATCATGTTAGTTTTTGAGATTTTTGATCAATTAATAAAATTAAGGAACTTATATGTCAAGTATCAATGCGGGTATTGTTAAATGGTTTAATGCTGATAAAGGTTTTGGATTTATTTCACCCAAAAACGGTAGTCAGGATGTGTTTGTTCATTATTCTGCTATTCAGGGTAATAATTATAAAACGCTCTATGAAGGACAGGAAGTGAATTTTTCAATAGAAAAGGGGCATAAAGGACCTTCGGCGACCAATGTTATAGCATTATCCTAGAATTGAATTAATTGATATTATCGTGTGGTTATCTTTGTACCACTCGATAATTCTATTTGGTTAGTAACAAATATCTTCTTGCCACTTTTACCTATTAAGCTTCCGTTACCCCCATTAACATCAAAATGGTAGATCAAGCTTTTTTCAGTTAATTTCCGTTCCCTTAATTTTATTATCTTAACGATTTCTTCGTTATAAATAACACGCATACCTGGCTGTAGTTTCTGAAATGTTGTTCTATGCTTACTTATGTTAATCACGATAATTTCTCCTGATTAAAAAGTAACAGGAAAAAACTTATCAAACTAAAAGGCGATTTTCATTGGGGTTCCAGACTATAACCCATTATTTTATTTACTTTTTTTGAAGAGATTTCCCTAGTGTTAACAAAGTTTATGATAATTAAAATTTTTTAATTACCTCACTATAAGTACATTTCTTGCTATCTGTTGGTTCGTTTTTGTATTTTAAATGTTAAAAATATTAATTTTTTATACATATGAACTTTTATTCAGGATAAATTATATAAATATGTAAGGTTTGTCTGACGGTAGTAATATTGGTTATTTTTTGAAACCAGAACGATCACATTTATTCACAAGTGTTTCACTTGGAAAAAAACAAGCTATACGACATAAAATAATTAATAAAAATCCTATAAAAAACTATAAGTATTTATAATATAGAGATATTTATGTAATTCACTAAAAATCATCATTTTTAGCTACCTTAAATATTTTGTATGTCAAGGCGGAACTCGTGTTACTTATAAAAATTATTGTTACTGAAAGTATAAGCCAGCCCAAGATTATTAGTATTTGTGTGGAAAACGATAATGTTAAATTTTATTAATATTAAATACTCAGAAATATCAACCTGTCAATTAAATGATTTATTTTTTCTTAGAAAGAAATCATTTAAGGATAGGCTTAATTGGTTAGTTAAATGTAAAAATAATAAAGAATTTGATGAGTATGATAACAAAGATGCTAATTATATTTTAGGTTTGTATAAAAACAGAATTATTTGTGGAGTCAGACTTATTGATATGAAGAATTATAATATGATTACGAGAGAATTTAGCAAATATTTTAAAAAAATTCATTTACCTAAAGGAAACTATATTGATGGAAGCAGATTATTTGTCGATAAAGAAAGAACAATAAAATATAGGCTAAATAAATACTCTATAAGTTCAATACTTTTCTTATCAATGGCTTATTATACAAGAAATTATAGTTATGATGATTTATGTGCAGTAATTAGTCATCAGATGCTAACTATTTTTAAGCGTGTAGGAGGGAATGTTTGTGTTATAAATAAAGGTATCTCAGAAAAAAAAGAAATTATTTAATTATTATACCAATAGATTGTTAGAATACTTTCTTATTGAAGAAAAAATAATTTCCAAAATCAAATTTGATGATCAATGGCCTTTATGCTTTTATTTACATGTTTGATGGGATTTGAATAATCTTTAGTTCTGTTGCTAATTTTATAGCATGTTTGGCATTGGAAGCCTTTAATTTTTTAACTAAATTGCTCATATGAAATTTTATGGTGCCAGGTTTAATACCAAGTATCTTGGCAATATCTGCCCATACTAACCAAATATAAAATTTCATTTTCTCTATAAGAAAGTCCTGAGGTTTTATATTTATTGCTATTTTTTTATCTCTTCATAAAGAGATAGAAATTTTTGATGTGTTTTAATAAGTAATGGTTGTAATTTTTCTTTATTGTTGTGTATGATATTTTCTATATTATTATCTAGGGTTGTATGAAAGATAGATAATACTGCTAAATTATTTTTGTAGTCATGAAGCGTAAAGGTATGTCAGTTTTTTATGTTGTATTTTTTTGATTGCTTGAATATTTTAGGTAGTTTCATTTCTTAATAGATCATTATTTTTTCATCCCATTCAAAATCGTCTACTCTTTCCATAGCATTTATAATTACAGGATCAATGAGTTAGTAGTTTCCTTTTATATAAAGTTCAAATCAATCAGTATGATTATTATATCCATTGGGTTAGTTTTATTCATAACTAAATATGCGTATTTTATATAGCCATATTTTTTTATTTCTTCATTTAATTGATTTTTTATTTTATTAGTTTATTATTGAAAATAATTATTTTTCATTTTTTATCTCTCAATTATTATTCTATAATTACTAGGATTTATTCTAATCCCCATACTCTTTTTCTTTGATTTTTTGTTTTTGTTCATCTTCATGATGATGTGAGATATTGATTTCGTCGTTTTCTTTCTGTAGTTCAGCTTCTTTGTCCTGCGCTGTATCAATAATTTTTTCATCATCATGTAATAATGCGGACTCCAGGATTGTATCCGTGTTATCAATATTTTTTTCTGGGTTGCAATGCAAATTTTCAAGCCCATCATGCTGATTGTGGCTATCTAATTCGATGATAATGCTGTTATCCTGTGCATCATTTTTTAAGGCCTCATCAAATTGTGACAGCGAATAAAGATTGATGCTGTTTTCATCATTGTCCTTGTTCAGCACAACATAGATTCCATTGGATGCGCCTTTGTAAGTGGCTTCTTTTATGTCTGTTTTCCCTGTATAAACGCCGACAGGAATATGTAGATTTCCCCGATGTATTCCGTGCTTATTTATTACGGGTAATAAGAATGCGGATAGGCCATGATGAGAAAATCTTGCCACTTCAACAAGTGACTGGTCTATTTTTTGAGCTAATTTTGTGTTCCTGATTTCCTGGCTATTTTCCCATTTTCTAACCGCATTTAATGCGAGTTGGTCTTCTTGTTTGCTGAGTATATCATACGCGGTTAATCGCTCGACTAAGCGTTTTTCTAGCTGTTTTATCCAATTGGCGGCATCATCGAGATAAAGTTAAACATGCTTTTTTACGCTGGATAATTCCACATAGGTATTATCCATTGAGGTTAAGCCGGTGTTGTTGCTTGCATAAACGATAACATACTGGATAGATGCGCCTTGTGACGCATAACTGGTTATGGCATAAGCATAATCGATATGCCGGTCGGGTTGCTCTTTTAAGAGTTGAAAGATGACGGTACCGTTGAAGTTGATATGAAGGGTATTGCCTTCAATCCATTCCGTTTTGTAGAGCGCGGTTGCCTTTGGATTGATTTCTTGCGCTGAGAGATATTTTTCATTTTGATTGCTATCAATCAGGCTGACGACCCCTTCTTTCGAGGTCGAGACAATTTCAAAATAGTGTTGATTGATTTTAGCGGTGTCACCGATATGGTTTTGCCAGAAATTAACATCCTGTAAATCCGCTGGCTGGCTGTTAATTCTTTGTAAGATAGGAATTTCAATCGCGTTACCCAAAATTTGCTTCTGTTTAAGCGTCTGATGTATTTGCTGATTAATTAGCTTTCTATCCGCATTTATTTAAAGGGGTAATAACCATCGTGTTATTGCGTGTGGGTCTCGTTCTGCCCACGAAGTCTTCGGTGATGATGTTAATTTTTCTTGTGGATTTTTGTCCTTTAAATTCATTAATGTGTTTTCAGGGATAAACGCGCCTGACTCTCTTGGGACAATTTGAGGGGAAACCTGACGAATAATTTCCAATGATTTTTGGGTATTACCGGCAATGATGGCTTCAATGGCCGGTTTTAATTGCAGGATTTGTCTGACAATTTCATCCATCACCACCTTGTCGGCGGCACTGCGTTCCCAGGCTAGCGCAAACGGGACACCACTTTCAAGGGTTTTTAACTGTTGTTTATCACCTGAGAGGACGACTCTGCCGTCGTTATGGGTGATGTTAACTAATAACTAGGTTAACGTTTTATTACCTATCATTGAGCTTTCATCAATCACAAACAGGGTATTTTTAAATGCGATTTGCGAGACATGGTATTATTTTCCATTAAACAGCTTGCGATAGTTTGCGATTTTATCCCTGCTGCGTTTAATTCACTGACAGCTTTATGGGTTGGGGCAAGTCCAATGACATTGACATCTGGTCGATTGTTTTTGATTGCCTGAGCGACTGTCCTGAATTGGGTCGTTTTTCCGACACCGGCATAGCCTTGAATCAGTATTATTTGGTCTTTTGAGGTTAAGACAAGCCCAGTGACTTTTTGTTGCTCCTGGGTTAATCCGGTAAAATTCAGTGACTTTCTATCCTGTATTAACAGGGTTTGACTGTTTTTACCCCACAATATCTGCGAGAGGATTTTCACTTCATTATCGAAAACATCTTTGCGGATAAAATGCCCAAACAAATTAGCATCACCATCAACTGCGATAAGTTCCCCTTGTTTTATTCTTTCTTCAAAGGTTGATTTAATCACTTCAAGTGAGAACGGACTATATTAATACGAGAGTTTTTGCTATCGCCTGCATGTCACTAAATATCACACGAGACTGACTGATTTTATCAATACCGATATTGAGCATTTTATTGATATCGGTGGTGGCATTGTTTTTTGCTGCTTGAATCGCTTCTTTGAATGACCCATTTTCCTGCTGGATAGCAGAAAGCAGCATGGTATTTGATATCATTGCGTTGTAATCTTTTGTCTATGGCGTCTTTATCAAGTTCAGTGATGGTAATAATATGCTTGCCACTGCGTTTAATTTGATTAATTGTGGTGGTGTTGATTTCTTTTTCATTTAGTACAGTGAGAACCGTTTGATTTCTGTTAAGACTGTTTCCAAAGGTTTCGCAATAGTGGTATTCGAGTTTGCTCTCGGCTTTAACAGTAAATGCAGCTTTGTTACCGTGCTCATCTTCCATAATAATTTTATCAGCAAAAAATACAACCGTATAAAAATAAAGCTAGAGCAATTGTTTTTATTGATGAAAGTGGTTTTGCACATGATCCCCCCGTATACACGGTTATTCGTGACTTGAAAAAAGGGGTTACGGCCTGAAGAGCTAAGAAACGAACCAATGTTATTGGTCCATGCTGGGAACAACTCTTGCCACTGTAGGCTTGTTTGACTGCAACATAAACAGCGATATTTTTTATGGCTGGGTGACAGAATGTCTCATTCCTGTACTTCCTGAAAAATCAGTCACAGTCATGGATAATGTCCGCTTTCACAATCGTGATGATATTCAACAAGTCATTATCCATGCAGTGCACCAGTTGGAATATCTGCCTGCATACTTGCCTGATTTGAATCCAATAGAGCATAAATGGGCTAAGGCTAAACGTAAAAAGATGGAAACAGGATGCGATATAGATACCCTGTTTTCAACATATTATGTAACCATAATTAAGTATTTTAGCTATATTTGTAATTACCGCACCAGGGGTTGTTATCTTAAAGCCCAGTATTAACGTTACTGAGAAGTCTACTTTGCAAAGAAAACACGGGGAGTCTGGCGTAACGTCAAATATATCGGCCATTATTTAAAATGTCCCCTGTCGCGGCAGCGAAACTACACCACTATAGCGGGGGAGAGTGTTGTCAGCCACTACTACGACCACAG
>DAYVGO010000010.1:0-16785 GCA_045399315.1 Arsenophonus sp.
CCGAACTCAGAAGTGAAATGCCGTAGCGCCGATGGTAGTGTGGGGTCTCCCCATGTGAGAGTAGGGAGCTGCCAGACTTTGAATAAGTTAAGAAAGCCACCCAAAGGGTGGCTTTTTGCCGTTTAGCTATTTTTAACATATTGATTTTAAATATAAATAATAAAAATTATTATTTAGTTGTAGGAAATGGCACTACTCTATTAGAGAATACGACGTATCAATCTATCAATGTGGATCCTGTGTAAACGGCGAATAAGTTTTTTAACTTTTAACGGATAGCGTTGGATATTTTCAAGTTCTTGATAATGTTTCACAATATGAGTATGGGTTTTTATACATTGTAATTCTTTGTTTTTTTGCGCTTGAAGAACTTTTTGGGGATCATGAATTAATATTGCATTTTCCAAATCCAGCCCCCAAGCACGAGGATTGAGATTATTGCCGGTAATTAATTGCCAGTGATTATCTATCCAAATGCCTTTTAAATGATAGCTATTTTCATCGTCTTTCCATAATCTGATGATTAATTGCTGGCTATCTACGAAGGATTGTAACCGACAGATAAATCGGCGTAGGTTAATTTCATATAAATAAGGTAATGCACCGATAATTTTGAAAGGTTCTTCTGGCGGAATATAAAAGTCATTAGCCGTTTTATCGCCAATAATGATTTCAATGTGTTTGCCATTTCGTAATAATTTACTAATTATACGTGTTAAAATAGTTGGTAAATTAAAATAGGGTGTACAGATAGTCATTTTCTTTTCTGTACTGTTCATTAAATGTGTAATAGTTTTATTTAAAGCATTTTTTTTACCTAAGCCGATTAATGGTGTTACTGCTAACTCTTCATTCGTGGCATTATTTTGAAATTGATAATGACAACTTTTTAAATTATGGCGAAATTGCTTAATTAAACTTTTTATTTCGGTATTACGAGGACGATGTGCTTGATCTAACCGTTGAACAGCGGGTGAAGATAACAAATTTTCATCTATAAAGGTTTTCATAGTTGCAGCGAGTTGTGCATTATCTAATATATGATAACGATCACAGCGATAGCGTTTATATTTCTGAAGATAGACATCATTAATACTGGCACCGCTGTAAATAACGGTATCATCGAAGATAAAGCCTTTTAGGTGTAAAACACCTAATGCTTCTCGCGTATTGACAGGGATACCCAAAATAGGAATATTCAGCCCTGGGTGTGCCATTGATGTTTGGTAATACCAATCCGAATTAGTAGCACTAGTATTGGTACCAATACGACCACGTTGAGCTCGATGCCAGTCAACCATTATTTTGATATCTAATTTTGGTCGTACCTTTTTTGCTTGATAAAGTGCATTTAGTATATCCCTACCTGCATCATCATGTTCGAGATAAAGTGCTGTAATATAAATATACCGTTCAGTGTTGGCAATTTTGTCTAACAAGGCTTTACGAAAACATGCTGTTTGGTAAAGGGTAACGACTCCAGTAGCAGACTGAGGTAATTTTGCTAATTGTGCAAGATATTGTTGATGCTGTGCTTTTTTTAGTTTGGACAATATCACAGTGTAAATTTTCTCTTTTTATTAAGGGAGTGGATTATGTACTCTGGTCTAGGTTGATTGAAAATTAGTGTGTCATAATAGCATTACTTTAATTTTTTGTATGTATTAATCCCCGTTATATTGATGAATTATTCAACCACTATTTATAACATTATGTGACATAGTTATTGAGTTATAAGATCATTTTTTTTCAAAGTGTTAGATAAAGGTTAACAATATTATCTTCAAATTGATGAACCTGTTTAAAACCTAATTTTTGTGCTAGTTGCAGCATTTTTTTATTTTCAGGCATAGTGATTGCGGTAAGTCGCTGAGTACCTCGACTGCGGCTATATCTAATAATTTTATCCATCAATTGATAACCAAGAGTATTACCTTTCATGTCAGAACGTACCAAAACGGCAAATTCTGCTTCTTGATTGTCAGGATCTTCAATAACACGAATAACACCGATAATCTCAGATGATCCTTTAATCGCGATAAAGGTCATTTCTCGATCATAATCGATTTGTGTCATATTGGCTAAATCATCATGAGTAAATTCATTAACTTCACTAAGATAACGATAATATAGATCTTCTTTTGTTACTTGAGTAATAAAATCTTTGAGCAAATGTTCGTCTTCGGGCAGGATAGGTTTAAGTAGACATTTTATACCATTTTTAAGATAAATAATTTCTTCTAATTCATTAGGATAGGGTCTGATCGCTAATCTTGCTTTGTGATCACCGACAATTGGTGAGAGTTCCATAGTGACGTCAAGTAAAGTAAATTCTTCATCAAAAGCTAAAAGAGGATGAATATTTAATCGTACAATTTGCGGACAATCTATCAGTAAGTTTGAAACTCTGACAAGTAATTGGCTAAGACCATTAATATTCAGTTGATGGGATGAATTTGTTGATTTTATTTTGTGATTTTTAATTGCCTGAATAACTAGATATCTTGCCAGTGTCATGTTAAGAGGGGGGATTGCCACAGCAGCATGGGTCTCTGGCTGCCATTCGACATCACCATCACCTAATAAAATTAAGGGGCCAAAAACCGGATCCTGTTCAATCGCTATTTTTAATTCCAGCGAACCTGCTTTATTGGCCATACTTTGTACTAATAAACCTTGAATAATGGCATGCGGGAAATGGTGAGCAACGCGATCAAAAATTCCTTGGCTAGCATTTGCTACCTCTTTTGCATTATGTAAATATAGCATAACTCCTTGAATATCTGATTTATGTGGAATGTCTGCAGAGCGTAATTTTAAAGCAACTGGATAGCCAATTTTTTCTGCAATAGCGATTGCTTGCTCACTATTATGGGCTATCCAGGTGGGTAGGATTTTTAAGCCATAGGCTTGTAAGATGGGTTCGACCTCGTGGGTGTCAAGTTCGGTTATGCCTTTTTTTAACGCTTTTTGGATCAATGCATGGGCTTTGGCTGTGTTAGCGGTTAATCCGATAGGTAGTGCCGGTGTCTCAGTCAATTGTTTTTGGTTACGGCGATATTCTACCATATGCATATAAGCAGTAATGGCTCCTTCTGGTGTTCTATAAGTAGGAATACTGGCTTCACTAAAGCGTTTGCGTGCATCTTGCGATGAATATTCGCCACACCAGTTGGTTAGTATGGTTAACCATTTGCCACGGGGATGGGATTGAATTGTTTGAATGATCCTTTCAGCTGTGAGTAAACTGGGGGCAATAGTACTAGGCGAATGAATAAGTAATATAGCATCATGATCATGGTTATCTAACATAATATTAAGGATTTTTATGTAATATTCTATGGTGGCATCATCACCGATGTTTATTGGGTTTTGATAGCTGTAAATATCCGGAAAGTCGGCTTGAATTTTTTGCTGAGTAGCAACATTAAGCATTGCCAGTTTTCCTTTACGCCGAAAAAGCTCATCGAGTGCCATCGCGGCAGGCCCGTTACCATTACTGATAATAGAAAGCCTTTCCCCTTTGAGAGGAGACATATGACTCAGTGTTTCCACCGCAGAGAACATTTCATGGGTATCTTGTACTCGCAATAATCCTGCACGTTGGATAGCTGCGTCATAGGCTGAATCAAAACTTTGTACTTCGCCTAGTAAATATTGGGCTTGTTGTGTACGACCGCTTTTAACAACCAGAATGGGTTTATTACGTGATGCACTGCGGGCGGCTGAAAGGAATCTACGCGCGTGTTGAATATGTTCTATATAAAGTAATATAGCGCTAGTTTTATTATCTCTAGCAAGAAAATCAAGTAGATCATCGACATCAATATCCAAACTATTTCCCAGCGCAATAAAGTAAGAAAAGCCAATTTTTCGTTTTTGTGCCCAGTCGAGAATAATATTAGAAACCGCCGCAGATTGAGAAATAAAAGCCAATTTGCCTTTTAAGATTGGAATGGGGGAAAAGCTGGCATTTAGTTGTTGCCAGGGGGCTAGGATACCCAAACTATTGGGTCCCAATAATCTTATATTATATTGCTGGGTTAATTGTTTAAGTTTTACAAACTGAGATGGTGGTGACGAAAGAATAATGACCGCTTTACAGCCCATTTGTCCGAGTTGCTTTAGGCAGACTAAATTGCGTTGTGAATTTGTGCAGATAACGGCTAAGTCTGGGGAAAATGGTAACTTATCAATGGTAGCATAAGTGAGTATTCCCATCACCGTATTTTTATTTGGCGTCACTGGCAGAATCGGGCCGCTAAAGCCACTCGAAAGTAGGTTTTTAATAATGACTGATCCTGCTCGTTCTGGTTTTTCTGAGGCACCAATAACTGCAATGGATTTAGGTCGCAATAATGCGTCGAGTCCACGCTGGCTCATAGATATTCACCTCGTCATGGGTATTGACTATCAATATAGCTGATATTTTCGCATTTTTCTGTGATTTTTGCTGTTAGAAAACAAAGTTTGTTTGCTAGATATTATTTATAAAAATAAATTATTAAATGGAAAGTTGGTAATTATTAGTTTGTTAAAGATATTTTTTGTTGAACAATTGTTATTTAATGTTCGTCAATATTTACCTGATTAAATTGCGTGGCGTTAAATATTAAATTAGGGTAGTGAGTGGATTTTGAAAGTAAAAAAACTAAAAGTTTTATTATTTAGAATAACTAAGAATATTATATTGATTTAATGTAAATGAAAATCATTTCTTAATGTGATTTTCGATCACTATTACACCGAGCAGAAAATAATGAAAATAGCGTCTTGAGGATTAAGATATTGGCAAATATGGAGAATTTAACATCATAGATGGGTACTATATTTAGGATCTTAAGAAAAGATAATATTTTATTTTCATCTTTGCAGCCTGATCTTATTATGGAAGAATAGGCTAAAGTAACGATGAATTTAGCAATTTTAAGAGAAAAATTAGCTAGTCTAAAATGGAGCAATTACAAACAAGAGAAGCAGGTGATTGCATTGAGTTAGCTGAAATTGATTTAAGGAGAATGGAATTACTAACAGCGATTGATCTTAGTCACGTTAATTTAATGCATAGTAAATTAATGGCGGTTAAAATGATTAATGCTGATTTACAAGACAGGGCAATTTGTATGGAGCTGATTTGAGCAAAATAGATTTAAATGATGCCACATTAAATAATGCCCACTTGAACTGGGCGGTTCTGAAAGATGCGAATGTATCTAATGCGGACTTGCAAGGCGTAAATCTCAATAATGCTAATTTAAAATACTGCAATTTGGCAATGGCTAATTTGAGCAGAGCTCATCTACAGGATGCTGACTTAACCTGTGCTAAGTTAATAGGAGCAAATTTAACGTGTGCTTATTTCCGTAGTGCTAATATGCAATGTGTTGATCTTACAAATGCAATCTTGCTTAATACCAATTTATGTGGTACAGATTTAACTAATGCCAATTTAAAAAATGCTAATCTCATTAACAGTAATTTAAGTAGGGCAACAATACCTATACAATCCTTTATTAACTTAGATCTGGAATCGATTGTTTTGAATAAAGCAATAAATTTATCGATTAAGTTAAAGTGGGAACAAAATAGCCTTGATCGTTATTTAAATCATATAAATAATCGAGAGACGAATAGTGTATTAACCAAGATTGATCATATTGATAAAGTTTATGATGCAGTAAAAATAGAGATAGTAAAACAAGTTATCTCATCATTAAGAAATCAGCAGGTTGATACTTACTCTATCACAGCTTTATTAATCGATGATCTGAACTGCCATTATGCTGATATCGATATTTCAAATTAGCTAAAAAGTGTTTGCGCTAAATATGTTGGCAAATTTAATGATTCGCAGATGTCATTACAAAAAGAATCGGTTATTAATTTAATGATTGATACTTTCATACTAACATCAAATTTGACAGAAAAAGAGCAAGTAGTAAACCAATTTTTTCTTTATCAGGAGCAAAATAATCTAAGTCAAACTGATTATTAATTAGAGGATATTTTAAAAAATAAATTTCTAATATTTTATAACGGACATCAATCTTTTTGCTACGAATAAATATTTTTAATCGTTTGTTTGAATTGTTAGATTTAGGTGAAGAGTCACAAGGCTTTTTTATTACAGTAACAAAAAAATCTATTTCAACAGAGAAATTAGTGGATGCGGAAAAACAAATACGGTTCGAAAACCTATTTACTAATAAAATTTATCAGCTGGTTGAGCCAACTGATTATCAATTAACTAAAAAGTTTTATCAAGCAATTCATAATAACTATAAATTAGAAGAGGCAACTAATAAAGAAAAAGCAGAAAAAATATTTAGCTTATCTGCAGATTTGTTAAATATACTTCGAGTACTATTTTTAGTACTAATACTGAATCACCCAATGCATTAAGATTTTTTTCCTACGCAATGTTGAATAAAGTCTATGATCTCTGCCCGGCAATTTTTATTCTGAACAACAAATTAAAAACTGGAAAAATAGATGACTTGGTTTAGAAAATAGTTTTCTTGTACTGCTTTGCTATCAGATGCCATGATAATTCATGCAAAGGAACAATTTTCTGATGTATTGGCAAAAATATTGCCGCCTGATTGGTATTAGGGTTAGATTTTTTCCGACATGCTATTTCTGTTGAATATTAGATTATTGGGGTAAAAAAGAGTTATTTTAGCTCTGCTACATCAATATATTGATTATTACAAAATGTAAAATTTAATGTGATAGAAGCCTAAGTGAATAAGGACAACAATAAGCTAAGTTTTTAAAATAGTGAGTGCTCTGATTTAGGTTGAAAGTACATTGGTATGTCGTCATTTTGCTATCAGTATAGGGAGGAAATAGTTTACTATCAATATGATGCTTAAAAACTAAATCTTTACCTGCTACTAATCGCCGTCTGACTTGCATGTCAAATTTATGCTAACAATAAAAATTGATCATCAGAGAACTCACCATAATA
Source organism: Arsenophonus sp. (assembly GCA_045399315.1). GTDB lineage: Bacteria > Pseudomonadota > Gammaproteobacteria > Enterobacterales > Enterobacteriaceae > Arsenophonus. Next base: position 6,971 of record DAYVGO010000010.1, read on the forward strand.
TATAAATATCGTTATTAGTTTAACTTAAGTTCATTACCCATACGGAATATATGTCCGGTATTGTAATTACTGTTATCTTTTACTCCAGCAAAAGTTGCACCAAAAAAATTCATTATAGCGCCCTCAAGATTTCCCATTTTTGCCCAATCTAACGATGAGCTTATAAATGCCGAGGTATTAGACCTGCTACCATTTTCGACATCAGCGCTATCCAGAGCATATTTTCTGGCCTTCCAGCTTGGTATATCTACACCGTAGGTTCCTATGTTACCGTTAATATTATATAGGGCCCTGCCAAACGGTTGACTACAATTCTGTGTTTGTTCAGCAAGCATCTGGCGATTTTGACTCAATTGCTGAGGCGTGGTTTGGTTAGGAATCAAAGCTTGTCTAATACCGACAATAAAATTATCCAACATGGTTAGTTTCCCCTTTTAGGTGTTTAAAAGTAGATCTAAAAATAGTTATAGGTATGCAACTTTTTACGCTATGAACTTATTCAACATAGTTAACTAATAAAAATAGGTTAATATTTTTCGTTGATAGCAAGTTCATTGTCGCTAATTTATTATTTCTAGCATTAGTTCAGAAAATTGAACAAAATCATCGAACCAGCCGATTAAATTCTTTTCAGAAAAAACAATACCTGTAAATCCTTGCCAAATAACCAGCTGTCCCTCATCACTTATTGCTAATACCGGTTGATAAGGCTGGTGGCTTATTAAATTAAATTTCATTAAATCAATAACTTTTTCTTGACTAATATTTTTCAATACAGTGCACAAAATTAATCTACCCACAGGGTACTCAACCAATCTAACGGAAAATTTTCCATCTACTCTGATTGATGAATCAATTTGATTTAAATTTACTGGCAATTGCAGTCTAATATTTTTATATAGTAATGTTATTTGAGCCGCAAAATCGTTTCCCATATGCTTATCTCTTTAGAATAATACAAATTAGATTGTTTAATTATTAAATAAATAAAACTCAAGTATGATCAGGTGTAGACCTGAAATATTTCAAATTATGTCAAAATACAGATTAATAGATAAAAGTAAGGCAAACCGGGTAATGCTCAAGCTAATATAAAACCACCATTTTATTAAAATGCCTTACTAGCGTTTAAAACTTAGTCAGTGATAAGGTTATGATTAGTATTGAGATAGTCAGTAAAATTAAATTATCTCAATAATTATTATTGCTATTATTTAGCTTGTTTTTTATTCATTGCAATACTAATGTGCGCCTCCACTGCTTTGGCTATCCTCAGCCATAAAAAGTGGTTTTGCTAACCAAAGTAAAACTAAGAGAGCAATAAAAACATCTGCTGATAACCAAAAAATTTCATTAGCTGAGATAATTAGTCCTTGTTCAGTAATAATTTTTGCTAGGTAAGCAGCTGACTGTTGCTCATTTAATCCTAAGGCGGACAACTTTGCGAAAAATTGTTGTGCCTCTGGATTATAGGGAGTAATAACTTCAGTAAAGTGAACATGATGTATTGCTTCCCTGTGTGTCCATAAGGTGGTCATTATTGATGTTCCTATAGCACCAGCAAGGGTGCGAGCAAAATTTGACAAGCTAGATGCAGAAGCGATCTTGTCAGCAGGTAATCCAGATAAAGTAATGGTGGTAAGTGGCATGAAAAAACAGGCAATAGCTAATCCTTGCACAAATTGTGGCCAAGCCGCTGCGGCAAAATCCATTGCTGGTTCAAATGTCCACGCTCGCCAATAGTAGCAAGTGGCATACACAATAAAACCAAAGGTAACAATAACTCGCATATCAATTTTATGGCTAAATCGTCCAATTAATGGTGTTATAAGTAGAGGTAAAATCCCGACTGGCGCCGATGCTAAACCAGCCCAGGTTGCCGTATAACCAAACACTTCTTGTAATAATTGCGGTAATAAAACAATAGTGCCAAAGTAGAAAATATAAGCTAGACTTAATGATAAACAGCCAATAGTGAAATTACGTTCTTTAAACAGAGAAAGATCAATAACTGGGTCATTACCTGTTAATTCCCAAATAATGAGAAAGCTAAAGGTAATTACTGCAGTTATTGCCAGCACAATAATTTCTATTGAATTAAACCAGTCTAGTTCTTTACCTCGATCGAGCATAACTTGTAATGCACCGACACCAATAATCAATAATGTTAATCCTATGGTATCAATCGGTTTTATTTCGGTGGCAGTTTCACGATCACGTAATATTTGCATAATAATAAAAATGATAGCGATCCCGAAAGGGACATTAATAAAGAAAATCCAACCCCAATGATAATTATCACTAATATAGCCACCTAGGATCGGGCCACAGATTGGTGCAATGACGATTGTTATTGACCAAAGAGCGAGCGCCATATTACGCTTAAGTGGAGGGTAGTTATTTAGTAGTAGGCTTTGGGAAAGAGGGATAAGCGGACCTGCTACCATACCTTGTAAGATCCGAAAGAAGATCAAAGTTTCTAAGCTGCCAGAAATGCCACATAACCATGAGGTCAGAGTAAATAGGGCGGTTGACCAAATAAAAAGTTTAACTTCACCAATGCGTTTAGCCAACCAACCTGTGATAGGAATAGAAATTGCATTAGCTACCCCAAAAGAAGTGATCACCCAGGTACCCTGTGAATTAGAAGCACCTAGATTACCTGCAATAGTCGGAATGGCAACATTAGCGATAGTAGAGTCTAACACCTGCATAAAGGTTGCTAATGAGAGTGCAAATGTCAGCCATGTGAATTTTGCGCCTTGTAATGGCTCTTTAGCCACAATGAACTCCTTTTATTTTGTTCCTGAATTATTATTAATAATATTGGTAACGAGTTGATCAACAGGAGCCATATCAATTTTAAACGCATTAGTATGGTATGCTGGTTTTTCACGAGTTTTTAGTGCAAGCATAAGGCCATTTTTGTTACTTGTATCGACGGTAACTTGGCTAGAAAGTCCGATCCGCAGAGGATATTTTTTTAATTGTTCTGCATTGATGGTTATGCGAACGGGTAAACGTTGAACAATTTTGATCCAGTTACCACTTGCATTTTGGGCTGGTAATAGTGAAAAAGCACTACCGGTTCCCATATCTAAGCCCTCAACACGCCCTTGGTAAACAATATTTTTACCATAAAAATCGGTAGTGATTTTTGCCGGTTGCCCGATACGGATATCAGCCAATTGTGTCTCTTTAAAATTTGCGTCAACCCACATATTATCAGTTGGTACTACCGCCATTAGCGGAGTTGCCGGGGTAATACGCGCCCCGATTTGCACACTACGACGTGAAACATAACCATCAATAGGTGTGACAATTTGAGTCCGTTTTAATGTTAACCAGGCGTTATGGAGTTCGGTGGCGGCTTGTAACACCGGAGGTTGTTTATCTAGCGGAGTATCTAATACGATAGCTTGATTAGCATTAAACTGTTCAATAGCAACATCGAGCGCTGCTTTAGCACTGGTTACTGCTTCACGGGCGTGTTGTAATTCTTCTTTACCAATGACTTTTGATTGGCCAAGTATTTCTCGGCGTTGAAGATCTTGCTGCAGTTTATTAAGTTCAGAGCGGCGAAGGGAAACATTCGCTTGAAACTGTCGGCTATTGATCATGTGTTGATGGGTTTGCCTGACACTGTTGGCTAAGTTAGTTTTGGCTTTTTCCAGCGCTAAAATGGCATCTTTGGTATCAAGTTTCACCAAAACTGTACCACTTTTTACAAAATCAGTATCTTCAGCATTAACGGTAATGACACTTCCTGCTATTTGAGACATTATCTGTATTTGATTTCCAGAAATATAGGCGTTATCGGTACCTTGATGGTGGTGGCGGAGCACCAAAAACCAATAAATTCCACATGCCACAGCAATGAGAATAAAAAAAATGCTGACTAGTATTATTATAGTTCGGCGTTTTTGTGTTTTAGCGCATGTTATTTGTTGTTCATTAACGCCCATCTTGTATCAAACTCCACATTATTCATTTTACTAATATTTAATCTACACTTCAGAAGCAAATGTTTCCAGTAGCTTACAATGATACCACTGGAAACGGTATGGTTATTCTTAATAATTTTTTATGGTTGAGGGTGGTTTTGTGGTAATCATCAACATAGTGTTTGATTGTCAAGATCATCAAGTTTAATTAATAACTTTCTCATCAATTTTTCGATAGTATTTTTTTCTTCAGCGTTGAAAACAGACCAAATTTTTTCTAAATTTTCATTTTGACGAGGAAGGATTTTTTTTAGAAAGTTTGAACCCTCTTCGGTTAAATGGAGATGTAAGCACCGGCGGTCATTATGGCTTTCCTTACGTTCAATCCATTTTCGATTTTCCAATTCATCTGCAATTCGTGTTGCATTTGTTCTTGAAGAACCTAAAGCATCACTAAGTTCAGATGGTTGTATACTATGGGTTTTTTGGGTGTCGAGAATTATTAATGCCATAAATAAATTTTCATTAATCCCTTGTTTTTTAAGCATATTATTCCTATTTTCTAACAATTTACCTTGAACATGCATGCATAAACGTGTTAAGAGAATTTGCTGATAGGGAAGCGGGATAGTTGATTTTTCTTGTTGCTTTTTGCGTTCATTAAGTAATTGCTCTATTGGAGAAAATGAAGTTTCTTTTTGTGTTTGTGTGCTTTCCATTATTTATATACCTTATTAGTTTCAGTTGGTAAGATAGCAACTGTCATAATCAATCTAAATGGTATATCAAAAGCTAAAATTATCAATTATAGTTATTTATTATCGCAAAATTTATTTTGTTATTGGTATTTAATTCATAAATATTTTGAATGTTAATATAAAAAAGGTTTTAAAATAGATTTTAATAATCCATAATTTGTTATTTGCAAAATAATTTCATTATCTAATTAATAAAAAATAAATATCATTTGTAATAAATTATATACATTTAATATTAATTAATTGTTTTATTATAACACTAATATTAAAACAAATATATATAAGTAAATATAAATAATTGTCAATATAAACTAGCTATCTATTTGATTGTAAGATGATAAGTAGTAAATTGATTTAAGTATCGGATAATGTCTTTATTGTAATTAAGTTGTAATATAATATAAAAAATAGGTTGAAAAGATACTATTCAACCTATTTATAGTCGATCACATAAAATGTGTAACAGTAGGAGATTTATTTGTTACTAGTTTTAAAGCAATATTTATCCAGCTATTAAAAATCTTTTGATAAGTTTTTATCCAACCTTGTGTATGATGTTCAATATCAGCTTGTGAGGTTTCACCATTATACATACGAAGATTTTGTACATTAATATCTGAATTGGTATTTTCATAATGGAAAATAGTTTGGCCACAGCAGGATCGTTTTCTACCCAAATTTTATTTGCGACGATATGCATCATATTAGGAAGCAAACCATAATTTTTACCATTTGCTAAAATGGTATCTATTTTATCATTATTTGGTAGAGAGAGAAAAGGAACTTCTAACCAAACAACATTTTTGCCCGGTTTTAAAATAGCATTGACCCAAGTAAGACACTCAGGTGTAGTAGAAAATGGGTTTACTTTCCTTATAGCGAGTGATGGTATCAGCTATCATCACCGCATAATTACCTTAGTATGCTTAACGGTTGTATTTAAGTGATAAACATTTAAATGATTATTAATCACTGCTTCACAGCTCTAGCCCGGATTACAGCCTGTCAGATCTGCTTTACCGTTACCATTAGTATCAAATAATTTAGCAATATTAGTATTTTTAAATTGCACTATATTGGTGATGTTATATTTATCGGCGGTTTTTTTTATCTATCAGGTAGCCTTGAACGGCATTACTAATATAAACACCTTTGCGGTATAGGCGTTTATCTCCTCCCACGGCTTCATATTGTGCAGTGTGTAATGGTTGCCAGTTGACCGCCATACATAAAAGTCGCATCTCCGGCCGCAATTGATGTGTAAGTCACGGTATAGTCAACCTCTTAAATTGGTAAAATTTGATAGCCTAATTTTTCCAATGCCTTATTAACGATCGACGTTTGGAAAGTCTCTTCAGCAATTATGCTTTGTATAGGTTGCACCTTTATACCTTTACCAGGTAGTTTAGTGGCAAAAAGTTTAATACTGATTAAAGTTGTCAAAGCTGCAGCTAGGAAAATAGTTTTACACATTGTTATTTCCTCTGTGGATGTTGCAAGCCAATGTTCGATTTAAAAATTTTTTATATGATAAAAATATCGGCATGTTTATTTTCATTATTTGGTTTTAGCTTTTCTTAATAAAAGGGTTATTAAGCCAATAGGACCAGTGTCATACCAAGCTATATTTTTTTAATGCTGGCTTTTTCACCTAATGATTGTATTAGACGATTGAGAATAATTGCCAATATGACGATGCCGGTGCCGCCTACCGCTGCCTGCTCCATATCTAGGCGACTAATTCCACGTAGTACCATTTGTCCCAAATCTCCAACAGCAATCATTGATGCAATAACGACAATCGATAGTGATAACATTAATGTCTGATTAATTCCCGCCATAATAGTTGGTGCAGCAAGTGGTAGCTGGGCTTTAAATAAAAGTTGATTTCGACTGGCACCAAATGATTCTGCTGCTTTAATGAGATCAGCAGGTACTTGTTTGATCCCCAAATAGTCAGTCGAATGATTGGCGGTAGCACAAAAATAATAGTGACGACAATACCAGGGGACGTTACCAATACCAAATAACATGATAATAAGTACCAGATAAACAAACACCGGTGTAGTTTGCATTGCATCTAATAGTGGCCTAATTAGTTGGCTTGCTCACTCGCTATTGGCTAGCCATATTCCCAATGGTAAACCAATTATAGACAGAAAAATAATGAAGTTAAGACCAGCGATAAAGTAATCATTACTTCTGACCAGGCACCAATGCCCCAATGAAAACCAATGAGATGAAAGTAGCTACGGCCATTTTTTTAGTTGATAATTGCCAGGCTAACAGCGTAAAAGCAATAATGATAAAAATAGCGGGTAAAGTTGTTAATATTTTTTCAAAACGACTTAACATAAAATCAATTGGCACAAAGATCCCTTGAAACAGAGGGCGGAAGTGTAAAACAATCCAATCGATAGCATGTGAAACCCATGAGTCCAACAGTATTAGAGGGTGCTGGAAAGGATATATGATATCAAAATGTTCCGCTGGTACATCGGTTACTGGTGTATCCAACCAATCGGTAGCAGTTTCTGTGCTTACTGCGCTCCAAGGATCAATTGCCATTTCTTCAGGTATGTCTGTTCGTTTATTTATTCATTCATTTATTGTTTTCTTATCTAATGCTTGCAGTAAGATCCCTTTATAAATAACATTGAGATAACGTTGATTATCATTAATTACCGGAACTGCACAGGGAGATTGAGCAATAGTTGAAATCAGCTCATTAAGTGGAGTATTGCCATCAATAGCATTAGGTGAAGTTAAGATTGCTTGTTCAATGTTTTTTTATAGTGTAATGCTTGATCCAATTGAAACGATGCCAACAAATTTTTGCTCTCTTTCGATTAAACAACCATAATCCCGGTCTTCATCATTCAGTATTTTTAGTGCTGAACGTGGACCAAAACCAGGAGCAACATGTAACAGGGCATCGGGACGACGGCGGGCAATATTTTTGGCAGAGAAGACTTGGCTAATATCGACGCCACGGAAAAAAGTTTTAACATAATCGTTAACCGGATTATTTAAGATCTCATCAGGGGTAACGACTTGGATAATAACGCCATCTTGCATAATAGCGATCCGATCACTGATCCGCATAGCTTCATCCAGATCATGAGAGATAAAGATAATTGTGTGTTGTTTATCACCTTGTAATGATAGTAATTCATCTTGCATTTCTGTTCTAATTAGCGGATCTAGTGCAGAGAATGCCTCATCCATCAGGAGAATGTCAGGATCATTAGCCAATGCCCGGGCAAGACCAATACGTTGGCGCATATCACCTGATAGTTCGTTTGGAAAAGATTGTGCCTATTGCTCAAGATTAACTTGTCGTAAAGCAGCTAATGCTTTTTCTGTTCGCTCTGGTTTGGCAACACTCGCTAATTCCATACCAATGTGCGGCATTATCTAATACATTGAGATGGGGCATTAACACAAGGGATTGAAATACCATACTGATTTTTTTACGCTGTACTTTACGTAATTTTTCCTGAGAAATGGTAGCAATATCTTCTCCGTCAATTAAGATTTGGCCTTTGGTCGGTTCGATTAGGCGATTGAGGAGACACACTAGGGTAGATTTTCTTGATCCTGATAGACCCATAATGACGAAGATTTCACCTTCTTCAATGGCCAAATTGGCGTTTTTAACACCAACATTTAAACCGGTTTTATTAAATATTTGTTTTTTACTTAAGTCTTTATTTATAAGTTTAAAAATTTGCTTAGGGTGATCGCCGAATATTTTGTATAAATTTTTCACTTCAATTTTAAATGACATGCAATAATAATATCCTATGGCTAGTTAATTAATTTGTGTTTTAATTCTTCATATCCTTATTTAAATTGATGCTCTATATAACCTAACATATTGAAATAAGCTGGCAACCCTATGTTTATCAAAATTAATCAAAAAGAAGGAAGTTATTTTTTAGAAATGTTGGTTAAGCTTTAATTTATCTTGCTTAATAGAATAAAAAGGATAACTCATTGTTTGTAAGTTATTGTTATTTATATAAATATTATTTTGTTATTATTTTTTATATTATTAAACGGTATTTATTATTTTTTGTTTACCGAATAAATTAATTTATAAATTTAATTAATTTTATTTTTTATAGTAAGATAATACTAGTAATAAGACGTTATAAATTGTAAAAATGGGCATATTTTCTATTATAGGATAGTAACAGGTCATGAGCATGCTTTCTATTATCATTATTTCATAAATTAAAAATTCCAATCTTCATCTTCTGTGGTAATCGTTTTACCAATAATTAAGAGGAACTTGAACCAGAAAAGAAATCTTGATTTTCGTTGGCATTTGGTGATAGTATCAACAAGATTACTGGGCTAACATCGGTCCCAGTTTCTGGGAATAAAGTCTCGTAGCCTAAATTCATTAATGTTTTATTGGCATTGTAGTGAAGAAACTTTTTTACGTCTTCTGTCCAACACACATCATCATATAAAGATTTGCTATATTTAATTTCATTTTTATATAAGCTTAATAATAAATAAGCAAGATCTTTTCTTTCTTTTTTTACCACTATATTTGCTTAATGATTTTTGAAACTTATAACCGATATAGAAGCCATGGATTGCTTCGTCACTAATTATTAAGCGAATAAGATCTGCAGTATTGGTTAACTTTCCTCGACTTGACCAGTACATTGGCAGGTAAAAACCGGAATAGAAGAGAAATGATTAGAGAAAGACACTGGCTATCTTTTTCTTTAGAGGATAAGTCTGACAATAGTGCTCCAAGATTAAATGGGCTTTTTTTTGTAAACAAATATTTTCTTCACTCCATGAATCAATCACCTCGGGAATCTTGGAGACTAAATAGTCAGTCAAAAGATAGGAGAGCTTTCGCGCTATCGCTTCCAAAATAGACTGTAACCCCGATACGTTGCGTACCTGGATACGTCAGTATGAACGTAATAAGGCGTTATCTGACAACTCGCTGGCAATGAATGAGAGCCAGAGGATAAAAGAATTGGAGCGTGAAAACCGTGAGTTACGACGAAGTAACGATATTCTACGCAAAGCATCGGCTTATTTTACTCAGGCGAAGCTCGACCGCCAATGGAAAAAATGATGC
>DAYVGO010000091.1:0-38732 GCA_045399315.1 Arsenophonus sp.
TATCATCATAAATATCTTTCCACTTCATTTTTGATATATCTGATATTCTTTGGCCAGTTATTCAAGCTATTTTCATTGCATTTGCTAGCCAATAATTTTCATCATTAATCATATCTAGATCACATTCAGCCAACTCAGGCGTTTTGCGAATTTTAGTTGTTACTATTCTAGTCATATGATCAGGCGACATATGTCTAGGAAGTGCAGCAGCTAATTGAGATTTCATGCTAGATTGATTAATGAATTTTGTATGACAGCTGTTTCTTTAGTTTTTTGTAAGTCTGATTGAGCAATAGGTGGGTTAGTCATTTCTTAATTCCTTGGTGTAGTAGGGTAGTGATAGGGTGTGAAGTCCTGACCATTCGTCGTTTTTTTAGCATTCCAAATAGGTTCTTAAGTTATTTTTATATACAATTCTTCCTGTTTCTTTAGCCTGATCATCCATAATAAAAATACGGACAAGATAACGGCTACAATTTACGGTTGTATTGATAACTAAAAATACAAAGACAGGCGCTTGACTGATAACCATCAGAGTTGAAAGCATCCCGAACGTGATAACGGTGGTCATAAAAACTTCTATCAAATTTCTCAATATCAGCTGTGTAAAGTCTGTCATGGCTGACTAATGGTATTTCACCGAATAATAGATTTGTTTATGGATTATTATTTTATTTTGAGTAAGTTTTCCTAATAAAGTAAAGATAATGTGGCTGGCAAAAATGGTCATTGTATTGTCCGTAGTGTTAGTACCGTTGTTAATGATTATAATGCGATAAACATTCACCAATTGAGAGAAATGGGGCAAACGCATAATGGTGTTTATCAATATTTAAATAAGTGTATAGATCATTTAAATAATAAATTAACCCCTAGTATTGCATCTACTAAAGCGATATCAAGTATTACACAAGGCTATCAACCTAATTCAAACTTAGCCGGTGTTGCTGTAAGTAGTTATTCATATCTGTTATCTACCTTTAAAAATTAAGTTTATTGGTGGTTAGAATATTGACAGACTAGAAATAAGTTAAATTTTTGTCTAGCAAAAGATAATCTTAATATAATGAATATTATACTTTTAATAATAAATAATTATCTATAAACAATTTTTACTAAATGTGATATATATTATTCGTTAGGTAGAGGGATTAACTAGTTTTTTGTAACGAGTCTTGTATTGTCATTTCAATGGTAATTTTGACTAGTGCGTTGCCTTGTATCAATATCGTACCGTTTTTATACAAATAGATGTTAACTCCTTGCGGTAGCTTATAGCAAAAACAATATCCTTTTGAGATTGATTCTATTTTACCCAAACCGCATTCAGCTAAAAAATTAGAAAAGGTATCAAAGCCATATGGATATTTTAACATTGTTTTCACCTCTCTATAATCTTACGTAATATTATTTAATCTACAGAATATAAAAAGTAGTTACAATTTTTTGCTAGAGAAATTGTGATCCTTAACCAATATTATTATGACAAATGTTAAATTTAATATTATTTTTCCACTTAATAATATTATTCGCTAACTAGCAACATTGATAGTTAAATTATTAAATAATTAAGTTATATTATTATTAATTTTTTATTTAGTTTTAGCATTATTATTAATTTTATATATATCTACTATATTTGGCTTTTTATTGCAAATAGATGTTATCTAATCACAAAATTTTTCGCATAAAGCTTAAATAAACTAAAATATTTATATTATTTAGTAAAATTAATAACTATAAACAGTGATACAGAGTTAGTATTTATCACAGTCAACATTTTTATTATTAATAACACTACTATATTTAATTAAACCACCTCAATTAAGCAATGGTTATTTTTTTATTTAAATAAACATCTCATACGGCATTTATAAGTTCAATCCCCTCTTTCATCGATTTTTTAAACGCTTTTCTACCAAGAATTAATCCCATACCACCTGCCCGTTTATTGATCAGTGCAGTACGAACTGACTCTTTCAGATCATTTGAACCGGTAGGGTAACGCCGCCCGAATTAATCAAGCCAGCACGACCCATATAGCAATTTGCTAATTGATATCTCACTAAGTCAATCGGATGAGTGGTTGTCAAATTGGTATATACCCATTCATCAGTATGGCCAAAGCTGATAGCCTGATAGCCACCATTATTCTCCGCCATTTTTTGTTTAATGATGTCAGCACCAATCGTTGCCGCCAAATGGTTGGCATGGCCAGTTAGATTAGCACTAGTATAATAATCATTTTTTCTTTTTTGAAAGGCTGAATTTTGTAAATAGGCCCATAGTACCGTCACCATACCGAGTTCATGAGCGCGTTCAAAAGCGACTGAAATTTCTTCAATCTGATGGCGGCACTCTGCTGAACCATAGTAAATGGTAGCACCAATCGCAACCACACCCATGCCAAAAGCTTGCTCGACACTTATGTAAAGCGTTTGATCATATTGGGTTGGATAACTGAGTGTTTTATTATGATTAAGTTTTGCTAAAATGATATCTTATGCGCATAACAACATGAAACTACGGCTAATATACCAAAAGGTAGCCGCTGCCAGCTAGCCTGCCGTGATCAAACAGAGTTTGCATTGAGCGTAATACTGGGTTTGGGCGGTTATTATTTATCATGACACAATCGATAAAGTCGTTACCAGGTAGATATAATTTTTCTTTGGCGATGGTTTAGCAGCGATGTTGTAATAGATTGTCGGCATTAGAGCCTAGCAATGTCTCGATATCGGTCATCAGTTACTCCCCTATATGGACGATATGTTTGATTGTTATTTATTATAATTTGAATAACAAGCTACATTGCTTTAGTTAAGTGAAGTGAAGTGAATCACTTCAGTTTAATTTTAGTTGTGGGATTTGTTAAATAATTTGCATTAAAGTTTGTTAACTATTGAATGTTATTTTGCATAAAATATCTGGTAGAAAGAATAGTAATTTTTTAACCAGCAAAAGAAAAAGCTAACTCAAGGGAGATTGAGTTAGCGAAGAAGGTGGTTCCTAGTCTTACTATTAATTTTCTAGTTCTACATTTTTCAGTAATTATCATATGATAATAAATAGTGTGTTGCTGTGATCTAATACATAAAAATGGCATTTTTTTCTTAAATTATACACTTGTATTACTGTTATCCAATTTAGATAAAATTGCTAACAAAATGTTTATAACTAAAGCCAACCTACTACTGCTTGCTTTAGTTATTGAGCTTATTTTATCATTTGCCTATGTTGCTTGCCATGTGGGTTTCTGGTTGTTGTTCCAGCTAAGTTATTAATTAATAGCGCAAAATGCAGATCAACATCCTCAGGAATAGGTAAATAAACTTTATAGCCATTACCTGGAGCAACTTGAATAGGTTGGTTTTTTTTATCAACTAAGTTAGATAAGGTAAATTGGATATTACCTGCTGGTGTCATCAATTCTAAATTATCGCCAACACAAAATTTATTTTTTACATCCACTTCAGCCAGTCCATTTTGGCGTTCGCCAGTAAATTCACCTACAAATTGTTGACTATCAGATACTGAATAACCATATTCATAGGTTTGGTATGCATCATGGGTATGACGGCGTAAAAAGCCTTCGGTGTAGCCTCTGTGAGCTAAACCTTCTAATGTGGTTAATAATGTGGGATCGAAAGGTTTACCTGCTACGGCATCGTCAATGGCACGACGATAAACTTGGGCTGTTCGAGCGCAGTAGTAAAAGGATTTTGTCCGTCCTTCGATTTTTAGTGAATGAACACCGAGGTGAGTCAGGTGTTCAACATGTTCAATAGCACGTAGATCTTTTGAATTCATAATATAGGTGCCATGTTCATCTTCAAAGGCGGTCATATATTCACCAGGACGTTTTGTTTCTTCAATTAAAAAAACTTTGTCGGTCGGTTGTCCACTGCCTAGTGTAGGGTGAATATTTTTTATCGTGATCGGTTGGTGTTGATGAACAATATTACCTATTATGTCTTCTTTTCCTTCCTGCACTTTATATTCCCAACGGCAAGCGTTGGTACACGTACCTTGATTGGGATCTCGCTTGTTAATATAACCGGAGAGTAAGCAACGGCCAGAATAAGCCATACAAAGCGCACCATGAACAAAAACTTCTAATTCAATATCTGGCACTTGTTGGCGAATTTCAGCAATTTCTTCAATTGAGAGCTCACGTGACAGGATAATTCGACTTAATCCCATTTGTTGCCAAAATTTTACTGTTGCCCAATTAACGGCATTGGATTGGACCGAAAGATGGATCTCCATTGCCGGAAACGTTTCTTTTACTAACATAATGAGGCCGGGATCGGACATAATCAAAGCATCCGGCTGCATTTCAATAACCGGGGTAAGATCACGAATGAAAGTTTTTAATTTAGCATTATGCGGTGTAATATTAACCACTACATAGAAACGTTTTCCCATTTCATGGGCTTCTTTAATCCCTTTAGCTAAATTTTTATGATTGAATTCGTTGTTACGAACACGAAGACTATAGCGAGGTTGTCCAGCATAAACAGCATCAGCGCCATAAGCAAACGCATAACGCATGTTCTTTAGGGCACCTGCAGGAGAAAGTAATTCTGGCGTAAACATGATAAGTTCTCAATCTGATAACAAGTCAGTACTTATTCTTAATCGGATAAGTTTTTAATTTGTTAATTCTAACCCCTTATGTTACGAAATCCAAATAAATCAGCCATGATATTGGCAAAATTTAATTAAACCAGTTCCCAACTATAACCTAAACCATATACTGAACGAATAAATTGTCGTTCTTTATCTAATAGTTCCAATTTGCGGTGTAAGTTTTTGATATGACTATCAATGGTGTGATCAGTAACAATACGATAATCATCGTAGAGATTATTCAATAGCTTATCACGGGAAAAAACTTTACCAGGGTGTCGGAACAAAAATTTTAATAACCGAAATTCAGCCGGAGTTAATTCAATGGTTTGATTTTGATAATGTGTCTGATAGGCAGCTTCATCAATGATTAAATTATAGGATCGATTTTGTGATTTAGTTGGTTGGTAACAATGGCGTAAAATGGTTTTAATTTTGGCGATCACTTCACGTGGACTAAAAGGTTTACAGATATAGTCATCGGCACCAATTTCTAACCCAACTAAGTGATCTATTTCTTCAGTTTTAGCCGTAACAATGATAATAGAAACATCTGAAAATTGGCGTAATTGATGGCAAATAGCTAAGTCGTCTACGTCTGGCAACATAAGATCAAGTAAAATCAGATCAGCAGGAGAATATTTTACTTGGTTAATAAAAGCATTACTGTCTAGTAACCAGTCACTTTGAAAACCTGCCACTTGAAGATAATCAACTAACAGTTAGCCTAACTTTGGTTCATCTTCAACAACTAAAATACGGTAGCAGTAATTATTGAGACTCATACCTTTTGGCTTTTATGATGATTGTTTAATGGTAATTCTATGCTAATTTTTACCCCACCTAAAGAGGAAGCTGAAGCGTTTATTTTGCCACCATGGGCTTCAACGACATTATAACAAATTGCTAAGCCAAGCCCTGTCCTCCCACTAGCGTGGTTACGAGAACTCTCTACCCTATAAAATCGCTCAAAGATTAATAGGTATTGATGAGCCAATAAGCCTGGGGCGCTATCCTGCCAGATGAGATAAAGGTTGGTCAGCTATAAAACCCTGTATAATCAGGGTGCCAGGTGAGGCAGTATAACGTAAGCTGTTTGCCATAAATTATTAAATAATTGAGCTAACCGATCAGGATCAGCATATATAGTAATTACGAAGAGAACTAGAAGCAATTTAGGATAGCGTTCGTGCTTTTCCCCCAACAACGAATTCATTCTGGTTATGATATATAACCGGTTTTTGAATAATGTCATCTTTGGTCGCAGGTAACTTGGCCACGACCTGAAAGCCTGGTCATATTATGATCGACAATCCACACTTGAGTACGCCAGCTTTTTGCTGAAGATTGAGTTGGCAGGTCATTTTCCTGTTCCAGGGTATTGATGAGCCGAGTCACAGCACGGCCATTATGTTGCAAAAATGTCCAATTACCGGTTTGTTGGTATTGTTCAGCGAGTTCTTGAGCAATCAGGATAGTACGTAACTCATTTATTTGTCTAATATAACCAATAAAACCTTGTTCAAAACTTAATCTAATCCCCCAGTGCATGATAAAGACAATCAGCAGACAGAGGGTAAAGATAGCAAAAAAAGTTTACTGGTTGCACCACTAAAGCATATTTTCATTCGCGTCTTGTTACTTTGCGCTTTTGTTGTAAATAGGTTTGTAGCTTATCGAATGCAAGATAAACCACTGGTGTAGTATAAAGTGTCAATATTTGACTAACAATCAAGCCACCAACAATGGTTATTCCTAAAGGTTGACGTAATTCCGCACCATCACCATTAGCTATTGCCAGTGGTAGCATGCCAAAAATTGCTGCGATAGTGGTCATTAATATGGGACGAAAACGCAATAAACTGGCTTTTAATATAGCATCATGCGTGCTGAGTATACCTTGCCTTTGTGCCTGAATAGCAAAATCTACCATAATGATGGCATTTTTTTTAACAATACCAATTAATAACAAAATGCCAATCAGCGCAATTAAACTAAAAGGGATATTAAACAGCTCTAATGCTAATAAAGCACCTAAACCTGCTGACGGTAAGGTGGAAAGAATGGTTAATGGATGTATATAGCTTTCATAAAGGATGCCAAGGACAAGATACACTGTACCAATGGCGGCTATGATCAGAAATAATTGGCTTTTTAAGGTTTCTTGAAATATTTTGGCTGTTCCAGCAAATGTACTGCGTACAGTAGGTGGCACAGCTAATTGGATCATGGTCAGTTCTATCGCGTTAATGGCATCATTTAATGTATAACCTTCATTAAGGTTAAACGAAATCGTTGATGAGGCAGATAATCCTTGATGATTAACACTTAATGGAGCATTGGTAGGTTGCCATTGAGCGAAAAAGGAAAGTGGAATTGGTTTGCCTTGTTTATTAATTACAAACATTTTTTCTAATGTACTGGCGTCTTGGGTATATTTAGGTGCAACTTCCATAATAACTTTATATTGATTCATTGGTTGATAAATGGTGGAGATTTGTCGCTGGCCGAAGGCATCATTAAGTAAATTGTTGGCAGCTTTAATATTAATACTTAATTGTGCCATTTTGTCTCGATCGTAAATTATTGCCATTTCTGTACCTTTGTCTTCTTTATCAGAATTAACGTCAGTTATTTGAGGAAGCTGAGCCAGAGCTTTACGAACTTGTGGTTCCCACAAGCGTAATTCTTTGAGATCATCAGTAAGTAGTGTAAATTGATAGCTGGCAGATGCCTGACGTCCACCTGCTCGAATATCTTGCACTGGTATAAGAAACAAGCTCGTGCCTGGTTCATTAGCCAATGTGTTTCGCAGTCGTTGAATAATTTGATTTATACTTTGTTTACGCTGACTAAGAGGCTTTAAAGAGATAAACATAAAACCGCTATTAATTCGGCTACCATCAATAAAACCAGTCACATTGTCAATACTAGGATCTTGTTCCATTAGGCTCATAAAACGGGTCATTTTTGTTTTCATCGCTTGGAAAGAGATACTCTGATCAGCATGAATATAGCCTAACAATCGGCCAGTATCCTGTTCGGGGAAAAATGTTTTTGGGATACTGATATAAAGATAAATGTTTAAACCGATAGTTGCGAGTAAAACCAATAACACATTACGTTGGTGAGCTAAGATCCAATTCAATGTGACACCGTAACTTTGTTGTATTTTTAATAATAGCCGGTCAAAGCCACTAATCTTATGGGTGCTATGTTTTTTTCTTCTTGTTAATAGATAAGCACACATCATGGGGGTAAGAGTAAGTGAGAAAAATAATGAGATCAAAATTGCTGTGGCTAAGGTGATGACAAATTCATGGAAAAAGCGACCGACTAAACCATCCATAAAGAGTAAAGGGATGAAAACTGTGATTAAAGAGATACTCATTGACAAAACAGTAAAACCAACCTCACTAACACCAATAATAGCGGCTTTAGCTCGAGTTACACCATTTTCTATATGGCACATAATATTTTCAATCACCACAATGACATCGTCGACGACGAAACCAGTTGCAACAGTTAATGCCATCAATGATAGATTATTAAGGCTAAAACCACATAGATACATAGCTGTAAAGCTACCAATTAGCGAAACTGGCACCACAATGGCAGGAATAATTGTTGCTCTGCCAGAGCGTAAGAATAAGAAAACGACCAGGATCACTAAACTGATTGCAATGACTAATGCTTGTTCAACTTCAATCAGGGAAGCACGAATTGTCGGGGTTCTATCTTGGGCAATGTTTAAATTAACACTAGCAGGTAGTATCTTACGGAGTTCAGGCAATTCTGCGCGAATACGATCGACAGTTGTGATGATATTGGCGCCGGCTTCTCGGCGAATGACTAAAATAACTGCTGGCTTACCGGCCACCATACCGGCAGTACGAATGTCCTGTACCGAGTCTTTGATATTAGCGACATCCTGTAGTCTAACCACAGAGTTATTATGGTAACGAACAATAATCGGTTGATAATCGGCAGCAGTTTTTAATTCATCATTGGTTTTTATCTGCCAGAGTGACTGCTCATCATACAGGTAGCCTTGGGGACGACGGACATTGGCATCATTAATCGCTTCTCTTACTGCATCAAGAGAGATCCCTTGATTAAATAATGCCGTTGGATTGAGCTCAATACGTACTGCTGGCAAAGAACCACCGCCGATAGAAACTTCACTGACACCGGCTATTTGTGCAATATGTTGAGCAAGTTGTGTTGAGGCGATGTCATATATTTCACCTATTCGGTAGCTATTTGATGTTAATGTTAATATCATGATTGGCGCATCAGCCGGATTGGTTTTATAGTAACGTGGACGTGATGGCATCCCGGTAGGTAACAGACTTTGTGCTGCATTTAACGCTGCTTGTACTTCTCTGGCGGCACTATCAATATTTTTATTCAGATCAAATTCCAGCGTAATATTGGTATTCCCTAACGAACTGTTGGAAGTCATTTCGTTAATGCCGGCAATTTGACCTAAAGCTCGCTCTAATGGTATGGCAACTGAAGAAGCCATAGTTTCGGGTGACGCACCAGGCATTGAAGCAGTTACTTTGATAACTGGAAAGTCTACTTGCGGTAACGGTGAGATTGGCAGCAGCATAAAAGCAAAGACACCACATAAGGTAATTGCCAGGCTAAGTAGGGTGGTAGCGACTGGACGTTTGATAAATAATGCGAATAGTTTCACAGCAATGGCTCCTGTCCTTTTGCTGTCCGGTTATTATGTCGACCAGATTTCCAATATTGGGCTAGCCGATCAAACAATAGATAGATCACTGGTGTGGTAAATAGGGTTAAGATTTGACTCAAAATTAAGCCGCCAACCATGCAAGTTCCTAATGGTCTACGTAGCTCAGCACCGACGCCAGTGCTTAACATTAAAGGAAGCGCGCCAAGCAGGGCGGCCATGGTGGTCATCAAAATCGGCCTGAAGCGCAATAAACAAGCCTGATAGATGGCTTGCTGAGGTGATAAACTTTGTTCCCGCTCTGTGGCCAATGCAAAGTCAATCATCATAATCGCGTTTTTCTTGACAATCCCGATAAGTAATATAATACCGATCACAGCAATAATATCGAGTTGGTAACCTGCCACCATTAAGGCAATTAGTGCGCCAACGCCTGCGGTAGGCAGGGTAGAAAGAATAGTGATGGGATGGATAAAACTTTCGTATAAGATCCCGAGAACAATATACATCGCAATAATGGCCGCTAAGATAAGCCATAAAGTATTCACCAGAGCTTTTTCAAATGCTAATGTTGCTCCTTGAAATTGAGTAATAATATCATAGGGTAATTCAATTTTGCTCTCTGCTTGTTTGATGGTGTTGAGAGCTCCTTCTAACGAGCCGCCTTTAGCCACATTGAAAGAAAAAGTGGCAGAGGGAAATTGTGCTAAGTGATTAATCGATAATGGGCCATAACTTTGTTCAATCTTAGCAATTATATTTAATGGAACCATAGTGTTTTGGTTACTCCGCAAGCTAATATTATTTAGTGCAGCCAGACCAACACTATCTTCTTCACCATGTTCAAGAATAACTCGGTATTGATTTGCTTGGGTATAAATGGTTGAAATCATTCGCTGGCCGAAAGCATTATATAATGCGTTATCAATGGCTGACATACTAATGCCTAAACGGCTGGCTGTATCGCGATCAACTATCACATTAGCGACTAATCCTTTATCTTGCCAATCACTGCTAACATCAGTAAGTTGCTGATTGGTTTTTAACGCTTCAAGTAGTTTGGGAACCCACAATGAAAGTTGCTGTAAAGAAGCTGCTTGTAAAGTAAATTGATATTGGGTGCGTGAAATCTGGGTATTAATGGTTAGATCTTGCATTGTCTGTAAAAATAACTTAATACCAGCAATATCATCCACTGTCTGTTGTAGCCGAGGGATAATGACATCTATGCGATCGTCACGTTGATTTAATGGTTTAAGGGTAATTTGCACGCGCGCATTATTGAGGGATGAATTACTACCATCAATACCGACAAAAGTAGTGACATTTTCTACTGCTGGATCCGCTAATAATCGTTCAGTAATTTGGTGTTGTTTTTCGGCCATTGCAGCAAAAGAGCTAGATTGTGGTGCTTCGATTATCCCTTGCAATGCTCCATTGTCTTGTAAAGGGAAAAAGCCTTTTGGAATAATCAGATATAGCAATGCCGTCAGTATTAGAGTGCTAATCGCTACGGCTAGGGTTAACCATTTATGATTGAGAGTGTGTTTAAGCCAGTTAGCATAAATAGCAATCATTTTATCAAACAACATTTCACAGCCTTTTTCAAAACGATTGTATTTGGTTTTTGTTTCACTCTTTAGTAAACGTGCACACATCATTGGTGTTAGTGTAAGAGAAACAATCCCCGAAATTAATATTGCAACTGCTAGGGTAATGGCAAATTCACGAAATAAGCGACCAACAATATCACTCATGAAAAAAAGTGGGATCAGTACTGCAATTAATGAAAAGGTTAAAGAAATAATGGTAAAGCTAATTTCACCTGCGCCTTTTAGTGCTGCCGTTAATGGTTTATCTCCCTTTTCCAAATAGCGAGAAATGTTTTCAATAACCACAATCGCATCATCAACCACAAAGCCAGTCGCGACAGTCAATGCCATTAGGGTGAGGTTATTAATCGAAAAGCCGCAAAAATACATGACGGCAAAAGTACCAACTAATGATAGTGGAACAGCAATACCGGGAATGAGGGTGGCGATACCATTGCGCAAAAAAAGGTAAATTATCATCACAACTAAAGTAATTGATAGTACTAATTCAAATTGCACATCTTTAACTGAAGCTCGAATAGTTGTTGTTTGATCGGTAAGGACATTAACCTTGACTGCTTTAGGTAAGTTTTTAACTAACTCAGGTAAAATTTGCTGGATATGATCGGTGGTTTTAATGACATTGGCGCCTGGCTGGCGTTGGACATTAATCACGATTGCCGGTTTTTTATTTGCCCAAGCACCTAATTGATTATTTTCTGCTGCTTCCGATATGGTTGCAATGTCGCCTAGTCGAATAGCCGCACCTTGCTTATAAGTAATAATAAGAGAGCGATAATCTGCCAATGATTTCATTTGATCATTAGCAGCCAGAGTGATTGCGCGATTGGGACCATCAAGACTGCCTTTAGCTGAATTTATATTGGCATTATTAATTGCTAGCCGAATTGTTTCATTATCCAGTTGGTGCGCAGCAACCGCTTGTGGGTTTAGCTTGATACGTACCGCTGGACGTTGCCCACCGGCGAGAGTCACTAAACCAACACCATCTACCTGAAAAATTTTTGGGGCGATCCGTGTTTCAACCATGTCTTGCAATTGGGTCATTGGCAGGGCATTGGTCGTTACAGCTAATGTTAAAATTGGCGGATCAGCGGGATTGACTTTATTATAAATGGGCGGATAGGGCAGATCTTTTGGTAATAAATTACTGGCAGCATTAATTGCCGCTTGCACTTCTTGTTCAGCAATATCCAGCGCCAATGACAGTTGAAAGGTTAAAGTAATCACCGAAGAGCCACCAGCACTTTGGGAAAACATCTGTTTTAGTCCTGACATCTGTCCCAATTGGCGCTCTAAAGGTGCGGTGATTGCTGACGTCATCACTTCAGGGTTGGCACCAGGATAGAAGGTGACCACTTGAATTGTAGGATAGTCAACTTGTGGCAATGCAGAGACCGGTAAAAAACGGTAACCGATAATGCCAGCTAATAAAATTGCCACCATAAATAACGTGGTTGCTACTGGGCGTAGAATAAATAACCGTGATGGGCCACCATTTTTTACCGGTGTCGCAAACTGCATTAAGATTTCTCCGTTGTGGTAGCATACAAAGTTAATTGATTGATTGGGGTAACAACCTTAACTTTTAACCCATCAACTAACCGATCGACACCATCGGTAACGACATGCATGCCAGCGTCTAATCCTCCAGTAATGATGGTCTTTTGACCGTCTTGTAAGCCAACAGTGACTTTATGTTTTCTGACCAAATTATTTTCATCTAATAGCCAGACAAAGTGACCAATACTACCTATCTGTAACGCTGAAGTAGGGATCACGACCACATTTTTTAGGGTATCAACTTGGATATGAATATTAATAAATTGATTGGGAAACAGCTTATCATCTTGATTAGCAAAGCGTGCCTTCATTTTTAGGGTGCCGGTTGTGGTATCTATCTGATTATCGGTACTTAACAGATAACCTGCCGCGATTTGATCAGTATTGTTACGATCCCTGGCGATCACTGGAATTTTTGCCTTTTGTTGTTGAGCGACCTTGATCAAAGGAATATCGGCTTCAGGTAGCGCAAATACAGCGTCAATAGGGGTGGTTTGTGTGATGACAACAATAGGGGACGTTGCCCCGCCAGCGATATAATTACCAACATCGATTTGTTTTAAACCAACACGGCCAGTAATGGGAGCCGTAATTCGGCTATAGGTCAATTGCAGTTTAGCGTTATTAATAGCAGCCTGATCGATTTTAACACTGCCTTCTGCTTGTTGGACTATGGTCCACTGTTTATCTAATTCTTGTTGGGAAATAACTTTACTGGCAGCCAGCTTTTGATAACGGACTAAATCTTGACGGGCATTATGCAATTGTGCTTGGTCTTTAGTTAATTGCCCTTCAGCTTGTGCCAGTGATATTTGAAATGGGCGCGGATCGATTTCTGCTAATAAATCACCGCTCTTAACCGTTTGCCCTTCAGTGAAATGGAGCGCCATTAATTGTCCTTGCACCCGACTGGTTACGGTTACGGTATTTGCGGCTTGTACTGTTCCTAAGGTAGTAAGAATATGCGGAATACTTTGCCGTACTGATAATGCAGCTTGTACCGGTGGCAGCGGCGCTCTGCTCAATTGCTTAAGGCTTTGGCTTGATGATTGTGATTTAGTTGTTTGTGATTGAAAAAAGTGCAAGGCAAAAAGCCCACAGAACAATAAAAAGAGAGTGGTGACAGCAGATATGATAATTTTTCGGCGGCGATTATTATTGTTCATCATGTTCTTAGCATTGTTATTGTGCTGGTAGTAATCGATTAGTTTAGCGAGTAGTTAACATAAAAATGGAGGAAATGTGGAAATTATATCAATCAGTGTGAGATAACCATAAATTAGCCAAATGATGTTCATGTTAAAGATATTTATAATCAGCAACGTGTTTGTTACAGCCAAATCAATTAATGTTCAATAACAAAAAATTATTAATGGCAATTAAATAGCAGTTTTTGCAATTATATTCAACCAATAACTAAAATATTATCTTTTTTCTTATAAACTAATCAAGGAATGATTATGCAAGTAACCACCGCTGGCAGTACTAATTCTGTCTTTTATGACACTGATATCACAATAGATCCCTTAGCTGACTTATCAATTTTAAGGCAAGTTATACCAGATGACGGTAGTGTTTAGTGTTGCTGTCAAAATAGATTTATAACACCAAAAACCTATTATTATAGATAAGTTAATTAAGCAACGTCTTGTTGATGCGGAGCTTGATTTGAGTAAGACTAATTTAAACGAACTTGATTTAAGTGGTGTTAGTTTACGGTTTGTTAATTTACAGTTGGCCAAATTGCAAAAAGCTAATTTAGACAAAGCCTGTTTAAGTAATATTAATCTAGGAACGTATTAAGGTATTTTGCCTTTGCGTTAATCGAGTAGGCACAAAAATTGTCACTACAAACATTTAATTCTAAAATACAGTATAAAAATTGGACCAATAGATTGCTGGGCCGTAATAATATATTTAGTTGTAACACTGTGTTATCAACTATCATGGTTGAGTATATAAAACAACATATTGCTGCTATCCTGGCAGGTATTATGCCACCGGCCTGGAGTTAATTAGCTTCGTTTTATCGTTAGTCAGCTTAAAATTTTTATTTTTTAGTAAAGTACATTAGTGTTGTCATTGAAGTACTTTTATACTATTAGCCTGGATGTTATTACACTTTAGCGCATAGTGGCACTGATATGATTGTCAGTGTTCGATTTTCCTGGTTGATGATTTTGCCATCCTTTATTACGTCAGTGGTAAAAAGCCAACTATGATAACCAAAATAGCCACGGCACTGACATAGTAAGTGGGTGCCATGTGAGATTGTTGTAGCCAGGCACTGATGATAGGTGTTAAAGCTACAAAGATGGCATAGGCAATATTGTAGGTAAATGACATATCAGAATAACGAATTGCTGGTGGAAATGCCCGGGTGTTGACAATAGGTGTTAAAACTATGGCACCGACAAATAGTTCCATGATGCCGTAATAACTAGTTAATGTTAACAGTGAGATGGTTGATGATAGCATATAGTAGAAATAGTTGGCGCTGATGATCAAGCCGCTATAAGCGAGTAGCATCGTAATGTGTGAGCCAATTTTATCGCTTAGATAGATCCAAACTATACAGCTGAGCGTTAGCATTAGTACTGTAAGGTAGTTAGTTTGTAAGGCGCTATTACGATCAATATGATAGATCCCTCGTAAAATAATGTCAGGTGTCATCAAAATGATCACAATAATCGATGTAGATAGAGTTCAAGTCAATGTGGCGGTGATCAAACAAGCCTGCTTATGTGATGTTAAAATAGTCTTGACCGGTAACTCACTGCAAAGTGCTTTTTGCGCAGCTAATTCTTTGAATATTGGGGTTTCCTGTAAGGATCGTCGCAAATAAACAGAAATAAAGCCAAATAAGCCGCCGATAATAAACGGGATGCGCCAGGCAAAATCGACAATTTGTTGTTCAGTAAAGTTATATTCAATGATAATAGCACTAAGTAAAATACCACCGGTAATACCAGAAGTCAGGGTGTCAATGCTTAAACCATAACGCTGTTTTGGTGTGTGTTCGGCAATAAAGACCCAGGTACCAGACATCTGGCGAATATTTTGATGACGAAAGTGTCCTTCCATTTCATACAGTACTCCCTCACGTAAAGCACCATCAGAAAGCGTTAATTGTTTGATTTGTAGGGAATCAAAGATACCACATAGGAGGGCCAAGCTAGGAAAGAAAACGTGAGAGCGTTCTTCGGATAAACCAGGCAGATCTAATAACTTAAGATTTTTATACTTGAGGATTAATTTTTTAGTTTGATTAGGCGTTCAGGGGTAATCATCCCATCTGAGTCACCTAACAGGCTAATGACTTCATAGATTGTTTTTATCATTCCTGAAGCACCAAAGACACAGTCCCACAACCTTTGTTTTGATTATTGGTAAGCAAGATTTTCTAGTTTTTGGCGGGTAGCAAAATAGGCACGCTCAAAATTGGTTGTGTTAATCCATTATTGGCAAAAAATTGTCGCGCATAACTTACACATCCCATTTTACGGTTTTCCATTAATAAAGGCTTAAAACCTTCACCAATAATAAGTTCAGTTGAATCGCCGCCGACATTAATCACTAACTTACGGCCTTTTTCAGGCTGAGTATGCTCGACCCACATAAAAATTAATCGTGCTTCTTCTTGACCTGAAATGATTTCGATTGGGTAGGGGATAATAGCTTTAGCGCGTTGGAGAAACTCTTCAACATTAACCACTTCCCGTAAGGCATGGGTACCGACAATACAGACATTTTCAGCGGGAAAATCTTGCAAACGTTCGGTAGAAAGCGCTAGGCACTCTCAACACACTTTAAATTGATTTTTCACTTAACTTATTTTGTTCATCTAAACCGTCGGTTAGATGAACACGTTTTTTAATACGGGTTAAAATTTGTAGTGCGCGCGCGACAATCATGTGAAAGCTATTAGAGCCGAGATTGATTGCCACAATTTCCATAGGTCTTGATACTGAATGTTTTGTTAATGGTATAGTGTTAAGCTCTTGTTTCTAGCTGTTCTAGTGATTTTAAATAATTATAGACAGCACGTTGGGCTTGGATTTTGCGTTTATTACCGCGTGGGACATAACGATTAGTGAGCTCTTTATCGATATACCGAGCTTTAACTGTATCATTAAATTCTAAAATGTCGAGCACCCGTTGTTTCAGTTGTTGATCAACTAATTTAACTGCCACTTCAATGCGAAAATCGATATTACGCGTCACCCAATCAGCTGAGGAAATAAAGACTTATTCATTACCATTGTTACTAAATACATATACCCTATTATGTTCTAAAAAGTGATTAACAATGCTAGTGACTTGAATATTATCGCTAAAACTAGGTTAGCCAGGAACTAGTGAACACATACCGCGGATCAAGAGACGAATTTTCACGTTGGTATTCGAGGCATCATAAAGGCGATTAATTAATTCTTTGTCGTCTAAGTTATTAATTTTTAGCCAGATACCTGACGTTTTACCAGCTTGAACGTTGGCAATTTCACGATCGATCAGTTGCATTAACCGAGTACATGAATTTTGCGGTGAAACCATTAAATTTTCAAAGCTGACAGGTTGGTAAGGGTCTTCAATAAAGTTAAATACCCGTCTTACTTCATTGGTGATTTGTTGATTTGCCGTTAACAATGAATAATCGGTATAGAGACGGGCAGTTTTTTCATTAAAGTTGCCGGTACCAATATGTGCGTAACGAATAATTTGACCTTGTTTGAGACGAGAAATAATAAAGAGTTTAGCGTGGATTTTAAGGCCAGGTGCAGAGAAAATGACATGTACCCCGGCTTCAGTTAAGATGTTTAGCCCAATGAATATAGTTCCTTCATCAAATCTACTTTGTAATTCGACGACAACCGCGACTTTTTTACCATTATGAGCGGCATAAATCATCGAGTCAATAATACGTGAATCTTTGGCCACACGATATATATTGATTTTAATGGTTAGCACGTTGGGATCAAAAGAAGCTTGCTTTAACAATTCTAACGTATGTTCAAAAGTGTAATAGGGATAATAAGCAGAATGTCTTTTTCTCTGATCGCATCAAATCCATTGTGGAAATTATCAAACCAACGATGACGTAAACGTGGTAGGAGTTTATTAAGTAAATTTTTATTACCTTCGTTGGGAAATTTAATGAAGTCTTTAAAATTATGATAATGCTCCCCTTGAGATCACAGAATCATCATTAGATAACCTGAGTTTTTTCTGAGCAGTGCTACCATTTCATCAAGCATATTTCGTTGGTAGATAAAAGGTACTGGTTCGGCATTAAAACACTGTTTCAAACTTGATGACATCAATTCCAGCATACTTGATTCCATCTCAGTGATTAAATCATATTCAGCATCGCGCGTTATTTTCATCGAGTAGGCGTTTAATTGGTCATAGTCAAAAAAGCCTTTAAATATTTCTCAAGGTAATAACGCAAGATATTGTCTAGCAAGATCATTGACTTTCTGTGTTTTGGCATTTCGGGTGGTCAATGGATAAGGGGTTGTTTACCAGCAGAAATTTCGAGTAGCGCATATTGAATATTTTGTCCCTGGATAATCTCAATAGCCAGATAGGTATAGTCATCTTTTAGGAATTCAACCAGATCAGTTTCTGCCCTGATCAAGATAAGTGTAATATGCTGACGAAGTTGTTGACAAAAAAATTGTCGTAATTAAATTGTTGGTTCGGTGAAATTTGCCGTTCGTTAATTAGAAAAATTTTGTTACGTGTCATCTCAAGTAATAGTTCATTATAGAGTGAGTCAAATTTTTGATCGAGCTTGGCAACTTTAGTTTAGTAACTAGCGTGAACTTGATGCGGTTCCACGTTCTTCGTTAATTAATATACGTCGTTTAACATCAGCAAACTTAATTTTATAGAATTCCTCAAGGTTATTGGAGTAAATACCTAACGCAATCCGCTGATTGAACGCATGCGATTTTTCAATCAGCGGATTGCGGTTGTCGGCTGCTTCTTGCAAAACACGCTCATTAAATGATAGTCAACTGATCTCTTTTTCAGTATAAAGTCGATCTTGAGACATCTTTACTCCATAACCAAGGTTGTTATTTGTAATAAGGACTATTGTTACTTACTAGCTTATCTGATTACTCATGATTTTTCAGATATTTTGTTGCTTTCTAGTTGGGATTTTTTCCTATCATTGTATTGATGTTGAAAAATACTCATCCGAATGACGGTACGATATTTACCATTAATAAAAAATTCATCAACCAGTTCGCCTTCAAAGCAAAAACCTAATTTTTTATAAATGTGTAGTGCCTTGGTATTTTCTTTATCTACAATCAAGTAGACTTTATAAAGATTTAAAACAGAAAATGCATAATCCATCGCTAAGTTGGTGGCTTTAACTGCATATCCTTTACCTTGAAATACTGGATCAATAATAATACCAATTTCCGCTCGACGATGAATATAATTGATTTCTACTAATTCGATTAAACCAATTTTAGTACCTTCATTTTCAATAATAAACCGGCGTTCTAACTGATCATGAATGTGTTTGTCATAGAGATCTCTTAATTCAACAAAGGCTTCATAAGGCTCTTCGAACCAATAACGCATTACACTAGCGTTATTATCTAATTGATGGACAAAAGGAAGATCTTCACGTTCTAAAGGTCGTAGTGTAATTAATTCGTTTTTTTTGCCAGTAGGCATTGGGTACCTCAATTGAGAATAAAACGTAACATTTATGAAGTAATCGATATTGATGCTCTGTACTTAGTTAATTTGAATAGTAAAATATTAAAATCCAGCTGAGTGATAAACTAAGAGTAATTATATTTTAGCAATAAATTCGCTCTTCGATAACTATTTAGTTAATTATTGACAGATTATTACTACAAAATTAATTAGAAATGGTGTAAATATTGACCACTACAGGGGACGAAATTGTGATGCCATTGGCATCACAACGGATGATAGATAAAATTAATCTTCATTAGCATAACCGCATGGAGGAAGCTTATAGCCATCTAAATAAGCTGAATTATTGACCATCGTTAATCGCCCTTTAATAAACCAATCGATGACTAGTGGATAAATACGATGCTCCTGAGTTTGTACACGGGCGATAATATCTTGCGGTTGATCAGCAGCAAAAATAGGTACCTTAGCTTGTAGTATAATCGGACCTGTATCTAGTTTTTCAGTGACAAAGTGAACCGAAGTACCGTGTTCTTTATCACCATTTGCCAGCGCCTTACGATAGGTATCTAATCCCGGATATTTAGGCAGTAGAGAAGGATGAATATTGATTATTTTACCTAAATAATGGCTTACAAAGAGAGGTGTGAGGATACGCATATAGCCAGCGAGCACGATCAAATCTGGCTGGTATTGTGCTATAGCAGCCAGAAGTGAAGCATCATAAGCATGGTTATCGTGGTAATCAGTTTTGGACATTACCACAGTGGGAATAGCTGCTTGCTTAGCTCGTTTTAAACCATAAGCAGCGGGATTATCACTGAAAATAGCACTAATTTTTGCTGTAATATTTTGTTTTTGGCAAGCATCAATAATTGCTTGTAAGTTACTGCCATTGCCAGAAATTAATACCACAAGATTTTTCATTGACTAATGGTAACCCGTGGTTCATTGGATTTGATCGCTACAATTTTTCCAATTTGCCAGGCTTTTTCACCTGACTGATTGAGGAGTTGTAGTGTGTCGGAAGCCTCTTCCGTTGGTAAGACGATTAGCATGCCAACACCACAATTAAAGGTGCGATACATTTCATGAGTCGTTACATTACCGGTTTGTTGTAACCAGCTAAATATGGGCGGCCATTGCCAGCTAGCGCCATCAATTTGCGCTTGGGTGTTTGGTGGTAAAACCCGTGGAATATTTTCCCAAAAGCCACCACCGGTGATATGGGCAATAGCATGAATATTCTGTTTTTCAGTTAACGATAGAATACTTTTAACATAAATTCGCGTTGGGGCTAATAAATGATCGGCTAGTGATTTATTTTCAAGTTGATTAGTGGCTGTATCTATTTGGTTGATCTGTAGAATTTTTCTAATTAAAGAATAACCATTGGCATGTGGGCCACTAGAGCCTAAAGCAAGCAGGGCATCACCGGCTTTAACTTTGCTACCATCAATAATTTTTGCTTTTTCAACAACACCAACGCAGAAACCGGCTATATCATAATCTTCTCCATGATACATGTCTGGCATCTCTGCTGTTTCCCCACCGACAAGGGCACAAGCTGACTGTTTACAGCCATCAGCAATACTTTTGATTACGCTGGCAGCAGTATCTACATCCAGCTTACCGGTCGCATAATAATCAAGAAAAAATAGTGGCTCGGCGCCTTGAACAATCAGATCATTAACACACATGGCAACTAAATCAATACCAATCGTGTCATGACGCTTTAAGTCCATTGATAATCGCAGTTTTGTTCCAACACCATCTGTACCTGAAACTAATATTGGCTCACGATACTTTTGTGGCAAGGCACATAATGCGCCAAAGCCACCTAATCCGCTCATCACTTCTGGTCGGCGAGTTTGTTTGACGGCACTTTTAATACGTTCGACCAGCATATTACCTGCATTAATATTGACACCAGCATCTTTATAGCTGAGAGAAATTTTATCTGTCACAACAAGCTCCCAAGGCGATTGCATTTAGTAAAATATATGGAAACAGCAATAATTCTACCAGTCTAAGAAAACGTTTGCGAGACCCTTTACAGGTTTTAATTATAAAACTAAATAGTCAGCAGAATTAAATGCTAGACTAAGAAAAGCTTAATCTATCGCTGGAAGCAGTCTAAAAAAGCGCTATAATCTAGTAATTTTTTATTTGTTGATCGTTTGTATAAAGGAGAGCGTCATGAAAATCGTTGAAGTAAAACACCTGTTAATTAAACATAAATTGGGTTTAATGCGGGATAAAAATATTAATACCAAACGTTTTCGTGAATTGGCCTCTGAAGTGGGCGGTCTTTTGACTTATGAAGCAACAGCAGACTTAGAAACTGAGACGATCACTATAGAAGGATAGTGTGGTCAGTTAAGTATTAAGCAAATTAAAAGAAAAAAATTATCGTGGTGCCGATTTTGCGCGCCGGATTGGGAATGATGGATGGAGTATTAGAAAATATTCCCAGTGCTCGTATTAGTGTGGTGAGGGTTTATCGTGATGAAAAGACGTTGGAGCCTGTGCCATATTTTCAAAAGTTAGCTTCAAATATTAATGAACGTATGGCATTAGTTGTAGATCCAATGTTAGCAAAAGGTGGCTCGATGATTGCTACAATCGATTTACTTAAACAAGCCGGCTGCCAAGTTATTAAAGTTTGGTATTAGTTACGGCACCCGAAGGTATTAAGGCACTGGAAGCTGTCCATCCCGATGTCAAACTTTATACTGCATCTATTGATGATCATGGTTATATTGTGCCGGGTTTAGGTGATGCAGGTGATAATATATTTGGTACCAAGTAATTTTTGTTGTTAAAATTATTTTTTATTAATTATACTCATAAGATTGGATATAGATACCAATCTTATTAAATTAACTTTGTAGATTATTATTTCAAATTTAATAGCCTAAGTGTAAGGTGTTTTTTTCATTCTATTTTTATCTAACCAGCGGTTTAATCCTTCATATTTTTTATTTAATTCAATTTTGGCATTTTCAACTGTAAGTTTATTGTGAGCAAAAATAAACTCTTAAGCGATATAATTAAAACTATAGCCGGAAGCAGGATTAGAATAAATACTATAATAGAATAATTTGGCTTGATGATCCGCTTTCATTACCGATTGAATAAACTGAATAAGCTTATAATTTTGCTGATTAAATTTTGTGAAATCCGTCAGATTGCTTGCTAATTCATTGGTTAAACTAGCACGTTCGTTATTATCAATAAATTTATGGCTAGTAATAATATGTTCAGCTAATAGATGTGGATTGGTGGTATTGAAGCTGGCAGAGTGACTGTTAAAATTTAAAATATAGTTACAGCTTCTAATTTGATAGAGATAATCTAAGAAGTTGCTTAAATAAAGGGATGCATTATCTAATGAATCTGTTGGCGTCCATTTTGACTCATCACGGATATTGGCTATTATTGTGGTAATAAAATTTGTTGGTGAATCAGTGAGTTTTTGCCTTTATATCTTGATCACTATTTTCATTCCATTCCTTATCATCTTGAAAAACTTTTTCTTTGCCTGAACCAAATGTTTCAGCACAGCCTAATAATTTACTGATTTTTTCTCCATTATATTTTGCTGTATCAATAAAATTATCAATACTATTAAATTTATTTATATCCGTCATAAAAACTCCTTTAATTTAAGTAGTTTTTTTAATTTCATTTACAAATAAATTATATAGTTACTATATTATTATAAGTTGTAGTAATTTTATTATTTTTTCAATTAGCCAAAATAATTATATTATTTATAACTTTTTAATTTTAATAAATTATATTTATTTGAAATTAGTTATAACGTAAAAAAGAATTATTTTTGTTTTTTATTTGATAATAAAAAATATTAATCAAAACGTAGCAAATAGTTGTTATTTTCTATTTCAGTATGGTTTTTTCTAACTAAGCATAAAATTATCTTGAATAATATTTTTTATTTTCAGGCAATCAATTAAAACTCGCAAAATAGAGTATTAAACTTGATAAAACAATTATAATAAAATTTATTTTTTATTTGTAACTAGCCTAAAGATCTTGTTATGATATTAATAAAGTTTGCTTCAAGTTTAATAAAATTTTCTGTTATGAAAATAAAATATCAAAAGGTGGGCTTTATAGCTCAGTTTTGATGAGCAATAATAGATTAATTATTAGTAATAAAGAGGATATGGAGCATGACCCGCTGTGTAATTGGGGTAGCCGAAAGACCACCACTAAAAGAAACTATTCCATTAAGTTTTCAGCATCTGTTTGCTATGTTTGGTGTGCCGGTATTAGTACCTATTTTATTTAACATCAACCCGGCAACAGTTTTATTGTTTAATGGTATTGGTACACTACTCTATCTGATCATTTGTCGAGGACGTATTCCTGCTTATCTAGGTTCTAGCTTTGCTTTATTTCGCCGGTTTTATTGTTATTGCCACTGGATTATGAGTTAGCCTTGGGCGGATTTATTGTTTGTGGGTTACTTTTTTTGCTTAGTATCACTGATTGTAAAACTAGCAGGTAGAAGTTGGATCAATGTTATTTTTCTACCTGCCGCAATGGGAGCGATTGTTGCGGTTATAGGTCTGGAATTAGCTCAAACGGCAGCAGGCATGGGCGGGTTTTTACCTAAAGCGAATATGTTTGTTGATTCAAGTACTATGATTATTTCAGTTCGACTTTGATCATTACCATTCTGAATTCGGTTGTTTTTCGAGGTTTCTTAGCAATTATTCCTATTTTGATTGGGGTACTGGCAGGTTATCTGCTGGCATTTTTAATGGGAGTAGTCGATTGAACCCCAGCCATTGCTGCACCTTGGTTTTTATTACCTACATTTTATTCTCCACGTTTTGAGAGGTTTACTATTTTAACTATTTTGCCTGCAGTACTGGTTGTTATAGTGAAACATGTTGGTCATTTAGTCGTGACCGCTAATATTGTTGGGCGTGATTTATTAAAAGATCCCGGTTTACACCGTTCAATGTTTGCTAATGGTTTATCAACCACTATTTCAGGTTTTTTTGGTTCAACACCGAATACCACTTATGGTGAAAATATTGGTGTGATGACAATCACTAAGGTACACAGTATCTGGGGGTAATAGGTGGCGCAGCAATATTAGCTATCTTGCTTTCTTGTGTAGATAAATTAGCGGCAGCAATGCAGCTTATTTCGACCCCTGTTATGGATGGTGTTTCTTTATTACTGTATGGTGTCATAGCGGCTTCAGGCATACGGATATTAATTGATTCTCAAGTAGATTATAATAAACTGCAAGATCTGATTTTAACTTCAGTTATTCTGATTATTGGCGTAAGTAGTACCACTATCCATATTGGTGCCGCTGAATTAAAAAGGATGGCCTTTACTACCATTATCGATATTATTATGTCACTAGTTTTTCGTTTTATTAATATTATTCGTCCAGAGAAAACTTATATAACCACTAAGCTTGAGTCGGTCAACCCCACTAAAAAATAGCTAATTTTTGCTGAATGATATGCAAATTGTTAGTTCCATAATATGGCATTGTTTAAGTTCATCTAATTACAACTTTTGTGTTAAGCTGTATGTGTTTTCTTATTCTATATAGAAAGAGGTGCTTCTGAATACTCCGTCGCAGCTTTCATTGCCTTTATCTACACCTGATGATGAAACCTTTGCCAGTTTTATTTCTGGAGAGAATGGTATTTTATTAGCGGCAATTAAATCCGCTATTAATCAACCCAATGGTAGCTATATTTATTTTTGGTCTCAGCAAGAAGGTAGTGGAAAAAGCCATTTATTACGTGCTGCATGTACTCAATTGTCACAAAAAGGTGAGGCGGTTGGTTATGTCCCTTTACATAAACGTAGTTATTTTGTGCCGGGTGTTTTAGATGGAATGGAACATTTAGTGTTGGTTTGCATTGATAATGTTCATCGTATTGCTGGTGAAGAAGCGTGGGAAATTGCACTTTTTAATTTATACAATCGTATCTTAGAGATCGGCAAAACTTGTTTATTGATTACGGGCAATAGTCCACCAAGATTAATTAATTTAACCTTACCTGATTTAGCTTCAAGGCTTGATTGGGGGCAGATCTATAAACTTCATCCCCTTAGTGATGAGGATAAAATCCAGGCACTACAATTACGTGCAAAATTACGCGGTTTTGAGTTATCTGAAGAAGTTAGTCGTTTTGTATTAAAGCGTTTAGATAGAAAAACCCGTACATTATTTACCGTGTTAGATGAGTTAGATCATGCATCGATTGTTGCCCAGCGTAAACTGACCATTCCCTTTGTTAAAGATATTCTTAAGCTTTAATTTAAGAGGTAAACTTGTTTTTACCTCTTAAAGATGCAAAGTTATTTAAATAGGTTTTTTACTTGTTCTGGCGGGCGACCTAGGCATGCTTGATTATTGACAATAACTATAGGTCGCTCAATCAATATCGGATTATCATGCATTGTCTGAAGTAATATTTCGTCTGATAACGAGCTGTCAGATAAATTAAGTGTTTGATAAATAGTTTCATTGGTTCTCATTAATTGTCGAGGTTTAGTGAAACCCAATTGTGAGAGTAAAGTTTTCAAGCTATTGGGACTCGGTGGTGTTTTAAGATATTCAACTATGCGTGGTTTGATCCCCATCTCTTCTAATAGCTTTAATGTTGCTTGACTTTTTGAACAACGTGGATTATGGTAAATTGTAACTTCTTGAGACATATCGTAAGTTCCTTAGGGTTTTTGTAATTTTTTATCACGTATTTGTAACTGGCGTAGTGCATCAATACGGGCATCATATCTGGCTTGATCATAACTACCGGTTTTTGTTAACCGACTAGCATCTGTTAGATATTGAATAGCAGTACTATAATTACTACGCAATGCCATACCTTCAGCATAAGCAGCTAACTCTTCACTACGCTTTGCTTGCTTAGCTGAGACTTCTGCCAGTAAAGTCCAACCATTTAAGTCATTAGGATTATCAAAAGTGTATTTATATAATAAATGACTGCCTTGTACATACTGATGATTAGCAATATAGGCATTAGCAAGATTGATTTGTAAAACTGGGTCATTGGGTGTATTGGTTAGCGCTTTTTGTAAACGAGAAATTGCTTGTTGTGGTTGATTTAACCCTATATCAATATCGGTCATAAGATCAATAAACCAAGGATTAGCCGGTTGTTTAGCTAACAGTAAGTTTACAATATTGCGGGCCGTCTGATATTTTTTCTCTTCATTAAGTAACAGTGCGTGACCATAATTAGCAGCCATTCTTTCTTTAGTATCACCTTGGTTATATTGTGATAAAATTTGTTCCAAAATTGGTTTTTGCCCGGTTGTATACATAGCAAGGATACGTACACGAGCCAACATAAAATCGAGTGATGGCGAAAGATTAACTTTTGGGTATTGATTGGAACGATTTAGAGCATCCGCTAAACGACTATCTGGTAATGGATGGGTTAGTAGCATCTCAGGTGGTTTTGACATATAGCGACTTTGATCGGCTAAAATTTGCATGAAATCAGACATCGCTTTAGGATCAAACCCTGAGCGACATAAAGTTTGAATACCAATTCGATCAGCTTCTTGCTCGTTAGATTGGGTAAAACCTATTATTCCTTGCTGCACACCAGCTAGTGTTCCTGTCAGCGCCGCAATACCTGCTTGTGGATTAGCCATCACTAACAGTGCTGAGCCAATAGCACCTATCCAGGTTAAGGGTGCATTACGTTCCCGATCTTCCAGCATACGGGCAAGATGTCTTTGGGTTACGTGAGAAATTTCATGGGCGATCACGGAAGCTAACTGACTTTCATTTTGACTATAACGAAAGAGGGCGGAATGAAGAACTACGTTGCCACCAAAATAAGCATATGCATTAATATTGGGATTATTTATTAGGTAAAAATGAAACGGGGTTTTTACTGAATGGGCATTTTTTACTAAGCTCATGCCAAGATGGTTAATATATTGATTTAACAAAGGATCGTAGATGAGTGGTGTGTTTGCCCGTAATTGACGCGTCAGTGCGTCACCAATAATGATCTCTTGATCGATAGTCAATGTGCTGCCTGCTGTAGTGCCAATATCAGGCAGATTATCTTCAACAGCGGCATAAACAGGTTTCATTGGGACTGCTAACATCATTGTTATTACCAGAGTAATGAGTGGCCTAGCCAATTTTGTATTCATAAACCCAAAGTATCCCTTACGATTAATTATATTGTTAAATAATATTTTATGATAGCAAACCTTACTGGATAATCTGTCAATTGGTATAATTTTGATGTATTAAAAATTCATTTACTACATTCAGGAGTAAATATATGCTGGAGATGTTTTTGCAATGGTATCGTCGAAGATTTTCAGATCCTCAGGTCATTGCATTATTTATTAGCCTGATTATTGGTTTTTGTATCATATTCTTTTTTCACGATATTTTAGCCCCTTTATTAGTTGCAATTGTGTTGGCTTATTTACTTGAATGGCCAACTCAGCAACTGGGTAAGTTAGGATTTTCCCGGCTGGCAGCGGTATCCATTGTTCTGACTATTTTTATAGGTATTAGTGCGATGGTTATTTTAATTATTGTACCTATTGTTTGGCAGCAAGGAATAAATTTATTATTTGATTTACCTTCGATGGTCAATAGTTTTAATGAATATGCTAAGGCATTACCTGAACGTTATCCTGCTTTAGTTGACGCCGGTATTATTGATATGATAGCTGATAATTTACGTGGTCGTTTATCGACTTTAGGTGAATCTGTAGTTAAGTATTCGGTCGCTTCACTTATTGGGATTATTACCATAACAATATATCTAGTTTTAGTACCAATAATGGTATTTTTTCTGCTAAAAGATAAGAGCAGAATTATACATAGCCTACAACGTATTTTACCTCGTGATCGGTTATTAGTCGGACAAGTTTGTCAGGAAATGAACCAACAGATCACTAACTATATCCGTGGTAAAGTTATTGAAATGGTGATTGTTGGTATTTGTACTTATATCGTATTTATTTTTTTAGGTTTGCGTTATTCTTTATTTCTGTCAGTACTTGTTGGTATTTCTGTTTTGATCCCCTATATTGGTGCAGTGGTAGTTACCATTCCGGTGGTATTAGTTGCCCTTTTTCAATGGGGTATTGGATCCGATTTTTGGACTCTGCTAATTGCTTATTTAATTGTTCAAGGGCTTGATGGCAACTTACTTGTACCTCTTTTATTTTCTGAAGCAGTTAATTTGCATCCTCTGGTTATTATTTTATCTGTTGTGGTTTTTGGTGGGCTTTGGGGATTTTGGGGAGTGTTTTTTGCTATCCCACTGGCAACGTTAATTAAAGCTGTGATGCATGTCTGGCCAGAAGATAATTTAGTAACTGAAAAATAGTCTTTTAATTGTTAATTGCCAGCAAAACATGCTGGACAATTAACAATAAATTTTTATCACGGATGAGTATTGAGATAATTTAGCACAATTTGATGATGGTCACTTGACTTGAACTTGTCAAACACATGTTCAATTTTACCTTTAGTATTGATAAGGAAACTAATACGATGAATACCATCAAAAGTTTTCCCCATAAACTGTTTTGCTCCCCATACGCCGAATTTTTCTGCTACCTCATGTTTAGGATCCGATAGTAATGTGAAGTTTAGCATTTCTTTTTCATAAAAACATGATAGCTTTTCTGGTTTATCAGTACTTATGCCAAAAACTTCAACACCCATCTGGTTAAGCTCATTCATCTTATCGCGTAATCCACAAGCTTGTAGGGTACAGCCGGGAGTCATTGCTTTGGGATAGAAATAGATCAAAATTCGTTGACCAAGATAATTTGATAAATTGATTATTTCGCCATCTTGGTCAGGAAGGCTAAACTGAGGAGCCTTGTCACCGGCTTTTAATGGACTCATTAGATTCTCTCCATTTAATTCTATCTATTATTGCGATTTGCTTATAAAGCTAATTGTACCTTGAGCATTTAATTTTGTGCACAATTGTTTAAATCTATTTTTGATAATTAATTCATTATCATCAATAGGATTTTGGGCGGTTATTTGAATTTCAAGTTGTTCATCGCTGGATGGATTTTTGATACTAGTTCGGCTAGCTTGAAGTTGAGGCTGATAAATAAGCTAGTAAATTGTTCAACGATACCTGGAGCATCATTAACAATAACTTTGGCGGTTATTATTGAAGAATATTCTTGGTAAATTCCAGGAGTAGTCCTTTTCATAATAAATAATAGTTTTAATTCAGTGCCTTTCTTAGGCAACGTCGCTTCTATTAAAGAAATCGATTGCTGACTACCAGATAACATCATGATAAAAATGAATTCCTTGCCAAATATTGCCAGACGGCTATCTCCAATATTACATCTGCACTTACTGACCAGTTGAATAACGCTGTTAACAAGATACCTGGATGGTCTGCACCCAGCGCAGTAATGATGAGAGATTGTCGTTCACTCTGTGGCAAGTCATGTTCCTTATATCTTTCATTTGTGAATATCTTATGGTAACCATAAAAAAAGCTCTTGCCAAGATAAAAAACAGATATATCAATACAATACGATTACAGATTATGAAATGATAAAAAATAGCTCTTAGCAGAAAATGGTAACTTTTTGCTAGTTTTTTATTTTAAATGATTTATTGGCTGATAAAATAGTAAAATGTGGTAAGAATAATAGACCGACGGTATGCTGATAATCATTAATTTATTTTTATAACGTAAAGTGGTTATTAATAAATTTCATTAAATTTTGTCTATAAGAAGGTTTTTTTCTTCAGGCTGAAAAAGTACCATAATTTTAATGTCTCATTTAGGAAAAAGGTTATGGTTAATCATTCTATTGAATATCAGAATTTTTTGCGTGGAAGTATTGTTGCAATTGTTACCCCGATGGATATAAAAGGGCAAATAGATAAACCTAGTTTGAAAAAACTGATTGACTATCATATTAAAAATGGAACAACCGCGATTGTATCTGTTGGAACAACTGGAGAATCAGCGACACTTGATCATAGCGAGCACTTGGATGTAGTAATGACAACATTAGAGTATGCTGATGGCAGAATCCCGATTATTGCAGGCAGTGGCGCCAATGCAACCAAACAAGCAATTGAATTGACTAAATCTTTTGAAAATGCTGGCGTTGTTGCTTGCTTAGCGGTAACACCTTATTATAATAGGCCTTCACAAGAAGGACTCTACCAGCATTTTAAGGCCATTGCTGAACAGACAAGTTTACCGCAAATCTTATACAATGTTCCTTCGCGTACCGGATGTGATTTATTACCTGAGACAGTTGCTAGATTAGCAAAGTTAGGTAATATTGTTGCCATTAAAGAAGCCAGTGGTGATTTAAGTCGTGTGAATCGCATTCGCAGGTTAGTAAATGATGAAAATTTTATTTTGCTTAGCGGTGATGATGCAACTGCGTTAGACTTTATACAATTAGGTGGACAGGGGGTGATTTCTGTAACAGCCAATATTGCCGCCAAGTCAATGACTGAGATATGTAAGCTAGCATTAATAGGCAAGTATGCCGAAGCACAGCAGTTAAATTATCGTCTATGTCAATTGCACCATCAATTATTTATCGAGCCTAATCCCATCCCAGTTAAATGGGCATGCTATCAGTTAGGCCTTATTAACTCTAATAGATTGCGCTTACCCATGACACCGTTAACACAGTCCGGTCAAAAAGCGCTACAAGAGGCGCTTAAGATCGCTGACTTACAGAAAATTTAGGGAAATTTAATGGCAACATTATTGCACAATTCAAAGGTTATTAAGCTTGCAGGACTATCACTTGCTCTACTGTTGGTCGCTTGTACTACAAATCAACGTTATAAGCGTCAAGTTAGTGGTGACGAGTCATATTTAAATACTCCACCGTTAAAAAATTTAACCATTCCTGAAGGTATGTCATTACCATTACAAAACGGTGAATATAATATCCCACCAGCTAATCAGAATGGTGCGGTGGGTAAAGCATTAGATATTCGTCCTCCCATTCAAATACTTTCGTTACTTAGTTACACACAAACTGAAAATAATCTCACAGCGAGTCGCTTATTTTTAAGTAATACAGTGGAAAATAGTGCTCTTTGGTCACAAATTAATTATATTTTACAACAAAAAGCGATTAAGATTGCGCAAAACAACAATGAACCAGAACATTCTTTAATCACAGATTGGATCACTTGGCCGCGTGGAGATGAAGATATTCCTTTACAAACTCGGCAGAAAATTCAGCTTGATTCACAAAATAATCAAATAGTAATCACTGTCACTAATGAAGGCATGAAGCAAGGTGAAGAGAGCATTAGTGATCCGCTAGAAATACAACGCTATAATGTTTTAATGCTAAATGAGCTAATTGATTCAATAAATAAACTGCGTAATAGCGCAACTAGTTCTGATGTTCAAGGGCACTATGCCATAATCGATGTGCAAAGTAGTAGTGATAATAGTGGATTACCGCAAATCATTGTGCGTGCGCCTTATGATGTTGTTTGGAAAAGGTTACCGTCCGTACTTGAAAACATTGGTATGCAAGTTGGCGATAGTAGTCGTGCCA
Organism: Arsenophonus sp.; assembly: GCA_045399315.1. Taxonomy (GTDB): domain Bacteria; phylum Pseudomonadota; class Gammaproteobacteria; order Enterobacterales; family Enterobacteriaceae; genus Arsenophonus. Next base: position 31,801 of record DAYVGO010000091.1, read on the forward strand.
GCGGAGCGATTAGTCTTACTTATCATGGTATGAATGACGACGATTGGCAAGCAGTTGGTGTTGATAGTCCATCAGTGCCAAAAGGTGATTATAAATTGCAAGTTGGCGATATGAATAATCGTACTAGCCTCCAATTTGTGGCACTAAAAGGGACAACCCTAACGCAAAAGCAGAATGATGAAATGGTGGCGGTATTAAAGGTAGCGTTTAGTAAAACTAGTAGTAATTAGCGAATAAAACTGAGTTTATTACCATTATTTCTAACATCGCTTATAAAAAGATAGATGATTTGTAGCACTTTATTCACTACAGATCATCTGTTTTTTATTTTGATTTTCATAGGAAAATATGGAGTGTCATTATTTACTTATTTTTTGTTTGTTTGTATTTGTTACGTCTTATATTTTGGGATGAGTGCGCATTTTAAAATTTAGGTGATTGATTTAAATTATTTTATCTATTGTAGAATGAGGATGTGAAAGGCCATTTTTTTACTTCTCATCTATAAATATGCAGTGGCAATACTTTACTGTACTAGCGTCTGTTACTTAAGAAGAATCAAAACCATTTAATTAGGAATAATACTTTAATTTTATCTTTGCTGACTATTTCATATGGCTTTCTGTTTCATTGTATTTACTCAAATTTTCATATTTAGTGCGAATTGTTGAATTTATTATAACTGAGGATATGAGCATAATTAATAGGAAAAATTTGTTGCATATTTAACTTAATCATTATAGCTTGCATAGTTTATTATTATGCTATAACAGTAAATGAATATTAAAAGTAGCTCACAACAAAAATTACGATTTGAGATACAAGGGTTACGAGCAATTGCTGTGCTTGCTGTCATGATTGTTCATGCTAATAAAGATTGGCTACCTACTGGTTTTTTGGGCTTAGATATTTTTTGTCATATCAGGTTTTATAATCTCTTTTTTAATATTTCATTCAAAGGATAAAAGCTTCAATTGGAGCAAGTTTGTGATAAATAGAATAAAAAGAATATTACCAGTGTACTTAGTCTTACTTGTTATCACAACTTTGTTAGCTTTGGTTATATTTATTCCGCAAGACTTTAATTATTATAAAGAAAGCTTAAAATCTGCCTTTTTCTTCAATAGTAACGAATATTTCACTAATTTTGGAGACTATTTCGCGCCTAGTGCTTATGAACTACCGCTATTGCATACATGGTCATTAGCGATAGAAATGAAATTCTACCTTTTACTTCCAATAGTACTAATTATTAGTCCAAAAAGATATTTAAGTTATATTCTACCAGCCATATTTATATAGGGCTATTAGGTTTTGCATTTATCACGGTAAGTTTTTTATTTATATTTGAGAAGCAAGTTCTAGGGACATGGGTTTTGTTACCTTTTCTGGGTGTTAGATTAATTATACTTTCTCAATATGGTTTGGTGAACACTTTACATCTAATAAATTATTTATATGCGGTGGAATTTCTTACTCTCTTATCTGTGGCATTGGCCAATTCTTGTCTTTATAAGATATACAACTTAATCATATGATCTCACTTTTTTGGGTTATTTAATTTATATACTCTTAAGCTTTATTCTTACATGGTTGTCTTATAAATTACTAGGAAAAACCGTTACGAAACTTAAAGAATAATAAGAAAGTGTGGACTTATAATCTACTTTTAATAACCATTACTCTAACAAGTTACAAAGTATCTAGCCAATTTAATAAATGGATAATTCACCCGCTACCACTTTCATACAGTAGATATGCTGATAATAATAAAATCTGTCATGGAAAAATAATAGGTAATTGCTTACAAGGTAGAATTGAAGAAAAAAATAAGATTCTTGTAATTGGTGATTCACATGCTGCCCAGCTGAATTTGTTTTTTAATAAATTTGGTAAAAAACGGTCTATTATTTAAAATACTAACAGCTAGTAGCTATTTACCAATAACAAGATTTAACATTGAAAAATTGCCTGATTATAAAAAAACTTGCTCAGAACAAACCGACTATGTAAACAAAGAAATAGATAAATACAAGATTATTATTTTAGCGAGAAAATGAAACTACTGTAAAGATAAAACAACTATAACAGCAATAAATAACTTCTTGAAAAATAATAGTAACAAAAAAATTATAGTATTTTTACAAATTCCAAGATTGTCTATAAATTTTTTACGTTCTTATAGAATTGAATCTTTAGGTTTCAAAACCATTATAACCAAAGACTTTAGTTCAGAGGTTGCTAATAAAGAACTAGTTAATTTAGTTAAGAATTATAAAAATATTCATTTTTGGGATACTCAACATATTAATTTTTTAAAAATATACCATTTTATAAAAATAAAATTTTTTATCATGATAAGCATCATTTAAATGAAATTGGATCTAATATATATGCTGAGCAAGTTAATAACCAACTATTAGAAATTATTATCAAATAGTAATTATAAATATTTTTTGGTTTGTTCACATATTTCATCTAAATACTAGTTTCATCAATGGATTTTTTTCTTCGTTATGTTTGTGAATTATAGAGTTAATCTCAATCCTTGACTATGAATCATGGAATAGTTAACATCCATTGCTCTTTCTTGCATTATTTTCTTCTAAGTTATATAAATTATTATGAATAAGAGAAATGTTATAACTAACAAAATAGTATGATTTCTATGGTATAATAACTGTATTTTAATGATTATTTACCAATACACATAACTATTTTTTATTAATAAATCAAAATAAAATAACGTATTAACAGATATTACTTTTAATGCGACAAATAAAATATACAGTATCACATTATTTAATTACACAAATAACCACTAATTTGTTATTCTCTTTTGTCTAACAAGGTAAACGTTTGCGTCTTGCTTTAACGTCGTATTTAAGCACTTTTTTATTAAAATGATCAAATTTTGGAGTAGTTAAAATGCAAAAAAAAGCTGAGTTGTATCGTGGAAAAGCGAAAACCGTATACCTTACGGATGATCCTAATTTATTAGTATTAGAATTCCGCAATGATACATCGGCACTAGATGGTAAGCGTATCGAACAGTTTGAACGTAAGGGAATGATAAATAATAAATTTAATTATTTTATTATGCAAAAATTGGCGCAAGCCGGTATTCCAACCCAAATGGAACGTTTACTATCAGATACTGAATCATTGGTAAAAAAATTAACCATGATCCCAGTTGAATGTGTTATTCGTAATCGAGCTGCCGGTTCTCTAGTTAAAAGACTTGGTATCGAAGAAGGTACCCTGCTTGAGCCGCCTATTTTTGATCTATTTTTAAAAAATGATGTGCAGCATGACCCAATGATTAATGATTCTTACTGTGAAACTTTTGGCTGGGTCAGTAAAGCGCATTTAAGTGAGATGAAACGATTAAGTTATCAAGCCAATGAAGTATTAAATGCGCTGTTTGATAAAGCACAGCTGATTCTGGTTGATTTTAAACTTGAGTTTGGCTTGTTTAATGGTCAGGTTGTATTGGGTGATGAATTTTCGCCAGATGGTAGTCGTTTATGGGATAAAAAAACTATGGATAAATTGGACAAAGATCGTTTTCGCCAGAGTTTAGGTGGGTTAATTGAAGCTTATGAAGAAGTTGCTAAGCGTATAGGCATTTGATTAACTTAAAAATTTTTGCTAGCAAAAAAGAAGAGTTGAGTAGAGATTGTTATAAAACAACTTTATCTTATTGATTATTAATCATTGGCTATTAGTTTGCTTTTATTAAAGCATAATTAAATAAGAGCGGCTTAAGAAATAATTAGTGGCTCCAAATATTTTGTTAAAGTAAATTATAACAACAAGCTATATTATCAATAGTTATAATAAATTTTTAATTTTACATTACAAATGTAATATTTATTATATTTTTTAACTTATCATCTTTTACACTGTTATTTATTTAAACATTTATTATCAGTTATTATGTACATATTGATATAAATGCTTTTTTGTGATTAATTTTTTCTTTTTGTTTTTATTGGTAACTTTTATTTATTTTACCTTTATTAGGTTAACTAAATATTTTTATTAATATTTAAATAAGTCATTTCATTATTAATTAAATAATATTAGTATATATTTAACTAGCTACAATAGTTAAATATAACTAAATAATAAAATTTAACTAAATTATGTTAACAAATTAAATTGTATTAATTTAAATCTATAGTTATTTATTAATGATTAGATTAAATTTAAAATTGAATTGTTATAGCTGACTAGAGAAAAATTAAAGTGTAATTAAATAGTTATATAGTTAATAACATCATTGATGTCGGAACAAGCCTAAAGGACTTATTTAATCTATTAGTAAAAGATAATAAGGAGAATCTTTTAAAACAAAGATAAAGGCTGATATTAAATATCTTAATACTGTTTAAATTAATATATCCATTAGAGGTAGGTTTTATATTTGTCAAAATTAATAATGAAGGAAAATAATAATGGCTAAGATTACCAGAAGTGATGAAATATCTGAAAAAATATGAGATGAATAATTTTGATACAAAAAAAGAAGTTTCTCGATTCAGTTATACTTCCGGTCGTGTTTTAAACGCTGTATATAATACTTACGAAAAAAATGAATTTAGAGTCTTTAGTTATTATACCGATTGGTCACAATATAAGCCGCTACGAGGGGGATTTTGCCGATGATAAATGCGGTCGTAGCATTGATTTAATGCGCCTTGATCCATAGGCTTTTGATAAAATAATCATCGGTTTTGCGGCTATTGTTGGTGATAAAGACAATAAAAAGGCAACCATTGATAGAGCGGCAAAAGATTATAAGCGCAAAAATAATGAAGCAACTTTTACTGATTCTTGGGGTGATGTCCTTTCTTATTGAAATTGTGGCTTCGATAGTTGGAAACAATGTTTAATCAATGGAGTCTGGATACCGCAGTCAAAGCACTTAAGGAGATGAATATTCTTATAAAACAGGTTCTTGTCGGTTTTGCGGCTATAGCCGTAATGCAAAAAATGCCGAAATTACTAGTTATTCTCCATTACGTGGCAGCTACAATCCAAAACCAGGTACAACGACAGGTTCTTTTGAATCTGGCGCAACAGAATGGTACGACACAGCGGCAAATTATCTTGACCTAAATAATGCCAGCGACAAAAACGGCTTTACACTATATACGGATGAGCAATCCGATGCAGATTACTTATATAATTCAAGCTCGAAACTATTTATATCAATTGAGACCCCCAAGAACAACTAAAGCCAAAGCTAAATATGTCAGAAAACACGGATTAGGTGATGTGTTTACCTGAACAATTTAGCAAGATGCAGGATTGTTAGTTAACGCTGCGCGAAAAGGATTAGGCTGTCTATTGATTAATGAAGATATTGATATGAGTAAATATTACTTATGGCATGTACCGAAAGAAATTCTAGTTGATAGTGAAAATAAATCAGTATTGAGTTTTATTGCACCTAATGTTACTAAAGCCAAAGATTTTAATATCGCAGTGACGATTACTGATGAATTAGATGATAGTGATAGTAACATCCATGTTTTAAGAGTTAAAACCGGTAAAGAGCCTAATTATCCACTGTGGCGTCCAGGAGCGGTTTATTGGGGAGGTGATAGAGTCAGCTGGCAAGATCAAAACTGGGAAGCACAATGGTGGAGCCAAAATAATGAACTCGGTGAGTTAGAGGACGGTAATCATGCTGATCCAAGCTCATGGAAAGAAATTGAGTAATTGCTCAGCTTGTATATCGTCAAACGTTTTTTAAATAAAAATTTTGATAAAAATGGTGTCCAATATATTTTTACGGACACCATTTTTTGGCATTATGTTGTATTAAAACTAACAATAATTTTTTGCAGAGGGCTAAAAGAATAATTTGGCTAATAAAGAAAATACACTCACCGTTTAAATATAGCGTCAATATATTTTGCTTAAGTGATTAAAATTTAAAATGGAATTAAGTTAACCAAAATAACTAAAAATAATTTTTATTTTATCGGTTCGCTGCCATCTGCAACACATCTTTTCTTCCTGATTTTCTATTATGAATATTTTTCTATCTAATCATCAATATTGCAATGTGGGTGTTAAATTTTACCGCAGCTTGTAAGTTAATAATTACACAATAGTGATGATGATTCGCTATAATCCCATCAAGAGCTAATTATTTATCTAACTATTGGGAGATCATATGTGCTGGCGGGATCGTCGCAGAAGTGATAATATTGAAGATAGACAAAATCAACCGGGTAGAATAAGAGCACCTTTTGGTGATGGCGGTATGCGATTACCACTGTGTGGAAAAAGTGGTTTGTTCATTTTAGTGGTTATTCTCGTCGCTGGGTATTATGGTATTGATCTAACTAGTTTTATTACGGGAGGATCAAATATCAATTCTTCTCAGCATGTAAATTACCAACCAACCAATTAGTGCTAAAGATCAGCAATTGGCTGATTTTACATCTGTTATCCTGACTTCCACTGAAGATGTTTAGCAAAAGGAGTTTAGTCGGCTAGGACGTAATTATACTGAACCTAAATTAGTTCTTTATCGTTAGTTATACTGCCACTGCTTGTGGTACTGGCCAGGCAATCATGGGACCGTTCTATTGTCCGGCTGATCAGAAAGTTTATATTGATCTTTCATTTAAGAAATAAATAATAATCATCAATAATAGCTGTCAATCGTCATCAATAGCCGACATTTTATAACTAACTTTCTGTTTTATATTTTTTATTTTTATCTCAGTAGAGAATAGCAGTTTTTAGCTGCTTACTATAATCCTTGTGTCATGAAATTTATGTACATATTTGTACGGTCATTTGAAATTTATGTCTTTCCCAAGATCGGCAGTCTACCTCATGATAAAACCCGCTTGCATGTCTGGTTATCGTTAATAGAGGATGTGATAAAAGAGAAACCCTCGATAAGC
>DAYVGO010000081.1:0-1932 GCA_045399315.1 Arsenophonus sp.
TGTCAGGATTGTCGTATTATTGGCTTACATTCTTCTATTTGTTTGTATTTCAAAAAGGATTGCGAATAATGGTTTGAACTCGACACGCTCTCAAAGTGTTCCCCAAGTGAGTCGGCCTGATCTTTCAGTGTTTCACCTTGTGTGTTTTCCAAAGGAAGCGAATATGTTTGTCGCCCTTTTATCCTATTAACCCTGTTCCAGACTTTGGCCTCATGTGTGTGCGAGTTGATACCGGATAAAAACTTCTGCCAACTCTCTCTTCTAGCCTGTCGGCGGGTTCGCCTACCTTGCGATTTCACTTTCTTAAAGTTAAACAGATTCTCCGCTGTGGGAGAGGCGCGTAGCAACCCGCACGCTTTGCTCTGTTTCTTACGAGCGATCCTACAGTTGTCGTTCCACCACGGGACACGCCGTTTGCTTGCCAAGACATCTACTTGTGATATACATTTAGTTGCGGCATCTATTATGAAGGCTGTAAAATATTCCACAGCAGTTTGCCTGGCGCTAAGGTTATTGGGTATAAACGACCTGATACAGACTCGACATTTACCAATCCAAGGCTAATTTGTTCAAGCTTGGCGCCAACAGACATTGCCAATGCACTGGCAGCTAATGCAGTGGCAACATTATGTTTACCCGATAATGGTAACAATATTGATATAACACCGCTTGGTGTATGCAGTTAAAATTCTGTACCTATTGATTTGATAGAAATATTCTCTGCATAAAAATCAGCCTGCTGCTGTTTCAGTGTGGGAAAACGCCAAATGGTTTGTTGTTGCTTAAGATAAGACTGCCATTTTGCCAATCATGGCTAGCTAAATTAATAACAGCCGTTCCTTTTTTGGTTAATCCATGGAAAATCTCACCTTTTGCTTTAGCCACTCCAGCTAATGAACCAAAATCTTCAATATGTGCCGCAAATAAATTATTAACTAATACACTATCCGGTTTAACAACATTAGTTATATATTCGAATTCGCCGATATGATGAGCTCCCATTTCGATCACTGCATACTGATTCTCGGCCGTCAAACGAAATAACGTTAACGCTACACCAATATCATTATTGAATTTACCTGCAGTAAAAAGTGTCGCGCCACATTGAGATAGAATAGCAGCTACCACCTATTTAACCGAGGTTTTGCCAGACGAACCTGTTAGCCCAATAAATTTAGCCTTGCATTGTGCTCGCGCCCAAGCCGCTAACTTTCCCATTGCTAAACACGTATCTGTGACAATAACTTGTGGGCATTGGTACGCTTAACGGTCGTTCAACTAATAATACTGTCGTACCAGCTGTGGTAGCATCCGCAACAAAATCATGACCATCAAAACATTCACCCTTTAACGCAAAAACAAACCATTAATTCGTCGCCGGCGACTATTCGTTGTGATTTCATTAAGGCATAAACTATCCGCCTGCTGGTAATTTATTTGATGCAGAGCACCTTGTGTTACGGTAGCCAATTGATTCACTGTAATAGGGATCATGCCACCACCCCCAATAATCATGCTACCGTTAGGCAATCGGAATAATCGAGCCTACTATCACCAATAATTTGATAATCTTCATGACCTTTACCCGCAAGTAATATGACATCATCAGCATTTGCTTGCATAATTGCACTGGTAACGGCTTCCACCCGTCCGACAGTCGGTATTGCCCGACTGGGATCAAGAAAACCACTTAAAATATCATTAATGATGGCTTTTTGCTCTTCGCTACGCGGATTATTATTGGTCACTACCACAAAGTCAGCATACTGTCCTGCGACACTGCCCATCAATGCGCCTTTACCTTTGTCACGATCACCACCACAACCGAATACACACCAAAGTTTGCCACGACAATGCAGACGGATAGCAATTAATGCTTTTTCGAGCGCATCTGGAGTATGAGCATAATCGACAACAACAATTGGCCGTCCT
>DAYVGO010000032.1:0-90311 GCA_045399315.1 Arsenophonus sp.
GCTAGCATAATAATTCTCTTAAATTATGTTCTGTTATCTCTATAAAATAAGATCATAATTGGTTATTTCAAGAGGAAAAGGTATTTGTTATGTTAAAAATTTATCCATCAATCGATCAGGTAAAAGATATTTCATGAAGGCAATACCGTAAGTTAATAGTGTCACTGGATAGCGAATTTTAGGTTTGGGACTCTCCAGAGCATGGACTAGTCGTTTGACAACATGTTCTGGTGTTAATGATAACCTGGCCGCAATAGTTGGGTTTTTAACCGGATTATTCTTATTAGTTTGTTCGACGTTATCTGTAAAGCGTGTTCTAATTGGACCGGGTTCGATAATGGATACTTGTATGCCAGAGCCATTTAATTCAAGCCGTAGAGCATCTGACCAAGCTTCTAAAGCGTGTTTACTCGCCGCATAAGCGCCACGGCCAGGGGAAGAGACAATCCCTAATACAGAACTGGTTTGAATAATACGTCCTTCTCCATGAGGCAGCATGGCTGGTAATAACAAGCAGGTAAGCTGATGGATACTAAAAAAGTTAGTTGAAAACTGTTGTTCTAATTGTTGACGACTAATTGTGTTGAGTGGGCCATAGACACCATAACCTGCGTTATTAAATAAGCCATATAACCGGCCATTTGTTAATTTGATAACTTGTTGTGCGGCTTGTTTTACGCTTTTGGCACTATTCATATCGATTTTAATTGGTTCAAAGCCTAAGGCTTTCATTTCAACTAAATTAGCCTCTTTACGGCAACCGGCTAAGATCCGATAACCTTTGGTAAATAAAATTTTAGCGGCGCATAATCCAATACCGCTTGATGTTCCGGTAATAAAAATCACTTTTTTCATCGTTCTCTGAGATCTCAATAAAAAATTATCATGTAAATAGTAGTATTGATTCTTAATCCAACCATATAAATCGTTAGAGAATAAATTAATCATGTTATTAATTGCCATTCTTTGGCGGAATAATATAAAGACTACACCAGCAGTTTTACTCCGGCGTTCTTGATCATTGCTATTCCTATTTTTATCATTTTATTACTAACGTTATTAATGAAACCACCGACATAGCGAGTACCACAAAATTACCACCGGTACAAAGCAGGCACAATTAGAAAGTAAATTCATGACAGAAAAGAGTTCAATATAGGGAGCTCGGCCAAAATAGTTAGCAAGTAAGACACTTGAGGCTAGAAAGGTCATACCATAACCGATACCAACACAAATAGTAAATAAAATTAGCCACAACCAGCTTGTGGCAATACTAAGGGCAATAAGTCCAAATAATAATTATTAGGCTGCTTATTAATAATTTTTTAGGTTCTAGCTGCTCTCCTATAGCTCCTCCAGCGAGGCGAGAGAAGACATTGATAAAAGCCATTACACTTAGAGAACCAGCGGCAATGGTTTCGTTAAAACCTTGTTTGATTATTTGGGCAACAGCAAAACTATTAACCGTGATGCCACACCACAGGAAGGAGGTATAGGTAGCCGTGATGATATAAAATTGCCAAGTGCTTAGTACGCCACTGGCTTTCCATATTTCTTTCGTTTTGTAAATAGTTTCCGCAAAGTGTTGTGCCAACTTATCAGCGATCGCTCTGGCATGTGAAATTTCATCTTTACCTTCCCGTAAGGTCAATAGAGTGATTAAGACTACCATTGTTAAACAGAGGGCTGAAATGACCCATTGTATTCGCCATTAACCCCAGACATGAGTTGCTAGAAAGTAGATCTAAGGGCCTATCACACCACCTAAGCCACCAATAGTAAAGTAGAAACCAAAAGCGAGTGATTGTTTTTCAAACAATCGCGAAATAACATAAGTACCGGGTGCCGTTGGTAAAAATGTAAATCCAATACCTAACAGGGCGGTACCACAAAAATAATCAAATAAACTGGCTGGTAGAATATAGGTAATAAAAGCCAACAATGAAAATAATAATGTCACTCTAAGGCCTAGCTTACGGATCATTAAGGTTGGTAAGTAGCTTGATAAACTGCAAGTTAATCCTAGAATAGTGAATCCCAATCCTGCTTCTGCCCAGTTCCAATTAAATTCATTAATCATGCTAGGTAGCACGACACCCAGTGAAGTAAAAGTGGTTGATGTTGATAAGAAGTAAATTAATCCCAATAAAAATAATATAATACCGGTTTATTAAACATGCTAGTTGTTTTTATTTTCACTGTTTTTGTCGGGGGATACGAGTTAATTTTGCGTTCAGCCATTTAATACTAGCCTTATATTCATTAGGAAGTAAGGTTTGTAGTGTCTTTAGTGAGTTTTTTATAGCTTGCCAATTATCACTAGATAAATTTAGATGGCCTACTTTGCGTGCTGGACGAACTTCTTTTTCATACCAGTGTAGATGAACTAAAGGTAATGACAACCATGCAGGATTTAATGCTGTACCTAGTAAATTAATCATGATGGTTGCAGCGGCTATGTTAGGAGTCGGTATTGGCAGATCCAAAATGGCTCGCAGATGGAGTTCAAATTGACTGATAGAAGCGCCATTTTGTGTCCAATGACCGCTATTATGCACCCGTGGTGCTAATTCGTTAATTAGCAGTTTATTATTTAAAATAAAACATTCCATCACCATTACTCCCACATAATTTAATGTTTCCATAATGGTCGATAGCATTAATTCTGCTTGAGTTTGCTGCTTTTTATCTGGTTCAGGAAAAGCAATACTTGCTCGGAGAATGCTTTCTTGATGCAAATTATATGTTAGTGGATAAAAGACACATTGGCCATTTATATTACGGGCACCAATAAGTGAAACTTCACCTGAAAAAGGAATGGCTTTTTCAACAATAGCTTGGCCATAAATTTCAGGCGGTAGTGTCGATACATTATCAGGTGTGATACGCCATTGCCCACGGCCGTCATAACCACCAGTACGACATTTAACAATAAGAAAATCACCTAATTCGGTAAATAATTGTGGCCACTGGGTTTGACTGGTAAGGAGTTTCCAGGGTGCAGTTGTTAACGATAAAGAATCTAATAGTTGTTTTTGTGGCAACCGGTCAGCTAGTTGCGGGAAAATATCTCGATTAATAAAGCTAGGCTGGCGAACAAGTTCACATGTCACAGGTGTTTCTGGCCAGCGTTCAATTTCGGCTGTTATTATGCTTCGTTGATAAGGTGTGGAATCTAATTTATCATCAATGCCAACGGGATAGACGCTAATGCCTAATGGCTCTCCTGCTTGACGCAACATGCGGCCTAACTGGCCATTACCAAGGACACAAATGGGTTTCATTCCCCCTCCCGTGGATCGGGGTTGCGTAGAACATCATTAGTCTGTTTCAAACGCCAGGTTGATAAACGCTCATATAGATCACTATTTGTACCAGCTAGAAATTGTGCTGCCAGTAATGCTGCATTGATTGCACCAGCTTTACCAATTGCAAAGGTGGCAACAGGAATACCCTTTGGCATTTGCACAATAGAATAAAGGCTATCAATACCATTAAGTGTCGTAGTGGCAACGGGGACGCCAAAAACCGGAACCAAGGTTTTGGCCGCTAGCATACCTGGTAAATGTGCGGCTCCTCCTGCGCCGGCAATAATAACCTGAAATTTTTTTTCTTTTGCTTGTTCGGCGAAGGTGAATAGTTTATCTGGGGTGCGATGAGCAGAAACAATTTCTACATGATAGGGTAGCACCAGTTCACAGAGTATATCGGCTGCATATTTCATGGTGATCCAGTCACTTTTAGAACCCATGACAATGGCAATTTGTGGGCTAGTAGGTGACTGTTTTTGTGCATCAAATTGAGTGTCCATTGATTTTTTCCTCCTGACTTTAAGTCATTTAAACATGGAAATCAAGCGAGATCATATCATGGCCGACAAATAAGGAAAACGTTTGCGTAAATTTTTCATCGGTCAATTAATTTGAGATAGGAAAGGCTAATAAAAAGGAAAATGAAGCAGTTCGATGGTTTTAGGTGTTATTTTGATCACGGAGCCATTTTGATCCCAGGCACCAAGAACTGCTCGATGTAGTATTTTACCATTAGCATTAATTTTATGGATAGCCGGTCGGTGAGTATGACCGTGGATCATCCAATCGACTTGATATTTTCTAAATTTATCAATCACTGTTTGTTGATTGACATCTGTAATGTGCTCTGGCTTCAGCCGAGTGGCAGATTGGCTATTTTTACGCATTCTTTCAGCAATACGGTGGCGGGTAGATATCGGAAGCGCTAAAAATAGCCACTGCAACCAGCGATTGTGTACACGTTTGCGATAGCGCTGATAGGAAATATCATCAGTACAAAGTGTATCACCATGTAAAATGAGAATATTATGACCATGTAGCGTTAACACTTTTTCGGTGGGTAATAAAATCATGCCACTTTCTTTAGCAAATTTTTTACCCAGTAAAAAATCTCGATTACCATGAATAAAGTAGCAGGGAATACCGTTACTTCGCAGTTCCTTAAGTTCTTGGGCTATTGTTTCATGTAGTAGACTGGGATCATCATCACCGATCCAATAATTAAAAAAATCACCTAAAATATATAAAGCCTTCGCTTGACTAGCTTGCTCCCGTAAGAAATGCAGAAAACCGGCAGTGATAGCCGGCTCTTTTTTACTTAAATGTAGGTCAGCAATAAATAGGATTGCCATAATTTATAATTATTCGTTAACCGTTACACTTTTAATAATAACATCTTCGACTGGAACGTCTTGATGTAAGCCACTACGGCCTGTTTTCACCCCTTTAATTTTATCAACAACATCCATTTCAACTACTTCGCCAAAGACACAGTAACCCCAGCCATTTTGCTGTTCTGAGTGGAAATTTAGAAAATCGTTATCGACCACATTAATAAAGAATTGTGTTGTTGCTGAATGTGGATCATTGTTTCTTGCCATAGCAAGAGTACCTCGGTTATTCTTTAATCCGTTATTAGCTTCGTTTTTAATAGGTTCCTTAGTCGTTTTTTGCTGCATTCCAGACTCAAAACCGCCACCTTGGATCATGAATCCATTGATTACGCGATGAAAAATTGTGTTATTGTAGAATCCATCACGACAATAGTTTAAAAAGTTTTTTACCGTTATTGGAGATTTTTCATCAAAAGTTTTAATGACAATATCACCTAAATTGGTATGAAAAGTTACCATAATCACTATCCTGATAAATCGTTATGTGTAATGTATAAATCAAAAGTAAAGTAATCAATTTAAAGTAAATCAACCTATTTTATACCATATTGGGCTGATTTAGTCAGTATTTGTGGAATATTGCATAATTTTCTTGCGCCGAATAGTTGTATAGCTCAAAATATAGGATTCCAATATTATGGTTTATTGGCTGTCAGGGCAGCTAGCATTGTTTTGTAATCTAATACATTTATCACCTGTAGTGCCGATGATGGAAAAAGTCTCAATGTTAAAAATTTATAATACACTCAGTCGTCAAAAAGAAGAATTTAGACCGATTACCACAGGGAAAATTGGCATGTACGTGTGTGGCGTTACTATTTATGATTTATGTCATATTGGTCATGGTAGAACCTTTGTTGTGTTTGACGTGATTAGCCGTTATTTGCGTTACCTCGGTTATGATTTGACCTATGTACGTAATATCACCGACGTCGATGATAAAATCATTAAACGGGCAGCAGAAAATAATGAGACCTGTGACGCTTTGACATCACGCATGTTGGTTGAAATGTATAAGGATTTTGATGCCTTAAATATTTTGCGGCCAGATTTTGAACCTAGAGTAACTTACCATATTAAAGAAATTATTAATTTGACAGAACGACTTATTAAACGTGGTCATGCTTATATTGCAGACAATGGTGATGTCATGTTCACGATTAATAGTGATCCAGATTATGGGCTGTTATCCCGCCAAGATCTGGAGAAATTACAAGCTGGAGCGCGTGTTGAAGTCGCGGATGCCAAGCGTAATCCATTGGATTTTGTATTATGGAAAATGTCTAAAGTCAACGAACCAAGTTGGTCTTCACCTTGGGGAAATGGCCGGCCAGGTTGGCATATTGAATGTTCTGCAATGAGTGGCAAACAACTTGGTCAACATTTTGATCTTCATGGAGGAGGGGCAGATTTGATGTTTCCTCATCATGAAAATGAAATATCGCAATCAACCTGTGCTCATGATGGACCATATGTAAACTATTGGATGCATACTGGAATGGTTATGGTTGAGCGGGAAAAAATGTCAAAATCATTAAATAACTTTTTTACCATTCGTGATATCTTGGCACATTATGATGCTGAAACAGTACGTTATTTCTTGTTATCAGCACATTATCGTAGCCAGTTAAATTATACAGAAGAAAATCTAAAGCAGGCTCGCACAGCACTGGAACGACTTTATACCGCTTTACGTGATACTGATACTGTTAAATCAACTGATAATGAAATATTTAAACAGCGTTTTATTGCAGCAATGAATGATGATTTTAATACGCCAGAGGCCTATTCAGTTTTGTTTGATTTAGCCAGAGAAATTAATCGATTGAAAGCAGATGATAGGGCAAGGGCAAATGGGTTAGCGATGCAATTACGTCAATTGGCCAATATATTGGGATTATTAACCCAAGATCCTAAACAATTCTTACAAAGCCAGGCGCATATCGCTCATAGCTCTGAAATTGAAAAAATTGAGGCATTAATTAAGCAACGTAATGATGCACGTAAAAACAAACAATGGACTCAGGCTGATGTGGCCCGTGATCAACTTACTAACATGGGCATTATATTGGAGGATAGTCCGCAAGGAACAGTATGGCGTCGTAAGTAAAAACAAAATCGAATTTTAGTTTATATCTTGTTGGTAGATTGTTTGTTACCCGGTGAAGTTAATTTGCTAAGTAATATAAATATCTTGCAAAGGTATAAAATTTCTTAATTTAAATGGCGTCAGTTAACTATATTTCATCATTTGGGTTAATTCATGTTGATCGGCAGAATTACTGTACTTTAACGTTAGAGCTGAAATAGCTAGTGGCTAAGCGGAATGTTTCTTCATAGGATTGATTCATTAATAAACCACAAATCAATCCAGCCACCATTAAATCGTTAGCGCCGACTGTACTAATAATTTTACATTCTACAGGTTTTGCTAACCATATTCCTTCTAGCTGTAAGTCCTTCGTTCAACTGAAAACGGTTTTGCATGTTAGTTTCATGTTAGGTTTTTTGAAACCGATCTTGATTTTCTTGCCAAGTTTCCTTTCCTATATTTATCTGAGATCTAAAGCTAGCTGCCTGATGTTTATTCGGTGGCTTGGCTTTGATTATTTTATGTGGTTAATATCAATTTTCCTGCTTTGGTCTGGTGTAACTGGTAAATTTCACCTAGATAGTAGATATTGGTAATTCCTTTTTTATTCAATAGCTATTGGCTATTAATTACTTGAGTTGATAGCTGATTTTGGCGTGAAATTATTGGATTATTTTGGGTAAATTTGTTCATCGTTAATATTAGCAACTAAATAATAATAATTATTACTGATTTGTTGTTAAGCAATCTTTTTCATCGATCGGTAACCAGTGATAAAGTAAAATAATGTTAAATTTTTATATAATTTAAAATAAAAACAATGAGATAGAATTTTTATTATAAAGTAAGAATAACAGAATATAGATAGTCTTATCAATAAAAATTATTATTTTGGATGAATCAGAATAACCAGTAATTTTTTTGGTATTTTTGTGGTTTTTTATTCATGCTTTTATGAATAAAGCAGATCATAAATATGATTTTTTGACTAAATTATATAATAAAACAATATTTTTAAATAAGAAATTTAATTTGCTTATATTATAGTCAGCAGATATTATTCAAAGCTTTTATTTGTTTTTTATGATTTTTTATTCATTTGTTTATTGTTAACTTTAGGTTATTTTTACTATTTTATTTATATCCAGTGAGGCTAAAAAATATAGGTGCGTTTAATTTTGTAAATTATATGTTTAATTATAACTGGACTGATGACAGACCAGATTAAGATAAAGAATAAGACATAATTACTGTGATATAATAGAGATTAAATAATAATATATAGTATTAGATAGGCATTGAGTGGTAAATAAATAATAAGAAAAGGTTATCTATGTTATATTATTAATCAATATAGTCTGGGTCAATAAAATTTTAATAGGTTAACATCTAATTTATAAAAGCAACTCTTTAAATTATAAATATGGGCTAACAATATCTTTATAAATTAACTAGTTATCTTGAATGGTAGTGATAAAAATGGAAAAAAAAGCCTATCATGGGCTGACAGGCAAAGACTACACACAGCAATATTTGATGTAACTTATATTACATAACGATAGAAGTAAAATCGGAACCAATTATTCTTGAAGAAATTAATCTATGAACATTATATTAAAATAACTCTAAGATTTTATCATTAAGAATTATCTCAATAAAAATTTTACTTACTATTAAAATTATATAAGTTTATTATTTAATCATACTAATGTTAAAATTAATGAAATTTAATTGCATTATATTAATCGATGTTTTTGAAAATTCTTGTTAGAATAATTATTCAAATAATTTATGTATAATGATTGATAAGAATATTAATCATTGTCAACTATTTTAATTTAAGGATCTTTTTTATATAAATTAGTTTTGCTTAAATTGTTTGCTAATTTAGTTGGTTTAGCCACCTCACTCATCCATGCGGTTAATAAATTATGAGAAACAGCTAAAACCACTGGGCCAATAAAAAGTCCAATTACGCCAAATGACAGAATTCCACCAATAACGCCGATCAAAATAAGTATCATTGATAAATTAGCACTCATTTTTATTAATAGTGGGCGTAATATACCATCCATTGTTGCGACAACGATGCTCCATATAATCATAATAATCGCCCAGGTTGTATCGCCTGACCAGAATAACCATATTATGGTTGGTATCATTATCAGTAATGGTCCTAATTGAGCAACACAACAAACAAAGATAAGAATAGTTAATATTGCAGCATAAGGGATATCAGCTAAAGCTAAACCAATACCACTGGTAATCGCTTGTATTAATGCTGTTACGACTATACCTAACGCAACCGCACGAATTGATTGGCCAGCGAGTAGAATAGCAGTATCGCCTCGGGTACCTGCCAGGCGAACAGCAAAATGGCGAATACTTAATAGAACATTTTCCCCTTTTAGATAGAGTAATGTGCTAAATAATAACATTACGATAAGATGAAACATAAAACGTCCGGCATTAATGGCTTGCGCTAAGAACCAGCTAATTGCTTCGCCAACATAAGGCTGTAATTTAGTAATTAATGTATTTCCACCGTTAGCCACTAATGTATGCCAACCATAATAGAGTTTATTACCAATGAATGGTATGGTTTTTAACCACAGTAACTCGGGTAATCTAATATCAGTTGGCGACTTAGCCCATTCGATTAGTGGGTTACTATTTTGTAAAATGCTACTGATTAGTATTGCAAAGGGAATAACGAATAATAAGATTACTAATAGTGTCATTGCTAAACTTGCTAGCCATTTTTTATGCCACAGTTTGGTTTCAACTTTTTTAAATAATGGCCAGGTTGCAATAACGACCATTCCCGCCCATAAAAAACCAAGGATGAAAGATTTTAATACCCAAAAACATGCCGCTATCATCAATAAAATAGCAATTATGCTAAAAATAAATTTGGGGAGATCATTAGGAGATTGAGCTTTTTCCATATATTAATATTAGCCTGCATATAAAATGTTAGATGGATATTATTGGTTGTTTATTACATGATTAATCATGTGTTCTGTAACTAACAAAAGTAGGGTGATAATAGAAACTGTATTATTTACAAAATGTTAGTTGCTAAATTCTAACTGGTATGTATTCTCAATCGAAGATAGTACATAAAGCGCAAAGTGCACGCTAATTAAAAAAGAGTCACCAGTATAATGATCCCACGTATAGGTTAGTTTCATCAAATTAGTTAGCAAATAGAAAAGTATTTTAGTACATTAAAAAAACGAGGTTTTAGCGTTGATTTATCAACCAGTTATGCTGAACGTCTCTCAATGGCAACAGATAATAGTATCTATCAGCTTACTCCTCAAGCTGTTATTTATCCTCGTTCAACTAAAGATGTTCAATTGCTGGCAAATCTTGCTAATAATAAACAATTTCAAGTGTTAACATTTACCCTTTGATGAGGTGGAACGGGTACTAACGGGCAGGCTCTGACTGAGGGCATTGTTGTTGATATGTCCCGTTATATGCAAAAGATCTTGCAAATAAATCTTGAGCAAAAATAGATTAGAGTTGAAGCTGGTGTGATAAAAGATCAACTCAATCAATTCTTGGCGCCTTATGGTTATTTTTTTGCACCTGAATTGTCAACTAGTAACCGTGCCACTTTGGGCGGAATGATCAATACTGATGCTTCAGGCCAAGGCTCATTAGTTTATGGTAAAACATCGGATTATGTACTGAGTGTTAAAGCCGTTTTACTGGGTGGCGAGGTATTAGAAACCTATCAGATACCAGTAGCCTTAGTGGAATGTATTTCGCAGCAGCAATCAGTTATTGGCCATCTATATCACACTGTTTATCCATCATTATTTATTAGCAGCGACAACTAATTCTGGCTAAGTTTCCAAAATTAAATCGTTTTTTAACCGGCTATAATTTACGTCATGTCTTTGATGATGTCATGAGCCACTTTGATTTAACACGCATTTTAACCAACTCTGAAGAGACGTTGGCTTTTATTACGGAAGCCAAGTTAAATACTACTCCTATACCTAAGGTGCGACGGTTAGTCAATATACAGTATGATTTATTTGATTCAGTATTGCGTAGTGCTCCGTTTATGGTGACAGCCAAAGCATTATCAGTGGAAGCTGTAGATGTTAAAATATTAGTTTTAGCACGCTAAAATATTATCTGTCATTTGGTAAAAAATTTGGTTGATGATAAGAAATTATTAGCGTTAAATATTGTTGAATTTAGTAGCAATGACGAGTAAAAAATTAATCAGCAATTGACTAGCTTATGTTCACAATTAGATAAAATAATACAGGTAGGTGATGCAGGTATTCTTGGTTATCAAATATGCCATGAATTAGCGGATATTGAACGTGTCTATATGATGAGAAAAAAAGCGGTTGGTTTATTGGCTAATACTAAAGGTTTAGCAAAACCAATACCGTTTGTAGAAGATACTTGCGTGCCGCCAGAGCATTTAGCGGATTATATTGTTGAATTTCTGGCTCTGCTTGACCACAATAATTTGGCCTATGGTATGTTCGGCCATGTTGATGCTGGCGTATTACATGTTCGTCCGGTCATGGATATGTGTGATCCACAACAGGAAGTATTAATAAAACAAATTTTTGATGAAATTACTCAACTTACTGCTAAATATGGCGGATTTTATGGGGGGTGGAGAACATGGCAAAGGATTTTGGTCAACCTGCGGCCGACAATTTTTTGGGGAAAAGTTTTATCAAATACTTTGTCAAATCAAAACTACTTTTGATCCATTTAATCAATTAAATCCAAGCAAAATATGCTCGTCTATAAAGGTAAAACTTCCACTGATGCTTATTGATGCGGTAATAAAAAGAGCAACTTATAATCGCATCATCCCGGTTAATGTGAGAGAAACATTTGATCATGTTATGGCATGTAATAGCAATTGTTTATGTTTTAATTTTGACGTTAATAGCCCGATGTGTCCTTCGATGAAAATTTCTTAACAACGGGTGTATTCGCTCAAAGGTCGAGCAACTTTAATGCGCGAGTGGCTAAGGTTACAGGTTAAACATGGCGTAGATCTGGCATTATTTGTAGAGGATATTAATATTTATGAACTTTCTTGGCAACAGAAAATAACACGTCTATACTACACTTGGCAAGCTAAACGGGGACAATATGATTTTTCTCATGAAGTCAAAGAAGCAATTGCAGGTTGCTTAGCTTGTAAAGCATGCACAATCCAGTGTCCGGTTAAAATTGATGTTTCCAGTTTTAGGGCAAAAATTTTAGCACTTTATTATAGTCGTTATTTGCGTCCAATTAGTGACCATGTGGTAGCCAATATCGAATTGACTTTACCATTAATGGCAAAGCATACTCGCTGGTTTAATTTTATGTTACAGCAACGGTGGATACAAGCCTTTGGGCGAAAAGTGATTGGCTTAACTGATCTTCCACTGCTGTCTACACCGAGTCTACAACAATTAGCCGATAATTTGGCATTATCATTATTGCAATTAGAAAGCTTGTCAAAAGAAGCGTGTAGCGAGTACGTATTTATCGTTCAGGATCCGTTTACTAGCTACTATGATGCTAATTTAATTGCTGATTTCGTTTATTTAATTGAAAAATTAGGTTATCGGCCTATATTACAGGCTTTTTCTGCTAACGGAAAAGCGCTACATATTAAGGGATATTTAGCCCGTTTTACCAAAACGGCGCAAAAAACAGCGGATTTTCTTAATCGTTTAGCCCAATTATCCATTCCAATGGTGGGTATCAATCCTGCTTTAGTGCTCTATTTTCGTGATGAATATCAGCAGATCTTCGGTCCTAAGCAAGGTAATTTTGTGGTTAAATTGGTTAATGAATGGTTAGTAACATTATTACCACAAAGCCTGTGGCAAAGTTAACGACTGAAAAATGGTATCTATTAGGGTATCGTACAGAAATGTCACTATTACCTAATAGTGCTCAGTTATGGATTAATATTTTTGCTCAATTTGGCTGCCAACTTATCAATGTTAATGTTGGCTGTTGCAGTATAGCAGGAACTTATATTTATGAAGTTAAACAACTGGCAAATTTAAAGGGCATTTAGGCCTTATCTTGGGGCAATCGATTACAGCAATTACCGACAACGTATTGTTTAACAACAGGTAGTTGGTACTGAAATTAACGTTAGTCATATTCGGCCAGTAGCTTTCGGTCGAGTACATGGTGTATGTCGTGCAATCTATCTGGGTCGTCGCCAGCAAGTTTGGTCGATAAAAATCTTTAATCAACAATCAAACCTGAGTTATATTTGCCGTTTAACCACAGTGATAATTTAATTGTTGGCAATTGAGGAAATGTGCTAAACAAATCCTCGATCGTTTAATAATGTGTTGTTTTTACTTTAGATAGTTATAAATTTGCAAAGTTATTTTTTTGGATATTTATTGGTAACTTAGCATGATTAGTAAATAAGATGTTGTCAAATAAGAGTAAAATAAATGCCACTTTTTGCTGAAAAAATACTCTAATAAAAATATATTCTTAAAATAAATGGTTGAAGTGATAAAGGTTATTATTACTATATATAATATTAATTAAAAACAATTTAGTTACATTCATATAGTAATATAACGAAAATATTAGTTTAGTGAGGTCAATGATGACGGAGCATGTTGATACTTTTTCTCTAAATGAAACAACTTGGCAGGGCCTTACCATGACCGATAAAGCTGCTGCGCAAATTCGTAAATTAATGGGAAAAAATCCTGCTAGTCAGGGATTGTCTCTAAATATTAAGCGATCAGGTTGTGCAGGATTTGGTTATGTGTTCGCATTGATAGAGAAGCCAACCAAAGAATATTTGCTGTTTGAAAATAATGGCGCCAAACTATTTGTGCCTCTAAAAGCAATGCCATTTATTGATGGTACTGAGGTCGATTATGTTTGTGAAGGGCTTAATCAAGTATTCAAATTTAATAATCCTAAGGCTCAACACGCTTGCGGGTGTGGTGAAAGTTTTGGTATTTAAGCGAATTAAATTATGTCACAGCGTAATATAGAAATTGGTGATGATGTTCAACAATGCTTAGACGAGCATCGTTATAAAGAGGGTTTTTTCACGCAAGTTGCAATGGATGAATTAGCTAAAGGTCTTAATGAAGACGTTATCAAAGCGATTTCAGCCAAACGTAATGAACCAGATTGGATGTTACAGTTTCGTTTAGAAGCTTATCAACATTGGTTAACGATGGAAGAACCTCACTGGCTTAAAGGCTATTATCCAGATTTAAACTATCAGGAATATAGTTATTATGCGGCGCCAGCCTGTAATTCTTGCGATGATAATTGTCACACTGAGGCTAACTCACAATCCGAACAGGGTAATGCGCATAATAGTAATTATCTGACAGCGGAAGTTGAAGAAGCATTTAATAAACTTGGCGTACCAGTACGTGAAGGCAAATCAGTCGCGGTAGATGCTATTTTTGACTCTGTCTCTGTTTCGACCACTTATCGTAGTGAATTAGCCAAACTTGGCATTATTTTTTGTTCTTTTGGTGAAGCGCTCCAAGAATATCCTGAATTAGTGAAAAAATATATTGGTACTGTCGTTTCTAATCGAGATAATTTCTTTGCTGCCTTGAATTCTGCGGTAGCTTCTGATGGCACCTTTGTTTATGTGCCAAAAGGTGTCCGTTGCCCAATGGAATTATCAACCTATTTTCGCATTAATGCTGCCAAAACGGGTCAATTTGAACGCACCATCCTGATTGCCGATGAAGGCAGTTATGTTAGTTATATTGAAGGGTGTTCTGCTCCGGTCCGGGATATTTATCAATTGCATGCTGCTGTGGTTGAAGTCATTATCCATAAGGATGCGGCAGTAAAATACTCTACCGTACAAAACTGGTTTTCTGGTGGTGAAAGTGAAACCGGTGGAATTTTAAATTTTGTTACCAAACGTGCTCTATGTGAAGGTGAGAATGCCAAAATGTCCTGGACCCAGTCTGAAACAGGATCGGCTATTACCTGGAAATATCCTAGCGTTATTTTGCAAGGGGATAATTCGGTAGGGGAGTTTTATTCGGTTGCATTAACCAATGGTAATCAGCAGGCTGATACGGGTACCAAAATGATCCATATTGGCAAGAATACTCACTCGACAATTATTTCCAAAGGGATTTCAGCCGGCCGCAGCCAAAATAGTTACCGTGGTTTAGTAAAAATTTTACCGACCGCAGAGAATGCCAGAAATTATACCCAATGTGATTCTATGTTAATTGGTACCGAATGTGGGGCGCATACGTTTCCTTATATTGAGGTAAAAAATAGTAGCGCTCAGTTAGAGCATGAAGCCACTACATCTCGTATTGGTGCAGATCAACTTTTTTATTGTTTACAACGTGGTATTAGTGAATATGATGCCATTTCTATGATTGTTAATGGTTTCTGTAAAGATGTCTTTTCTGAATTACCGCTAGAGTTTGCTGTTGAAGCACAAAAATTGTTAGCAATTAGCTTGGAACATAGTGTGGGTTGATTGGTTATATTAAAGAATATTAATTTATTCAAAGGGTTATGAAATGTTAAGTGTTAAAAATTTAAATGTCAGTATTGAAGGTAATCAAATTCTTAATGGATTAAACCTAGAAGTAAAATCGGGTGAAGTACATGCGATCATGGGACCTAATGGATCAGGTAAAAGTACATTATCGGCAACATTGGCTGGACGTGAAGAATATGAAATAGTTCAAGGTGAAATTCTATTCAAACATAAAAATTTGCTTGAATTATCGCCGGAAGAGCGTGCAGGTGAAGGTATATTTTTAGCATTTCAGTATCCGGTGGAAATTCCTGGCGTAAGTAATCAATTTTTCTTACAAACGGCGGTTAACGCGGTGAGAGAATATCGTAAACAGCAACCGTTAGATAGATTTGATTTTCAGGATTTTATTGAAGATAAAATAGATCTTCTTGATATGCCTAAAGATTTGCTGACCCGATCAGTGAATGTTGGTTTCTCTGGTGGGGAAAAAAAACGCAATGATATTTTACAGATGGTCGCGTTAGAGCCTGAATTGTGCATTTTAGATGAAACTGACTCAGGTCTTGATATCGATGCATTGAAAGTGGTGGCGAATGGGGTAAACTCACTACGTACCACAGAGCGGTCTTTTATCATTGTCACCCACTATCAGCGCATTTTAGATTATTTACAGCCTGATTTTGTCCATGTTCTTCATCAAGGTAAAATTATTCAATCAGGTGACTTTACCTTGGCCAAAAAACTGGAGGTAGAAGGCTATGGCTGGCTTATTGACCAACAGTGAAAGAGCAGAAAAACAGTGCCAAGCCATAATGTTAAATCAACAGGCGCTAAAACGTTTTGCGGCCCTTTTTTATGCTAGTAATAGAGCGAATGAAAAGCAGGCACTGGCTTATTGGCGGCAGGTAGAAAAAATTGGTTTTCCGCTTTTTCGTCATGAAGAATGGCATTATACTCCATTAGCCAAAGTACTTAATGCCCAATACCAATTAAACCATATCAATAATAAAGTTAGCGCTATTACAGCAGAGCAATTAAAACAGTTGGCTATCGCTATTGATGGCTGGCAGATTATTATGCTTGATGGCTGTTTTATGTCTGCGCTAAGCAGCCGTAATTTTGGTCCTTATCAAATCCACATGATGGATACGATGACACATTTTCCAGCACCTATCGTTAGTGATGAAATATTTCTGTATTTAACGGAGAGTTTGGCCGTCCAACCGCTAGTGATTAAACTTGCCGCTAATCAGCGGGCAGAAAAACCGCTTTATATATTGAATATTACTTCCGGCTCAAACCATAGTGATCATGTTAATATTAGTCACTATCGCTATCATTTAGAAATTGGTGCTAATAGCCAATCGCAAGTTATTGAACATTTTGTTTCTCTGGATGATAAACCACATCTGACAGGTGGTCGTCTAACTGCTCATATTGGTGCTAATAGCCATTTTAGTCATATTAAGCTTAGTGTTGAAAACAATCAAAGTAACCATTTTGCCCATAATGATATCTTATCAGGGCGGGATAGCCAAATAAAAAGTACCGGTATTTTTATCGGCTCCGCCTTGCTTCGACATCATACCAGTGTGAAATTAAATGGAGCTGGTAGCAAATTAGCGCTAAATAGCTTATTGTTGCCGCAAAATAGGGAAATTGTCGATAGCAGAACTTATCTGGAACATAATCAACCGTTTTGTGAAAGTCGACAGTTGCATAAGACGATTGTGTTAGATGAAAGCAAAGCTGTTTTTAATGGTATGATTAAAGTTGCACCTCAGGCACTGAAAACTGATGGACAAATGACAAATAATAGCTTGTTGTTAGGAAAACAGGCAGAAATTGATACTAAACCACAATTAGAAATTTACGCTGATGATGTTAAGTGTAGTCATGGGGCTACTGTAGGGCGTATTGATGATGAGCAGCTATTTTATTTACGTTCACGGGGTATTGATATTAACAATGCAAAACATATAATCATAGTTGCATTTGTGGCTGAAATAATAGAAGCAGTAGACAGTAAAGGGGTTAGTGACAAGGTAATGGATATTATTCAGCAGCGCTTAGCAGGGATTTAATATGACATTTTCAGTGGCATCCATTCGTAAAGATTTTCCTATGCTAGCAGAAAAAATTAATGGCAAGCCATTGGTTTATTTGGATAGCGCCGCCAGTGCGCAAAAACCACTGCAAGTAATTGATAAAGAAAAACAATTTCTCAGCCATCACTATGCGGCTGTGCACCGTGGGATCCATACCTTCAGCAGTCAAGCAACGACTATGGTAGAAAATGTTCGTCAACAAGTTGCTGATTTTATTCATGCTGCTGATGCTGAAGAAATTGTTTTTGTTAAAGGAGCAACAGAAGGCATAAATTTAATTGCTAATAGTTATGGGCGTGGTTTTATCACACCGGACGATAATATTATCATAACCCAAATGGAACATCATGCTAATATAGTCCCTTGGCATTTACTTGCTACTCAAATTGGCTGTAATATTCGTATATTACCTATTGATAATGCAGGGAAATTAATTTTTGAACAATTAGATAAGTTAATTGATGCCAGGACGCGATTATTGTCTTTTACCCATATGTCGAATGTTTTGGGAACCGTTAATCCAGTAAAACAGATTATTGCCTATGCCCGCCAATGCGCGGCGAAAAAAAGGGCTCAATTACATATTTTGGTTGATGGTGCACAAAGTATCATGCATCAAATGATCGATGTCCAAGATTTAGATTGTGATTTTTATGTTTTTTCCGGCCATAAACTTTATGGACCTACTGGTATTGGTATTTTATATGGCAGAAAGGCATTATTAAATGATTTACCACCTTGGCAAGGTGGGGGCGCTATGATTGATAAAGTTAGTATGACGTTAGCTGAGCCATCAAAAATATCTATTACCTATGAAAAGGCGCCATGGCGGTTTGAAGCGGGTACACCGAACGTTGTCGGCATTATCGGTTTAGGTGAAGCATTGCGTTATGTTAATAATCTTGGTTATCAACAAATATCGGCACATGAAAGCACATTAATGCAGTATGCTAACCATCGTTTAACCATGGTAAGCTCTTTGCGTCTTTACGGCTCAGATGAGCGTCAAGGGGTGATTGCCTTTAATTTAGGCAATCATCATGCTTATGATGTTGGTAGTTTTTTAGATAATTATGCTATTGCAATACGAACGGGTCACCATTGTGCGTTGCCCTTAATGGATTTTTATCAAGTACCAGCAATGTGTCGTGCTTCATTGGCAATTTATACCACAAAAGAAGAAATTGATATTTTGGTCGAAAAACTACAACATATTGAGAAATTGTTAGGTTAATCTATTTTAAAGTACCAATAAGGGTAGCATGATGTCAGTCTTACCTGATGAAAATAAATTGTTGCGTAATTTTTCACGTTGTCAAAACTGGGAAGAGCGATATCTTTATCTAATTGAATTAGGGGAAAAATTATTACCCTTAAGCTATAGTCAAAAACAGGCAAAAAACCAAGTTACAGGTTGTCAAAGTCAGGTTTGGATTGTCATGGAGCCGGATAGTGACGGCAGGATCCAGTTTACAGGTGACAGTGATGCAGTCATTATTAAGGGCTTGATTGCCTTAGTAATAATTATTTTTCAAAATAAAACTGGTCAACAAATTTTGTCGACCGATAGCAAAACATTCTTTCAAAAGTTGTCATTAGAGCAGCATTTAACACCATCAAGAAGCCAGGGATTACACGCTATGATCAAAACAATTCGTCAGCGAGCCAAAAAATTTATCCAATCAAGCACTTAAACATTTAGTTAGCTACTGATATTATTAGAGTGACGCTTATTAATCCGATAAACTTTATACGTTCCTTAGGAGGAAAAAGTATGAAGATAATTCTGTTTTTTATCGGCTTGTCGTTTTTAAGCGGACTGACGATAAATGTCAATGCTGCTGAATACTCCTTGCCATCCACTACTGCACGCTTAATTGGTGAAAATAAACATTATGTAGTGCCTAATGATGGGCGTCCCTTGGAAGCTATTGCAAGTGAATTTCAGATAGGTCTGCTTAGTATGTTAGAAGCTAATCCAGGAACCGACCCTTATTTACCTATATCTGGTAAGACATTGATTATTCCATCACAAATGTTATTACCAGCGACTAAGCGTGATGGGATCATTATCAATTTAGCAGAACTGCGACTATATTATTTTCCTAAAGGAGCAAATAAAGTTATTGTCTACCCGATTGGTATCGGTCAATTGGGTGCAAATACGCCTAGAATGGTGACTACAGTTAGTCAATTAATTAAAAATCCAACTTGGACTCCAACACCTAATATTCGTAAACGTTATGCGGCCGAAGGGGTAATTTTACCAACAGTATTTCCTGCCGGACCTGATAATCCTATGGGGCTTTATGCTTTGCGTTTATCCTATGGTAAGGGGCAATATCTGATCCATGGTACTAATGCTAATTTTGGTATTGGCTTACGTGTTAGTTCGGGATGTATTCGGTTAAGACCTGAGGATATAGAAGCATTATTTTACTCGGTGCCGGTAGGAACGTGCGTACAGGTAATTAATGAACCCATTAAGTATTCTAAAGAGCCGGATGGTGGCTATTACATTGAAGTTCACCAACCACTATCTAAAAAAGAGTCTGATGATCCGCAAACCATGCCATTAATATATAGCAATGAGTTTAAGGTATTTTTACAACAAGCGGGTATTGATCAGAAATTAGTTGCACAAGCTGTAGCTCGCCGTTCAGGAATGCCGGTAAGGGTAAATAAAACATTAAGATAATATTATTGATGAGTAAGAAGATTAGTAGATTGCTATGATTTTGTTCAAATAGTGAATTTATTAATAGTTAGTTAATGATATTATTAAAAATTAGTTGTTTGTAATAAATAATAAGGCACCCAAATGGGTGTCTTATTAATATATCGAGTGATCCGATAAATGCAATTGGATTACTTTTTATATCTACGAACTTGATTATCCAAACGTTGATTAGCACGAGCAGCTTCATCTTTAGCAGTCTGAACATCAGTACGTAATGACTGAACGTCATTTGATAGTTGATCGACTTTACCGTTTAACGTTTGTACATCAGAGGACAGTTTGTTAATTTGGCTACTGTTTGAACAGCCTGCTAGTAAAGCAGAAGCCAGAACGATAGATCCCAGTACAACTTTAGTACGATTCATTATATTACCCTCTAGATTAAGTTGATCTCCAAGTAGCAAGGTAAGTATTACACATTCCTGGCAAAACAGAGAATAAATTTCTGTCTCTAACTTTGAATTATTAGATCTTTTTCAAATTCAGGCAGAATACTTACTTATTCTTATGCTAGTACTTAATTTGAATATTTTCTACTTCAAATCTTGCAAGTTGTTTAAAAAAATTAAAAAAATTAAAAAAATTAAAAAAAGAGAATAAATTTGATTGTTTTTTGTTCATTTTGGCTACCAATCAGCAATTTTTTAACTACCTGATTGCTTTATTTTGTCAATTATTTTTCGCGTCAGATATAAAATAAAATTATCACTGTAACGGTTACTTTTTAAATAAGACGCTGATTATAATATTCTTACATGGAAATATTAGTTTTGAGCTAATAAAATAGATTTTAAATAAATGCTTAATGGCAAAAGTAGTTAATGGGGTTTTTTGATTATAAATTACCAATGTTAAATATTGACGAACTAATTTTTGTTAACAGAATTATAAAATATGGACCGATGAGGTATTTGTCGTGCCGCTCGGTACTAGTGCACCAGAAACCATAACGACAATATCACCTTGTTCACCCATATTGTTCGCTAAAGCAACTTGCTTACCAATACGATAGAAATCGTCTGTAGAAGCAATTTCGGTCACTAATTGTGAAATAACACCTTTAACTAATAATAATTGACGGGCAGTTTCTTCATTAGTTGTTAAAGCAAGGATCGGTGCCGTTGGAAAATATTTCCGCACTGACTTAGCTGATTTGCCACCATAGGTTGCCACGATAATCAATTGAGAATTTAACTTCTCCGCCATTTCAACTGCGCCAAGACAAACCGCTTCAGTAATGCGTAACTTTTTACCTAATTTACTATTATCAATGCGGCTTGGCATAACTCGATCAGTACGATCACAAATGGTCGCCATAATTTTTACTGCTTCAATAGGATATTTTCCTTTTGCGCTTTCGCCAGACAGCATAACCGCATCAGTACCGTCCAGAATTGCATTTGCGACATCACCAGCTTCAGCACGGGTAGGGCGTGGGTTTTTAATCATCGAATCTAACATTTGGGTGGCGGTAATAACGACTTTATGGGCAGCGACGCATTTTTCGATCATCATTTTTTGGGCAAAGATAACTTCTTCTACCGGAATCTCGACACCAAGATCACCACGTGCTACCATGATACCATTCGAGGCCTCTAAAATTTCATCGAAATTGTTTAACCCTTCTTGGTTTTCAATTTTAGCTATTATGTGGATATTTTTACCGCCATGCTTTTCCAAATGGGCACGGATTTCTTCCACATCAGAGCGTTTGCGAATAAAGGAAGCGGCGATAAAATCCACGCCTTGCTGGCAACCAAAAATCAGATCTTGCTTATCTTTTTCGGCCAATGCGGGTAAACCAATTGATACGCCAGGTAAATTAACACCTTTATTTTCACCCAAATCGCCATTATTTAATACCCGACAAGTGACTTCTCTATCGGTAACAGACAACACTTCCATACCGATTAAGCCATCATCAACCAGAATAGTATTACCTGGTTTAAGATCGGCGGGTAAACCTGCGTAGGTCACGGCAACATGATCTTGATTGCCTATTACTGAGCTATCGGTGGTAAAAGTGAAATTTTGCCCAGCAGTTAGCGATACATCATGGCCACCTTCAAGTCGCATTGTGCGGATCTCTGGCCCTTTAGTATCTAATAATATAGCTGCCTGTTGGTTTTTTTTAGTACAAACCGCTCGAAGATTTTTAATTCGTTGACCATGTTCTGCATGATCACCATGTGAGAAGTTTAGCCGCATGACATTCATGCCGGCATCAAGTAATTGTGAAAGTTTTTCTTCAGATTCAGTTTTGGGGCCGATAGTACAAACAATTTTGGTTTTTTTCATGACAATTAATCTACGGTTTTATAGCGGTATTTTATTAATTAATTGCGGTGCTTATATCAGGTTTTGCTTTGATATAGGTTATACGCCGTAACGAATAGCTAAAAATCCACTGGTATTTAATAACGATAAATAAGTGGAATAAGTATAAATATCATGTGTTGTTATTGCAACTGGCAGCTAATTTGTCTGTACTATCATTTAATATAGCACATTATGATATTAATGCTTAGTACTATTCATAATATCAATATAAAACCAACAAAAAAATAAACGAATAGCCAGAATATTTTATAACAGACAATAACACCGGTAAATTTTATCTGAAATGCTAAAATTTGCTAGAAAATATTCGGTTAAATAGACCATTTATTTATATACTAGTGGGTAATGATATATTTTGTGGTAAATAAAGGTAAATATTTACTGTTTAATTTTTTAAATGGGATATTAATGAATAGTCATATAGATCAAGGAGGATATTTATGTTTAATCCGGTTAATAATAGCCAAACAAATCGTGGTATAACTATGGCAATTCAGCTTGATAGAGTAGGAAATCTTACCATCTCGTCATCAACAAATAGGCCTCAATTTTACCAATCTCTACAAGGTGTTAACAATAGCACTATCTCATTCTCGGTAACGTCGGCAGCTGCGATGTCTAGCGGTAAAGGAGCGAGCACTTTAGGGGCTGCTAGCGCAAATAACCCAACGTTATTAACACAATCATGAACATAACATTATCAGAAGATGAACAGCTAGTGCCAAATATCACTTTGGCTACCACAACCAGCGTAGATCCTGAGATATCATTGTATTCGCAATCAAATACCTTGCACAATTTAGCTGGTAATATTAGTAATCATCGGTTTTCATCCGCTGATCCGAATTTTGATCTGGTTAGAGAAGCAGAGCATTTTGTGGAACAAGTTATCGATCTTACGGCATCTATAAATGAATTAGAAACTGAACGAGCGACACAGTAAGCAACAAGGCGAGGCTTTACCGCTTTAGGTGCAGGGTCATATGGTGCCCATTCTTCTCTCAATATTGAAAATTTAGAGAGCTTATCACAGCAGCAAAAGCAAGAGGAAATGACAGGCTTTGAAGCGGCAAATTATGATGTGTTAGTCACAGCGGGACATCGAACTGCTGACCGCTTTAGTGGTAAACTCAGCATCACTAGCTGTTGATGATGAAGTCGAAATGGCAAAAGCCGGTTTTCTGATATGGAGAGGTTTACACTATTTGGGCAAGTAAATGATTGGCGACAGCCATCATTATCAGTCACAGAATCATTGGACAGGGTAAATCAAAACAGTGTTGACACTATCTCTTCAAATAGAGCGCTAGTTGAAGATGATGAGATATCAAGTAACTGAAAATAGACCAATAATAGGTGAAAACTAACCGTAGTCAGACGGTTAAATTAATAAAAATACAATTATTCTAATAAGATAGGCATAAATAGTGTAATTTATGATGTAATTTAATATTAGTTGATCACTTTAGTGACAATATTTATTAACAGCTATAGCCAAATCTCTGTTATGGCTGTTTGCTCTTTAATTGTTTAGTAGATCAAATCCGATAAATTATAACAACAAATTTTGTTCGACAAATTGCCAGTTAACCAGTGACCAAAAATTTGTTAAATATTCTGCTCGTGCATTACGATAATCAATATAATATGCATGTTCCCAGATATCGACAGTCAATAGTGGTTTATCACTATTGGTAAGCGGAGTTATGGCATTTGAGGTATTGACTATACTGAGTTTGCTATTGGTCTTTTTGACTAACCATGTTCATCCTGAGCCAAAATTCTTAAGGGCCGTATCGGTAAACTGCTGCTTAAATTTTTCAAATTTATCAAAGTATTGATTGATTGCTTCCGCTATTTTGCCCTTTGGCTCACCACCGGCATTAGGGGCTAAACAACGCCAATAAAAGGTATCATTCTACACTTGAGCTACATTATTAAAAATTCCACCCTGAGCGGTTTTTATGATTTCTTCTAATGATTTATTTACAAAATTAGTATCTTTAATCGAATTATTTAAATTAATGATATGAGTGTTATGGTGTTTGTCATAATGGTACTCTAACGTTTCTTGAGAAATATGCGGTTCTAAGGCATTTTTTGCATAAGGTAGCAGGTAATTGGAAAGACATTGCTGACTCCTATTTCATCCGTTTTGTGCAACCATGTTATTAATACCGGATATCACTACATTGAAATTATCGTTTTTTAATATTAATAACTGACTAATTATGTTAATTAATTTTTATTAAATTTTGTTGTAAGATAATAAAGATAGCAACAAAAGGTTATCATGTATTGATAGAAAATGGTATTCTATATATATGTCATGTTTGTAGTGTGGTATAATAGCCGATTTAGTTTTTAAGGAAGTGAGAATGACGACTATTGAAAAGATTGAACGTCAGGTAAATGAAAATCCAATTCTATTATATATGAAAGGTTCACCCAAATTTCCCAGTTGTGGTTTCTCGGCACAGGCTGTTCAGTTTCTTTCTGCTTGTGGTGAACGTTTTGCTTATGTAGATATTTTGCAACATCCTGATATTCGCAGTGAATTGCCTAAATATGCTAACTGGCCGACATTTCCTCAGCTATGGATTGAAGGTGAATTGATTGGTGGCTGTGATATTATTATTGAAATGTATCAGCAGGATGAATTGCAAAAATTGATCACCACAACGGCAGATAAATATCGCAATTCAGCAGAGTCTGGCGCTAAGTAGCTAACTAATCTTTATAAAATATAATGAGCAAGAAGGCAGTGAAATAGTGCGTTACCACTGCCTTTCTCTCTTAATCTGTGTTGAGCGGCCAGCCACCTAACTTTTTCCATTTATTGACAATTTCACAAAACAGTAATGCCGTTCTATCTGTATCGTAAAGTGCGCCATGCGCCTGTTTGCCATCAAAAGGGATCCCCGCGGTATAACAAGCTTTAGCTAAAATTGTCTGACCAAAAGCCAGTCCACTGAGTGCCGCAGTATCGAAAGTCACAAAAGGGTGGAAGGGATTGCGTTTTAGATTTGCTCGTTGAGCTGCAGCCATAATAAAACTGTGATCAAAACTGGCGTTATGAGCAACAATAATTGCCCGATTGCAATCGTTACTTTTAACACCTTTTCTAACCATTTTAAAAATTGCATGTAAAGCTGTATATTCATCAACGGCTTCACGTAACGGGTTTGTTGGGTCGATACCGGTGAAAGCCAGTGCAGTCGCTTCTATATTTGCACCGACAAAAGGCGTTATATGGAAATGAAGTTTTTCACCAATCTCTAGCCAACCTTGTTGATCCATTTTTAGCGTCATGGCCGCAACTTCTAATAGTGCATCATTTTGTGCATTAAACCCGCCAGTTTCAACATCGATAACCACAGGGTAATAACCTCGAAAACGCTTTGCTAGTGTGTTTACGCTATTTTTTTTATTGGACATTTGTTTAAGAATTTATACTTGAGAATAATAGATTATTATGCCAAATTTTAGCTAAAATACATTAAATTGGCTTAAGTAGAGAAAATGTATGGATAAATGCTTAAACTATGACATAAAAGGTCAGTTACCTAGAGCATTACTGGCATTTTTATTTTCTATTAACTCAATTTTATAGCCATCAGGATCTTCGACAAATGCAATAATGGTTGTGCCCCCTTTTACCGGTCCGGCTTCACGAGTAACTTTGCCTCCTGCTTGACGTATGCTATCGCATGTGTCTGCCACGTTATCTACCCCTAAGGCGATATGACCAAAGGCGGTACCCATCTCATAGCGTTCAACCCCCCAATTATAAGTTAGTTCGATCACAGCACCTTTACTTTCATCATCATAGCCAACGAAGGCAAGTGAATATTTATATTCAGGATTTTCACTTGTACATAATACACGCATACCTAATATTTCAGTATAAAAATGGATAGAGCGTTGAAGATCTCCAACACGTAACATGGTATGAAGTAAGCGCATATAAGCCTCTTTTTTAAGTTGAAAAACCATTCATTATCTATTTAATATAACGTGATTTTTACTATTATTTCAATTTATATAGGGTGTTGATTAATTAAAAGTTACAATATAACCACTTATGTTGTTAATGTTGGATATTGACAATGTAAAGAAGTTGTTATGCTAACTTTATAATAGTTATTCAACGATAATTCTTAGCTGATGTTATTATAGACTATTTATTGCCATAAATATTGTAATCTGAACAATTATATTTATTCATAAGTTATGTTTGGTGACACCAAACCAATTAACTTTTTATTATTGCTAGATACTAATTTATTAGTCTATTACTTAAATATCATTTTTATTTTCAAATTATATGTTGACTTATTAGCTTATTTCATTTGGTATTATTTACATAAGATATAATATGTATTTATTAGTTTTTTTTCAACTTTCAGGTGATTTATTAAAAATCAGTATAGACTTACTATCTAAGTATAGCTGAATAAATGCTTTTAAGAATATTTATAACAAATTTTTATAATAACTTTTATTTTTATTGCCTATTTTTTGCAAATTAAAAATAATATTAATATAAAAAATATAGAATAGAATTTAGATGGAGGCTATTTTTGTAAGGATATTTAACTAATAGCCTTTGTTTTATATAGTAAATATGTGGGTAATGATTAGAACACTAATTAAGTCAACTTAATATACTAATCATGAAAGATAAATTTATATATTTTTATGCTAAATATAAATTTAAATCTTTACGCATTTCTATATTGATATCTTAGTAAATAGAAATAGATATATATTTCTAAAATATTAATTGACAATTTAATAATTATAGATATGTATGGTATTCTATTTTTAAGGAGGAACAATTGGAATCGAAAATAGGAACTGATCTTGCGTGCTTAGTTCGAATCTGGGGGGCATTGATTGATCATCGTCTGAAACCATTAAAGCTTACTCAAACTCATTGGATAACCTTATATAACATTAGCCAATTACCGCCTGATTAGTCACACATTCAATTGGCCAAAGCAATAGGTATTGAACAACCATCACTAGTTAGAATCCTCGATCAATTAGAAGAAAAGGAATTGATTAATCGTCATACTTGCGTGAACTATAGACAAGTGAAAAGAGTTAAATTAATAGAACAGTCGATGAAACTTATCAACGAAGTTGATGCTATAATTGAAAAAACACGAAATGAGATATTAGGAGATATTACACATGATGAGTTAATATACTTTATTCATTGATATTAAAACTCGAGTAAAATATCATTCGTAATAAATGGTTGAGTGCTATAAAAAGATTAAATGGCGTTATAGAATAGAGGCATCCACGGCTAATTATTTTAAATGTAGCCGTGGGATGCTATTTAAGTTGAATTAACGAGGTGAAACCGTAATGTTATTTCCGCTACCTATAATAGATACACGTTGTCCATAACGGAAACTATTTGGATCACCTTTTTGCACCACAGAGATGATACGGCCATTATCTAGCCGAATTTCCAATTGAATGCCTTTAGTTTTGTTAAGTGCCCCTTGAATATTTTGGCCGGCAACGCCACCGGCGATCGCACCCGCTGCTGTTGCAAGGTTTTTTCCAGTGCCCCCGCCAACAGTATTACCTAATAAACCACCAAGAACAGCTCCACCGAGCGCACCAATGATGTTTTCGTCACCACCGGCCTGAATATTAACCGGAGTTACGCGAGTAATTGTACCATAGGTTACGCTTTGTACTTGTTTAGCTTGGGAAGCAGTATAAGTGTCTCCAGAAAGACTACCTGTATTTATACAGCCGGATAAAGCTGTAACTGTAAAAATACCGACGAAAACTTGCTTTAACATGATTACTCCTTTTGGAAATCTAATTTGCAGTGTAATAATAATTATGAATAAACAAAAATCATAATTTATTGACTATAAACACACTGGATAATCAGACAAATAGCAGAATTAATTTACTTACTACAATCTAACTATAGTTTAAACATTAATAATTTTTTCTTAAAGTAATAAATTTAGCTTAATTAAGCTAATTTTAATTAAAATATTTGTAACATGTCATTTTTATATATTATTTCGATGAGTTAAATATTTTAAAGTAAAAACTGGCAACAGAGAAATATTAAATGACTGAAGCGTAGTATAAAGAAAAAATAAGCAGAGGGCAAACATGCAAGCAGGTCACTATATAGGTGTTATGTCAGGCACAAGTCTTGATGGGGTCGATGTTGTTTTAGTTGAGATGAATGATAAAAAGGTGGTTCAATTAGGCGAGATTTCATTACCATTTCCAGCTGAACTAAAAAATCAAGTCTTATCTATATGTAAAGGTCAAGCGGTGAAATTATCAAAAATAGGTAAAATTGATTATGATCTTGGCACTTTATATGCTGATGCGGTCAGTAAGCTATTGAAACATTTATCATTACAGCCTCTGACATTACGGCTATAGTGTGTCATGAGCAAACTGTATGGCACCA
The DNA here is from genome assembly GCA_045399315.1 of Arsenophonus sp. Lineage (GTDB taxonomy): Bacteria > Pseudomonadota > Gammaproteobacteria > Enterobacterales > Enterobacteriaceae > Arsenophonus. The sequence continues at coordinate 28,964 of DAYVGO010000032.1, forward strand.
ACCTAATGAACAAAAGCCTTTTACCCTCCAGTTAGGTGATAATAATAGAATTGTTGCATTAATCAAAATCACGGTAGTTGGTGATTTTCGTCGTAGGGATATGGCTTATGGTGGACAAAGCACTCCTTTAATACCCGCTTTTTACCATATGTACTTAGTCATCCCAGCGAAAATCGTATTATTTTAAATATTGGTGGCATCGCTAATCTGTCTATTTTGTTTGGGAATTCAACGAGTAAAGGATATGATATTGGGCCAGGAAATATGCTGTTGGATATTTGGGTGAATCAACATTTAAATAAACCCTATGTTAATAATGGTAATTGGGCACGCTCAGGGCAGGTTAATTTGTTATTAACTGAAATGCTTGCTGATCCTTATTTTAAGTGGCCAGTGCTGAAGAGTACCGGCAGAGAACATTTTAATCTGGCATGGTTACAGAAATATCTAACATCATACTCGAATTTGTCGGCACAAGATGTACAGGCGACACTAACAGAATTAACAATCCGTTCGATTGTTGAGCAGGTTTTACTTTTTAGAGCTGCGAATTACTTGTTAGTTTGTGGTGGGGCGCTAAAAATAGTCATCTTATGGCACGCCTAAAAGAATTGTTACCCAACATTGTGGTAGCAGCAACAGATAAATATGGCTTGAGGGGTCATAATATGAAAGCGTTGGTTTTTGCTTGGTGAGTGGCTAGTACTTTATCGGGTTTACCAGGTAATTTACCGTCGGTTACCGGTGCCGGGCAAGAAACTGTTTTAGGTGCAATTTACCCAGCCAATAGCGCATAACATCATAGCCATCATAACCAGGCAGAGGCAGAAAATGACAGAAAAAATTCAGTTGGATATTGCTAACTCTAGACGAGAATATACTAAAGGAGGATTGAGACGCAAAGATTTAACCAACGAACCTTTGGTTTTATTTGAACGTTGGTTAAAACAGGCTTATGAAGTAAAATTTGCCGATCCGACAGCAATGTGTGTTGCGACGGTCGATAGTGATGGACAGCCATATCAACGAATAGTATTACTAAAACATTACGATAATGATGGGTTAATATTTTATACCAATTTATCTAGTCGTAAGGCACAACATATTGCCCATAATAACAAGGTCAGTTTGTTATTTCCCTGGTATCAACTAGAGCGTCAGGTTTGTTTCCTAGGTGAAGCAAAAAAACTCTCTCCACTGGAAGTAATAAAATATTTTCATAGTCGACCAAAAGATAGTCAAATAGCGGCCTGGGTTTCTCAGCAATCAGCAAAAATTTCTGCTCGAAGCATTTTAGAAAATAAATTTTTTGAATTAAAACAAAAATTTAAAAATGGTGAAATTCCTTTACCCAGTTTTTGGGGGGGATACCGTGTCAAATTTGATAGTGTTGAATTTTGGCAAGGTGGTACTAAGCGGTTACATGATCGATTTTTGTATCAATGGCAACATGATCATTGGCAAATTGATCGACTGGCTCCTTAAGCAGAAAAAATGATTTTTAACTGGCACTTATTTGACTAGCGTTTTATTCTATTACGCTTATTCATATTACATTTATCCATAAAATAGACGAAATAAAAAATTGATGGAGTCATCAATGTTTAGCAAGAACTTAATTGAACAATTGCAAGAGCGGGGATTAATTGCCCAGTTGACGGATGAAAAGGCATTAATAGAGAAACTCTCACAAGGATCAGTGATTCTCTATTGTGGATTTGATCCTACCGCTGATAGCTTGCACTTAGGACATTTGGTTCCTTTGCTATGTTTAAAGCGTTTCCAGCAAATGGGGCATAAACCAATTGTGTTAGTTGGTGGAGCCACGGGCTTAATTGGTGATCCCAGTTTTAAAGCCACTGAGCGTAAATTAAACACCACCGAAATTGTACAACAATGGGTAGAAAAAATCCGTCAACAGGTTGCACCATTTCTTAATTTTGATTGTGGTGAAAATAGTGCCAAGGTAGTTAATAACTATGATTGGTTTGGTCAAATGGATGTATTGACCTTTTTACGGGATATTGGCAAACATTTTTCTGTTAATCAAATGATCAATAAAGAAGCCGTAAAACAACGTCTTGATCGCGATGATGCCGGTATTTCTTTTACTGAATTCTCCTATAATTTGCTCCAGTCATATGATTTTGCCAAGCTTAATCATGAACATAATGTCGAATTACAGATAGGCGGATCTGATCAATGGGGCAATATTACTTCAGGCATTAATCTCACCCGTCGTCTGCATCAAAAACAAGTTTTTGGTCTAACGGTGCCTTTAATTGCTAAGTCTGATGGCACTAAATTCGGTAAGACAGAAGCAGGTGCTGTTTGGTTAGATCCGCAAAAAACCAGTCCATATAAGTTTTATCAATTTTGGGTCAACACTGCTGATGCGGATGTTTATCGTTTCCTTAAATTTTTTACTTTCATGCCAATTAAGGAAATCGATGCCTTGCAAGAAGAAGAGCAAAATAGAGGTAAGGCACCAAGAGTTCAGTATGTTTTAGCGGAAAAAGTAACCCAGCTAGTACATGGCGATGATGGTTTACAGGCGGCTAAACGCATCACGGAAAGTTTGTTTTCCAACACAATTGACGCCTTAACGGCAACTGATTTTGCCCAATTAGCGCAAGATGGTGTACCGATGATTAAATTGAATTCAGGTGCTGATTTACAGCAAGCATTAGTTGAGGCGAGACTGGTTCCTTCACGCGGACAAGCCAGAACTATGATCACCTCTAATGCGGTAGCGATTAATGGTAATAAATGTGCTGATGCTGAGTATATTTTTACTGCTGAAGATCGTCTATTTGGTCGTTATTCTTTGATTAGGCGGGGTAAAAAACATTACTGTTTGATCGATTGGCAATGATTGGTTAGCGGCCGGGTAAATGAGCTCATGTTAATGCTTATCTAACAATAGCAATTAACTTTATTTGTCTTGATTGGATTAATTATTAAAGTATTAATCGATTGGCTAGTTAACAATGATTTTGTCTTATAATAAAAAAATATCATTAAAAATAAAATGAGTGGTAAATGAAAAGCGTTCTTTTAATTCAGTCAGATATGGTTTTTGGGCATGCAGGTAATAGTGCTGCGGTTTTTCCTATGCGACGTATGGGAATTGATGTCTAGTCGCTAAATACAGTTCAATTTTCTAATCATACGCAATATCCACAATGAACAGGTAGTATTATGGCTGCGGAACATTTAACGAATATTGTTAATGGTATTAGCAAAATCCAGCAATTAAAACAATGTGATGTGGTTCTAACGGGTTATATTGGGTCTGCTGAGCAAGGTAAAGCCATTGTTGAAATCGTTAGACAAATAAAAACAATTAATCCTGCTGCTTGGTATTTTTATGATCCGGTAATGGGGCATGCCGAAAAAGGCTGCATTGTCGCTCCTGGTGTGGCTGAATTCTTATGTCATGAGGCTTTACCTGTTTGCGATATAATGGCACCTAATTTATTAGAGTTTGAAACCTTAGTTGGAAAAACTATTATTAATGTTGAGCAAGCTTTATCCACAGCCAGAAAATTATGACAAAAAGGACCTAAAACAATTTTAGTAAAACATCTTAGTCGCGCCGGTTATCATGCTGACTGTTTTGAGATGCTGTTAGTGACACAGGAACATTGCTAGCATATCAGGCGCCTACTGATTGATTTTGGTGACAAGCAACCGGTGGGAGTTGGTGATCTTACCAGCGGCTTAATTCTAGTCAATTTATTAAAAGGTGAGTGTTTAGCCAATGCATTAGAGCATGTAGCAGCAGTTTATGAAGTTACGCTAACAACCAAAGCAATGAAAAAATATGAATTACAATTGGTTGCTGCACAGCATAAGATGGTAAATCCTGCTCATCACTTTAAAGCTGTACAGCTTGATTAACTGTTTTAGCGAATAATATTGCTATTCAAGCTAATGTAAACTTGAAGAGCAAACCGAAAGCGAAAATTTAAACTAAACCTTCCGTATTTAATACTTCTTGCACACTATTACGTGGCTTGATCCTTTCTGCAATATAATATTGTAGATGTTGATATTGGTTAAGATCAACATTAACCACTGCTGCTCAACGATAGAGGGTAAATAAGCATCAGCAATGGTAAGGTGCTCACCGGCAATAAATTTACTCTTGGCTAATAAATTCTCCATGTAACTGAATTTGTGATCAATAATTTTATCGCGATTGCATGGTAATTGTCGGGCGTTAAAGGTGAAAAGAGCAGGTTAAAACCTTTATGTAGCTCTGTGGCAATATAGTTAACTAATTCTAATTGATGTTAACGTTGTAGAGTGCCTGGTGGGGCGATCAATTTATCGTTTGCGCCAGCGGCTTGATCAGTAATATATTGTAAAATAATGGCATTTTCAGTCAAAATATCATGATTATCTAGCTGTAAAACCGGCATCTGGCCTTTAGGGTTAATAGTATAAAAATCAATGTTTTTTTCGGTACGTTTTTTCTTTAGATCAACTCGTTCAATACTAAAATCTAAGCCGGTTTCTCTTAATATGATGTGAAGAGCAAGTGAGCAAGCACCAGCAGAATAGTAGAATTTCATAATAACATTCCTTCGGATTTGAGCGGATTTATTACTATTAAAATAACAGCATAGTCGTTACTAAAGATTTTATTTATTTCTTTTATGTATAAAAAAAATACCAGGAAAGGTGGCAGAAGGGAAATGCTGCCAATATCTGCAGCTTTTAGATGAAGAATAAATAGATCAGGCTTCGCTGGTGAGATCTTTAACTTGTTTAGTTGGGCTATTTTTTTGTACTGCGGTTTTAGTTTTATACATCTCACTGGTAGCTATGACTTCATGATTAGCGGCTTTTAACACAAAATAGTATGACTGTTCAGTTTTTTTGCTATTTTTTTGATTTCATAGTAACCCATGAGTGCTCCTATTTATTGAAAAAATGCTAATAACTTATTGAATATAGATGACATTTTAATAACCTTAGCACTCTAGAGTATATTAATTTAAACATAATTAAATATAGAAGTAGTTTGAACATTTATCAAATTTATAGATAGTTAGATGAAAATAATATGATTATTATTCAGCTTAACCAGCATAACGAAAATTATTTGTTATTTTGTAAAATATTAAATTAAATATTATATGTCTATTGTATGATATGTAATTTATATAAAGTAATTATTATTAGTATTTGAAAGTAATCTAATATTTATTTTTTTAGGTAATTTATAATTGTTATTGGAAATATATAAAATACTAGGGAATAAAAATGCATACTGTAAAAATTAGAAATAATAATTTTGAATTAATAAAATTAATGGGTCAAAATGATAAATCAACAGGCTATGCTAAAACATGTCAATCTATTATTTATATTAAAGGAATTCAAAACACAATAAATAATGTAAAAACGGATTATAGTGAATTGGCTAGTGAAAAAAATATAGTTTCAACTAAAGCTAATTTTTCTACTTTTCTTAGCTACTTACGTAACATTTTTATTGGGTTCGGCCAGTAAAACAAACACAATAGATAAATTGAATTCATCTGATAACATCAAGTTAACCGATTGTTGGCAAGCAACACATATTCAAGCAGAAAATTTATATTTGGTGCCTATTGATGCAATCGAAAAAGAAATACATGCTGATGGCGAAATTTCTGTTAATGCTGTTGCACAAGAGATACACATTTATGACGAAGTTTACTGTGCTATCGATGAAAAAGAGATACATATTTATGAAGAAATTCCTAATGATGTTAGTAATATAAAAATTAATGATAGAATTAGCGAAAAAAATTTAGACTTAACTATAAATAATACGCTTTCTGACTTAGAAAAGCGCATTTTTACTAAAGTAAAACAAAATGAAATAAACACATTGGTCGAACAAACTTTTCCTCAGTCGAAGTCAATTGTTTCACGTATTTTTACCGCTATAAGTGATATTCTTTTTGGTTCAAAAATTAAATCAGAGATAGAGATAATGAAGCCAGCTGACTTGGTAGCTTATGCGATGCGGATTAATATAGAGAGGATTTGTCATACGTTAAATCAACATATAACAAACGGTAAAGTTGATGGTATTTTCCGAGAAGTACCTAACAGTAAGATCTACAATAAAGATAATTAGGCTCAACTTGTTACGGTGTTTAATAGTGATGAATATCATTCTAATCCTATAGCACTGGCATGGATGATAAAATTATATATGGCTGAAAATTTACCTAAGATAACTATCAGTAAATTTAATGATATTAACAATCAAGATGAATTTAATTGTCTAATTGATAATAAAATTAACCAATTAACTGATTTTGAAATGAGGAAAACCATCAATAATTGTTTTGCTATTCTAACAAAGGAATTAAATTTAGCTGAACAATTAAAATCAAATAAAGAAGATAATACCGAAATAAAATTAACCTGGGATAGTGTTATTGGTTCAATGTTAACCGCTTTTATTGAAAAAAAGGAAGATCCTATAGTTGAATTTAATTTTTTACGAGATAATCGAAGTAAATTATTCAAATAATATGGAAAAATTTATTATTAACACCTATTAATAAATATATAATTAAGAGTCAACTAATATAAATCATATTATTAATAACTGATCGTTTTGTTAGAAATATTTATTAACGAATTTAATATAAATCCTTATATTGATATTTCAGTTATATTATTAATCATTGCAATATTTTTATTGTCCTTAGTATAGGAGTAAATTAATAAAATATCAATATAATTATTTATTTTGTATTAATTAAATAACGTTCTATTACAATAATGTTACTAATGTTATTTGTGGTTGTATTGAATATTGACCTAATGAAATAAATTTATTATATAAATATTTATTTATCTACAGATAATATATTTATAGTTTATAAAAAGTTAGATGATTATTTAGTAAATAATATAAAAGCTGAATTTGGTATTTATACTATTTAATGATATTTACAATTCTTGGTGGAAATATATAAAATAAATAAAGGAGTTAAAATGCGCTTAGATAGTTTTGTCAACACCAAGAATATTGACGCAACATGGACTAAAAGTAACTCAATTGTCTCAACAATTCAGAAAAGCTTTATTAATTCTGTAAAACAGTTAGTAAATAATTTAACCAAGGTAAAAATAGTTCATGTGAATTTGGTTGAATATGAGATAACTCATTTCAATATTCATCTTATTCAACTGAACCGATGAAATTTCCAGCTGAATTGTGTAAAGTTAATTCAGTTCCGTCAGAAGGGATGACATTAACTAGCGAAAAATTGCCCGTGTTTTCACGCTCAATTTCAGTGGAATTAGAAACTACCTATTTTAGATAAAATTGAGCAGAATGCTAGCGGAGCACTCAGAGTGTAGTTGAACAAGCTAAATTTGATATTTTAATTAACGAGAAAATTAATACTATTGGCTCAGAGGAAACACAAAATAATCTGAAAGCTTGCTTTGCTTCAATCGCAGAAGCGTTGTGTTTAATTGAGCGTGATCAGGATATTAAAGACTTAACAAAATCGAGTGTTGTGACATCAATGTTACCTAGGATCATTGATATAACGGCGCTATCGCCTGTAAACTTGCTGAGTTATACAGCAAAAACCTCCATGATCACTGATCATATGGCAAATTATCTCACTAGTCATTATTAGTCTATCTAGCTAAAAATAACAGCCCACCTTTAAATGATACTATTGATAAATGAATAGGTTATGGTGGGCTGATTAGCCTATTAAGCCTTTAACTCAAGTTCATTCATCGTAGTGATATTGAATCCACCGTCAACGTGCAAAATTTCACCCGTGACGCCAGCTGATAAATCAGAGCATAGAAAAGCGGCACAATTGCCAACATCTTCAGTTGTCACCGTGCGACGAATAGGAGTTACTGATTCACAATGTGATAGCATTTTACGAAAATCTTTAATACCCAATGCTGCTAAAGTCCGGATTGGGCCGGCTGAAATGCCGTTAACTCGAATAGCTTGTGGCCCCAGTGCATTAGCCATATAACGAACATTTGCTTCAAGTGAGGCTTTTGCCAATCCCATAATATTATAGTTAGGAATAGCACGCTCAGCTCCTAAATAGGTCAAGGTAACCAGAGCAGAATTAGGATTTAACATACTTCGGCAAGCTTTTGCTAGCGCAACGAAACTATATGAACTTATATCATGAGCAATTCGGGAACCCTCGCGTGTAACGGCATCGACATAATCACCGCCAAGTTGATCAGCAGGGGCATAAGCAATTGAATGCACAAAACCATCAAATTTTGGCCATACTTTCGCCAGTTTGGCAAATAGGGTTTCGATACTTTTATCGGAAGCTACATCACAGGGCAAAACAATATGCGAGCCAAAGTCGTTTGCCATCTCTTCCACTCGTGATTTCAGTTTATCACCTTGATAACTGAAGGCTAGTTCTGCGCCTTGTTGCTGCATTGCTTGTGCAATACCATGAGCAATAGATAGTTTACTAGCTAAGCCAGTGATCAGAATGTGCTTGCCGCTCATAAAGCCCATAAGCTGTATCCTTGTAAATTTTCAAATAATAACGCTAATGTACACAGCATAAATTATCTATTGTAGATGGTATTTATGCATTATTTTGTTGATAAACGGTAGAAAGTTTATCATGCTAGAAGAAAATATGTTATATTACCTTGCTGATCCGATCAGTTTTTGCTGCTTCGTTTTAAGAAATATCTTGCCGCCAAGCTTCAGCAGATAAAAGCTCACCAAAATGGCTAGCAATTAAACGCCGGGTAACTTCATGTAAAGGCGAAGCAAGTACTTCAGCAGTATTACCTCTCTCGACCACCATACCATTATCCATTACCAATACTTTATCGCTAATATGTTTCATCATGCCAAGATGTTGAGTAACATAAATATAGGAAATACCTTGCTTTTCTTGTAATTCAAGCATCAAATTGATGATTTGTGAACGCATCATCATATCTAATGAAGCCAGAGCTTCATCGGCAATAATAATCTCAGGTTGTAGGATCAATGCTCTGGCCAGTGCTACTCGCTGTTTTTGCCCGGCTGCTAACATATGAGGATAATATCCGGCATGATCAGGTAATAGCCCCACTTGACGAAGGGTTTGCTCTATACGCTCTTCACGTTCGTAAACAGACAGGGAGGTATTTAAAATTAAGGGGATCTCAAGAATTTGCCCGATCCGCTGTCTAGGGGTTAAAGAAATACTTGGATCCTGAAATATCATACGTATGCGTTGACTACGATAGCTATAATCGCCAAAGTTAAGTTTATGACCATTAATAAAAATTTCACCGTCACTAGGTTCGATGACACCAGATAACATACGGGCAAGGGTTGATTTACCCGAGCCATTGGCGCCAATAATGGCCAAGGTTTCTCCAGCTCTTAAGCTAAAGCTTAAAGGTTTTACTGCTTCTAATAGCTGAGTTTGAAATAAACCAGTGCGATCCCGAAAGGTCTTAGTCAGATTTTTTACAGCCAGTAGCGGAGTTGTCATGGTGTTTCCCCCATGTTAAGAGGAAAATGGCAAGCAAAGGCCCGATTTTTAATGATACGTAATGGCGGTGTTATAATACATGTTTTTTGTGCATATGGACAACGGGGACCCAGACGACAGCCGATCGGTAGATGCTCTAAAGAAGGGATCGCGCCAGGTAGTGTATTTAGGCGACTTTTATGGAGAAGCGGACTGCCAAAATCTGGCACTGCACGTATCAAAGCTTGAGTATAAGGATGATGAGGACGGCTCAATAGTTCTTCAGGTGTTGCACTTTCAACTGTTTGACCGCAATAGAGTACACTAATACGATCAACCAGTTTACTCATCATTTGTATATCATGACTAATTAGTAGAATTGTCATATTATTGTTTTGATTTAATCTATCAAGCAGGCGAAATATTTGAGCTTGGGTAGTGGATTCCATCGCATTGGTTGGTTCGTCTGCGATAAGTAACCGTGGTTGATTTGCCAACGCAATAGCTATCATCACTTTTTGACATTCACCTTCTGTCAGTTCATAAGGATAGCTATACATAATATTATCGTGATCTTTAATTCCAACTCGATGGAGTAATTCAATCGCTCGTCGCCTACGCCAGCTAAATCGTTCCCACCAGTGGCCTTTGAAAGTCCATTGTGGTATTGATTGAATAAGTTGTTTGCCAATATTTTCAGCGGGATCTAAGCAAGACTGAGGTTCTTGAAAAATCATTGAAATATTATGCCCTATCACTCTGCGCCGTTGACGTGCTGCGAGCTTCAGCAGATCAATATCAAGAAAATAAAAACGATCGGCAGTAACCTTTAAGTTGTCTTTAGTCACGCCACAAATAGCTTTAGCAATTAAACTCTTACCTGATCCGGATTCACCGGCTAAGCCCCGAATTTCGCCTTCATTTAACTGTAAGGAGATATTGTCAACCGCTTTTACCGGCCCTTTTGCGGTCATAAATTCAATTGTGAGGTTACGGATATCTAATAATGGCATTATTCCACCCCAGCATTAATAGCGCGATGTAAGCCATCACCAAGTAAATTAACAAATAATACGCTGATCATAATGGCTGTGCCAGGAAGAAAAACCGTCCACGGTGCAACATAAATTAACTCTAAACTATCACCTAGCATGGTGCCCCATTCAGCAGTAGGTAATCTGGCGCCTAAATCAAGAAACCCTAACGCCGCTATATCGAGGATAGCCATAGACAGAGTGCGGGTAATTTCTGTTACCAGCACCGGAGTGATATTTGGTAATATCGTATACCAAAGGATATAAAAGTTTGATGCGCCGTCAAGTCGGGCAGCAATAACATATTCGGTATCAAGTTCGTCATGAACAGCGCTATAAATTGTTCTGACAATTCTTGGTAATAATACTAACCAAATTGCAATCATCGCATTTTCTAGGCTTGAGCCAGCAAAAGCGATAATAATAATTGCCAGTAGCAGTGATGGAATTGACAATAGGGTATCTAACACATGATTTAAAATAGCTGATTTCAATCCATAGGTAATACCGGCTAAACAACCTAATATTAGTCCAACCAACGTCGCACTAATGGTAATCACAAGGGCAGAACCGAAGGTAGATGCTGTACCGATAAGCAAGCGACTTAGAATATCTCGACCAAGATCATCAGTCCCCAAGAAAAAAGCGACATTACCATAGTGAGACCAGGATGGTGGTAACAGTTGATAACCTAAAAATTGTTGGTTAATGGTATAGGGAGCTAAGTAGCTACCGAACAAAGTCAAAACCAGAAGCACAAGAACGCCATAAAATCCTGTCATAGCCAGGATATCATTCGAGAAAAATTGCCAAACTACCAGGATCGGCGATGGCATTTTTTGTTCGCGATAAAAATTATCTGAAGACATACCCATCCTTATATTTAGAAGGGTTCATCATAGCGCCTGAAATATCCGATATGACATTAACGGAAATAACTAAAGTACTAATGCTCATGACACCGGCAGAGATTGCTGAGTAATCATTTTGGCGAATAGCGGTTACTAACCATCGCCCTAATCCTGGCCAATTAAAAACAAGTTCAGTGATCATCGCTAGTGTGATCATAGTAGAAAATTGCAGCCCAAGTTTTGGAATAATAAGGGGAAGTGCATTATGCAGTACATGCCGTTTGATTATGGTAATGCGCGATAGCCCTCTAGTTGCTGCCGCTTTGATATAATTTTCACCCATAACTGATTCAGTACTATTTTTCATTAAACGTATCATTTCAGAAATTGGTGCAATTGCCAAAGTAATAACCGGTAGGATCAAATGTTCTAATATATTAATAAACATTTGACTGCGATAGGCTGAATGAGATAACAAAATATCAATCAGGGCGAAGCCAGTAACCGGTTCAAGATCATACAGCAAATTAATGCGGCCGGAGACAGGTAACCAGCCTAACTTCAATGAAAAAAGTAATATAAATAATAAAGCCAATACAAAAATCGGCATAGAAAAACCTATTAGAGTGAAAATTTTGATAATGTATTCAATAGGTTTATTTCGCCAGACACCGGCAATAATCCCTGTTGGAATACCGATTATTAATGCCAAAATAAACGCTAAAAAACATAACTCCAGGGTGGCAGGAACAGTGGCACTAAGCTGTTCGCTAATCGGTTGACCATTAATATTAGAAAAACCAAAATTCCAATGTAATAAACCGGACAAGTAAAAAACATAAGCATCCCATAACGGTAGCCCACCTAAGGGAGCATCAGCGGTAAAATAGTTCAAACTAAAACTAATTAGTGTAAGTAAAAATAAGGTAATCACGAGTAGCAATAACCGCCTTAATGAATAAATAATCAACATGTTGTTCCTTCTTCATCGTTGAAATAAGAGTCAGCAGGAAGAGGGGAGTTTAGAAGAGCCATCGCGATAAACTCCGGCAAAAGATGAATTACCAAAAACACTAATAATCAATCCCTTGATATCGTAACGATAAGCCTGTAAATATAATGAGTAAGCTAGCGGTAAGACAGGCAATTCTTTTGCTAACAATGATTGAGCCTGATGGTAATAATTAATGCGGGATGAAATACTTTGGCTTACCAGAGCCTTACGTAAAAGTTCATCAAAGTATGGATTACACCATTTACTCCAATTAGTATGCGAATCTATTGCTGGACAACTAAAGAGGGGACGAAAAAAACTATCTGGATCGTTACTATCTGTTGACCAGCCGTCAAGCACCATATCATAGCTGCAATCGTTTAGTTTATTCTCTAATAAGTTGCCTTCAACTGCGTGAATATTCATTTTAATGCCTACTTTAGCTAAGTCAGCCTGAATAAGTTCAGCAGTTTTTAATGGACTTGGATTATAGGATTGAGAAATAACGGGTACCCAAAGATCTAATTTCATACCTGACAAACTTAGCTCTTCCAGCATTTCTTTAGCTTTTTCTGGGTCATAGTCTGTCACTTTAATTCGATTATCATAGGCCCACGAAGCTCTTGGTAAGACTGAGGTTGCGGTTTCAGCGGTGCCATAATAGATGGATTGCATTAATCTTTCGTTATTAATTGAATACGCAATAGCTTGCCTGACCTTTAATTGATCAAGTGGAGGATTACTGGTGTTAAAAATCAAATAGGCGATATTCATGCCAGCTCGCATTGATAGCCGCAAACGGGCATCTTCCCGTAAAACTTTTATTTGACTTGCGGCTGGATAAGCTAATACATCACACTCTCCGGTTAATAATTTAGATATGAGTCCGGTACCACCGGTACCAAGATCAATCACAACTTGCTTCATTAATGGTTTACCTTTCCAATAATTATCATGCCGAGCTAGCTTAATGAATTGACCGGTTTGATAACCTACCAGCATGAAAGGACCGGTGCCAACTGGTTGCCAATCAATAAATTCTTTATGATTAATTTTATTGAGATATTGAGCATATTCTTGTGAGAGTATGGGGGCATAGCGGGTTGCCAGATGCCAGAGAAATGAGGCATCTGGCGTATATAATTTAAATTCCATGGTATAATTATCGATCTTACGAATACTACGGATATTGTTAGCTAATTGCAGACTATCAAAATAAGGATAGTTGCCACCACCGACATAATGATATGGATGGTTTTTATCAAACATACGTGAAAAACTAAAGATCACGTCATCGGCATTGAGTGTTCGCGTAGGGGTGAACCACTCTGTGGTTTGAAATGGAATATTACGTTTTAAATAGAATCGATAAGTTGCACCTTTATCAAATGATTTCCAATGCGAGGCGAGTTCAGAAGTGAATTTATAGGTAAACGGATTGACCTCTAATAGCCGATCATAAAGCTGAGCCGCAAGAGGGTCAATAATCAGTCCTGTGCTGGCAATTTGTGGATTAAATGTGGTGACAATGCCATTAACACAATAAATAAAACTGGTTTGACGAATTTGTGGAGGAAGGGTGTCTGCTAATGCATTTATTGTTCCTACATTTATTAAAAGAATCCATAAAATTAGGTACCGCATATAAGAACCTGTTATAAGTACGAATGACTTTATTGTAGCTTAACTCCTTCTTGTAATAAAATAGAGTTGCTAAAATTATTAGTTAATTGTTGATAAAAATTCTCAATAAAGTGCTTTACAAACGTTATTGATAACTATTATTAATCCTTCTGCTAAACGGGTTATGGTTTAATAGTAACCTTATTTACTGTAGACACGATATTGCTCATATTGTTTCCAGTGTTTAATTTTATTGCCAGAATCGGGTGCTAGCTTTTTTCTTTTTTAATTACTTCTTTTATTTGCATTTTAGCTATTTGGCAAGTTATGTTTTTTCAGTAGTCCTCTAAATTGATAATAGGTTGATTTTAATTGTTGCGCCGTTTGCCGCTGATTAAACTGATCTATTTGTAATGCCTGTTCAAGCAAAATTTTCTCTGTGGCATGCTGCCATTGTTTTAAATCAATTGGAAGAGCAGGTAGTCCAACATCTTGTTTTATTGTTGGTGATGTAATTGACCAATCAGCAAAAGGATTAAAGACAAGAAAATCTAATAGTTCAGATCTATCACCATGACGATAAACAGAATGTTCAATGACATTCTTTAGTTCACGGACATTACCTGGCCAGGGATAACTTAACAGTTTTTTTTGTGCTTGAATGGAAAATCCCGGGAAAAGCGGTAGCTTGAGTTCACTGCACATATAAATAGCGAAATGTTCAGCCAGTAACATAATATCTGCTAATCACTGACGTAATGGAGGAATATGGATGACATCAAAGGCAAGACGGTCAAACAGATCGGCACGAAATAAGCCTTGCATCGACTTTAAGACTTTGACTACCACCAACACGTTCTAGTTGACCATATTCGATCACACGCAATAATTTTTCCTGCATAATCATTGGTGCGGTTGCTAGTTCATCAAGAAAAAGGGTGCCACGCTCAAATCGACCTAAATGCCTTTTTTGTACGCCAGTAAATGCGCCAGCTTCATGGCAAAATAGTTCGGAATCTAACAAATTTTCATTCAGGGCACTGTAGTTAAGCGAAATAAACGGTTCCTGCCAACGTGGTGAAAGGTAATGTATGCGATTGACAATTAATTCTTTGCCGGTGCCACGTTCACCTGTTACTAAAACCGGTTTGTTCAGTTTGGCAAGTGCTAATGTTTGTTCCAATATTTTTAAAAAATTATCGGCAATGCCAAGAATATTATCAGTAGATATTTTAGTGGTCATTTTTATTACTATATTAATTATAGCAAAAAGTCATATAAAATATAAATTAATAAAAATCAATATATTTCATAGCGTTATGTCGATTTGTTAAATTAGCACGAATATTGCTTATTAAAGTTAAAAAAGTTAATAACAAATTAATCATTCAATATCAATTGAGGAATTTATACATGGGCATTTTCACACGTTTCGCAGACATCATTAATGCTAATGTTGCTTTTTTACTAAATAAAGCTGAAGATCCACAGAAAATGATCCGCTTAATGATCCAAGAAATGGAAGATATGTTAGTTGAGTCCCGATCAATTTTGGCACTTACTTTAGCTGAACAAAAAGGATTAGAACGTCGGATTGCAAGTGGTGAAAAGCAAGTTATACAATGGCAGGAAAAAGTAGAATTGGCGTTAGTTAAAGATAAAGAAGATTTAGCTTGTGCCGCATTAATTGAAAAGCAAAAAGTTGTTACTATCATTGACACCCTTAAGAGTGAGTTAATCATGGTCAAATAAAACATTAGTGCGTATGAAAGATGAAATTGCTGAATTAGAACAAAAACTGACTGAAACGTGTGTAAAGCAGCAGATATGCTATTAAGACATCAAGCTGCACAATCCAGCCGTGATGTGCGTCGTCATTTGGAAAGTGAAGCGCAAGGCTATCATTTAGGTAAACAAAAATCTTTAGAGCATCAGTTTGCTGAACTTAAAACTGATGATGAAATCAGTGAGCAATTGGTTGTGTTAAAAGCTAAACTGAAGAAAGAAGAGTAATTATTGGTAGCCAAAATTAATGATAAATAAGGAAATGTGATGGACTCTATATTTATTGGGTTAGTTTTATTGATCTTTGTTATCTTTCTATTTAGTTATGGTGCCACTGTGGTAAAAAAAGTGGTAACTATGGTCAATTAACACAGAATGAGATCCAGTGACTAATGCAGTTAGCAGAGCGAGTGCAACACATGCAGCAACGTATCAAAGCGCTGGAAGATATTCTAGATGTAGAGCACATTACTTTAATTTACCTGTTAACTTAGTACGCGTGCTGGCTGTTGTAACGTTATTCTTGGGATTTTTTGCCATCACCATCGTTATTTATCTGTTAATATGGTTTTTTATTGAACGGGCGCCTGCTGGCTATCAGGATGAAACGGATAGTGGTGTTAAGGTGACTAAATTACGGAATGAAATCGATCAGCAATTGAAGGCTGGTGAAAAAAACTGTGCCAGATGGACCACTACATCACTTCCGATAGTTTTAGTATTGATAGTCGCATTAATAAATTGTAACTATCTATATTTGTCACGTTTTGGTAGAGTAAATCACACTCTACCGTAAAATCATTTTTCTTATCAATGAAAATTATCTTAGATTTTAACAGTATAATATACTGATTAGCAAACCAAAGATTAAAATTTTTGCATAAAAATGGCAAAAATAGCCATAATTGTTGCTATTCATTTCGCTCCGGCTGGGATAACCAAACTAATGCTAAAATATATTAGTCGGCAACCTTTGCGGTGGTTTATGTTAAGATTTATAGAGCCATTGCTGTGTGTAAGTATTGCTAAACTTATGCGCAATTTGTTGTGGAAGAAATATGAAAAGGTTGTGAAGTGAACTTAGTCAACTTATCAATAGGAGTGTTGACCGTCATGTCCGTTTGGCGGTTACAGGATTTAGCCGCAGTGGTAAAACCGCATTTATCACTTCGCTGGTTAATCAGTTATTGCACGTGCACAGTGATAGTGATGCTCGTTTACCACTATTTTCAGCCGCAAGAGATGGTTGTCTTTTAAGCGCCAAAAGGATCCCGCAAAATCATTTTAATATTCCACATTTTGCTTATGATGAAAGTATAGGGGCATTGTACCGTTTTCCACCTCAATGGCCTGTGCCTACGCGTGGTATTAGTGAAATCTGTTTACAGCTCCGCTATCGATCACAAGCGAGTTTGTTACGCCATTTTAAAGAAACTTCTAATTTATATATAGAAGTTATTGATTATCTAGGTGAATGGTTACTAGATCTGCCTATGTTGCATCAGGACTATTTTAGTTGGTCACGGCAAATACAACTGCTATTGAAAGGCCGTCGTAATGAAGGGGCGGAGCAATGGTTGCAACTTTGCCAACGGTGGGATCCTTTTGCACCGGCTGATGAGAAATTGTTAGCTGATATTGCTCAAGCTTACACCGATTACTTGTTTTTTTTTTGTAAGTAACAGTGGCAATATTTTATTCAGCCAGGGCAATTTATCTTACCTGGTGAGCTTGTTGGCGCTCCGGTGCTGCAATTCTTTCCTTGGCTCAATATTGAGGCAACAATGAGCAGCAATTAAAACAAGCGGACAAACAATCTAATATTAGTATGCTGCAACAGCGTTATAACTATTATTGCCAGAGAATTATAAAGCGTTTTTATAAAGAATATTTTCAACATCTTAATCGGTAAATTGTTTTGATTGATTGTTTACAACCGTTAAATAATGGTCCGGCAGCATTTAATGATATACAGGCCGCATTAACACAAATTATGCACAGTTTTTATTATGGTAAACAGACATTATTACGGCGAATGTTCTCACCTCGTATTGATAAACTACTTTTCGCGGCCAGTAAGGTCGATCATATAACCCATGATCAACACGCTAATTTAGTTTCATTGCTACAGCAATTGGTCTTTGCAGCCTGGCAAGATGCTGCTTTTGAAGGGATTAGTCTAGATTGTATTGCATTGGCATCAATTCAGGCAAAGGAAAACGGCATTATTGAATATCAGGGAGAATGATTACCTGCATTAAAGGGACATAGGTTAAGTGATGGTCGGTTAATGACCTTCTTTCCATGGGAAGTACCACGGTGTTTGCCTGATGCTGATTTCTGGTTAGAACAGGGATTTGATTTTGAATCTTTTCGACCTCGTGCAACAGCGACTGATCACTCTCTTGCTCATATTCGATTAGATAGTGTCTTAGAATGTCTACTCGGAGATAAATTGAAATGAGTAAACCGCTAAAATCCTGTATCGACTTTAATGATTCTTTACCGTCAAAGAAAAAAACGATTTTAAAAAAAGCAAAAGTGTTTGATAAATTGACGCTTGAACAATTTGAAGCCATTAGTGATGAAACAGAAAATGACGATCGAGAATGTGAGGTTGAGGCCATGGTTAATACTGTGCTTAAACCTTGCTATAGTTTTTGGCGTAAACTGATCATAGCTGCCTTAAGTTTAATAGCAATTAGTATTATTGCCCCGATAGGGCAATGGATTTACCAAGCATGGATAATGCAAAATTGGGTTTCTTTAGCTATTGCTACTAGAGGCTTAATTATTGTTGCGGTCGTTGGAGCCATAATAACTGAATGGAGGCGGCTTTATTATTTAAAAGAACGTAGCCAAGAACGTCTGTAGGCCAAAGCATGTTTACAAAGTCATAGTATGCATGGTGGGCGTGAATTTTGCCAAAAATTAGCCCGCCAATTGGCGATTGGTTTAGATCATCCAGCGATGAAGCGTTGGCAAATAATGATCAATAATAGCCATAATGATAAGGGAGTTGTAACCCTTTATAGTCAATTAGTCCAACCTATTTTGGACCGACAAGCCAGAAAAGAGATCAATCGCTCATCAGCGGAATCGGCTTTAATGATTGCAGTTAGTCCGTTGGTAATTGTCGATATGGCATTTATTACTTGGCGTAATATTCGTTTAATTAATCGGATTGCAACTATTTATGGCATTGAACTAGGCTATTATAGCCGTATTTGGTTATTTAAAATGGTATTACTTAATATTGCTTTTGCTGGAGTAACCGAATTAGTACGTGAAATTGGCATTGATTAGTTATCACAAGATATTATGACAAGGCTCTCTACTCGAGTGGCGCAAGGTATCGGGGCGGGTTTACTAACGGCCAGATTAGGTATTAAAACGATGGAGTTATGCCGTCCTTTACCATGGATGGATGATAAACCTAAATTGGCTGATTTTCGTCGCCAATTATTAAGTCAATTAAAAAACATTATGCCAAAGCCAATTAATTATAAAAATGTTTAACTAACTTATTAATTTTAATGATTAAGTTTAATTAACTTATTGTTAGGCAAGTTCATTATATCATTCATTTTTTAATCAGGCACAGTTTTTCTATGGTAGCTTAATAAATAAAAATGCATACTTAGCAAATTAAATAGTCAATATATAGATATAAGGTTCTCAGTTATGCGATTAGAAGTGATTTGTCAAGATCGAATTGGTTTGACGCGTGAATTGCTTGATTTACTTGTTTTACAAAATATTGACCTTGAAGGGATTGAAATTTCACCCAATCGTAATATTTATCTCAAATTTTCTCAAATCGATACCATAACGTTTCAACCGTTAATGACTGAAATCAGGCGTATTCGTGGTGTTAAAGATGTTAAGACAGTATCTTTTATGCCTTCTGAACATGAAAAAGAGTTATTATTGACTTTATTAAATACTTTTCCTGATCCTATTTTTTCGGTTAATGCTAAAGCCAATATCGAATTAGCCAATGCAGCGATGTTAAAATTGTTTGCTATTGGTAGTAACCAGTCAGAAGAAAAAAAGTTTAATCAGCTAATTAATCATCAGCGGTTAGTAAAATTACTAGAGCAAAATAATCCACAGCCTTATTCAGAACAAGTAGTTATCAAAGGCAATAAATATCTGCTTCAAGTCACACCAATTAACAGCCAAAAAGTTACTGGAACGGCTGAAAATACAGGCGCCATCATTTTACTAAAGGCATTACAGGCTGAGCAGTGTTACCAGCAAGGTAGTGTTGATGGTGCCTATAGTTTTGCCCACATTGTTGCGGTAAGTCCCAAAATGAGCCAGCTGGTCGAGCAGTTGAAAAAAATTGCATTACTTGATGAACCACTTTTATTAGTAGGTGAAACGGGAACCGGTAAAGATATTTTGGCCAAAGCTTGTCACTTACAGAGTATGAGAGGCGATAAACCTTTTTTAGGTCTGAATTGTGCATCGATGCCGGAGGATGTAGTAGAAAGTGAACTATTTGGTTATGCAGCAGGAGCTTACCCAAATGCTATTGAGGCTAAAAAAGGCTTTTTTGAGCAAGCGAATGGTGGAACTGTTTTACTTGATGAAATTGGTGAAATGCCGTCCCAGATGCAGATCAAACTGTTGCGTTTTTTAAACGATGGTACTTTTCGTCGGGTAGGTGAGGAACAAGAAGTAAAAGTTGATGTTAGGGTGATCTGCGCGACGCAAAAAAATTTGTTAGAATTAGTCGAGAAGGGGCAATTCAGACAAGATCTTTACTATCGTTTACATGTTTTAACGGTGACTTTACCACCACTACGTGAACGGCAAGCTGATATTATGCCGCTTACAGCAGAATTTATTAGACAATTTTCACGAGAACAAGAGATTATCAAACTAAAACTTTCCCCTAAGTTAGGTGATTATCTTGCTAATTATTATTGGCCTGGTAATGTAAGGCAGCTACGTAATGTTATCTATCAGGCTTTAATTCAATTGAATGAACGAGAGTTAAAACCGCAACATATTAATTTGCCGGATTTAAAAGATATTTCACTATTTACAGTCGATCAGTTAAATGGCACGCTGGATGAGCTAACAAAACATTTTGAAGCTTCAATATTGGCTCGGCTTTATCAAGATTATCCAAGTACTCGCAAATTAGCTAAGCGACTTAATGTATCGCATACCACAATTGCTAATAAGTTGCGTGAGTATGGCTTAAGCCATAAAAAAGAGGGTGAAGGTAAGTCATAATATCATAGAAATTGAGATAGCGATAAGTTTTTATCGCTATCTGATTAAAACCAAAACGGATAGCTCAATTAAAACAGACAGTTACACAGAGTATGGCTATTATGATTTTAATACATTAAGCACCGCATCATAATTGGGTTCATGGGTAATTTCATCAACTAATTCACTATAAATGACTTTATCGTTTTCATCGAGAATAAACACTGCTCGAGCCGTTAATCCTTTTAATGGCCCGGAGCTCAATTTTACTCCATAGTCTTTACTAAAGGTTGGTGCACGGAAGATTGATAATGTAACCACATTATCTAATCCTTCTGCACCACAAAAACGGGTTTGAGCAAAAGGAAGATCGGCTGAGATACACAATACAACGCTGTTTTCTAGTTGATTGGCCAGTTGGTTAAACTTGCGAATAGAGGTGGCGCAGACACCGGTATCAATACTGGGAAATATATTAAGAATTTTTCGTTTGCCTTGATAATCAGACAAAGATTTTTCTGTAAGATCAGTGGCCACTAATATGAATTCTTTAGCTTTATCACCAGCTTGCAAGAAAGTACCTTCGATAGTAACGTGTTCCCCTTTAAATTTTGTACTGGCTGACATCTTATCTTTCCCCCAACTTAATAGCATTTATTCCAACAATTCTAAATGAAAGTGGTTAAGTCGCCTAGCTAAATTGTTGACTATGACCCATTATATCTAATTGTTTTAACCAGGTTATTTTCTATAATTAGAATAAACTCAAGATATAATGTGGAAATCTATATGCTTAGCTATAAAACAGCACTAGCAATATACTTTTTTAATTGTATCGTGATTTTTAGACCTGTAGTGGCAGCATTGGTGCCTAAAGGGGAGCTTTTATCTAATAAAGAAGAAGTGGTTAGGTAGATTAATGTGGATCCTACTTCTTTTGATCCTATTAAAGTGGTTAGATTAGCTGAAGCACATGTAATACGAGATTTGTTTGTAGGATTAACTAATCAAGATAAAGCGGGTGTCCTATTCCAGACGTAGCCATTCGATGGTCAACTCTGCCGGTAATCGGATGTGGTTTTTTTATTTAAGGCCGGATGCAAAATGGTCAAATGGTGACCTTATTACGGCTAAAGATTTTGTCTATAGCTGTCGCCGTTTAGTTAATCCTATAAATCATTTACCTTTTGCCTATTTTGTCACCTTGGTGGGTATAAGAAATGCGCAAAAAATTATTAATAATGAACTTCCTATCGAGAAGTTAGGTGTTTAAGCCCTGGATAATTATACCTTAAAGGTGACTGAACAGCCCGTACCGTATTTTCTAAATTTAACGACTCATTTTAGTTTTTTTCCGGTTAATCAAAAAATTATTGCCAGATATGGTCAAAATGGCTCACACCAATTAATTTAGTGGGTAATGGTGCTTTTATTCTATCTGCTCGTATTGTTGGTGAAAAAATTGTTTTGCTACCTAACCGATATTATTGGGATCATAAAAATACGGTTTTAACTAAAGTGACTTTTTTACCAATCAAGTAAAGAGCTTATGCATGGCAAAGTTATTTTGCCGGTGATATTATAGAAACTGAATTTTTGTCTGAGCAATAGATAGTAAATTATTGCAGCAAATACCTGGCGAGTTTTATTTGGCCGGGCAGTTAGCAGCTTATTACTATGCTTTTAATACACAAAAGCCACCCACTAATGATTCCAGAATCAGAAGAGCGCTGGCAGTATCAATTAATAGGGAAATTATTACTAATAAGATATTAGGCAATGTAGATAAACCCGCTTATCATTTTACACTAGATATAATAGTGGATTTTATCCCTGAAAGAGGTTTTTATGATGGTTATGGTCAAAAAGAGTTGGATGAGCAAGCTAGAGTTCTATTACATTTAGTGGGATTTAGTCACCATAACCCCTTAAGGCTTTCGTTGGTATATAACAATCTAGAAAATAATAGACAAGTTGCCACTGCCATTGCCTCTATGTGGAAAAGAAAGTTAGGTGCAGAGGTAAGCTTGGTTAATCAGGGATGGAAAACTTATATTGATAGTCGTAATTCTGGTAATTTTAATGTTTTGGGAGCTGCCAGAATCGCTGAATATAATGAGCCTTCAAGTTTTTTAAGGATAATGACATCTTCTAAGCGTGATAATTGGTCAAAATTCCAAGATAAGGATTATGATGAAATTATTGCCTCAGCGATGACGGAAAAGAATAGTAAAAATCGCAATCGATTTTATAATCGAGCAGAAAAAATGCTGTTATCACAATCACCTCTTACACCAATTTATTATTACTGTCGCGGGTATTTAATTAAACCGTGGTTAAAGGGTTATCCAGTCAATAATCCAGAAAATGTCAGTTATAGTCATACACTGTATGTTATTAAAAACTAATTAAATAATAGATTAGCATGCAGGATAAAGGGCATCAGTTACCATGCCCTACAGTAACAACTTGTTATGAAAATTATAGTGTTGACAGCTCTATAATCGATAACCTAAACCAATATTAAATCCATTAACCGTTGGATTTGAGTAATAGTTATAACTGTTGGCATCTTCATAGCTTAAATAGAAACTAAGCTCTATAATTGTAATTTTTCTCATATTGAGTTCTTATACAGAATAATTGACCACTGTCAGCCGATGTTTAATACATCGGCTTTTTTTATTTTCTTTCAACTATATTAACACGATTTGCATGAGGACTAGTTTGCTCAACTAAACGTTGGTTATTGGCTAGCGGAAATGTTTCGTTATCAAAGGCTAAATCTCCGCCATTAATAATAGTGCTGGTATGATTAATTTCTTTGAAATTGAATAGGTTGCTGTCGCATAAATGTGAAGGAACAATATTTTGGATAGCTTGGAACATAGTTTCAATCCGTCCTGGATAATGTTTATCCCATTCTCTTAGCATATTACCTATAATTTGCCGTTGTAAATTGGGCTGTGAACCACAAAGATTGCAAGGAATAATTGGGAATGCTTTAATTTTTGCGTAACTGGCAATATCTTTTTCCCGACAATAGGCTAACGGCCGAATAATGATATGTTTACCATTGTCACTCATTAGCTTAGGTGGCATCCCTTTAAGTTTGCCGCCATAAAACATATTGAGAAAAACGGTTTGTAAAATATCATCGCGGTGATGACCTAAGGCAATTTTAGTTGCGCCCAGCTCACTGGCAGTACGATATAGAATACCTCGACGTAGGCGAGAGCATAAGGAACAGGTAGTTTTTCCGGCTGGAATTTTTTCTTTTACTATGCCATAAGTATTCTCTTCAATTATTTGATATTCAATATCAAGCTTATCTAGATAAGATGGCAAAATATGTGCTGGAAAACCTGGTTGTTTTTGGTCAAGATTGACGGCAAATAAACTAAAATTTACTAGTGCACTTTTTTGTAAATTCTGCAATATTGATAATAGTGTATAGCTATCTTTGCCGCCGGAAAGACAAACCATAATGTGATCGTTTTCTTCAATCATGTTAAAGTCACTGATCGCCTGACCAACATTACGACGTAACTTTTTTTGCAGTTTATTAAAGTTATACTGTTCTTTTTGTTGATTCATATTTATTACTAATGTATTAAAGATTAAAGGTAATCGATTTTATTATTAAGAGAATGATTTTTAAAACCACAATGATAAGAAAATGCGACCAGTTTAGGCTACTTTAACCAAAAAGAAAACTTTTGATGGTTATTTAATTTTATGCCAAATAGAGGCAATAGATGTTTGGATTATCTTAATGTTGTGATAATTAGTTTATATTTAGGAGCATAAATGAACGGATTGGCTTATTTATTAATGTCGATTGTAGCTGAAGTGATTGCAACCACTTTATTAAAGGTTTCTGATGGTTTTACTCGTTTGTTGCCATCGATTGTAGTTGTTGTTGGTTATGGCATTTCATTTTTTGGTTTATCGCAAGTAGTAAAAATGATGCCATTAGGGATAGCTTATGCTATTTGGTCTGGTTTAGGTATTGTGCTGGTGTCAGTGGCAGCGTTGTTTTTCTATCAGCAAAAATTAGATTGGCCAGCAATTTTAGGTATTTTATTAATTATTTCTGGTGTCTTAGTCATTAATTTGGTTTCTAAAACTAGTATTCATTAATAATCTTTTTAGCCTGACATCTATTTGGTTATTGGGCTATTTTTAGCTGGCAAGTTGCAATGTTGCGATTAACTAGTGATAGCAAAGCTGGACTGATAATCATAATCCAGCCAATATTGCTTTAATGGCTATTTTTTTTAAACGATAAAAATTGGCTTAACAGAACAATTATTGCTACTAGCAAATAAACAGTAAAAATAATTAATAACCATACTGGCATTTCAATATTTAAAAATGACCACTGTTTTTGGCTACAGTCACCATAGGCTTCAAAAACAGTCGGCAACCAGCGGTTAAGTGGCAGCCATGAAGGAAGGTTAACGGCAAAATCGCACGAGTCAAAAGGAGAGGGATATAGTTGTATTCTTGTATGTTCCCAGGTTAATTTCAATCCTTGCCAGCTACTATATAACCACAAAATGAGTGCCACAAAACGAAAAACACTTTGTGGTGCGATGGCACCTATTAAGCCGGCAGCTAAGATGGCAAATACCACCATACGTTCGTAAATGCATAATAGACAGGGTCTAAGCCCCATAGCGTGTTGAAAATAGAGCGCAATAATTTCTAATAGGCAGGCGCTAATAGCAAGTAATAGCCAGGCTTTCCTGGTTTGAGAGTATGAATAAAAAAATTTAAGCATGTTAATTCTATTCCATTATCAGTATAAGTTAATCAGGGAAAACATATGATCTTATTTTATTTAAGCCAAAATAAAGCGGCTAATTTGAATTAGCTAATAAGATAGGATAATGAACTAAATTTGTTAAATAAATTTTCTATTTAGCCAGGAGATTTTTTTCTTGTATAAAAGACAAATGCTATTATTTTCAATTAAATAATAGCATTGTTAAAAATTTATTTAGCTAAATTTACCAACCCTAACACAGTGAACCGATCAGTTGCCGGGATCAACCATAGCTTAATGGCTAATAAACCGACTGATGTTATCACAATAGTATAAGGTAAAACCATGATAATCATTCGACCATACGAAAGGCGAATAAGTGGCGAAGGCACTGAAGTTAATAAAAACAGAAAAGCCGCCTGGCCGTTTGGTGTGGCTATTGAAGGTAAGTTAGTACCAGTATTATCGACAACGGCCAGATATTCATATTGCTGGCGTGATATTAAGCCTTCTTTTAACGCACTTAGCACTTCGTTTATATAAACTGTGCTAACAAAAACGTTGTCAGAAATAGCAGAAAGTAAACCGTTAAATAAATAAAATAAAACAAGTTGTGATGATTCAGAAGACTGTAATACAAATTGAATAAATGGCGTAAAAAGTTGTTGATCAACAATTACCGCAACAATTGGGAAAAATACGGTTAATAGCGCACTAAATGGTAAGGCTTCTTCAAAAGCTTTGCTATCGCGTGTTCGTCAGTGATGCTGCAAAATGAAGTAATTAGGATGATCACGGACGAACCGATTAGGCCGAATTTGGCTAAATGGAAAGTTAAAGCGATAATTAACCAAATACCTACCAATGCTTGACAAATCAGCTGTAATTTTCTCGCCTCTCCCGTTTTTGGCGACTATTTTTATCATGGATTTGCAGAATATGCCTCACACTCTTAGGTAATTCAGCACCGTAACCAAATAGTTTAAAACGTTCGAAGCAATAGCAGACAATTAAACCAAAAACAAATACCGGTAAAATTACAGGGAATAATATGTAAGAAAAAGTAATGAAATTTCAGCTAACATATTTAGCAATAATTAAATTTTGTGGCT
Organism: Arsenophonus sp.; assembly: GCA_045399315.1. Lineage (GTDB taxonomy): Bacteria > Pseudomonadota > Gammaproteobacteria > Enterobacterales > Enterobacteriaceae > Arsenophonus. The sequence goes on from DAYVGO010000032.1 coordinate 55,863, forward strand.
CACCAACCATTGTCATTACACCACCTATGCTGTCCCAACTCTGGCGTGCATCATTAGTCTACGCAAAAAAGTGCGAAATTGTTCAAGGACCTGGCCTTTGTCAGTTATAGTAGAGTTGTCATCTGACGGACCAAGTTCTTCCTGACTTGATATATGGTTATGATAGATAGAATAAAAAACGACAGCTACACTAATCACCACTGCAATTACGGTTAGCGTGTCTAGAAAGGCAGAAAGAAAAGCGTTTGTCAGGCAGAAAGCGAGCGAAGCAAAAGAATACGTTTAGAATGAATTGATAGCAGTAATTTTGTGAAGACAAATAAGAGTAATTGTTTTATGAAATAAATGCCTGTAACCATAAAGATTAACAGCAATATCACTTCAATATTATTAGCAATTTCATGGCTAACTTGCTGTGGCGAAGTCATACCGATTATTATTGCTTCAATCGCAAGTAATCCTCTAGGTAGCAGGGAGGAGGAACATTTCAGTGCCATGGCGAGAGTAAAAATAAATTCAACAATCAGTAATCAACCTGTAATAAAAGGATTGAGGAAAAAAACAGATTGGATTAATTCTTAAAAAGAAAATAATGGTCAATTTGTACCATTTAGGAGAATTACCAAGGAAATTTTTCAACATAATTTGTCTGCTATTTATATTCATTATTACTTGTTTTCCTTAACGAGTATATACATAAAATTGACTAAAGTTGCATACTACTTTTTTTATACTAGAAATTAAAATAAGCATCTGTTAGTTAACGTCATATTATAATAAGTCTTTATGATCAAATTAGTATTTCTCAATAACTTGGCTACCTCAATGTATATCATTCTGATATTATCTCGTTTTATAGTGACTAAAAATTTCTTTTAGGTAGAGAAAAATATGATAATAAGAGCGCAAAGTCCCGCTAATTTTGCAGAAGAGTATATTGTTGAAAGTATTTGGAATAACCATTTTCCACCAGGTTCAATTTTACCGGCAGAACGTGAGCTATCTGAATTGATTGGCGTAACAAGAACTACATTACGAGAAGTATTACAGCGGCTTGCTAGAGATGGTTGGCTAACTATTCAACATGGAAAACCAACAAAAGTAAACAATTTTTGGGAAACTTCGGGACTTAATATTTTAGAGACAGTGGCTCGCTTAGATCACAGTGGTGCGCCAAAATTGATCGAAGACTTATTATCTGTCAGAACTAATATTTCTGCTATTTTTATTCGAACTGCCTTTCGTAAAAATAAACACAAGTCATTGGAAATATTATCAATTAGAGAGAATATTGAAGATTGTTCTGAAGCATTTAGCACGGTTGATTATAATATTTTTCGTGGATTAGCATTTGTCTGTGATAATCCTATTTATGGTTTGATCCTTAATGGCTTAAAAGGGTTGTATACCCGTATTGGTCATTACTACTTTTCTGATCCTAAAGCTCGTCAACTTGCTTATGATTTTTATAATGATTTAGCTAAGATATGTGAACAGCAAGACTATGATAAAGTATTAGATCGTGTTCGTAGCTATGGCAAAGAAAGCGGTAATATTTGGCGTCAGATGAAAGATAAAGATAATATGATAAATAATTTGTCTGAGCCGCGCTAACTGCATTGCTAGTTAAAAAATAGTATAAGTTTATTTTTGATTCCCTCATCACAAGTGAGGGGCGTTATTGATTTTATAGCATTACATCTTCAATTTTGATGCTACGGACACCTATCGCGTTAATGACATGCGGGCAGGTTTTTCACCTTCAGGTCGCATTGGTTGGCTAATACAGACTGTTTCAAGACAGAGCATTCTTTTGTAACTATCAGTGGTTATATCTTTTATTGTACTGGATAGTTCGGCTCCTGGATTCCCGCATACTATGTCACTATGATGGTAATGATGCATTTCTAAAATACGTTGCCAATTTTTATCATAGATCAGATTACAGTTATCGGATACGGTATAAATACGATAGGTTCAGCCAGTTAGATAAGTTTTTGTGTCTTCAGTATAAACTTCACGATCAGCCACTTTATAAATATAATGTTGGTCTAATCCTTCAACATAAACCTTATTTATATTAATGACTTGTAAATAGGTATGCAGTGCATCAGTGGCAGGTTTAGTACCATAATATTCAAATTCAATTTCACAGGTTGCTCCTAGTTTTAAACACGTAATTAACGTAAATTCATGTGGCCAGATTTTTTTGTCCATTCATTATCAGAAAGTGTCAATGCAAGGAGTACACAATCTGTATGCTCATTATGTGTTATCAATTGCCATTCTTGTAAACGAGCAAGACCATAATTGGGTTGAGCCACTAGACCAAACCAAGGCCAGCAGATAGGGATCCCGCCACGAATAGCGATATTTTTTTGGAATAGACTTTTTTACTTAACCAGCTGCAGGGGTTTTCCCCATTAGGCTGCCAACTGAGTAGTTGGGCACCCTGGAGACTGATTGTGGCGCTCATTTTAGGATGAGAAACAATAATGACCAGTAGTTCATAGAGTTGTCGCAGGGTAATATAGGGTGAAATTTGTTCAATTATCGGCAAAGTGAACAGTGTCGTGTAATTTCATAATTCTATCCTTTTTATATTTCTTATGATTTGGCCATTAGTGAGTTTGAAAATATTGTTGGATTATATGCCAGAATAAAAAAAGCCGCCATTGATGGCGGCTTGAGGGTGGTAATTACGCTATTTATTTAGCAATATGCGCAATTAAATCTAAAACTTTATTAGAATAGCCGGTTTCATTATCATACCAGGCCACTAATTTTACAAAATTATCGTTTAAGGCAATACCTGCTTTGGCATCAAAAATAGAGGTTAACTTGTCACCATTAAAGTCAGTGGAAACAACGTCATCTTCTGTGTAACCAAGAATACCTTTCAATTCTCCATCTACCGCTTGTCGGATCGCTTGGCAAATTTCTTTATAACTTGCAGGCTTATTTAAACGAACAGTTAGGTCAACAACTGAAACATTAGGAGTAGGAACGCGGAAAGCCATACCGGTTAATTTTCCATTTAGTTCAGGAATGACTTTACCAACCGCTCTAGCTGCTCCGGTTGATGAAGGAATGATATTTTGTGAAGCACCACGTCCACCACGCCAATCTTTAGTGGAAGGCCCGTCGACGGTTTTTTGGGTTGCTGTCGTTGCATGAACTGTAGTCATCAGTCCTTCAATAATGCCAAATTTGTCATTGATAACTTTAGCTAATGGCGCTAAGCAGTTAGTAGTACAAGAGGCGTTAGAAACAATATCTTGACCACTATAGGTGTTATGATTAACACCCATAACGAACATAGGTGTATCATCTTTAGATGGTCCAGTTAAAACGACTTTTTTAGCCCCCGCAGCAATATGCTTACGCGCTGTTTCATCTGTTAAGAAAATACCTGTAGCTTCAGCTACCACATCAACACTCATTTCTTCCCATTTTAAGTTAGCCGGGTCTTTTTCTGATGTGCAGCGAATGGTTTTACCATTAACCACCAGGTGACCATCTTTAACTTCAATAGTACCGTTGAAACGGCCATGAGTTGAGTCATATTTCAGCACATAGGCCATATAATTAGCATCTAATAAATCGTTAATTGCCACGATTTCGATATCTTTACGCTCTTGGGCAGCACGAAAAACAATACGGCCAATACGACCGACACCATTAATACCTATTTTGATAGTCATAGTATTTCCACCAGCTATATTTAATTTAAAAGAATTCAACATTGTTTCTATCGTCACCAAAACCTTGTCATCCGTCAAGCGGAATCGTGTCAATTCTTATAAGAATTGATATATAAAACATCTTTTGTATATTTAGCAAATAAGCTTAAAGCCAATGTTTGGATTTACTATTATCGGTTTGGTTAGGAAGATTTAAAGTGAATATCATTAACATATATAAGTTATATCACAAATTAGAGCAGAAAAAGCCTTTTTGCTAGGCTAAAAATAGTTGAAATGGTTTAGTGTTAACTTTTGCTCAACAAGTAAAATAATTCCCTTTGCTAGAAAATAAGGAAAGCTTTTTATGACAGAAAAAAACCGTAAACGCATTAAGACGGATTAACTTAATAAAATGCGATATCATGTCACCCAAAAAACTGGAACTGAGCCACTTTTTTCATGTAAATTGTTACATAATCAGCGAGAAGGGATTTACTACTGTTTATGTTGCCATGCGCCGTAATGCGTATTTAGGCCATGTTTTCACTGATGGTACGCAGTCGAACGGGCAACGTTACTGCATTAATTCTGTAATATTAAGTTTTACTGATCAACAATCTGGTGAGGTAACTGAGGGGTAAGTAAGGTCAGCTGGTGGACCAAAGCGTGATAAGTATAGGATGAAAATTGAAAAAAGGGTAAAACATGGAGCTTAATAATCTGGTAAATTTAATGACAGTTGAAATTTATCAACAATTACTGACGGCGGTTGAGCTGGGTAAATGGCCAGATGGTGTTGCACTGACGACTGAGCAAAAAGAAAATAGCTTACAAGCTATTATGCTTTGGCAGGCTAGACATAATCATAATGCGCAGCATATGACGATTGGTACGGATGGTAATATCAAATTAAAAACCAAAAATGAGCTAAAAAAATTGTTTACCAGTGATTAACACTAACAGATGTTAATCGGGTGATTGTCGTTGGCTAACGGCATGCGTGCAGTAGTTAGATTGAATATTCAGATCTAAATAGGTTATTAATTTGGCACCAGCTAAGACCATTTCTTGCAATGCTTTTTTAGTGTCTTGGAGATGAAGATTAACACCCCTACAATCATCTTGGATGACCATAACTTGATAACCTAATTGTAGTGCATCAAGTACGGTGAATTTTACGCAATAGTCTGTTGCTAACCCCATAATATATAAATGGTTGATGTGATTTTTTTATCCAATGCTCTAATTGGGTTTTATGTTGATGATCATTATCATTATCAAAAAAAGCACTATAACTATCGATTGTAGGATTGATACCTTTTTGAAAAATTGCCTGAATTGCTGACTGATTAAGAGCGGGATGAAACTCCGCCTCTTTCTGATCTTAAACACAATGCACTGGCCACCAAATTTAGCGTAAGTCTTTAAGCTTACCTTCACTACCTACTTGGGTTCCTGAATTTAATGGCAAAGCTTAAATGATCAGTGGGAGACGAGTCCTGACTAGCGATAATGGCAATATTGTGTTGCTAACAGCAGGTGATAACTTTATTGGCCGTATCAATAACGTTTTCACTATCTAATACTTCCAGAGCATATCCGGTACAAAAATCATTTTGTAGATCAACCAGTAATAATCCTATATCAGTCATAATGTTATCCTTAATAATTGTTACTATAACTTAGTTCACCGCGCAAATTTTTTTGCATCAAGCTACGAATATCATTTGCAGATAAAGACTGGCTAAGTAAATAGTGAAGCTTGGTAAGTGCAGCCTCAAAAGTCATATCATAACCGTTAATAACCCCAACTTTTGCTAATGCGTGACCGGTCGCATAACCATTCATATTAACCCGACCAGATAGGCATTGTGTCAAATTAACCACGATAATATCTTCTTGACAGGCCTTTTCAAGGCATTTTAATAATGCAGATTGTGAAGGTGCGTTACCGACACCATAAGAACGAAGAATAAGTGCCTTGGTTGGTTGCAATAAAATATTTTCGATACTTTGTTGGCAAATACCAGGATAAATGGTAACAACACCAATCGGTTGTGGGATAATTTTGTGGGTGCGGAAATTACCATTATTATTGGGCATAGGACAACTTCGTAAACAACGAATATGAATTCCGGCATCAATCAATGGTGGACAATTTGGTGAAGTAAAGGCATCAAAACCATCAGCATGTGATTTGACGGTACGATTGCCACGAAATAATTTGTTATTGAAAAATAGAGTCACTTCATTGATGGGGTAGTTTACCGCCAGATATAACGCATTAAGCAGATTGGTTTGTCCATCGGATCTTAATGCTTCCAACGGTATTTGTGACCCTGTCACGATAATTGGTTTATTTAAATTCTCAAACATAAATGAGAGTGCAGAGGCGGTAAATGCCATGGTATCGGTACCATGCAGAATAACAAAACCATCATAGTTGTCATAATTATCACGGATATCGTCAGCAATGCACTGCCAATCCTGTGGAGTCATATTAGCGGAGTCAATTAAAGGATAATGTTCCCGGATAGTGAAATGCGGCATTTCAGGCCGATGAAATTCCGGCATACTGGTCAGCTGTTTTTGTAGGTGACCTGAGGCTGGCACATAGCCATGCGCAGAGTATTGCATGCCAATTGTGCCGCCTGTGTAAACGACATAGATGGATTTTTTTTCCATTCTGTTTACCTAGTAATATCAATAAGTAGAAATAGATAAATTTAAAGAATTATAAAGTAGTCAGCTAAGTAAAAGTAGTGGCAAGTTAAATATATTAATATCAAATGAAGCGCCCATCTGCAGAGCGCTTGAATGTTAGTAAAATATTACACCTGGTTTATTAATAAACATTCGCACAATTTAAACAATATGCGTAGCGATTTTGTGGATCATTCATATGGCGGTAAAATTTAATTTGCTGCTGAAGATCATTGGCCACTTTTTGTGGAAGTAATAGTTGTAGTGTGTCGGGCATTATCGCTTGAGCACTGGAAGTTAATTCAAGTATTAATTGATCGATGAAAGAAAGATCAGGCTGCATCCAGTCGAGTATAGGTGCTTTAATTTTAGCTAATTCAGCCACTTTATTAATTGCATCGTCAAAATCTCCCAGTTTATCAACCAGACCATTTTGAAGCGCGTCTGACCCGACCCATATCCGGCCTTGTGCGATTTTGTCTATCTCTTCCGGTGTCTTATGACGCGCTTGAGCAACATATTTTAGGAAGGTATGATAACCATTTTCAATAGTGATTTGCATCATATCAGAAAATTGTTTATTGATCCCTTTTGTGGTTGAGATATCCACTAATGGTGTAGTTGAGACCCCATCAGTGTAGACACCAATGGTATCTAAGCTTTTTTCGAAGGTATTTATTATGCCGAAAATGCCAATTGAGCCTGTCAGAGTGCTGGGGCTAGCAATAATATAATTAGCCGGGGTTGAAATCCAATAACCACCTGATGCCGCCATTGCTCCCATGGAGACAACAATCGGTTTATTGGCATCATGTGCCGCAACTAATTCATTACGGATCGCTTCTGAGGCGGTAACACTACCACCAGGACTATTAACGCGCAAGATAATTGCTTTGATATCTGGATTAAGCCTTGCTTTACGTATTTGTGCCACTGTGGTCTCACTACCAACCATACCGGGTTTTTGTGGTCCATCAATGATGGAGCCCTGGGCAATGATCACCGCAATATTACCAGGTTGATCACCCGATTGTTTGAGTAACATCTGTTGACTTTGTTGTGACTGTTCATTGGCATAATCATAGATACTGATGTAATTGAAATTCTGATCTTTATCATTCCAGCCAAATTTTTTACTTAACTCTTTCTCCATAACTGCGCCGGTAAGAATATGATCAATAAGCTTTTGTTTTACCGCATATTGCGCCCTATCACCATTGACACTTTTCATCTCTTCAATCAATTTATCGGCACCAGGAAAGATATTTTCTGGTGTTGTTTGTCGGTTTTTAGCTATTGTTGCTAAATAGTGCTGCCAGAGTGAACCGAGCCAAACTTTATCTGCTGCCCGTGCTTCAGGTGACATATCGTCACGAGTAAATGGCTCTATAGCTGATTTATAAGTGCCAATGCGGAAAATATGACTATTAACTTTAAGCTTATCAAGCAGCGTTTTATAATAAAGTTTATTGTTTGATAAACCGTAAATTTCAATATTACCTTGTTGTGACATATAAATATTATTGGCAAAGCTAGCCAGATAATATTGTGATTTGTTATAACCATTACCTATTGCATAAATGGGTTTACCCGCCTGTTTAAACTCGGTCAACGCCTTACCAATATATTGTAAGGACGGCAGATCTGGATCAATCAGATTATCTAGTTGCAAAACGATACCAGTAATTTTGTCATCATAAGTTGCCCGGCGAATAATGTTTACAATGTCAAATAATGAGTTTTCCTGTATACGTTTGCTTGATGAGCCTAATAATTCGCGACTCATTTTGCCAAGCGGATTAGGGATAGAGATTTGATCAACAATTATGCCTTGTAGATCAATAAGTAGAGCACCATGATATTGACTGGTAGATTTTTTTTCATTTTTATAGGCAAAGTAACTGCTTGCTGCAATAAAGATCAAAAACAGGCAGATAAAACTGGTAACAAATCGTCTGATAAAATTAAGTGATCGCCAACTAAGCTTAAAAAAGGTGGTAATTAAATTCCATGGGTTTCGCATGTGATCTCCAATTATATGATTAACATATTTATCTTAAAAGGCATTAAGATAATTGTCAGCCATAAGTCATAGAATAATTAAAATATTATTTTATTTCTATTCAAGCTGATTGAAAATGTTACCTTACTATACTAACACTGATAATAATATTCTATTTTTGAGAAACATTTATAAAATAGTTATTTTTTAAGCTATGGTTGCTATTCAATTAATGGCAATGCTCATTAATTTTAATCAGGAGAACTATATGGATGCTTTAACACTATTATTGACCCGTCGTTCCATGAGCCATCTAACAACACCTGCACCAGGAGGTCAATCATTGGATAATATTTTGTTAGCCGGAATGCGAGCTCCTGATCATGGCGCGTTGCGTCCCTGGCATTTTGTCGTGATCCAAAATGAAGGGATCGATAAATTTGGCCGGTTACTTGAAAAAGCAGCAATTAAAGCCAATTTGGGAAAAGATGTTGAACAAAAAGCCAGAAAAGCCCCTTTACGAGCGCCTTTAATTATTGCTGTAATTGCCAAAGTTGTTGTTGATATGAAAATTCCTGCCTGGGAGCAAATTGTTACTGCTGGTTGTTGTGTCCACGTTATGCAGATGGCAGCCGTTGCCCAAGGGTTTGGTGGCATTTGGCGTACCGGTTGTTGGACGACAGATCCGGTTGTGAGATCAGGTTTAGCTTGCCAAGAACATGATAAAATTGTTGGTTTTCTCTATTTAGGAACCCGGAAATTCAACCTTCCAAAGAAAAGTTCTTTACCCAATATGAAGGATTTTGTGACTTATTATTAAAGGAAAAAATATGCCGTCCGAAATCAAATTAACTCAATTTAGTCACGGAGCAGGTTGTGGTTGTAAAATTTCGCCAAATATATTGGAGATCATGTTATCAAGCGAACGTAAAAAATTTAATGATCCTTATTTGCTAGTTGGTAATGAAACCAATGATCATGCTGTCGTTTACGATCATTGGTAATGACATAGGTATTATCAGTACGACCGATTTTTTTTGCCAATAGTCGATGATCCTATTAGTTTTGGTCGTATTGCTGCCCCTAATGTGATTAGTGATATTTATATGATGGGTGGCAAACCCATTATGGAGATTGCTATTTTAGGATGGCCAATTAAAAAATTCCACCTACTGTCGCACAGCAAGTAATTGAAGGTGCGTGCATGGTTTGCCAGGACGCGGGTATATCACTGGCTGGTGGTTATTCGATTGATGTGCCAAAGCCAATATTTGGTCTGGCCGTGACAAGTGTTATTAATACAGCTAAAGTAAAACAGAATAGTACTTTGCTTTAGCCGGTAGCCAATTATTTGTGACTAAACCTTTAGGAATTGGCATCCACACAACAGCAGAAAAGAAAAAATTATTATTACCTGAACATCATGGACTAGCCACTCAGATTATGTGTCAGTTAAATAAATTAGGAATGGAATTAGCTAATATTGCAGGCGTCACTGCGATGACAGATGTGACGTGTTTTGTCTGTTAGGTCATTTAACTGAAATTTGTAGCGCAGCTGATTTACAAGCGACAGTAGCTTTTTCGCAAATAGCGAAATTATTGCATATTGAAAGTTATATTGCGCAAGGGTGTGTACACCGGGTGGAACTCAGCGTAATTTTGCTAGTTACGGCCATTTTTTATAGATCAGATAACAGCGTTACAATGTGATATTTTATGTGATCCGCAAACATCAGGGGGAATTATCAATGGCAGTTTTGCCAACAGCGGTTGCTGAAGTTAAACAAATTGCTCGGCAATATCATTTAACTTTTGTGTGATCGGACAATTAGATAAACCAAAATCTGGTAGAGCGATGATTGAGGTGGTTGAATAACCTATGTGCCGGCTATTTATTGCAGAAAAGCCCAGTTTAGCACGTGCTATTGCTGATGTTTTGCCAAAGCCACATAAACGAGAAGATGGCTTTATCGTTTGTGGTGATTCTCAATATGTGACTTGGTGCATTGGTCATCTTTTAGAAGAGGCTGAACCGGAAGCTTATGGTCCTCGTTTTGCGCGTTGGACATTAACTGATTTACCCATTATTCCTGAAAAATGGCAATTAAAACCCCGGGCTGCAGTTATTAAACAACTAAATATTATCAAAGTGTTATTAGCTCAGTCTGATGAGATTGTCCATGCTGGCGATCCTGATCGAGAGGGGCAATTGCTGGTAGATGAAGTACTAGATTTTTTAGACTTACCTGATGATAAAAAGCAGTCTGTTCAGCGTTGTTTAATTAGTGATCTTAATCCACAAATGGTACTTAAGGCCATCGAGCGATTAAGAAGTAATCGAGATTTTATTCCACTTTCTGTATCTGCTTTGGCACGAGCCAGAGCTGATTGGTTGTATGGCATAAATATGACACGGGCTTATACTTTGCTTGGTCAGAGAGGTGGTTATCAAGGCGTATTATCCGTTGGCCGAGTTCAAACGCCGGTATTGGGCTTAGTTGTCAGAAGAGATGAAGATATTGAACATTTTGTTGCCAAAGATTTTTTTGAAGTAAAAGCACATATTATTACCCCAAATGAAGAACGCTTCACCGCTATCTGGCAACCAAGCGAAGCCTGTATTGATTTTCAGGATGAAGAAGGACGTTTAATTCATCGGCCTTTGGCAGAGCATGTGGCAGCACGAATTACTGATCAACCCGTGGTAGTGATTGCATATCAAAATAAGCAAGAATCGGAAACTGCCCCTTTGCCTTATTCATTATCGGCTTTACAAATTGAAGCGGCCAGAAAATATGGCTTAAATGCCAAAGAAGTTCTTGATATTTGTCAACAATTATATGAGAAACATAAGCTTATTACTTATCCTCGTTCTGATAGCCGTTACTTACCGCGAGAGCATTTCGCTGGACGACATGGGGTATTAAAAGCTATTTCTGTGCATCAGCCAGGGCTAACAAAATTTAAATTGCTTGAATTAGATAAACAGAATCGCTGTTGGGATGATAAAAAAGTTGATGCACATCACGCGATTATCCCGACCGCTAAAACAATGATAACGCAACTGAGTCAAAATGAAAGCAAAATTTATGAATTGATTGCTTGTCAATATATTATTCAGTTTATGTCGAGCGCCAAATTTCATAAACGGGTTATTGAGCTTGAAATCGCTGGAGGAAAATTTATCGCCAGAGCTCGCTTTTTGGTTGAACATGGCTGGCGAGCGGTTTTAAGTACTAAGGAACGAGATGCTGATAATGATAGCATGCTACTGCCGGTAGTGAAGGGAAAAGATGAACTGTTTTGTCAGCGGGGAGAAGTAATCGCAAAGCAAACTCAGCCACCAAAACCTTTTACTGATGCAACTTTGTTGTCGGCAATGACAGGTATTGCCCGTTTTGTGCAAGATAAAACGCTAAAAAAGGTATTACGGGTAACAGATGGTTTAGGTACAGAAGCCACTCGAGCAGGGATTATTGATCTATTATTTAAACGAAAATTTTTAATTAAAAAAGGCCGTTACATCCATGCGTCGCCAGCAGGAAAAGCCTTATTTCAGGTTTTACCTGAAGTGGCAGTATTACCTGATATGACTGCCCATTGGGAGTCTAAATTAACTCAAATTAGTGAAAAACAGTACCGTTATCAGGATTTTATGTTACCGCTGATGGAGACACTGAAAATGTTAATTCAGCAAGCACAGCAACAAACCGATTTAACCGTATTCCGTACTTTACCCGTCATCAAAGATAAAAGCACAAAAAAAGTTATTAGTAAAGAAGAAAAAGGGGAATCGAAAAATAATACCAAATGATAACATAAGATAGTGTTATCATTTGATTTTGACTTATTTTAACTCAAATTTTGCCCAAATAGGTGCATGATCTGAAGGTCTTGCCATACTTCTGATGTCATAGTCGATGCCTGTTTCACCACAGTAGGCAAATAATGAACTTGATGCTAAGATTAAATCGATTCGTAAACCATGATTATCAACAAAACCCTTTGAACGATAATCAAACCAAGAAAATTGATCTGTAATTTCTGGATTTTGTTGACGATAAGTATCGACTAGTCCCCAAGATTTTAGTTTATCCATCCATTCACGCTCTTCAGGTAAAAAAGAGCATTTACCGGCACTTAACCAACGTTTTTTGTTAATTTCACCAATGCCGATGTCATGATCTGTGGGACTGATATTCATATCTCCCATAATAATGACATGGGATTGTGGCGACAGGTTATTTTGCAGATAAGTTTGCAAGTCTTGGTAAAATTTTGCTTTGGCAGCAAATTTTGTTGGATGATCACGACATTCACCTTGTGGGAAATAACCGTTTATTATGGTAATTATTCCTTTTTCGGTCTCAATATCTGCCATAATAATACGGCGTTGGGCAGCAGTATCGTCGCTAGGCAATCCTTTGCGAATAGTGATTGGTTTTTTTTTGCAAAATAGTGCGACACCATAATGTGCTTTCTGCCCATGATAGCAGATATGATAGCCTAACTGATTAACTTGTTCTAACGGAAAAGCACTATCATCAACTTTAGTCTCCTGTAAGGCAATGACATCAGGCTGGTGTTTTTCAACAATAGCTTCCAGTTGGTGGATGCGTGCTCTTAGGCTATTAATGTTAAATGATACAAATTTCATTCTAATCGGTTACCTAAATGAATATTTTTATCAAAATATTTTATCAGATTGAATATATAAATGTAACCCATTTCACTAAACATTTTCTTTTATTTATTAATAGGTTATCTATTAACATTTAAATTACTTGGCCTAAATGGTAATTATAAAATTTAAAAAATATATAATTTAAAAAATAATTAATTTAATTTAATACATTATAATTAAAATTGCTCTATATGAAAAATTATATTTTTGTCAGAAAAATAATAGATAGATGTAATGATGTCGTTTGCTAAAAATCAAATATTGAAATTAATTAGAGTGGTTTAATATTTTTCTTTAAATTGCTAACCTAACTTTTGTCTTAAAGAGCTGTTAGAAGGCATTCTTTTAGATTTCTGCGTCAACTGTATGTTATTAAATAGATTTTTAAATTATTTCTATTTGATATTTAAGATTGAAGTGGAGTAATCATTATGTTTTTCTCAAGAAAGTTAGAAGCTTTTATGGATGTTATTGAACAGGGTTCATTATGTAAGGCGGCGAGAATAATGCACCGTACAGCTCCTCTTGTGGCAAAATCAACTAAGGATTTTGAAGCTGTATTAAGTAAGACGTTGTTTAAAAAAAATCTGGCATGACTTTAACAAAGAAAGGGCAAGAACTATATAATGATTTAAAAAATTTATATTTACAGGAAAAAGAAATTACTAAAAAATATGTTAGTAATGAATTTCGTAATGTGGTTAATATTTATTATGATTGGGGTAAAAATCCTCATTTAATAAAACCTTATCAAACAACAGGTATTAATAAAATACCAATAAACGTATTAAAATTTGATTATGATAGAGTAAATGAAATATCCGATTACGATGGCAATATTTTAATTTTAAGTTCAGAAAAAGTTGTAAGTGAACGTTTTATTTTGTTAAAGAAATTACAAAAAGAAGCTATTGGTATTTGTTGTCGTAAACAACTTTATGAACATGCTGAAAAGAATTTATTAAAATTGTTGAATTAATTTCATTGGTTATGCGATCCTGTTTTATATAAAAGTCAATTTATTAGGGACATAGAATCAAAAGCTACGCTAGGGGCAAATAAAATCAACATCAGGTAGATGGAAGACAGTGATTGTTGTGATGAATTAATTCAACATGATGATTACATTGGTTTAAAAGACAAATTGCCGGAAAGCTGTTAATCAACACCTGATGTTATTTTTTTACCACTAGATGAGCTTAGCATGACAAACAGTCGTTATTTTTATAAATCTAAAGCACATAGCAGTATTTTAAATCGGTTTATTGATGCGATTGAAAAAATAAATTGAATCACAACCAAATAAAAATATTATTTTGACCAAGATTGTTGAACAGGCTATATAATTTGATGCTAGTAAATTGAACGTGTGTTGCTTTTGACTGCTACGTGCCCTAGCGGTTTGAGATTTAATCGTTTGTAAACAATATCATTCAATTTATGATGGTGAAGTAAAACTTAAATAAAATAATGATGGCAGTTTTTATACATAATTAATTACTAATAATCATTTTTTATGAAAAATAATTAAATAAATTATTTTATAAAAAATGAAATTTAATAAAATAATTATGATTGTTTAAAGGTAATATTAGATACATGTATAAAACTACCTTTAAACGAAATAAGTCAGGCTTTTGCTAAATCGGAAATCAATCAAAGAATAATGGTACGGTTGCCATGAACAAAAACCCGTTGAGCTAATACCCAATATAATGCATTACTTAGGACATTTTTTTCAACGTCTTTGCCTGCTCGCATCATATCCTCGACAGTGTAACTATGATCGATGTTAATCACATTCTGAGTAATAATCGGGCCCTCATCGAGATCATTGTTGACAAAGTGAGCCGTTGCACCAATGATTTTGACCCCGCGTTGATAAGCTTGGTGGTAAGGTTTGGCACCGATAAAAGCCGGCAAAAAAGAGTGATGGATATTAATGATTTTATTGGGGTAATGTTGAACAAAAGCGGGAGTAAGTACGCGCATATATTTAGCCAAAACCACATAATCTGGATCATAGTGATCAATTTGTTCTTTTAATAAATGATCGTGTTGTCCACGGGTTAAGTTTTCATGGCTAATATAGTGAAATGGAATATTAAATTGCTCAACTAGCGATCTTAGAGTATTGTGATTGCTGATAACGGCCGCAATTTCAACATTTAAACCATCATAGGCGCTTTTCATTAATAGATCACCTAAGCAGTGTGCCTCTTTGGTTACCATAATGACGATATGGCGTTGATTAACGGTGCTTAATTCACGTTTCGAACCTAACGGCAAAACATCATCAAGATCTGTTAATAGGGTATGATCGTTGAAAATACCTTCAAGTTCAGTGAGCATGAAAAAACAGTTGGTATAGTGATCTACAAACTCATTATTTTGAATAATATTTAATTGATGTTTATAACAAATATTAGTGATTTTAGCGATTAGTCCTTTAGCGTCTGGGCAGATAGTACGAAGGATTTTTTTTTTGAGTTCTGTTGTTGCATGAATGGTATTTTCCTTAAAATATTTTTTGTTACAAATATCGCAAAATAGAAAATTTTAATCAGGTTACGATAAGATGCGGCAATTTTGACGCTTTTAGGTTAGTTATGGCAATATTTTTTTCAATATTTCATTAAAATTATATAAAAAAGAGTATCTTTATTATTATTATTGTAAATGACATTTTTGCCATTTGGAATATTGATTAATTAAAAGTAAACAGTAGCTTTAATAGATAATTATGAGCTACTTATGATTTATCAATCTGAAAACTTTAGTAAAGCTTCATTTTTATCTTTATATTAGCTTTTAATTGAGTAAATAATGTTACTCATTAGTGACTATATCCATTTTCAATGCTTTTGATATTGATAATTTATTTGTTTTTTGTTTACTGATTTGAATTTTAAATATTGATAATAAGGTAATAAATTGCATTTTTCGTCGCTAGATTTAGCGTAAAAAAGCATAGGATTATTTTGATTAAAGAAAAAAGGAACGAAATTAGGAAAGTAATTTCTAATTATAATAACAGTATAAAAGTAACCAATTGATTTTAATACGTGAAAAATAGTTATATATTTCAATATAAAAAATATATAACTTTAAGTATAAATCCGTAAAATATTTGTTCTATCATAAGTACTATTTTCCAAAAAGATAATATTATCAATGGCATTTTATGTAATATAAGGCTAGTATATGAAAGGGAAGAAAATATTAATTGTAGAAGATGAGGTGATTTTTCGTTCCGTACTGAGAAATTACCTTAAATCATATGATGTGATTACTTATACAGCCAGTAATGGACAAGAGGCGTTAGATATTATTAATGCTGTTGAGCATCTTGATTTGATTTTATGTGATTTAAGTATGCCCGTGATGAGTGGAGAGACTTTAATGCAAAAATTGGTGGAAATGAAGTGTGAAATTCCAGTCATTGTTATTTCAGGAACAAATAGAATTAGCGATTTGGATAGAATGCTGCGACTTGGTGTAAAGGATGCGTTATTAAAACCGATTGTCGATTTTGATGATGTCAGAGAAACCATCACACGTAATTTATATCCTGATATTGTAGAAACAGTGACTCGTTTGTCTGCTGAACTTTCTCATATTCAGCAAATGTTACAGAATGAGAAACATGATATTTTGCCAGTTTTGCTTGAATTACAGCCTAAGGTAAATCAAACACTAGCAAGTTATAAAATTAATTATCGTCAGTTAAAAGATATTAATAAAATTGGATTATTATTCGATCTAGCCGGACTTTCTGAAAAGCAGATAGGTTTTTATTGCCTTGATATTGAGTATTCCCCAGGAGATGGAGTAATGGCTGCATTATTACTTAGAGTTGCTTTTAATGAATTATTACAAAAATACCTCAATAGTCAATCAAAAACATTATTTAATATTAGTGAAATGCTTGAGCAAATAAATAACTTATTAATAGATTTAGGTATTAAAGGGCAATTTCCACTTTTATTAGGTTATTTTCATACTGAAAGTAAAATGATTGTGCTCGCTTCAGCGGGCCTGAATGTAAAATTAAAAACAGAGAATAAAGAAGTGAAATTATCATCTCGTGTGCCATTAGGTAGCTTACAATCAATTGTTTATCAACAAATAATGGAAAAAGGAACAGATTGGCAATGTAAAATTTGGAACCATAAACATAGAATGACTCTGATGTTTAATTCATTGGTAGAGATATTATAATTATTTATTTTTACAAATTATTAACCTAGGCCAATTTTCTCTAGTTTGTTATTTATCTGGTACATTTTACTGATATACTCGTCAAAAATGTTGTGGAAAATCTATCCGTCCTATTTCCTTAGTATGTTATATAGGTAACTTGGAAGAAAAAATGCAATTAAAAAAAGCAGAAAAAAAAATCACTAAAGCAGTTATTCCTGTTGCTGGATTAGGTACTCGTATGTTGCCGGCAACGAAAGCGATTCCTAAAGAAATGCTGCCTCTAGCTGATAAGCCACTTATCCAATATGTAGTGAATGAATGTATCTCTGCAGGTATTCATCAAATTATTTTAGTCACTCATTCATCAAAAAATTCAATAGAAAACCATTTTGATACCAGTTTTGAATTAGAAGCAATCTTAGAGAAACGTGTCAAACGGCAATTATTAAATGAAGTACAATCCATATGTCCAAGCCATGTCACCATTATGCAAACTAGACAAGGTATAACCAAAGGACTTGGGCATGCAATTTTATGTGCAAAACCGTTAGTAGGAGAGGAGCCTTTTGCTGTAGTTTTACCTGATGTAATTATTGATCAGTATTCATCTGATTTGACATATTATAATTTGAGTGCGATGTTAGCACGTTATTATGAAACTTCAGCCAGTCAAATTCTTGTTGAGCCAGTACCAAAAGAACGTGTATCGAATTATGGCGTTGTTGATTGTGATAGTTATGAATTAAAACCAGGCGAGAGTAAAATTATTCAAGGTGTTGTTGAAAAACCTAAAATTGATGAGGCACCTTCTAATTTATCTATAGTTGGTCGTTATGTACTGTCAGAAAAAATTTGGCCTTTGTTAGAGAAAACGCCAACTGGCGCTGGTGATGAAATTCAGTTAACTGACGCGATTGAAATGTTGATGCAGCAAGCGCCTGTTGAAGCTTATCATTTGTTAGGTAAGAGCCATGATTGCGGTAATAAATTAGGTTATATGAAAGCATTTGTTGAATATGGTATACAGCATGAATCGTTTGGTCACGAATTTTCTGCCTGGATAAAGAAAATATCTTAGTTGGCTAATTATCGATAAATTTGACTCAAATCAATAAAAAACTCTATATGGTTTTTTTATAAAATATTTTTTGTTTATTATTACAAATTTATTTTAACAAACGCTATTTATACATGAAATTAAAAAAGAGATTTATTGATTTTGTTAGTCGGGTTATTATGTCGTATCAATCGAGATATTACATACTATTTCAAATAATAAGAATTTGATTTTTGCTATGCATATATCGTTTTTGTTGCTAGTTAAGTTTTTCTAATGGTTAATAGTTAAATTTTTACCAATAATATTTACATTCACAGTGATCATAATTATGATAAAAAAGTATAATACTTATATTTAATTGATTTAGTATGTATAAGCTTGGTTGTTTATTTTTTGGTTTGCAGGCTAATCTGTTTTATTATTTCTCTAGTAAATTTTTTTCATAATCAATAGTAGCTGATGATCCACACAACAAAATAAAATCTTATGTTTGCTGGTATAAATCTAGTGTAGGTTAATAATAAACACTAAATGCATAATGTTATAGAAATAAAAATCAATTATATCGATTGTTGCAGGAATAATTTTAAAACTTCAACACATAAATTTACATAGCATCAGCATAGCAGATAATGAAATATTTATATTAATAGCAGTTGTATATTCTGATATCGTTATCTTTATTATAAAGAAAGATATACGCTAGTTATTAGTAAAAAAGTGTCTTACAAGTAAATGTATTTAAAAATTACTAAAGTTATCTAATCGAGTATAGTTTGTTGATGTTTATTTGATTTTATAACGATCAGTTATTTGTTTTGATAAATGTTAATAATATGTGTAATAAAAAATACCCTTTATATAAAGGGTATTTTCAATGCGGAGAAAGAACATTTAGATTAAAAAATCGTCTAACTTTTTACCTTTTTGTTCCATTGCTTTTTTGATCACAGCTGGTGTACGGCCTTGACCAGTCCAGGTTTTGATTTCACCGTTTTCATCTTTATATTGATATTTAGCGGGCCGTGCAGCACGTTTAATACGGCCAGACGTTTTTGATGGGGCCTTAGCAGTAACAAGATCATCTAGACTGAGGCCTTCTCCTTCAAGCAATTTAATGTATTTTGCAACTTTTTGACTATGAGCTTCTAATTGTGCTCTCGCTTGATTTTCATCTTCACGACGTTCATCTACAACAGTATTGAACTTATCTTGTATTTCTTGCAATGATTCTAACGGCATTTCTCTTGCTATTGCACGTAAGGTACGAATGTTATTTAATGATTTAAAATATTTCAATGAATCGCTCATTTTCCTGGTCTCGAATTAAAATGAATGTTGGCTGATGTTTTCTAATAATAGAATGCTATTTTATTTTCTGCAATAGTGAAGTTACAAAATAAGGTTAAATTTATTGTTTTTTTAAACTTAAACTTCTTTGCAAAAGCAATATAAGCTTTCACTGGAAAAATATTATATATCTTATATTAGATACTAAGAATACTTAAAGATCTATACGAAAATGATAGTATTGCTTTTATATTTGAATTTCATTCAGATGTAAAGATAATGTTTTTTATTTTTATTCAACTTTATGGTATGTAACATAAACTAAATTTTAACTTAATATGTGTAAAAGAGTTTGCTTATTATGCTTTTTGTTGAGTTATTACTCCCAGGTATCTTAGTTCTATGATGAATGCTAGCTATTAATAATCTTTTCATATCACATATTTTGTTAAAATAAAGATGTGGTTTGCATAGGATTACATTTAAACATACTGACTTTTCATGACTATAAAACATTACTAAAAAGTCTGTTGTGTTAGTTATCAATATTTATAATCAAAATAAATGAAGAATAATGTTGGATAATGTTGGATAATGTTTGTGGTAAACTTTTAAAATGTTTGTCTAAATAGGTAAGAGGAAAGGGTTAATGGCTCAGCTATATTTCTATTATTCTGCAATGAATGCTGGTAAATCAACTTCACTACTTCAGTCTTCGTACAATTATAATGAACGGGAAATGAATACACTTATTTTTACGGCTGAGATCGATACCCGATTTGTGCAAGGTAAGGTAACTTCTCGAATTGGTTTAGTTGCTGATGCAATATTATTTTCACAGGAAACAGATATGGGTCGATTAATAAAAGAAAAAAATAGATATCAAAAAATTCATTGTGTATTGGTGGATGAGTGTCAATTTTTGACTAAAGAGCAAGTTAGTCAGCTTTGTGAAATTGTTGATTATGCCGGTATTCCGGTTTTATGTTATGGATTGAGAACAGACTTTCGTGGAGAGTTGTTTATTGGTAGTCAATATTTATTAGCCTGGGCAGATAAGCTTATTGAACTAAAAACGATTTGTTACTGTGGACATAAAGCTAGTAGAGTTTTGCGATTAAATGATCAAGGTCTTACTGTTTATCAGGGAGAGCAGATTGAAATTGGTAGTAATGAGAAATATATTTCAGTTTGTCGTAGACATTATGTGGATGCAATTAATCACACTAAATCTATTGAAGCGGGTGAAAAACCTTTTTCAGTTGTTCCATTTAAATAATTTTTAAATTCCTATATTAAGTTATTATCCTTGAGTGAAAATTAATTACGCAAAATAACTATTTTCAGTTTAAATTATTTTAAAATAAGCGATTAATAAAATAGTTTGAGATTAAAAAAACACCAAATATATTTTCAGTGCTGTTTAATAAATAAATGGTTACAAATAAAATGTTTATTAAGTAGATTCTTTTACTACATCGCTTTTTTCATCTTCTAGCAGAAATATATTTTTCTCTTCGCTAAATTTATTGCCATAGTAAGAATCCAGCATAATTTGTTTTAGCTCTGTGATCAAAGGAAAGCGAGGGTTGCGCCAGTACATTGATCATCAAAGGCATCTTCAGATAATTTATCTATTTTAGCTAAGAAATCCTTTTCTGCTACTCCAGCTTTACGAATAGATTTAGGAATACCGAGCATAATTTTAAGTGTTGCTAACCAATCAAGTAGTTTTTCAATTTTATTAGCAGTACTATCACTAGGCGAGGTTAATCCTAAATGATCGGCAATTTCACCATAGCGACGACAAGCTTGAGGACGATCATATTGGCTGAATGCCGTTTGTTTAGTTGGTTATCATTAACCTTATATCGAATAACGTTTTCTATCAGCAACACGTTAGCTAAACCATGAGGTAAATGAAATTCAGAGGAATGACAAACGCCTAAAAAGGCATTAGCGAAGGCAATACCCGCGATGGTTGCAGCATTATGTACTCGTTCGCGGGCAATCGGATTCTTTGCCATATTTGGCATAATAGCATAGTTGGCTAAAGGATATTTTTGCTCTGTTGCATCATCAGTAACAACAGCGAATGGTCTGACTTCTGAAGCCGTACCTGAGGTGGTAGTAATGGCAACTATTTTGGCTTTAACGCCCATTTTAGGGTACGTTTACGGATATCCATAAAACACAAAGCAAGCTCTTCAAGATGGGTTTCAGGACGTCCATACATTACCTACATGATTTTAGCCGCATCCATAGGAGAACCGCCACCTAAAGCAATAATCACATCTGGTTTAAAGGAATGAATTAAAGCGGCACTTTTACGAACAATGCTCAAAGTTGGATCGGCTTCAACTTCAAAAAATACTTCAGTTTCTAGGTCATAAGTTTTCAGTACATTAATGACTTCATCTGCATAACCATTATTGAATAGGTAACTGTCAGTAACAATAAAGCACGTTTAGCACCATCAGTCGCAATTTCTTCCAGTGCTATTGGCAGGCAACCACGGTGAAAATAGAATTAGGGAGTTTATGCCATAACATATTTTCTGCTCTTTGGGCTACTTTTTTATTATTAATTAGGTGCTTAGGACCCACGTTTTAAGAAATAGAATTTCCACCCCAGGAGCCGCCGTAGCCTAAAGTTAATGAAGGAGCGAGCTTAAAATTATAAAGATCACCGATCCTACCTTGAGAGGCTGACATATTAATTAAAATACGGGTGGTTTTCATTTCCTCGCCGAAATAATTAACTCGTTCAGCTTGGTTGTCTTGATCGGTGTAAAGACATGAAATATGACCAATACCTCCCATCTCTACCAATTTTTCTGCTTTTCCAACCGTATCGACGAAATCTTTACTGTGGCACATGGCAAGTAATGGCGAGAGTTTTTCATGGGCAAAAGGTTCATTTTCGTCAGTAGCTTTAACTTCTCCAATTAAAATTTTTGGTATTTAGTGGCACTCTTATACCTGCTAATTGAGCAATTTTGACTGCAGGTTGGCCAACAATGGCCGCATTTAAGCTACTATTTTTTAAGATAATGTTTTGTACCGCTTTAAGCTCTTTACCTTTTAATAAATAGCCGCCATGAGTAACAAAACGTTTGCGTACTTGGTTATAAATTTCGTTTACGACGATAACAGATTATTCTGATGCACAAATAACTACCATTATCAAAAGTTTTTGACATTAGAATTGAGGCCACAGCCCGTTTAATGTTGGCAGAGCTGTCAATAACGACAGGAGTATTATCCGATAGCTGGTTTTCTGAGCTATAAGTGGCTTTCACCATCCAGGGCCACCGGTTGCTAAGATAAGATTAACATCCGGGTTGTGCATCAATGCATTTGAAAGTTCGACCGAGGGCTCATCAATCCAACCAATAATATCTTTTATGTGCCAGTTGCAACAGCCACTTGCAAAACGATTTTGGTGGTGTTGTTATTGGCTTTTTTAGCACGAGGGTGTGGTGAAAAGATAATACCATTACGCGTTTTTAAACTGATTAAAGATTTAAAAATGGCCGTTGGAGTAGGGTTAGTTGTTGGAACAATACCACAAATTAAGCCGATAGGTTCAGCGATAGTGATGGTACCAAAAGTAAGATAGAATGCCACAAGTCTTTTCATCCTTATAGGCATTATAAATATATTCAGAAACAAAATGATTTTTAATAACTTTATCTTCTATAATACCCATGACTAATTCTTCAATGGTTAATTTTGCCAAAGGCATACGATAATCAGCAGCGGTACGAAAGATTTTATCAACTTGAGCTTGGGTAAAATTTGCAAACTCTTGTTGTGCTTTTTTACTCGCCCGACAAGTTCATTGAGTTTAGTAACATTAGTTACAAACATAAAAATTACTCCTAAAAAATTCCTGTTCTAAAAATAAACGAAAACGCTCTTATATTTATAAGTATTTAATAGATATATAGCTTATCATTTATAAGCGATACTAAAGTGATCTTTATCAAAAAAAGTGCATACGGAATCAATTCAGTAATAAGTTATATAAGGTTAATTTCAATTAACAATATTATTGAATTGAGTAGGCTAAGTTGGCAATATTTTGTCTGGCTTTTTTTGAAGCTTATTTTTTATTTAGATTTAGTTTTTGAATTTTAGCTAGATAAGTATGCTACGTTAAGATAAAGTGTCTTTCCTACATAGGTTAAACATTATTATATTATGGATAATTAATATTTAGCTAAGTGTTTAATGTTTGATTGAGGGACTCAATTGTGGTTGCTACTTTGCTGGATCTACCTAATTATATTAATTTTTTTATAGGTCTTTTTGCTCTAGTTAATCCAATAGGAATTTTGCCTGTATTTATTAGCATGACTAATTATCAGTCTGTGATAGATAGAAATCGAACTAATTTAGTCGCTAATTTCTCAGTGGCTATTATTTTATGTATTTCGTTACTGATGGGTGAGTTTTTTTTAAAATTATTTGGTATTTCTATTGATTCTTTTCGTATCGCTGGCGGGATAGTCATTGTAGCGATTGCTATGTCTATGATTAGTGGTCGAATAGGCGAAGACAAACAGAACAAACAGGAAAAATCAGAAACTGTCATTCGTGATAGTATTGGTGTTGTTCCTTTAGCTCTACCATTAATGGCTGGGCCTGGAGCAATAAGTTCATGTATCGTCTGGTCTTCTCGTTGGGAAGGATGGCAGAATTTAATAGGGTTATCTTTAACCTGCATCTTTTTCGCTTTTTGTTGTTGGTTACTGTTTCGCTCAGCAACAATTCTAGTTAAGTATTTAGGGCAAACAGGGATTAATGTTATTACTCGTATTATGGGATTGTTATTAATGTCATTAGGAATTGAGTTTATCATCACCGGCACCAAAGCTGTTTTTCCCGGATTACTCTAATACCAGAATAACCCCATAAATCAGTGACGTTTATGATTATTCATAAAGTTTTTTGCATATTGACATGATCATAAAAGCCTATATTAATAATTTTATTTATATAGTTAGTAAATATTAATTATTAATCAAACAATTATAGAACTAATTGTTATAAGTTATTAAAAAACGCTTTCTTACCAAGACCATGTTATCCATTTTCATTTATAGCTAACATGTAAGGTAACATTTTAAATTAAAATATTTTCTTGTTAGCTAATTAGTTCAGTTACAATAATGGCTAATGTAATTTTGGCCGGTAATTTGCGTAATAAATTGATTTGACAATTAACTATGTATCTTATAGTTAAAACCAATATATGAATATCGTTATTATGAGTATCATTTTTGTTGTAATTTGTTAATTGGAAAATAAATATTGCTGCTTAATCATTAATATTGGACTTAGTTTCACACAAATCATTTTCTGCCTTATATTTTATTAAAAACTATTACAATAATGGACTAAAAAAATAGCAGATACGTTCAATAATACGGTTCCATAATGGGCGTTTATTCCAATTATTCAGAATTAAAGGCGTAGAGCGGGCAATGTAATCGTACTGAACTAATATAAGATCACTACCAAAGCTTTTATCATCAATAACAACAGTAATTTCAAAATTAAGCCATAGACTTCTCATGTCTAGATTAACTGAACCAATTAAGCTTAATTCACCATCAACCGATACGCTTTTAGTATGTAAAAGCCCGTCATTGAATTGATAAATTTTAACACCAGCTTCTAATAATTCAGCGTAAAATGCTCGACTAGCCCACCGGACCAAAAAAGAATTATTTCGATTAGGTATGACCATTAGTACCTCGACGCCACGCATAGCTGCTGTGCAAATAGCATGAATTAGATCATCACTGGGAACAAAATAGGGAGTGGTAAGGATTAGCTGCTTACGAGCAGAAAAAATAGCCGTCATCAAAGATTGCTGAATTAATTCTTCTGGAAATCCGGGGCCTGAAGCAATAACTTGGGTTGTATGCCCGTTAGCTTGCTCAAATGGCATCATATTGATATCAGGTGGAGGAGGTAGTATGCGTTGACCTGTTTCCATTTCCCAGTCAAAGGCGTACACGATGCCAAGTGTTGTTGAGACTGGCCCTTCCATGCGCACGACGATATCTATCCATTGGCCAACACTGGCATTTTGCTTATAAAAACGAGGATCAACCATATTCATGCTACCAACATAGGAAATATAATTATCAATAATAATTATTTTTCGATGTTGACGGAGATCCATTCGACGTAGAAAAAAGCGGAACAAATTTACTTTTAGTGATTCTATCAGTTCTATTCCAGCTTCACGCATTTTTTTTGGCTGATGGCTATGAAAAAACGACCAGCTACCAGCAGAATCAATCATAATTCGGCATTTTATGCCACGTTTAGTCGCTTTGATTAGAGCTTCCGTGACTTCATCAACTAATCCTCCGGTTTGCCAAATATAAAACACCATTTCAATATTGTAACATGCCGAGTTAATATCCCGTATAATGGCATTTAAAGAGTCTTGATAATTAGTTAAAAGTTGAATTTTATTTCCTTTGACGCCGCCTATTCCTTGTCTCTTTTCACATAGTTCAAATAAAGGTTCAGCCACTCGACTATTACTTTTGCAAAAAACATGTTTGGATTGTTTGAGTTTTGCTAGCCAAGTCTCAACCGAGGGCCACATACTCTTTGCTTTCATTATTCTTCGCTTACCAAGGTGCAACTCACCAAAAGCCAGATAAGCAATTACGCCGACAAGTGGAATAATATAAATAATTAATAGCCAGGTAAGTGCAGAGGTGACCGGACGCCGTATTAATAAAATGCGAATAGTAACCGTAGCGATCATTAGCCAGTATAGAAAAAGCAAAGCCCAATTTAGTAATATATAGACGGTTGCCATAGGCAAAGATGTTCCTATCTTAGAGTCAGTTGATACTGTTGATTATCTGGTTATTCACTATAGCAAAATAAAATTTGTTATGAATATCATAAAGTACCATTTTTAGTTTAAGTGTAAGTAATATAATGTATTTTATAAATATTTTAATTATTATATTCTTTAGTCGTTGTATGCTTTAACTTTGGCTTGCAGGTTTGAATAGTTACTTATTATTTTATACCACAAGCGTTAACTCTTTTTACTGTAAATGTATCAACTATATTTCTTATTAGTTAACACTTAGATCTTATCATGTTAATTTATTTAATTAAAAATAGATTAGGACCTAATTTTAAGGTCAGGATGATACTTTTTTAATCTTAGAAGGCTATCCTTATTGAATATGATTGCTATTTGCATTTAGAATAAAATTTATCTAATCCGATTAATAAAGAAAGAATTTGCTCATGTGTTGGATCCGTTTGACATTATTTATTGTTTTATCATTATTTCTGCATGCTGCGTTAGCGGTATCTTTGTTTTTATTACAGCCTGCATCATCAGCTTCACAAGCTGGACCTATGTCAATAGCGATGGTAATACTTGCTGCACCTAGTAATATTGCTGAGCCGGTGAATGTTGCTGCTAATGAGTCAGAAACAGTTATCGAGCCTAAATCAGAATCTGACGTTGAAGCTAAAATTGTGTTACCTGTAAAAAAGAAGGTTATCTATAAAAAGCCAATTGTTAAACAAAATCCTAAACCTAAGCAGTTAGCAGAACACCATATTAAGCAGAAATCTAGTGTCGATGAATCAAATCAACAGCAAACTGATGTTGCTAGTCAATTAACCAGTGATAATAGTATTGATATTAATAACAATCAACAGCCTAGCCTAGTGAACTCATCAGCTATGGCAATACATGGTCCTAAGGCTTTGAGAATCCAACATCCAAATTACCCTGATCGAGCACGTAAACTAGGCAAAGAAGGTTATGTTAATGTTCTGTATGATATTGATGAAAATGGTAGAGTTATTAATCTAGAAGTGGTCGATTCATCACCCAGAGGTATGTTCGAACGTGAAGTTAAGCGTGTAATGAATCGTTGGTATTATGAAAAAATTCCGGTTAAGGGATTAAAAAAAACATTTTTATTTAAAATTGATGGTTCAATTAATCTTTCTTAAATAGGCTGTATAAAGGCCAGTTAATTGGCCTTTTGATATTTAATCAAAATAGCTTCTGTTGCTCGATAGCGTTGCCTACCGGTTCATTAGCAACTTTTTTGATCCAGACTTCAATATTAATGGTAATAGAAGTATTACTTGTCTTAATAAATTGGGCATAACAACATACCACATCGCCGACTGAAAACGGTTTTTGGAAAGTGATGCCATTGACAGCTACAGTAACAACACGACCAAGTGCAATTTCTTTTGCAATAATTGCTCCGCCCATGTCCATTTGTGACATTAGCCAACCACCGAATATATCGCCGTTAGCATTTGTATCGGCGGGCATAGCTAAAGTACGGAGGACTAATTCTCCTTTTGGTAATTGTTAGGTCATGAAAAATTTACTTCTGTTATTGGCAATAATATACCCGCTAGTAGCAGGTATTCATTATTATCATATTGATTACTTTTGTTCTTTGGCAAGATGTTTATAGATATATACCATGCTAAGTATTGTAAATATTAGCGTAACTGCGGTTAAACCAAAAACTTTAAAATTAACCCAGACGTCCTGAGGTAACCAAAAGGCAACATAAATATTGACCAGTGCACAGATGGCAAAAAAGATTGCCCACGATAGATTTAATTTGCTCCAAACTTCATTGGCTAAATAGATCTCTTTACCCAGCATTCTTTGGATTAAAGGTTTTTGGGTAAAAAACTGGCTGACTAATAGTGCCAATGAAAAAATAGCGTAGATAACAGTTACTTTCCACTTAATAAAAAGATCACTATGGAAAATTAACGTCAATCCACCAAAAATTATCACGATCACCAAAGTAATTAACGAACTTTTCTCAATTTTTTTATAGATAAGATAGTTAGCTAGCATAGATAATACGGTTGCAATCATTAGGGCGCCAGATGCATAAAAAATATCTACTTTTTTATATACAATAAAGAAAACGATAAGAGGAATAAAATCTAATAGCTGTCTCATAAGGGTGCTTGTCCTGATCCTTTGCGAGTAAATATGAATTTTCTATAATTATTTGATTTATAAATTATAAAATATCATATTGCCAATTTGTTTTATATTATATTACCTTATTTGATAAAATGTTACACGGTTAACAGGTATAAGTTTTTATCAACAAAATTATTTTTTAATCAATAAAACTAATGAATAAACAGATAGCATGATTAGTGTTTATTGTTTGTAAAATGAAATTTGAGCGAGGATATTGATTCGATGATAGGTTATTAATGGTTTATGTTGAAAAGAAAATTTTACCACGGTATCCAATTGCAAAGAATAACCGTGGCTTTTGTCGGCTTAATTTGTCGTTTTGCCAGCTAGCATGTAGAGGCGGAAAAAATAAATCAATGTGAAAGAGGTAAGTAAATTATTTAGGGTAAAAGAAATAATGTTATTCACTATACCTGGTAAAAAACGAAATTGTCCAAGTAACATAGTAAGTAACATTTGTAACGCTAGCCAAAGCAATAACATCGATAAAATCAACCACCAATGACGAAAGGCTATTTTCCAGCTTTGACTAATGGCTCGCAGCGGCATAATATTTTTGGTGATAATTAAAATGACCGGCGATAATGAAAAACCAATCGCTAAAATGATCCCTGGCAAGATGAACAACATAAAACCAAAATAAATCATGATAGTGCAAACAACTAACAGGATTAACATACTTGGTAAGATACGTAACGAGAGTGCAAAAGCTTGTAATGCGCTAATGTTATTGCCGGTACTAAGTTCAGATAGATAAGTAAGCACTGATGAAACTAATAATATTGATCCGATAAAAATCGTTGTCAGTGACAGTAATGATACTCGCATCATTATGGCTTTTTCTTCATCAGACAGTTGACTTGCCCAGGTTAAAAATGAGATTGAGTCATTTTGTCCATTGAGAGTTTTAACAATTGTTACCATTTCATCAATCGGAACCAAGAAATAATAAAGTATCTGGCTGATGGTGGCTGAAATAAATGACAGGATAAAAAGGCCGCTCAGCTGATTTTTTAAAAAATTAAAGCTATCGCTGATAAGTGAGTTGGCCGCAATGGACATGAAAACTGCTCCTATAACTGGTTTTTATCATCATATTTTAGTTGTATATTGTAACTGACCATGAAGAGAGCGTATAGCTTTTCTATGGTAAACCCATTGCTATATCAGTAAATTTTGTGGTTATTCTATAAGTAAGGATAATATACTAAAATAGGGTCATATTATCATGATTTTAGCTATAACAATATAATTGTTTATTTTGCTAATCTAATTGATATTAATGTATTTTATTAACTATTTGGTGATAAAAAGTTATTATTTATTGTCACAAATAAGATAAATTGAGGGGCGATTGGAGTTAGATTATTTTCATTTCAGCCCCTATTGGGGCTAAAAACTAAAATAATCATCGGATTTTCATCGAATTAATGACTGTCTGCACACCTGCTACATTCTGGGCTACTTGAATTGCACGTTGTGCGTCGGCACGTGAACTGACAAAACCACTCAATTGCACCCGGCCTTTAAATGTTTCAACATTGATTTGTGTTGATTTCAAGTTTTTTTCTGCCAATAAAGCCGCCTTTACTTTGGTTGTAATAACCGTATCATCGATATATCCACCAGTTCCTTCTGTTTTTGCTGTCGGAGCACAAGCAGAAAGGAATAATGCCATAAATATCACGGTACATAGCGCTGTCATTGATTTAAGATATTTCATTATTCAATTCTCCATCAATATGAAGGTTATTTTTATTTATAGTATATGAATACTAAATAGGATTTGTATAGCACCCAATATATTGATTATTGATGAAATATAAACAAATTACAAATGAATAGAATACATCATTCACGATTGGAAAATTACAATAGCTTAATAGAATTGATAATTAGTAATTGCCAGGATAACCGGACTATTTTCCTTCCATTTTGCTAGGTAGACTGTAAATGTTATTTTTACATCGCCATTTTCATCTGTAAAATAAATTGTTTTAATTTGGTGAGTAGATATCGGATTGTGGATGATAAGTTTCAATTAATTTAACAATTGCTGAACCAGAAATTGCGCTAGCAACCCCATTTTTGATGGCCTCAGTAACTTGTATTGGTTCAGCTATATCAAAACCTAAAAGTGGGGGAGCAGCATGGTAGGCTTGTAACTTGGCGAGTAATTGGCTCCCAGGAATTTTGGCTTTTTTTCGCTACCTGTTACTCTGGAACGAGAGAGTAAATAAGTATAGCCGCGACCATATAACGCTATTTGGCGTAAAAGTTCATCATCTGCATTAGACGGGCAAATAAATATCAGTGCTATATTATGCCGCATAGCAGAGGTGCGAAATGGCTGTGAGGCCGTCATTAGTGCATCAGCAATTAAAACGGAATCAATGCCTGCTGTTTAGCATTGACCATAAAAGTTATCAATACCATTACTAAAAACTAAATTAGCGTAAGCTAATAAGCCAATAGGGATCAAAGGGTGCTTTTTACGGATCTGTGCTAGTAGCTTAAAATATTGTGTCAGCGTGACGTTAGTATTTAGGGCGCATAAATTGGCTTTTTGAATAGTTGGCCCATCACCTAACGGATCAGAAAACGGGATGCTGATTTCTAATGCATTTGCTTTTGCTTCAATTAATGTATCAATAATTTTTAGTGAAATTTCCACATTTGGATCATCTAATGGAACAAATGCTCCCTGATTTTTATCGTTTAAGGTCTGAAACGTTGCTCATAATGTTCCATTAGATCTCTCCCTTGGATTGTAAAATTGGGGGGACAGTAAAAATATCTTTATCACCAAGCCCAGATAAATTGACAATCAGTAGTTGTCCTTTGTTGGTTTGCATTATGGCGGATTTCATACTAAAGTATACACTAAGCTAGCCATATTTTAATGGTGTGTCATGGATGTTAGTATCAATACCTAGACCAGCCGGTTCGACGCCTAAACTTACGTTTTGGTGTTGTTTAAAAGTCGTGAATAAGCCAATAGTGTTAGAGCCACAGCCAACACAAGCGATTACAGCATCTGGTAACCAGCCCTCTCTGGCTAAAATTTGAACTTTAGCTTCATCACCGATCATCCGCTGAAACTCTCTCACTATTGTTGGATAGGGATGTGGGCCAGCAGCTGTACCCAGTATAATAGTGTGCCTGGCTATAACTGTCGGACCAGTCTCTCAATGCTTCATTACAGACATCTTTTAAGGTCGCTGAGTCATGATTTACAGTAATAACTTTAGCGCCCATATAAATGCGTACGGAATACATTCGGTGATTGACGTTGGATATCTTTTTCACCCATATAGATACGACATTTTAGCCCTAATAATGCACGTGCTAGAGCTGTGGCGACACCATGTTGACCAGCTCCAATTTCAGCGATAATTTCAGTTTTTCCCATACGCTTTGCTAATAAGCTTGGCCTAACACTTGATTCGTTTTATGCGCTCCGCCATACAATAGATCTTCTCGCTTTAGATAAAGGCTTAGCTTTAGTTCCGATGGTTAAATTACTACGTAGAGTTAAGGCTGTCGGGCGACCAGCGTAATTTTGTAATGGATCGTGAAATTACTTTTCAAACTCATTATCTTGCTGTGCTTTGATAGAAGCCTGCTCTAGTTTGTTAAGTGCCAGAATAAGAATTTCAGGCACATATTGGCCAAAATAGGGATTTAATTTATTCATTGTTTTATTCCGTTAATCTGCTCGTTGAATAATCAGCTTTGATTGTTAGACTTATCAATAGTTGAGTAGTTTTTCAAAGATAAGCTGTAACTTATGGTCACTTTCTTATACCCGGTTGGTGTTCAGCACTAGAGTTGAAATCCAAACTGAGACACCCAAGCACAGAGGCTTGTTGGCAATTGTCGGCATTTAGGCCGCCGGCTAACATAATTTGATCAAGATGATCTAATGGTAACTTAGACCAATCAAAAGTTTTTCCTATGCTACCTTCACCATGATCAAGTAAATAACGATCGATGTATTTTGCGCGGAAACAAGGTGGTGATTTGGTCATGTTTACCGCTTACCATATTTGACAATCCACTGGCAATAAAGAACGAAGTTGTTAAATGTCAGCTGCTATTTTATGGTCATGTAACTGGACGGTAAATAAGGCTAATTGATGACCAATTTCAGCAACTAATGAGTTAGCTTTATACTGAAAAACACCAATATAGTTAAAAGGAGCCGCGGCTATAATAGTTTTTGCTTGCTCAGGGGTTACTTTTCATGGTGATTTGTTTGCAAAGATCAAGCCACTATAAACTGCCCCGACTTGATAAGCGCTTTGTGCATCTTGTGGGCGAGTGAGGCCACAGACTTTATTGTAACCAATAATGAGACAGCGAATAGCTAGAATTAAATTTTTCTCGCCCATTGATGCACTGCCAATTAAAAAGCCATTGACCTGTTTACTAAGTTGACGAATTTGTTGGTGGCTATGTATACCGGATGCACTGATAACTAATGTTTCGTTTGCTAATTAAGGAGTAAATTGTTTGGTACGATTTAAATCAATTGACAGATCAGGAAGATCACGATTGTTAATGCCGACAATGTTGGCTTTAAGCCTGATTGCCCGTTTTGCTCTTCTTCGGTGCTTACTTCAGTAAGAATAGCCATATTTAATTTATTTGCCAGAGCTGCTAGAGATTGATAGGTTTCATCATCTAATACTGATAGCATCAACAATATAGTGTCTGCATGGTAGAAACGGGCTGAATAAACTTGGTAGGGATCAATAATGAAATCTTTGCATAAAATTGGTTGCAGCACGGTGTTACTAATAAAGCGTAAGTAGTTGAAACTAACGTGAAAATATTTTTTATCAGTTAGCACCGATATTGCAGTCGCATAATTTCGATAATCTTTAGCAGCTTGCACCGGCTCAAAGTGATGACGGATAATCCCTTTCGATGGTGAGGTTTTTTTACACTCTAGAATAAAAGCTAGATGTGTTTGCGCCAGTGTAGCATAAAAATTACGCTCACTTTGCTTAACTTGCCCAATAAAACTAGCTAATGGTTGTTTTAATTTTCTTGCTGCTAAGTTGTTATTTTATCAACAACAATTTTTTATAAAATAGTAGCTTGCATTAATTAAATTCCCCCCTATTAGCTAATGTGGTAAGCCGTTGATATGCTTTTCCACTACTAATCACCTGCAGTGCAAAATCGTTATTGCTTTTAAGATCTTCATGGTTATTGGGCTTCATGAGTAGTGCGACATTGGCGGCAACGGTATTGGTGCACGCCGGTTTTCCATTATCCTGTAACAAGGCGGTGATAAGTTGACGATTTTTATCAGTAGAGCCATCGGCTAATTCTGACAAAGAATAGCTCGGTAAACCAAAATCTTGTGCTGTTAACTGATAGCTTAAATTTTCATCATGATTTAAT
Source organism: Arsenophonus sp. (assembly GCA_045399315.1). Lineage (GTDB taxonomy): Bacteria > Pseudomonadota > Gammaproteobacteria > Enterobacterales > Enterobacteriaceae > Arsenophonus. The sequence continues at coordinate 89,947 of DAYVGO010000032.1, forward strand.
TCAGTCACTCGAATAGGGGCATGTAATGTAACTTCATCTATACCACCACTGTGAACGATGGCGGCACCTTTATAACATATTAATTATAGTGTCTTAACCATAGGAGCAATTAGCTTAGGATCATAGACACCAATAAGTGAAATTGGTGGTTTAGCTGGATTGATCAGTGGACCAAGAATATTAAATAGGGTGCGAGTTTTTAATTGGCTACGCATCGGCGTGGCATGACGAAATCCTTGATGATATCCAAACCAGTTATGGGTAGCAGATTTTAGCTATGTTAGCACCTAGCAGGGCTTTATCTATGTGACTTTTATCATAGATGTCTTCATCAATATGATTGTGGGCTGGTCAGTCTCTTCAAC